>NZ_WOFU01000003.1 GCF_016879755.1 Bacillus sp. B15-48
CCCGTCCGCCACTAATCGTCAGGAGCAAGCTCCTTCAGATTCGTACGACTTGCATGTATTAGGCACGCCGCCAGCGTTCGTCCTGAGCCAGGATCAAACTCTCCAATAAGATGAGACTTCCGTCGCGGGGCGTTCTTCCCCGTGATGGTTAGTCGAATCAATCAGGCGATTACGGACAGTTTATTTTCGCCGTTAGGCGGAAATATTACTGAACGTTGACGCGTGATAAAGAGTAAGCTTTAGCTCATAAAATAAAACGTTGGCTCATGTTCACTATATTAATAGAAGAAACATGATAAATATTGTTTGTTGACGCTTGTTTGTTTAGTTTTCAAAGAACAATCTTTCAACACCGCTCCAGAAGCGACATCTACTAATGTAACACATCAATATTTCAAAGTCAATATTTTTTCGAAAAATGTCTGTGGTTTTTAATGACGAGTATTAAATATACGATAAGTTCGTCGTACAGTCAATACTTTTTTAAAAAGATATTTGCGATCACTAAGTTGTTAGCAAATATCCTTCTGTCAAATCAGTTATATCAGAATAACACCACTTCAAAATATGCGCAACACTTATTTTGTGATTTCTCCTCTTTTTTTACTTAACATAATTAACTGAATTTTATAACGTCTAGGACTTTTTAATTTTATGTTACATAATTAAATGTTATAATTTAGTTTAGTTACATTAAATTCGATGATTAACGACAAGGAGGCGATACCATTGAATGATTTTGGTTTTAACTCGGATGCATTAGTTTTACTTGCTGGCATTCTTTTTATTGTCGGTGTGTTAACCACTAAATTCTCCTCTCACTTAGGTGTACCCTCACTCGTTCTCTTCATTATTGTTGGTATGGTACTAGGAAATTTCATTTATTTTGATAATGTGAAAGTTGCACAACTCATTGGGATTTTGGCACTCGTCGTTATTTTATTTGAAGGCGGCCTCCAAACAAAGTGGTCAACTTTAAGGCCCGTTATTCTTCCTTCACTATCACTGGCAACGATCGGAGTATTAATCACCTCTACTCTTGTTGCTGTCGCAGCTAAATTTATCCTTGATTTCGGTTGGCTTGAAGCAATTCTTTTCGGAGCCATTGTTGGGTCTACAGATGCTGCCGCTGTTTTTGCAGTATTAAAAGGACAAAATATCAAACCAAGGATTGGAGCCACATTGGAAGCTGAATCTGGTTCGAATGATCCAATGGCTGTATTTTTAACAGTTGCCATGATTGAACTGATTACCGTTCCAAGTTCAAGTATCTTTTCCATGATAGGTTTTTTTCTTATTCAAATGGTTTTAGGTATCATATTAGGGTTGATTTTCGGAAAGTTAGCCGGTTGGGCATTGAACTATATCAACCTTGACTCTAGCGGTCTTTACCCCGTATTTGCAACTTCATTTGCTTTGCTCACGTATGGAGTTACTGCCTTTTTAAATGGAAGCGGTCTTCTCGCAGTTTATATTGCAGCAATCATCATCGGAAACACAGATATCGCTTACCGCCATTCTATTTTTCGATTTTCAGAAGGGTTTGCCTGGATGATGCAAATCATGATGTTTGTGATTCTCGGTTTACTCGTTTTCCCAGGACAGCTCTTCACTGTTGACAATTTTATTAACGGTATTTTAATCTCAATGATTTTAATTTTCATTGCTAGACCTGTTGCTGTTTTCCTATCGACGATAAAAATGAATTTTACTTTTAAAGAACTACTTTTCTTATCTTGGGCAGGTCTCAAAGGTGCAGTTCCAATTGTTCTAGCAACTTTTCCGCTTCTTGCTAATATCGAGGGAAGTGCAATGATGTTTAATGTTGTATTTTTCGTCGTTTTAATTAGCTGTTTAGTCCAAGGTTCTACAATTACTCCATTGGCTGAAAAATTAAATTTGATTGGGTCGAAGGCATCAGAACCTACTCATACCCTTGAACTTATATCACTCGGAAAAGCTGATGCAGAAATGCTAGAATACAGAATGGAAGAGGATGCCGAAATTGTCGGAATGAGTTTACTGGATATCCCTTTTCCAACTGGCACATTGGTTAACGCAATCATTCGAGAGGATAAATTAATCCCCCCTACAGGAAACACAATTATTGAAGGTGGAGATTTCTTGTATATTCTTGCTTCTAGAAAACATAAAAAGCAACTTAAACAGGTGTTACAAAAGAAAAAAGAAAAAGCAGAACAAGTTGGATAAAGAAATTTCTATCATTATTTACTCCACCTTTATGAATGCCCTATTAAAAATTAACGAACATGTTATTAATGAATATCTTTAAATGTTATATAATAGAGTTAGATATTGTCTGCATCTATTCAGTAAAGCATTGGCTAATGGAAATTTCCGAGTTCAAATAACATACTTCGTTTCGGCTTAAATTCCAAGTTGGAGACCGAGCAAAAACAAATAATTATTTCGACAAAAAATTCACTAGCATTCTTCTAAAAACTTGTTATAATGATTTAAAATAATCATAGAAAAAGGTGGGCCTTATGAGAACCTCTTCTTCTTGTAGGTATGTAATAAACGCTCTTGGTAAAGGTGGAGAAACATACTATACCCATTGTAATGACAAAGCAGAAGTCAAAAAGTGGATTGCTGATCATGAGCATAAGTTATCAATGAAAGATATTAAAATAATTGACAAAAATAAGCATCCATTATTAAAGTGGTTACCATTAAAAATTTAATCAAATGCAAAAAACGTAATCCTTTGGATTACGTTTTTTATTTTAGATTTCCACTATATAACATTATTTTCCAATAAACATTTGTGTCCAATGATGCCCAGTTTCTGTATATCCAACACCAATATGAGTAAAATCTGGGCTTAAAATATTTTTGCGGTGCCCCGGACTATCCATCCATGCCTTAACAACTTCTTGAGGTGTCCGTTGGCCTTGAGCAATATTTTCACCCGCTGTGTTGTAAGAAACACCCATATCACGCATCATATCAAAAGGTGAGCCATATGTTGGACTAGTATGTGAAAAGTATCCATTTTGCTGCATATCTTCTGATTTCTTTTGTGCAACACCATTTAATTGAGTGTCAGCTTGCAAAGGAGACAATCCGTTTTGTTTTCTTTGCTCATTTGTCAAATCAATGACTTGTTGTGCAATTTGGCTAATTCCAGCATTTGTTTCTTGTTTAGGTGCTGTTTGCTGCTCTTGTTGCGGCTGTTGGGCTTGATTCGGTGTTGATTGTTGCTGATTTTGCGCCTCTTCTCGAGCCTCATTCGGTGTTACTTGCTGCTGATTCTGTGTCCCCTGTTGCGTTTCATTTTGGGCTGGTTGCTGTTCTTTGTTAGGTGCAGCCTGCTCTTGCCCTTGTTGCCATTTACGCCCATCTTTATTTGTTGGTACATATTGATATTTTGCTTCTCTTACCAAGATTGCTCTTGTGTGTGGGTATTCCTTGCTAGATCTATTTGTACTAAAACTAGAGATATTTAAGTCTTCATCAGTAAATCGATTGTTTGTGTTCGTGCGTGTACGAAAATTATCGATTCCATTTCCTCTGCCATAGTTTGCAGTGTTAAAATCACGCCTTGTCCCAAAATCTAAATCACCAGGTTCTTTTTGGTAATCTTCGGTAAGTGGTCCATTGTGATCGATCCCATCCCTTGTTCCAGTGGTATGAGGCCTCATTTGATTTTGATCTTGAAACGTGTTTAGTCCATATTGATCACCATTTTCTCCATAACTCCATGGACGATAATTATTTGTTGCATAGCTTCCAGAAGAGTTAGGGTCCATCGCAGCATTATTATTGTCTGCATTACAGGCAGTCAATCCAATCGTTAAAATCCCCGCGGTCAGCAGAGTTAGTTTTTTTCTCCACATTTTGAATACCTCCTTTTCATTTCTCCTTTATTTTTCATTTTTTTTAATAAAAATATAGGTGGGAAATAATGATAAGAAGAGGCAAATATGTTGCGAATATATAGGCCTTCATGTAGATTTAACAGACAAGATTTCAAAAACCTTTTAGAAAGGTGGTTTTTCATGCTAATCTCCCAACCATATATCAAAGTCCATCGGAAAATTGAAGACAATGTCCAACAAAAGGTTGAAATAACGGAAGAACTTATCCTTTATGAAAATAAAATCATTAGTGCAACAGATCAATTCAATTTGAATGAAGTCCTCGATGTTTCCTTTAAATCGATCTCTTCGACAAATGGATTTTTATATTTGCATACAATTCGAGGTGTCTATCCCTACCAAATTAAAACAAACCCAGAGGAATTTATTCATATGTATGAACAGGTGAAAAATTATTAAACTCCATTTTTAAAATGGGGGTTTTTTATTCGCGATAAATAACTCTTTTTAAAGAACTTCTTACGATTCAAAGAGACAATCTAGCGACCAAACAAAATCTGGAGGGATGAAAATCTCATCAAAGGATTATTCTATTACTGACACTTTAGAAAAGGAGAAGAGTGGAATGACACAATCACAACGAGAACGAGAAAGATTTTGGAGAGAACGTAAACAAGAACAAAATCCACACGGAAAAGTGAAATCCTTCGATCAATTAGCCAAAGAAGGTAAAAAATCACCCGATAATAAATAAGGAATTTTTTGTGTATAAAAAAAGAAGCGCAACGACTAAACATAAAGTTCGTTGCACTTCTTCGTTATTATCCTGTATTTCGTATACCTGCAGCGACCCCATTAATGGTTAACAAAACCTGTGTAATAAGTTCTTCATTCGGTACATCTCTCTCACGAAGCTGCCTAATTAACTCATACAGTTATTAGAATTTTTCGAACGTAATGTACATACCTTCGCTCACAAAAACCGATGAAATATACAGTGTCCTTGGTTTTTTACCCTACAGTTCAATTTTCAGTTTGCTTTTCTAATTCTTGTTCACCTTCTTTCATTTTATCTAACATCGAAATGGTATCAACTAAATGATTATTAAAAATTTGTCGTGCTACACTAAGTAATTCAATAATCATTGGATCTCTAAGGGAGTATATCACCTGGTTTCCCTCTTTCATCCAAGTTACGATATTCTTATTTCTTAATACGGTTAATTGTTGAGAAACTGCAGAACCCTCACTGCCGACTAGCCCTTTAATTTCATTTACATTTTTATCACCTTCTGATAGAAGTTCAAGAATGCGTATTCTCAGAGGGTGAGCTAAAGCTTTAAAAAAATCCGCTTTAAATTGCTGCATTTCAAGATTCAACCTACATTTCCTCACTTTCTCTATTAATTAGAAAATACCGGACCTTTTTTAGCACCTTCTTTTTTCACACCTGAAAGATGACCACATTCCGTAAATGCAAAATGTTTACATCCGAGACATTTATTTTGATTGATTTGTTTTAACGCATAATTAATCGCTTCACCAGTGTGATTAAAGAAATGTTCTTCTTTAATATAATCGTATAAACCTGTTTTTTGTAGCAACTCTTTAGGTTGTTGTTGGATACCTGAAATCAACACGATTCCATGGTGGGAAAAATGTTTTACAATACTCGCAAAATTGGCTTCTCCAGTTGTATCCATAAAGGGGACTTTCCCCATCCTTAAAAGTAAAATTTTCGGTTTATAATTAATTGTACTCATAATCGATTGCTCAAATGTTTGAGCAGCACCGAAAAACAACGGACCCTCGATATTATAAATGCTAATTTGCGGACAGTCGTGACTATTAGTGACTACTTTACTATCCACTTTTTTATGTTTATCAAGAGGGTTTGGCAACACTTTTCTTGTAATCATTATATCACTCATTCGCTTCGTGAAAATGATTACCGCTAAAACAAGACCAACTTCCACTGCCACTGTCAAATTGACAAAGACAGTTAATAAAAAGGTTACCACGAGAATGAAAGAATCTGCTGTTTTTGTTTTTAATAAATGATAAAAAATTCGGCGCTGACTCATATTCCAGGCTACAATCATTAAAATTGGCGCCATACTTGCTAATGGTATTTTTGATGCATATGTTGCAAATAGCAATAAAATCAATAATACAACAATTCCGTGTATGACACCAGATAATGGGGAGAAAGCTCCAGTTTTAATGTTTGTTGCTGTTCTTGCTATGGCTCCTGTTGCAGGAATTCCACCGAATAAAGGCGTAACCATATTAGCAATCCCTTGCCCGACTAATTCCCGATTACTATTATGTTTACTATTTGTCATTCCATCTGCGACTACCGCAGACAATAAAGATTCAATGGCACCGAGGATGGCAATGACAAATGCCGGACGTATTAGCTGCTGTATTTTTTCAAATGTAATTTCCGGAAAAGATAATTTCGGTAAAGTGTTAGAGATCTCTCCATAGGTTGAACCAATTGTTGCTACTTGCCCTGGATATAAAAAAGTTGCTACCAAAGTCGAAAAAATTAATCCAATTAATGGTCCGGGGATTTTCGGTAAAACCTTTGGTGTGAGTAAAATAGTTATCAAACAAATCACTGCAGTTAAAATACTAAAGAAGTTTATTGTTCCAATATTTCCAATGATCTCCTTCATATTATCAATAAACAATTCATGTTGTTTGACACCTTTCAGACCAAGAAAATTAGCAATTTGCCCAGTAAAAATAATCACAGCAATTCCAGCCGTAAAACCGATCGTTACAGGTTTAGGAATAAATTTGATTAGCGAGCCTAATTTAAAAACTCCCATCAAAACTAAAATAATACCCGCTAAAAATCCTGCTATTAATAAGTTTTCAAATCCATAAGTCATAACAATCCCAAATAGAATAGGTATAAATGCCCCAGTAGGTCCTCCAATTTGATATTTTGAGCCACCAAATAAGGAAATTAAAATCCCCGCAATGATCGTTGTATAGATTCCATATTCTGGTTTAACGCCTGATGCAATCGCAAAAGCCATCCCTAATGGAATCGCAATCACTCCAACAATAATCCCTGAAACTAAATCTTTCTGAAGCGCTTGTAGGGAATAACCTTGATACCGCCCTCGAAAAAACCTCTTTTGCCACACAGAAACAGTTCCTCCGTTCACTTATGATATGTATATCTGATTATTTGAATATACTATTATATGAATTTACACTGTTTTCTATCTCTTGTCAAAAGAATTCCATCGAAAACACCGTTATTATCTAATTCATGTTAAAAAAATTTACGACGCGTTTTTTCAGGAAATACAAGAACATACGTGGATGATTTAAATCTGATGGCGGAATTTCTATAAGGGAAACAAGCTTTTTCTTAAGGGTTAAATTTGTTGAATTCAATAAAATCAAAAAAATTAAAAAATAACTATATAACAGTATTGATTTTTACCTTCTGTTATAGTACACTGAGTTTAACAATAAATCGAATGGAGGAATTAACAATGATTCAATTAAACCCAACTATTAAGGAATGCCGTGAGTGTGGAAGCCAGTTTAAGGAAAAGCATGAATCCCTTCACTTTGAATGTGAGCATTGCATGAGCAAACATGAAGAATAGCTTTATAGTTTGATAATAAAAAAAATATCAAAAAAAATGACGTGTATCATTGAACACGTCATTTTTTGATGGATTTTTCTAATTTACAATCACTAATTGTCATTTTGATGCGGCCTTGTTTAATCCTACAGAAGCTTCCTCTGCTAATTTCTTTGCCTCATGAGTAATATTAATTGCATTCGTTAAGGCAGTAATTACCGAAACTCCATTTGCTCCCGCTTCTGTTACAGCTGAAGCATTTTCTACAGTTATTCCTCCTATCCCAACAATTGGCACGGTATATCCCTTAGCTCTTAATTTCTTTAGAAAGGACACTCCTTGCACTGGGTTTGTATCCGTTTTTGTGCTTGTTGGATAAATTGGTCCTACTCCAAAATAATCTGCACCGCGACGTAGAGCTTCTTCCGCTTCCTGAAGGTTATGAACAGATACTCCTAAAATCTTATCTCCAATTTTTTTCCGTACCCTATTCACTACATCATCTTCTTGACCGATATGAACTCCATCAGCATCAACAGCTAGAGCCAGATCAATATCATCATTAACAATGAATGGAATATTATGCTCTTTACATACCCCTCTAAGTGTAAAAGCCAGTTCCAGTTTATCTTTGCCGTCTAATGCATTAATCCCCTTTTCCCGAAATTGATAGATTGTTATCCCACCTGCAATTGCCTCTTTTAATACTTTATCTGGGTCTTTCTTACAGTTGGTACTCCCCATAATAAAATAAACCTTCAAAAATTCTCGCATTTTCTGTGCTTCGATTCGGTTCATATTCTAGCCCCTCACTTTTTCAATCAATCAAACATTCAATGCCTTGCTTTTATAAGCCCAATGGTTTGTCGGTCCATGTCCATTTCCAATATCAAGTTGATTTTCAATCGCAGATTGAATAAAGTTTTTAGCGGTTGAAACGGCTTCCTGAACATTTGCGCCTTTAGCCAGTTCTGCTGTAATCGCAGCAGAAAATGTACAACCTGTTCCATGTGTGTTTTTCGTTTTTATTCTTGGACTACGAAATATAGTCATTTGCTTTCCATCATATAAATAATCACATGATTCTAATGAATTATCATCATGGCCACCTTTAATAATGACGAATTTGACGCCCATTTGATATAGTCTTTTCGCAGCATCCTGTTTATCTTCGTTGCTTTTAATTTCCATCCCTGTAAGTACCTCTGCTTCGGGAATATTTGGTGTGATAACCATCGCTAAAGGCAATAATTCGGATTTCAATGCAGCAACGGCTTGTTGTTGCAACAATGATGCCCCACCTTTTGCAATCATTACCGGATCAACGACAAGTTTTTCCCACTTGTATTTACGAATCGTCTCAGCAACAACTTTGATAATTTCTGCATTAAATAACATTCCAGTTTTTAATGCATCAACACCGATATCATCCCCAATGGATGTCATTTGTTTTTGAACCATTTCAGTAGTTAGTGGGAAAACATCTTGTACACCAAGTGTGTTTTGTGCCGTTACTGCTGTTAACGCTGTCATCCCAAAAGCACCCAGTTCTTGGAATGTTTTTAAATCTGCTTGTATCCCTGCTCCACCACCACTATCTGACCCTGCGATTGTTAACGCTTTGTTAATTTGCATTTGTTGCACCTCCATTAATAATAACAGCTTCATTCTCTATCACACCGGCTGACACAAGTGCCAGTTGGTTTAAAAATTCCATTTGAAATTTGCCCGGACCAGCACCATTCGCTAAAAATGCCGCTTTTTCAGCTGCTACCCCGTAAAACGCTAATGCTGTCGTTGTTGCTAAAATAATATCTTGCTCAACTGCAGTAAATGCACCGATAACAGAACTTAATAGACAACCTGTTCCAGTCACTTTTGTCAAGAGCGGATGGCCATTTTTGACAATATTCGTGATTGTTCCATTAGAAACAACATCTTCTTTCCCTGTTATGACTACAACATTCCCTAATTCTCTAGCGGTATTCTGAGCTAACTCGATAACGTTACCTTGTTCAACACCGCCATCCACCCCTTTAATTGCCCAATTTTGTCCAGCAACATTGGCGATTTCCGCGGCATTTCCCCGGATGACTCCTATGCGTACCTCTTCTAAAATTTTCTTTGCAGATTGAGTACGAAAACTAGTGGCTCCAGCTCCAACTGGATCAAGAATTACAG
The DNA here is from genome assembly GCF_016879755.1 of Bacillus sp. B15-48. GTDB lineage: Bacteria > Bacillota > Bacilli > Bacillales > Cytobacillaceae > Mesobacillus_B. Next base: position 9,638 of record NZ_WOFU01000003.1, read on the forward strand.
GGATGCCACGTTCATTTGCTGCCTTTCCAGCGATTAGCATAGAATCAACCTTTTGCGGATCTAAAGTCCCAATATTTAAAACGAGCGCATCAGCCATTTTCGCCATTTCAGCCACTTCCTCAACTGCATATGCCATCACTGGTGAAGCTCCGAGCGCTAATAACCCGTTAGCAGTAAAATTTGTTACTACCACATTTGTGATATTATGAATCAGAGGGTTCTCTTGTCTTACTTTATCTAAAGTTGCTCCTAACTTCATGTGTAACCTCCTTATAACTAAGCCGTAAAACACAAAAAACCAGGCCCCTACCGGACCTGGTTTAAATAGCAAAAATAAGGTAAACTCATTTTTGACTACTTTCCTACGCTGGTATTACCCAGGTCAGGTCCAAAGGGTTAGAATTCATCTTTCTTCTCAGCCCATAGAAAGGGCACCCCTAGTAGTGTTCTAATCAACCTTATTTTATCATAATTATATGAAGAAGTTACGAACAATTTTAACTTTAGAAAAAAATATGAATTATTATAATCAAAAAACGCTATTAAACTAACTCTCTCTTTTTTATTAAAACATTGAGATTATTAATAAAAACATTTTGACAATGCTATTAATATAGGTTAATTATTAGTATAGGTGGTAAATTATTTCTACTATTTAAAGAGGTGTAGTGATTGAACAAAGAGTTTATTAAATTTTTAAGGAAAAGTTATAATTTGAATCAAAGAGACTTTGCTAAAATCGTGAACTGTAGTTTCGCATTAATTGCACTTGTAGAAGTTGGCAAAAGAAGAGTAACTGAAAACCTAGAAGAGAAAATTAAAGATGCATTTGACCTTGATGAGAATCAAATCCAATCCATTACCGCAATTATTAAAAACTTTGGAGAGGGAGCTCCACCATTTATATAATCCTTACAATAAAAAAGAGCTGCTTATGCAACTCCCTCTCACTTTCTACCAATTATAAAATTAAAGAATAACTTCCTTCTTTTCCAGATAGCGTTCCATTTTTCTTTTGATTCGTTGCAGTGCGTTGTCAATTGATTTCACATGTGTATTAACGTTTTTTGAAATCTCAACATATGAGTGACCTGCAATATGCAATTCTAATACTCGACGTTCCAAATCACTTAACCGTTCAGACATTTTTTTCTCCAAATCATTGGCTTTTTCCTGATCAATAATTAATTGCATCGGGTCATTTTCCTTTGGTCCAGTAATAACATCAAGCAACGTATGATTGGACTCCTCTTCATAAATCGGCTTGTTAAGAGAAATGTAGGAGTTTAGAGGGGTATGCTTTTGCCGTGTAGCTGATTTGACTGCAGTAATGATTTGTCTAGTGATACATAGTTCTGCAAACGCTTTAAATGACGAAAGCTTGTCCACATTAAAGTCACGAATTGCTTTGTACAATCCGATCATTCCTTCCTGGATGATGTCTTCTTTTTCACCGCCAATTAAAAAGTATCTACTAGCCTTTGCTCGAACAAAACTCCTATAACGCTTCATCAATATTTCCGATGCATCCCCATCGCCGTCTTGGAACAGCTGGACCAAAATTTCATCATTCATTTCAGTATAATTTTGCATCAGCTTTTCTCTGGTGACCACACTCACATTGTTAACCTCCGACAAATATATTTTTCTTGATGTTCCCAACTATTCCAGTAAAGGATTGAACACCTTACATATATTTAATAGTATCGCAGACGGTCAATAAAAGAAATTTAAAAATATCGACTTTTTTTTACATGATTCGTAAATTTGTCACGATTTGATAGCAAAATCATTCGATTATGCGCATTAACTGAATAATTTAAATCACATTTGTCGAAACTTTTTGAATGATTCAAAGAATAAATTCATTTTTCTTTCCAAATAATTTTAATCCCTCTTCCATTACGTTCTTCGCTTACCATTAAAAAAAACGATTCATTTTCCGAATGATTTTACTTTTAGTGGAAAATACTACCTAGGTATTAGTTAAATTTCCCTTGATATAATACTGGATATGAAGGAGAGATTTTCATCATGAAAGGATTAAAATATTTACTAATCTGCGCGTTGATTCTAGTAGTTAGTGTTGGAGGATGGATTTATTCCCCTCAATATCAAATCAATAAGCTCAAGAGGGAAAGTATGGCAGTTGGCAAAGACTTTAGTAAAGAAACATACTTAGATTATTACCGGCAATCCAAAAAGGAAGACATTTACCATCTAGCACTTGGTGATTCCATCATACATGGGTTTGGTGTAGGTGAGAAAGAGAACTTTGTCTACAACTTCTCTAACCAATTAGGGGAGGAGATAAATAAAACCGTTCATTATAACAATAAGGGGAAAAATGGTATGACAAGTACGGACTTACATAAGCTCATTCACGATGGAGTTTACGATCAAGAAATTGCTAATTCGGATATTATTACAATCAATATCGGAGGCAATGATGTTCTTAAAACTGCACGAAAAAAAGATTATTATGAGGCAGTAAAGTCATTTAATACACTGCAGTCGACTTTTACGAAAAATTTGACAAGTACTATTAATAAAATCAAAAAAATCAATCCTAATGTTACGATTGTTCTCTTAGAGTTATACAATCCATTGCCTGCAGAACATCAATTGGCTCGTGTTGCCGAAAGCTTATTATCGAAATGGAATATAAAGATCTATGAAATAGCTAAAGAAACGCCTTCATCACTTGTTGTGCAAACAACAAAAGTCATAAATAGCAAAAATCAACAAAACCTTTCACAAGATGGCGTCCATCCAAATCCAGCAGGGTATGCTGCGATAACAAAACAATTATTAAAACAATTTTCCAAGGAATTTCGTAGACAAGCAGTCTAAGGACATAAGGTTGTGCTTTTGGATTCACGCGATTTCCTGTTTTACTCGCAGCATATTATCTCTTACTATGATTCAGCGGCAAGCGAACGATTGTCCGCTCCACTTTTAATATTCATCTTAAAATTATAGCAGGGGTATTGCTGCCTGTTAATCCGCGATAAACACAAAAAGCTCAGATTTTCTCTGAGCATTTTTTCTTCTTCTTAGCACCCTTCAAGAACAATAACTTAAACTTACCTCTTAACAAACTAATTTTAGTATTGCGCCTATTTTTCCTTATTTACTCTTATTAATTCAATAAACACTCTTATAACTATAAATTTAATATTCATTGAAATGAAGGTATGATACCATTTCCACCACTTGTGTCATTTAATCAAGTTTAAGTACCTACCTGTCAAACAATGATCCAATCTTTAATTGGTTTCTTTCTAAAAGCAAATGGAAATAAAAACAGACCGACCAAGGCAAAAATTCTTAGAGTAACTTTCCCCAATATACCCACACCCTTATGTAAACTCAAAGATACAGGTATTTTCTCCTAATCGATCATTAATATACATGTTTAAGTACTGCTCCTTAGTTTAAGTCCATTTATTCACATTTTAGAGAAATACAAAAGCCTCCCAGTGGAAGATCCATTTTCGGTCATATTTAGTGAGTTGACCGCACATAGACCGTTTCACTCGAAGGCTTAAAACGATGATATATTGCGAGTTATATACCATTTATTAGACGTCCCAGAAGGGATTCGAACCCCCGACCTACAGTTTAGGAAACGGATGGGGTTAAAAAGTTGCCCGGGGATTAGGTAGGGTAAAATCCGATTATATCAACGGTTTACAGGATAGAGTTTATTGATTTCGGAACTTTTTTGAACAATAATGGTGAAATTCTACCCCAACTCTGCCCCAATTGGGGTTCTTTTTTTTATATTGATTTTCCGACTTGTTCCAATAATTTTAAAAGTAAAGGGGTTAGTTGCACCAAACAATAGCCCAGGCTTGAGTTAAGGATTAGTTGAAAGCCCTTGTCTTTCTGCCCTATTAAAATGAGCAACGCCCCTCCTGTTATCATTACCCCTGCGATCGGTAAAGCTAAATCAATCATCAGTTCAATTAACGGATCGAATGCATGCAGAATGCTTTCTTTTGTAGCTTGTGGCACCGTTCCGACTTCTACAGCTTCTCGTGCAAATGTTTTTGAACCTTTTAATGCATCCCAAACAAATGGAATGGTAACAGATGCCTTTAGTAATTCCTTTAAATTACCTTTTTTGTACTTTGTACTATTACCACCCTTATATCCATCCGTTACAAACTCATTAAAGCTAATCACTTCTGTTCTCATTTTAAAGCCCCCTCAAAAAGAGTAAAATACCAAGTATTCCAGTGCCAATCACAAAGGGTTTGGTTGGCCTAAATAAGTACAGCATGACAAACCACGACAACGGCAGCCATAAATCCATGTTGATAAATGTCCATTGCAGCATATCTACCAACATTTTGTTTATTTGCTCTACCTCCCAACCAACAATCACATCTGCGAATCTATTGTAACCATCAAGTAAGTTCTGACCTAATTTAGACATAGATAGTCCTCCCTATTTAATATCATCCCAAAGAAAGACTTTTCCCTTTAGCCCTTCACATAAGGTTTCGATTCTCTTTTTCCGGTAAGGCGTTGCTGTTACCCATATCAAAGCAAAGTTAGGATTAATGGCAGCAAGTTGTTTGTAGCGTCTTATTTTCGCGGTATTGTTACTCATCGATTGTTTATAATCAACTTCGATAAAATGGTGGAGTTTGTTAGAGGTGAATGTTGCGTCGGCAATTATAGAAAGGTTGTTTATGGAGATTTTCACTTCGTTTTTCCATGTAGATGGCCTGCCAAGATGAATAAACAGGTCATTTCGCATCAAGAAATGATTGACCATCGCTGTTTTTTTCCGTACTTTTTCAGCATGAACACGATCACGACCTGCAGCATTAAGATAGTACACTTTCTTTCTGCCCTCATTAAAATAGGTTAGGTATTCCGACATGTCGCTAAGAACCCTTTGAGCATTTCGAGTTTGACCTAGATCGTGCATTCTTTGCAGCTGGTCTCTGGTTAGGTAGTCACATCTCTTCAAACTCAAAAGAATTTGATCTATCCTGTTTTCCTTCTCGATGTTCATCGGAATCCTCCTTTCTAGGATTAAAGGTGATGTGTGGACCAATGCATTTTTTAATCTGTTTATTAGAAATGAAAGGCGTTTGAACAACCTGACTTTTCACATTTTTATAAATCCCTCTACCTGGTATTAAAGGCAATTCCTCAGCTCCCGTTTGACCTAGTGCAGTATTGGATGCTGTGGCATCATCTAAAACAAAACAGAATCGACTTGGTATGTTTCTTTTTGTCTGTTGTGGAATCGCCTGTGCAGAAGGGTACTGAGTGCTATAAATGAGATAATAACCGCCGCCTCTTCCCCTTCGGGCGATGTCAGTTACAATTTCCATACAATCTTTATCATCGGCAATGTCAGCTGCTTCATCGATAATAATAAAATGACGTTCTTTTCTCCCGGATTCCTTTATGTCCTCATAACCTTGGTCCACAATGTCTTGATAAGTTTGATTCATTTCTTTTTGAATAGCGTCAAGGATTTCCTTTGCTTCCTTCGGTTCACGTGTGAAATGGGTTGTTTGCTTTAAGTTTTTGAACCGTTGGAAAGCAGATCCTCCCTTCAAGTCAATTAAATGCAATTTTACGTCATTAGGCATTTGCAACACCAGAGAGGTAACGATGAGTTTTAATATGACACTTTTTCCATACCCCGAGGCACCAGCTATGATTAAATGCTTATGTTCATCAAAATCATGTCTTACAACCCCATGGCGAGTGACACCGATTGACACGGACCAAGAGCCTTGCTTTAAATAACTTTCATTCCAGTCGTAACGATCCTTCATCTTTTCGTTATAAACCCGTATTTTTAGCATTCCATCAAACTCAAATTCTATTTCCTTCCGACTTATCTTTTTAGTGGTAAGGATGTTGATAATTTGTTTTAATGCCGTCTTATCCCATTTGATCTTTAATAAGTCTCTAGGTTCAAATTCCAAATATTTATGCCGGATGTTTAAGCCGTCCTCCAATACATGTTTGTTTTCTTCTAACTTTGTTCGGTCAAATCCTAAAGGCACTTGGTAAACGTACTCAATTCCCCCTTCGATTTTTCTTTTTCTCTTGAGATGAATAGTTTCACCTTTGACGTTCCAGGAAGAATTAGAGAAGATTTTTTTAATTTTATCCGCATCATTTGTTGGTGATCCACTTTTTTGAAGATAAGCGTATCCAGCTAAGCCTCCCATGAAAACAGTTGAAACGATCTCAAATAACAAAACGCAGCACCACCTTGAAAATTTAATATTACGTAGTAATAGTTGCAGGGAAAACGAATGCAAGAAAAGATGCTGTAACTGTTGATATGATTGAACTCGTGAGTTTCACTTACATATTCATGATGTGAATTTTAAAACGAATGTAATGAACGAATAAAAAAGCGAAGTATTTAGTGAATGGTAAATGATATTTAAAGAGGTTTTGTCCTATACCCAAAAATTTTAAGAGGACAAGACAATTTTTTAGCGAATAGATTAAACAGGTGATTTTATGGAGACAAAATTAGAAAAAATTATAAAAGAGCGAGGATTAAAAAAGGGATTTATTGCAGAAAAAGCAGGCTTATCAAGAAGCGCATTTAGTTTAGTTTGCTCTGGAAAATCTGTACCGACATTGCTCGCAGCGATTAGGATTGCCAGAGTGCTAAACACGACTGTAGAGGAATTATGGGGAAATTTAATCGAACACGATTAATGAGAGGTGAACAATGTGAGAGATGTGGTCTTAATAAGCAAACAAGATTATTAGAAACAGGTGAGTGTAGTTGCTGGGAATGCCAAGAGGACTACGAAAAAATTATGATCCAAGTAAGTGTAGGGTTTTCTAAAAAAACAGAAAAAGAAATGGTGCAATTTTTCTTAAAAACTTAAGTCCCACGAATTATTGCTGAGAGAAGAAAAGAAATTGAACGTAACAATAGTAATTAGGTATACTTCCCCAGCTGGCGAAGTAATGCAGCGTGGGTCCTTCTCTCTTCGTGGGAAGAAACCGGAAGAGGTTGCTTATGAATGGTGGAAGAAAATTAAACTGGAAGTGTATACAAAAGAATTAGTTAGTGTAGAAGTCAATGGTGAGGATATAACGGATAAGGTTAAGGCCCTACTCAATTGAGTAAGGGCTTGGATTTTTCTTTATTAGGATTAATAAATAGGCTTGAAAAAACATATTATAAATGAGATTATAAAATCAAATCAAATTAACGAAGGGATTGGAGGAAAATGATAAAGTACTTTCAGATCTTTTACGGATATTCATTTGTAATTTCCTTGATCTATATAATTACTAAGTTATTTTCCTTATTAGTTCCTATTAGCTCACTTTTTTATATTTTAATATTAGTTACTTTAATTCTTATTAGGGTTTATCCTCATGAAGATCGCCCGCACTATCCATTTGCTTTTGATCTTCAATTATTTTACCAGCATCGAAACTAGAAATTTGAAGTTGTAGCCTGATCCGCTCTATTTCATTTTCTAGTTTTTTTGTTTTCAAGTTATCCACATCTCTTTCTATTTCTAATTGATTTTTTTGATTTTCCAGTTGTTTCGATTTTCTCTCCTCTTCCATTAACTCTATTTCTTTTTCGGTCTTTTTTATAGCCAACTGTCCTTTTTTATATTCTTGAAAATAAGGAATAATCCCTTTAGTTTTAATTCCAAATACTTTTATCTCTCCACCAAATAGCCCGCTTAATAAAATCGTTGTTGTTATTACTAAACCTGCATTGTTTGATAATAATTCAATTACCCCAGGACTCTGTACATTTGATTTAATAATGATTTCGTCATCGGTTGAATCAGACTGGGTTTTAATTATGGAATATAAATCAAACCATTCATTAGAATTTAGACCTTCTTTTTTTGATAGCTTAATAGTCCCGTGACATATGTTATCCTGAATATAAATCGGTGCCAAAAGTTGATTTATCTTATCCTTTTCCTCGCTTAAATCGAATATTGTTTGATGGGCTGACAAAATCCAGTAAAGCTTTTCTGAAATTTCTTCTCTTTTTACTTCCTTTAACCATTGGACTTTTCTTCTTTTTAAGTAAGGATTAATAGAATAATGAACCTCAAGTTTTAAGCTTAATTCATTTTCGGATATCTCATAAACATCACTGATAACAACACCTATTAAAAAATTTGATGACCTTTTAGCGGGAACCAGTACCAAATCCCCTTCTTTCATTCCATCGACAAATTTATGAGTTCTGCCAGCAGCTTGGGCAATTTGCTGCGGTGTCCACATCTTGTGCTTTTCCTTATAAAGACTTTTATAATGTTCAATGGTTTTACCAGCTATTGAGTCCTCATCTAAGTTATTTATCATATCTAATGTGATTTCGTTATCTGAAACCGCTATAAAATTATTTAAAAGGAAATCGTCATAATATTTCCCACCATCAGCTCTAACGAGCCAATATCCTGTATCATGTGGTATTTTTAGAAAAGTTTTACTAAAGCGATCCATTGAACATCCTCCTGGAACAGTGTTGGCTAATTATAAATATAACCTTATTATACGTCAGATTGGTTTGTAAACACTAAAAATTCAAATATCTAAAAAAGAGCCCCACCAAAACACCAGAGCTTTCACTTTGCAACAAATCTGCCACAATCATTGATAGGTATTATCCACTCTTCACCGAACTTATTAAATGAGGGGTAGGTGATGACAATAAAAAACACTAAAAAGAGCGCACTTAAAGCGAAACTACATTTTAATAATAAGACTGGATATACTGGCGTTAGGTGGGCAAAGCAAAGCAATAAATGGCACGCTTATATAGGGTTTCGAGGTAAGCAAATAAGTCTGGGGTACTACAGTAACAAAGAAGATGCCATCGCTGCGCGGAAAGAAGCTGAAGAAAAATACCATAAACCGGTTCTTGATGGTCTCGAGGATGAATTAAGCCCCACCGATTAGGCAGGGCTGTTTTTAATTTATTTATAATATACATCGATAAAAGAGTCGAAACCTGCTTTTTTAAGCTCATCCACACGCCTGTTAGCATTAGAGCGATCGCTAAAGGAGCCGGTGATTACCCGATAAAAAGTATTTTTATTAGTCGATTCCTTTTGTGCCGGGGCAGGTTTTGCTTGCACCTTTTTCTTAAGCCCCAGCGCAATAGCTAATCCGTTTACATGGCCTTGGGCAATCCTATCTAACCATGCATCCTGCTTAAGTTTGTCGGCATCAGCCTTATTGTCGATAAAAAAGTTTTCTGTGAGCATGGCTTCCGCACGGCACTCTCTGACCATATGGAAATTAGCTTCTTTTTCCCCACGATCCCGTACACCTGACAGTTGCCGCATGATTTCTGTGTGGATGATTGACCGTTTACGGTTTGTCTCTTGCTTGCCGTTGTATCTGCCGTTAAAAGTAAATGATTCAAAGCCTGTACCGGAACCAGCGTTAATGTGGATGGATAATAGATAATCTGCTCCCCATGCATTTGCCATGTCTGTACGTTGTTTCAGCGATAATGTTTGGTCACCAGTACGGGTCAAACTTACTTGCACTTCGTAATCTTCTAGTAAACGCTCGATTTTTTTTGAAATTTTTAGAGTGATGTCTTTTTCTTGGAGACCGTTTCCAACTGCGCCCGGGTCCCTGCCGCCGTGACCGGGATCTATTTTGATTTTAGTCATCCGTAAACACCTCGTTTTCAGGTGCGTTATAACACTCTTGGCACATCATTTCCCCGTTAAATTTTTCTAGTAGCTCAATTTCTTTTGCACATACAACACACTCCGTTTTAGCCATTATTTCCCCTCTCCTTTATACTTTTTAACTTTCGCATTAATTTCTGATTCTAAAATCCTAAATAACCACATAGGAAAGTGCTTGTCCCATCCTAAAACATACAGATTGGCAGCAAAAGATTGTATATTATGATAAGTAAAAGACAATGCCAAAACTGCAAATATAAAAGCTCCTGTCCCTAATAATTGGTCAATTATCCACCCCATAGCAACGATTGCAAAAATATGACCGTCTCGGATTACAGCGTCTATCCCTTTGTTGCTTTCGTATTGTCCACTCTTCTTTGCAACTCTTACTCCAACCGAATAATCACAAATAACCGCAATGGCTAAAAGAGCTACGATATAACCGTGTAGTAAATGAAATCCTTTTGCCCCAAGCACTGCATCAAAAAAAGCCCCAACACTTCCAGTTATTAAACCGAGTGTGAGACTTTTATTGACAATCATTTTTTGAAATACTTCTGCTAAGCTCTGAGACATATGTCACCAACCTTTCCACAAAATAAAGAGCTGTTTCCAGCCCTTTTTTCTTACTTTTTGACAAATTTATTTACTGCGCAGTTTCTTCCAATTGTACTTTACCATATTATTCTATAACGCTTAAATCTTCTTTTTTTCTTATTTTTCACAGTTTCCAATACTTCGTAAGTCTCTCTTTTTTAACTCTGTCGTAGACCACCAGCAACCCCACGCTTAAGAATAGATATTTATGATCAACATACGTAAAACTAAACATTAAACTTACTAGCGATATTGATAATAAAGAAATAATTACGCTTTCTAGAAAGTCATATTTCCTTTCCAATAAATAGAAAACAAACCTACGTAAAAATATAATAAACAGCATCACAACTATTCCTGTAAAAATAATTCCATTCTCCGCCAATGTTTCAATAAAAATATTGTGAGGATAATACTCCAAATTCCCCATCCCCACTCCGAACAAAGGATTTTCATAGAACTTTTCTAAGGCACCCTCATATAGACTAACTCTAATAGTTGTAGAAAGATCGTCTTCGGTATTAGAAAATCTAAACCATAAATTATTCATAGATTCGTTGATGAAATCGATTCTTGTTATCAAAAAAACAAAAACCGGTAACATCAGAATATGTTTCACTTTCAATTTTCTATAAAAAACTGGATACATTAGTATTGTAGTGATTATCAACGAAACTACCGGTCCCTTTGATGCTGCTATAGTCATCATTGAGATACTGGGTATCAAAGCTAGTACAAAATACCGAAACTTAATTTTATTATAGAAATAAAAAATTAAAGTAATTGCAGTGGTGGTTGCCCCCAATAAAGACAGCGGTATTGGTATAACTACTTCAAAGGCCAAATATCTAATCGTCTCTTCTGCTGATAAAAAGTAATCAATTAATACTACATATTCTGTTAATACCGATCCAAGTAACAGATATCTAAATAGTTTTTCTAGATCCTCTCTTGACCTTATGAATAATCTACAAAAGAAGGTTAAACCTAACCCCAAAAATATAAACTTCAAAGACTTTATAATTCCTTGAATTTGATTATTACTAAATAAAACACTTATAAATGATAAACATACTAAAAGATAAAAAACTAAATCAATTTTAGAAACATAGATTGTATCTTGCTTAACTATAAATATTTTATAAGCTGCAATTAAGTAAAGACCCATATAAATTAAAAGCGTAAATTCCAATGATTCAGGCAAAGCCCCTCCAATTATGTAACCTAAAGGGGCTAAGCTGAGTATAAAAAGAGTAACGTTATTTAATTTAGACATATACTTTATCTCCAATCTAAGAAAACCCACTTATGTCTAAATGTTAAGTTTTTTGTGAAAACAAAGCAATAATTACGTTTATTAAATTATTCTTACAAGTCAATCATATTGTTTAGTAATGGATGTTTTTTGATTAAATCCACTCTGGTTTTTCAGCATAAATAACAGTCCTGCCAGGATTGTTCCAATCCCCTTTTGTCCCATAGATGTATTTGTCATCAACGTGCCATAAAGTTGTGTCTATATTGCCTTTATGTGCCATGTTTACGAAATGTACTGACTTACCACCGTCACCAGTACCTAGTATTAGAGATGGCTGATTAGGCGCTATTACATTGAATGACATATACCCTTCAAGCCCTCTTTTAATCGGGGAGTGGGCATAGTAAAGCGACGGAATAACGTTTTGTTTAAATCTCATTAAAGGTTTTACCTCGTCTTTATAATCGTTGTAATTAGTGGCTAATTGAGGTACATCAAAATACCTCAAACCAGTAAAATCAGTGTCATTTCCAAAAATAACACGTTTCGGAAAACTTATAATCGCAGTTGGTTGGGCTACTCCTGCCGCTAAAGTGTATCTACTCCCCCCTAAATCATCATAGAAATGAATAGCTCGATTTATATTCCCGTCACCCTCCGAAGCCCATAGAAATCCATTAAACGGATCAATATCGACATCATGCCAATGACTGTTAATAGCCGTGTCAGGGTCAGCGTTTTTGCTTTGGTCAATTACTTCGAACGATTGACCACCATTAACTGATAATAATAAGTCTTTCTTACTTGCCCCTCTACCGTATATGCCCGCTAAAATAATACCGTTAATACCGTTCCAGTGACTTTTAATACCAAAGTTGGGGTTCCACCAATGGGTTCCATCTGTGACGGGCGCTTCATACACCAATGTTGGTGTGTCTTGTATTGATGGCATATGATATATTCTCCCTGTTCTAGGCTCTTCTAAGTCGTTAGTAAAGATAGTTATACCTTCTAACATCGATACAATCTGAACAGGAGTGCCGTAAAGTTCATTATTCCATGAAATTCCGCTTTCTATAGGAGTATTATTTGCAGTAATATCTTCGTAAACTTCCAAAGTTCTATCAGCCATGTTGATTAAATAAAAATTATTGTCGTAACCCCTACAAATAGTGCGTGCATTACCTATTTCTGCATTTTTGAAAACAATATGATTACTAGGAGATTTGGTTACAACGCTGCTATTAGTCTGTAATGCCGATAACATGTCACCTAATTTATTGTCTAAATCCTTATACTGTTTATCTGTCCACATTGTTTCGCCCCCCCTTATTTTTTAAGTCCAATTGCTTTTAAGGTTAATGTCCCGGTAGTTGGCACCGTAAGAGCATTATAGCTAAATGCAAAATTAATCCAATGTCTATCAAACACTCTAGGCATCATATCATTTAATATTAAACCCCTAGTATTTTTGGGTATAATTAATAAATTACCTCCCGTATTTTTATACTCCCCTGACTCATAATAAGTTAAAAATATCCCATCTGTTCTCGGCCTTAATCTAATATCTGCATCAGTTGAGTTATCGACAAAAAAAGTCGCTTTACTAAACGGATGTAAAAACACTGTTTCCGTTTGATATATTTGGGTGTCTCTTAACTCTAAATCACTAAGAAAAAAACGTTGTATCACACTGTTTTCAGAACTTATATACTGGTGTCCTGAACTATCTGTTCTAATTGCCTTTGCTTTTCCATCATCGCCTCTACCACCTATACGCAATAATTCATCAGCCATTATAACGACCACCCTTCACCTTCTGTTGTCATTGCGTTTAATAGAGCATTTAATTTATCAGCATAAATACCTTTAAAATGATTTGTTTCTAATATGCCTTTTTCAACGTTGGTTGCATATATACCATTATCTAAAGTCAATTTAAAAGGTTCATAAGGGAGTAATACATCACCATAATTTATTCGTGCTACCTCTTCATTTTTGTAGTAATTATTCACTGACACACGGATGTACGCTGTATTAGCGTGTAAATCCCTAGTGACAGTATCATTCGCATTCCCCGTGCCAATATTGTGTATATAATTTTTATTATTGTCATATTGTGCGATTGAAGCAATTCCGAAAAACGTGATTCTACTTGGTTTTATAGGAAAAAAGTCTGTAAGATAGAGGCTTTCATTTGTAACTATTTCCCCTGATGAGTTAATTGTACTGTTCTCTAATCCGTTTGCTAAATCAAGCAAGTTTGTTGAGTGTCTAATAAATGTCGTTTTTATCGGGTTAACAGTTTCATTTTTTATTGTTATTCCTTGATACGCACCGAAATCCTGCCACCTTTTCTCTACATCATTCCACACGTAGATGCGTGCTGGGTCTGTTTCTCTTACTAATGCTACTCCGGCAGCTCCTTCTGGATAATCGGCTTCTAAAGCAGATAGAGTTTCATAAAAAATAGACGGTCCTCCATCTAAAAGAGTAGCCACCCAACTATCAAATTCTACTTGGGTCATTGTTTGTGCCAACTGCAAATTAACTTTGTTGTGTTCTGTATCCAATCTCTGTTTTAAATTTTCGTGTACTACTCCATCAGCTCCTACTGTTGCAGCCGTTATTTCAGGAGCAGATATAACATCCTTCCCCGTGGTCTCATCAAGCACTGCCTGAAATTGTAATCCCAAGGAATCTTGTCGTATTTTCGTTTCTTCGGCAATGTTTCCTGTCTCTTCCATGGATTCAGCAATAGCTTCGCGGACTTCTTTACCTTTAATTGCATCCCTAACTTTATTCGCTAGTTCCTGTATTTTTTGAGGAATCGGCACTTGATTCATCCCCTCTCAATTTATCTCGTAACAACTCAGATTTAATTCTGATTTGCTCGGCTGCCTCTGCAATTCTCTGAGCCCTACTCTGGATTTCCGCTGGCATTTTCCAATGCCTCCAATCTTGTAACAATGTCATTTAAGTCAATTGGGGAAGCAACACTAATTAAATCCAATTTTTCTTTATCCGTTGCAACCATCAGCCCATCTTCCGTGTGTGTTGCTGGCTCGTAAATAGGTATATCATCAATTGCTTCAATAAGGTTATCTACCGCTTGGTTTAGGTTATCAATTGCATCCTCTAGAGCTGGTAGATCTCCTTCTTCTAGTTCAAACTTAACTTGTCGTACCGCTTCATCCACTGCTGTTAATTCCGTCTTAAGTGCAGATATCGTTCGTTGTTGCCTGTTTACGTCGCTCTCTAATTCAACAACTTTTAGTGCTGATTTATTTGCTTCGACTTGATACTCCGAGGCCTTTTTAAATTGATCGCCGATGACTAAATTATTTTGATTCGGATTGATAATGTCGATTGTCTTGCCAATAACCCGCAAATCCTCATCAATGTCCATTACAGGATTAATGACCGGATAATAATAACCAACTTCAAAACTATCCACATCAAGTCCAATCAACGATAAATCTAGAGCTGTTAAAGTGTGTTTTACCTTCACGCGATTGCTTTCATTTAGATATTGCTGCCCTCGCGTTTTCAAGATGTCAGGTTGCGTCACGTCATCCCAAACCATACTTTTTACAACGATAGTACCAAGTGCTTCTTCAGCTTCTTCATCAACCAGAAAATCTTTTCCATCATTGATACTTTCAATTGTTATTCTGGCTTGACTAGCATCCGTTGCTTCTTCGTCCTCCGATTCGATACGTTCTCCCAGTGGAATAATACGAGTAATAATATCTTCTGAATCTACCTCTTTTGTGATGCTTTTTAGATTCTTTGCAAGTCTTATTTCTGTTTGCTTAACAATTTTTTCCGGCATTACGTAGTCAATGTACCTCACACCGTTTTCTTTCCGCACGCGTATTTCTCCACCAAGTCGGCTAACAAGCTTATCGTCAATTGAATCAAATGTATTTTCATAGCCAAGATAACGATAAACCCTGTCTGTACTTGTAGTTACGTTTACTTCCCCGACAACAAACGTCTTATCTATTGGATCATCAGTGACATCCCTGTTATGGTTTTCAATGATAACTTCTAAAAACTCTTTCACTGTTATGTCGTGATATTCCCCGTGACGTTGGCAGCTATCGTTTAAGTAACCTAGTTCCGATTCGCATACAAACGACTTAGCAAAGACCCCTGACTCGCTCATGGACTCAGTAGGAATTAAAATACGCCCATCAAACTCCATTTTCCCAGTGAGTGTATTCTTTACTGTGATAAGAGTCTTTAATGTACGTATTTGAGAGTATCCTGGATTATTCGGCAAAATCGTAAAGCTAAAGCTGTCTGCAACATTTATCCCCTGTTTTATTTGACCAGTTTGTACTTTTAAATCATTAAAATTCGGGTGATGGATGACAGTCGCTACTCCATCGTTTATAAGAGTGACTTTATACATCAGATTAGCTCCTTCCTAAAGTGGAAAGAGATTTTCCCATTCCCGTTAATCCTAAAGTTATTCTCCCCCGGCAACAGTGCAAAATCTAACGATTGCGATTCTCCAATAGGGATGCTGTAAACAACACCGTTCTTACTTATCTCCATAGTTGCATTGGACTTAATAATCGGATAGACTGTCTTGATGCCTGCGTTGTATAAAACAGCGTTAGACGAGCCGGAAACGCTGAATTCGGTGTCTTGTGAATAGTCTAGAAGGAAATTAAACTCATCCCATATGTCGTTGCCTTCTTCTAGATCTGCAATTCTGAATGGATACGCAGTAAAGTTGACTGTTAACTTGCCATGAAATCGCAGCTCATCGAAGTCTAGATCCTCCTCAACTTCTGCTAAAAAGTGATAACCAAAGATATAGTCATCTATTAATTTTACTTTTCTGTTTGGACCCATAAACCAATTTGCAACTTCAGTTTTCTTGTTTTCGAGATTTATTTTGTCATAGTCTTTCACGTTAAATACATAAGTTAACGGACGTTCTTCATACTCCTGATCTCCATAAATTCCGCTAAAATCATAGGCCTTATTGGAGAAGGGGACACGCTCCTTGATTTTAATTTTTTTGGGGTTACCAATTATCCTTTCGGCTACTGTTAATCCAAAATCTTTAAAACTATGTTTACCATTAAATGTTATCCCGAACCTAGTCAAGTGCGACCCTCCTTCCTAATAAGTTGATTCTTCTTGCTTGTTCACCATCCATAATACTTCCCACTTTTTCCTTACCTAAGTACACATTCCCATCCTTTTCCACCAATTGCTTTAAAAGCACTTTTACTTCGCTATCATTATAGTTGTTTTCAGTATTTTTTTTCTCAGCAATAGACTGAGTTAGTTGTATGCCTCTTGAGAAAATACCTCCAATTAGGCCCTCGGCTCCGAAACGCCCTTTAGTTCCAATTCCCACCTGAGCTTCATTAGTTAGATTGTCAGCCAACCCTCTCATACTCTTTAAGGCTGACTTCTCATTCTGCTCAATTCCTTTTCCGATACCTTCTGGAATCCACTTTGCAAGTTCTGCCATTACGCGAGAAGGAGACCTGATACCTAGGAAACTCTTAAACCCATTAGAGATGCTGCTCCCAATATCTTTTACCTTATCGACAACTGCACTGGCCATGGAACCGATACCGTTAATCAGACCTCTTATGATGTCTTTACCAATGCTAACTAAGTTGATTCCTCTTAAGAAGCTAAGAATTTGATTCCAGATGTTAGTAATAGTGGTCTTTACATTGGTGGTTAGGTTCCGAACTGTGCTTAACATATTGTTAAAGTTAGTCCTTACCCCAGACAAGATATTCCTTGCAACCCCGAAAATGGCTTCTCTTAGAGCATTCCATATGCTGGCTCCGAATGTTCTTAGTTGCTGAAAGATATTTACCCCTTGAGTAAATAAATTCCTAAAGTAGGTCAGTACTCTGCTAACTAAATTTGTCGCGATGTTAGTTACGTTATTGCCGAAATTCCTAAAGAAGTTTACAATGCTCGTCCACATGTTTTTGACGATATTAACACCGTTTTTTAATAAGTTAGTGAATATTTTTCTGATTCCGCCAAGGAAGGAAAGTGACATCCAGCCAAGGATTAAATCGATGGCACCTTTAAGGATTTTCTTGATCCCCTCCCACAATTGGGACCAATCGCCAGTGAAAATAGCAGTGAAAACTTGAATAACACCCATTATGACATTTATCGCTCCGCTTATGATGTCCTTAATAGCCGTCCAGACCGTCTCGATAATAAATTGCACAATAGGCATTAAAAATTGAATGATTGAAACAATAATTTGAAAGGCATTTTGAACAGCTTGTGTAATTTGGGTACCGTTTTCTTGCCAAAAAGCTTGTAAGATTGCAAGTTGATTTTTAATGAATGGAACAACATTACTGCCTAAAATATTACTGATAATGGCATAAAGTCCGTTAAAAACTGTCTGGACTACGTTCCATATTCCACTAAAAACCGTGTTTGCATACGCGAGGATTTGTTGACCGTTTGAGTCCCAAAACCCCTTAAACCAAGCCACAATCTGCCCTGCTGATTGAAAAGCGCCTGATAAACGGCCAGAAATCAATCCGGCCACAAACGGAATCACTTGAGCGATACCATTTAAAACACTAAAGAATGCTTTTCCTATACTGGAAATAACGTTTTCGATACTTTTTAAAGGTGTATCAGCTAAAACGCTGTCAATGGCGCTGATGATGTCTGTAACACCACGTACAACAGCCGTTCCCATATTAGCCCAAGCGGTTCTAATTCCGCCAGATGCCGTTAAAGCTCTTTCGGCGAATCCATTTGTTCCGTTACTTAGTTCGATTAATTTCCCGTTAAATTGATCAAATGTAATGTTTCCGTTTTTTAAAGCGTCGTATAAATCATTTTGAGCCGACGCTCCAGTAAAACCAAAAGCCTTAGCGGTGTCATTCAGAGCAACGCCCATCGTCTCCTGCAACGTCCTCCAAGACTGAAGATCCACTTCACCTTTAGAGAGCATTTGAACATATTGTTCTAATCCCCGCGAAGCGTTGTTGGCGTCCGATCCAGAAGAAATAAAAGCATTATTTAACGCTAATGTGGTGTCTACCGCTCCATCTAAATCTCCTGTTAAGATGGCGATTCTTTGCGCTGTGCTTGCTACATCATCAAGTGTAGTAGGCAAACCCTGTATTCCGTCAGATAGCTTTTGTATAGCCTTTTGTGATGTTTCAGCATCAAATCCCATCTGCTCTAATACACGAGGGAAATTGTTTAAAGTATCATACCTTGAGATTGCGCCATCAAGCGACCGTTTAACCATATCGATGGCTTTGCTGGCCAGCGCAACTAGCCCAAGTGATGTGACAATCTCTTTAATGCCTACCGCTGCTCTTTTCCCTGCGCCCGCAAGCCCTCCGAGTTTGCCATCAATATTAGCGACACCTTTAGCAACCGTACCATCATCGAGAATGACATCTATTACTACTTTTCCATCAGCCATTTACATAATTCACCCCCATACCAGTTATTTGTGTTGATATAGGGGCTCGACGGCTCTCTTATTTTTCGGTTTTATTAATCGTGTTACATCGGGGGCATTTAATTTCCACTATGCCTTTTGCTTTACCAAGCAATTTGTCACACTTTGTGCAACGGATTTCTTTCAATTCCATCTAATCACCGCCTTTTAAGGCGTAATATTCTTTTAATTCCTTGATTTGTTTTCTCTGTTTTTCACTCCCTTTGCCGCTTGGGAGTTCCATTGTCCTTATGTTAATTACTTCTTTAAATTTGGTATCCGGCTTCAATCCAGTTAGCAACGCTTTAAATTTTTCCCAATGGAGCTTCCCTTGACATTCGTACAAGTCAATCCCGTAATCTTGATAAAACGAAGCATAAATGTAGGAGGCATCTTGTTTGATTGAGTAAACTTGCTCCTCTTCCTTTGTCGGCATCGGATTTCCTTCTATGTCTACCGGGATATTTTCTTCAACCTCTTTGCCGATTGTTTCACGAAAGATATGGTGCAAGATTTCTTCTTTTTTATTAATCGGATATTCAAGATCTACACCAATTAGCATATATAAACCTGTCTCAATTTGGATAATGTCGTTTAGATCTTTATCATTCAACATGTCTATCAATCTGAGAACATTATCAAACGATAAATCAAGACGATATGTTTCCCCATCAATTTCAACAGTTTCAGTTAGTGGATATGCAATATTCATTGTTCATCACGCCAGAGGGAAAGCGACTGGAGAAGCTATTGCCGATTGACTATTTTTCATAAGGTACTTTTTAGCCTTTTCTTGTTGAGATTCATTAAAACCCATATTTCGAAGTTCTTGCTCAATCCCTTCTGCAAGCTGAACAAAATATTGCATGCAGATCATTACAGATGGAGATATATCGTAAACCTTCTCAAATGCACCGTCACCAAGCATGATGTTAAATCCACGTTTTAACACTTCCTTGGATTGTTCGATCGCTTTGTCTTCGTCGTCACTAATTGCAATATTTTCTAGTTCCTTTTGCACCTTAACTGCTTCGTCACGAAATTTTTTAACCGATTCGTCTGATACGTTAAAAGCAAAGGTCAAATCACCGATTTCAACCGGGATTTCCGGTTTCTGCGTTTGTATTTTAATTGCCAATCAAATCAACTCCTAAGAATTTAGTAAGAACTAAGTAAGAAATGAATAAGAAAAAAGCAAGAGCTAATTAAGCCCCTGCTTTCGTGATTTCTGGTTTCTTATCCCAGGAGATAGCACATTCAAACGTTGCGTACTCCGATGCTTCTCCACCCGTTACTTTGATTTCTTTCACAGTCGCTTTACCTTCCAGCACATCGCCATTTGTGCGAACCTGTTTAAACATGATTTTTCGTGCTTCACCAGTTTCAAATTCTAAATCTGCGACAAACTTCATAGCTGGATCTTCCTCGTCATACATCCCCTCAAATGTGTATGTCTTTTTAACGGAGATTACATCGTCCTCTGGCGTACCGTCACCATCGTAAAACGCTTGGTCTTCCACTTCTTCCTCTGAATCATCTGTGACTGTAGATACCCATTTAGCTAGGCGATTATATTCTGGTTCGCTAAGTCCATCTACTGGAATTGCGCCGACATGATATTCCGTTAAAGCATTCTTTTTTCTTGCCATTACATTTCAACCCCTTTATAAATTGTGATTTTAGCGCTTATCGATAAAACATAAACAAAATAACCTTGTTCATCCTGTTCTAATAAGGACGGCAAGGATTGTGTAGATATTCTTTGAAAGTCAAAACTTCCATTATCACTGGGTAATTCTTCGAGATTTTCGAGAGTTTGATAGATTTTAGTGAGTGCATTAAAGCAATTCATCTGGTTTTGACTTTTCGCATTGATTTGGACTTGATAATCTTTGTCCCGTGTACCATCAAAAAAGACCGTTTCCGCACCGCCGGGCATGGCCATGATAGATAGGCTTTCAGTGGGACCGAGAAGACCTATAATACAACGGGTATATAAATCAAACGTATTTATTTTATCTTTCAATCTATCCAAAAAATCTAATTCCATTTACTTCATCGCCTTTTTGGTGATATTTACCCATTGCCTGCCGTGGATAGCCAGTGCTTTACTATCCCACTTCGGGCCAGTGCCAGGAGTGGTAAATTTAGCGCCGTAATTGTAATACTGTCGTCGGGCATAAGGCACATTCCAAACGACTTGCTTATTGTCAGATGTGACATTTGATTGATTCCTCAAATCACTGGAAAGTCTTGGGGCATAAAGATTGCTGTCAGCATGGACTTGATTAGCAAAAGCGTATTGACCTTGTTTGGTCATTTGGCTAACACGTTTACTAACGCCTTTTAGGTCTTTTTTGATATTTATCCTTACTGCCATCAGATTACCTCCAGTTCCCAATGATGGAATTCATTTTTATGCGGATAATAGCAGGGGACAACCTTTTTGATAACATAATCTTTATCGTTAAACCTCACCTTGGATTGCTCTTTAAACTCTAGAAAAGGCGTACTGTGCATGGCATCCACAAAAATAACGGCATTTGCTATTACCTTGGTTTGAGTGTTATCCCTTGAAAAGACAGTGGAATCGTCAAAACGGACGTGTTTTATCGTGATCGGGTAATCGTAGGAATCACTCCCCCAATCGTCCTTTTCGCCAGTAAATCCCTCATAGACAATCTCGTGAATAAGCCACTTTTTTGGCAATGGTCTAACTCTCACGACCTCACCCCCAAGCCCGTATACAGTAATCCTGTATCCTTCAGATAAAAGTACACATCTTTAGAAACAAGATTATTTTGTGGGGCAGTCTGTGAGTTTCTTGAGCCTGCCGACATTTGAGTTCTCCCTATTTGAACAGTAGAAGGCTCATTCATTCCATGCGTGGAAGTAGCTCCCATCTCATAAAAATATTCAATTTGTGCAGCCACTGCCCTTTTGAATTGATCGCGGCGAAAAGAAACGTCTTTTTCAATGTCGTTATAACGATAAAAATAACGAGTTACACTATCCACTGCATCACTCGCTCTTTTCAGTAATTGATCAAATTCGTTTAGATCCTCTATTTGTGTGAATCCTAAATCATAATATTCTTCATAAGTTAAGTAAGGCATCTAATCACCTTCTTTTTTGGTTGCCCTCTTTTTGGGTTGATTCTCTTCAACCTCATAACCTTTATTTTTAAACCACCCGATTAACCATTTATCATCTGTTTCGGCTTCTCCTTTTACAAAAGAAACACCGGCACTAACACCGGTGTAATTTTTGTTAGGAGCTTTGATTTTAGCCATTCAATCCGCTCCTCTCATTAGAAAAACTATCAAATTATTGAACCTTAATATTACGTAATACTCCCGCTTTACGAGTAGCTTTAAGTGCTACCGCTGCAACCATCTCAACATCACCAGTCTTAACAGCACCAGGTGTATTGAAGTTTGGTAGGTAGTTACGAATAATACCGTTTCCAGTTGGAGAAACACCATGGAATCCATCTAAACCAAGTCCAACTGCGAAAAGGTCAGTTAATCCAGTTTGTTCCGTTTCTACTGTACGAGCTTCAATTCCAACTGTAGGTACAGTTTGTGAGCCGTTATAAAAATAACCAAGGTCAACTAACGGAATACCGTCATATCCATTTACCTTACGGCCGAACGCATCCTCTGATTGAGTTAGGTATCCAGCACGACGTGCGATAGATTGGATTTTTGTAATTAACTTGCTATTACCCATTAACATCGTTGGTTTCCCGTCTAATTCAGCAAGAAAGTTATCTAATTGATCAAGGAAAGCAAACTTATTGTCACTTAACCCAGATTCTGTTGATAGATCAATAACTGTATCAGCATTAATTTCCGTACTTGAACCCGTTAGCGCTTTATCTAGGCCGTCAAAAGACTTTTGGTCAACCGCAGAATCGCCATTAATAACAGTGTAATGGAATAAGTTAGCGGCACCTTTTATCTTTTGCTCCATTTGGAACTGCATTTCATTAATTTGGCCGGAAGTATCTTGAATTACACGGTCAATTTGATAAGACCCACCAAAAATCTTTAGGTTTACGAATAAGTTCTCACGATCTGCTTCGTTCGGTGTGTAATCACTGTTGATTTCACGAAATCCTGCAGTAGAAGGAGTTTTTAAACGTGTATAACCATAAGTTAATGTACTACCACCAGTTCCAGGGGATACTGCATTATCAAAAGTTAATGCATCCAATAGTAAGGAACTACGACGAAACTCATCAATTACAAATTGGTCAATCTTATCAGCCATACCTACTTTAGCTTGTTCTAATGTGATCGGCATTCAAAATCATCTCCATTTATTATTATTTTTGTTGTGAAAAATGTTGTGATAATGCTTCTTGTAAGTTTGTTGGTTCTCCATTGCCTCCGCCAGTTTGATGTTGCCCCGTGGTGAAGTTTGGCTTTGTATTACTTTGTTGCTCTGCTTCAAACAAATAAGGATCGCTTTCTTTTATAGCCTTCAACTGATCCTCTAATCCGAGAAGCTTGTCTCCATCTAATTTGATGGATTCCAAGTTTAGTAGAGCCTTGGCCGCTTTTGGATTGCGAACCTTGGCAGCCCCTAGGGCATCCTTTAAAGTATGGTCAAATACCTGTTGCTGAATCTTGGCTTCATAATCACTTTTAATTTTCTTGTTATCATCTTGGAGCTGCTGAATTTGCTGTTGCAAGGCCTCACTGCCATTAGCTTTTACCTTCAAATCTTCCAACTGGTTATCGCGTTCTTTAATCTGACCGTTCAGATTGTCCCGTTCAGTCGTCACTGAATCGAGTTGTTCTTTCGTTTTGTTCACTGTCTTTCCGTGTTCAGACATGATTTTGTCAATAGCTTCATCCTCAAGACCTAAATTTTTAAGAAATTCTCTATTCATTTATTTTGACCTCCATTGGTTACGTTTTTTTACGTGGTAACGGACCACGAACCGCCTTGTTCTTTAACGTCTTCAAGTGCTAAAAAGACGAAAAAAGACAAAACAAAAAGTAGCTAACGTCTGCTACCAACGAGATAGGTTGGACCACCTTACCTTTCCGCTATATCAGCTTTAAGAATGATTACCGCCACGAACAATCACCCTTTCCTTATCGTATCTTCTCGGAAGATTATGCCCTTCGATAAATTCACGGATTTTAGCCTGGCGACCCCTTACCAATTTTTTATACTTCTGTATAGTATCCTCGTCGCCGATTTCCTCTGCAAGCATAAGAGAACGTTTAGCCTTCCTAATTTGCCTTTCGTAATGCCTTTGTTCCTGTACCAATTTCCCGCGCTCATATGCCTTATCAGAATCGTATTGAGCCTGGTTATTTTCGTTCAATCCCTCAACGTATGGATATAGGATGTGCCTGCAGTTTATCCCACGGATTCCGTCAGGTTCCCCATAGCCAAACTCATAGATTGATGGATACTTAGAATCGTTTTCCGCTGTCCTCTTCATCGATGCGACTCTTCCTTGAATCTTCGAGCATGATTCCCTGGCATCCGGATAGCTGTTAACCAACACAAGGTCCACTCCATATTCATCCATTCGGGATAAACGTAATTCGTTGTAAGTGCGGTTAACCGTGGAGCGAATCACCGTGTCAGCATATCTTTCAAGGCTCCACACATGACCCGCCCTATCAACAAATGCTGTCTCAATCCCCTTGTTTGCCCATTTTATGACCGTTTCAGCCACTGCTTTATTAATTGTCGTAGTACCCGCTAAGACACGTCCGGTGGTCTCCTCAACGATTTTACGGTACATCCGAGTAATGGTTCCCTCACCGTAATTTGTCGTGATCAAAGTCTGATTGACAAAGTTATCAATCTCTCGAAATGTCTGCTGCACATAAGAGCCTAAAATAGCGTCAATTTGATTGGGCATTTTCAAGGGTTCAAAGGCGTATTTCAACTCAGTGTCCACACTGGCAATCGTTTTATAACCTACATCTTCAATTGCTTTTCTGATTTCCTTTTCTGCTAGTCCCGTAGTCTTTGAGAGCGCTTTGACTGTTTCTTGGTTAAACATCCTCAATTCTTGCATCTTTTCAACTTGCCACTGCAGGACATAATCTTTATCGGCTGTTTTACTGGTTTTTAATCGCTTAGCAACCATTTGAAATATTTCATTCTCTAACGCTTGATAAATGTCTGCTACAGGTTGAGTAAATAAATCTAGATTATGCGGTGTGATTTTGGGTTTCTTTGGGTCCATTCAATCACCTTTTCCCTTTTCCCATGACGTACAGAAAAAGAATGATTGTCCAACCTATTCTTTCTAAGAATCGCATTTTATCACTCCTTAGTACCGAATAGAGTGTTCTGCGCTTGTAATTCCATTAAATCAGGGGACTGCATTTTTTCCTCTTCGATGACCTCTTTCAAGATTTCCAACGCTTCTTCTTCAGTCACACCTTGCACCTTCATGATTGCTCGTTTCTTCGACTGCAAGCCAGCTGAGACTAATTGAGTTTGCTGATTGATATCAGCGCCTTTATCCTCTGCTATGGAATCATCAAAAGAAACAGTAACCTCGTATTCATCCGGCGCATTAACCATTCCATACAACTGGCCCATAGCAACAATAGAATCAATGAGTTCTTGTAAACCAGCCTCAATTATATTTTCATGAGACTGTTTACTTTTGAAGGTCTTAGACTGCTCAGATACGACTTCTGTGGCTGTTTTCATGGATTGGCCATCAAATGTGAATGTACCACTTGAAAAACCTGTCTGCATGGCAAATAGATTAAGGAAAGCGTTGATTGCAGAGATATGTTCCTCAACTCTTAACTCAACAGATATATCTTGGATTTGGTTATCATCCATATCACCAGTGCCAAAGGCTTCATAGGTTTCGTCCGTATCGTCAAAATACCGATGTGCTTGCCCTGTCTGGGGATCAATAACCACCTTCACCATATGAGCAGGAACGATGATTCTTTTCCTTCCCAACCTGAATTCTCGATGGAAACTGTCAAAGGTTGTATCAATCGCTCTTAGTGTGTCCAGAGCATTGGCAAAAATAGAAATACCTAGCGGGCTTTGGGTGTCGATATTATTCGCTGTGTTTGGCTTAAAATAGCTAAAAATAGACTTTTTCAGCCCTGCAATTCGAACTTCTTCTTCAAGTTCGGGGAAAAACTCTTTTAGTGACACTTTAACCCCTAAATCAACACCATTTTGCGATTCGTAGACCTCATTGCGGATAACATAAACACCACCTTCCCAGAGGTGCCATTCGAGATGAGTGTATTTTTTGTCTCTCTTTTTGAATTCAAACGGGAATACAGCTTCATGAATGGTATCGTTTCGCCATGAAACAGGGATAAAACAATCAGCAGTCACAAATGAAAGCATAATCCTGTCGTTTTCGACATACGGCTTAATGACCATTCCGCCATGAGCAAACATATATTCAATATAGTCTTGGAATTTCTTATCAAACTTGTTATTTTTAAAAATATCATCGATAAACTCTGAAATGATATCACTATCAATGCTAATTTCACACTTTTCGTTATACACAAGTGATGCCATTTCAGCAGCAACCGCTTTTGGCATGTTCAGTGTCATCATGGTTCGCTGTTTGGGTCCGTCAATGGTTTTATATTCAATGTGATGAAACGGTTTATGGTAGCCGCGATAAAGGTTTTTCCAGACTTCTATTTTTTCAAACATTTCTTCGTTTGCAGAAACGTCTTTGTGATCGCTTATTTTCTCTATTGATTTTAGTAATCCAATCTTAACCAACCCCCTTTTCAGTGTGTTTAGTATTTTTCGAAACACGGCCTCACCGCCTTATAGTACATATTGTTTATAGAAGTAGTTGTTCGCATATCTAGCCTCATCCATGGCATGATTCCATTCATCAATTGGATTTCCAGTGTTATCACGAACATACATACCGATTTCTTTAACAAAGTTGTAATGATCGTATTTATTCGTATCCACTAAGAAAAACTGGTCATTTGTCATGGAGTTCTGGAACCTCTCAATACCAGTTTCTATTCCCCCACCTTGTTTTTTAGCATCGGAAGCATTATTGTCTGCTCGATCTGTTTGGATACCAATTTGGTGTAATTCCTCCCGCAACGATTTACAAGCAGGGTCCACAAAAACATGAGTATATTTCATTTCATATTTATTAATACACCATTCCATAAACTGTTTTATTTCAGTTGCATAAGTACTCATAGCCTTCACCTGACCGGTATCAGCACCGGAATGGTAATAGTTAGCCACGCGATTCAATCGGAATTTGTCCCCGTAGCGAGTAACAATGTTACAGCTGCAAGAAGTAGCATCGCTTTGACCGCCATCTGCAACAAAATAGAGTTCATAAGGTTTCCCAAGCAACGTTGGTATTTGATGTTCAGAAGGATTAAACATGGAATAAATAACACCCTCAGGCATTACTCGTTTACCAAACCAGTCGCGGTCCAGAAGGTAAGGATTCTTTTTCAATGTTTCATAGATTTCCTGTTTACGCTCTTCTGTGATAATCGGATTATCCTGAATGGTCCAATGTGTCCATCGTGTATTCTGAACTTCGAACACTTCACTAATAACAGGGTGGTTCGGAGCTGGGGGGTTCAAGTCGGCTAAATGGTACCGATCTCGAGCAGCGAAAGTACGTCTAAAACATTCCTGTATCATGCTCATGTGCAGTAGGTTGATTTCACAAAAAACCACACTACCTAAAGACATACCTGTAATAGCACCAACACTATTCGATTTACCGCCACCTTTGTAATACACTTTCTTAATTCCGGTTGGTGTATGAACTTGCAAGTGGGAGCCATGTTCATCATGTTTTATATCTGCAAGATCCCCGTATATGTGCATTAAACCTGTGCCATCACCGTCGATAAATAAGCGATAGGCCTGCTCCTGGTTATAAGCTGTAATTAGGTGGTTGGTATCTCTGGTCCACGTCAAATAATCAGCATACCGAAAATGGCCTGCTGTTGTTTTTCCGCTTCTTGGAGTTCCTTCTAATACATCAAAAGTGTAATCAAACGGACGATATATGACTTCCAGCTGTTTAGGCGAGAAAACGATATTCTTACTCATTCTTCTCACGCTCTTTTATCATCTGCTCATACTGTTTTCGACCTTCAACAAGTGCATCCAGCATAGAAGTATCTTTTTGGGTGCCTTTAATCTGTTTAGAGCGTTGCTGTGTAAATTCTGTTTCAGCTTTAAGTTTCTCATCCTGCAGCTTCTTCCTGTCGTTTTCGGAAAGGAGATTTGTGTACTTAGACAAGAATTCTAATGCTTTCATTTTGTCAGCCAACTTGACGGATACACCATCTTTTCCTTTCTTCACTTCAGTAATTAGGGTCCCATCAACCTCTGCTGCATCTTTGAATTTCACTACATTGATTTCAAAAGGGTTCCCTAGATCATCAGTCACCTCTTCACGACCGAACTCAACAAAATCTGTTATGTCAGCAAAGGCTATGTCGATGTATTTCTGCAGTACAGCTTGAGCATCTAGCAAGATGCCGCTGAATCGTTCTTGTTTAAGACGTTCTATTTCCTCCTTAACACCATCATTCGCCATCACTCTATAAGCAATTGATTCGGCTGTGCTTCTATCTCCCCCATATGCTTTCATATAAGCTTTTGTGGCATTAAAATACTTGAGGTAATAAAGGCAAAATAGTTTTTGCTTGTCATTCAAACTATCGTTTTCAATCACCGGTTCCACGGTTGCAACCTTTTTCCTTTTGGTTGCATCCTTTTTAGGAGAACCCCTCGACCAACCTTCCCGGCTTTTCCTACTTTTTAAGGTGCCAATTTTGACACCGTATTTTTCAGCCAGGGCAACGAGTGTTATCTTTGATGACTCATACTCTCGCCTTATCTCATCCCAATTAGGCATGTCACATCACCGCCACCTCCACAATTTTTTTATACAAAAGAAAAAGCACCCCGAAGGATGCTTACAACAATCATTTTATTATACTCTTTTGATAAGCCAGTTTAGCTCGGTCCAAATACCTTGTT
Source organism: Bacillus sp. B15-48 (assembly GCF_016879755.1). GTDB lineage: Bacteria > Bacillota > Bacilli > Bacillales > Cytobacillaceae > Mesobacillus_B. Next base: position 38,688 of record NZ_WOFU01000003.1, read on the forward strand.
GTATCTTCACTTTCATAACGTGAGTCGAATACTAGCCGATCGACTATGACACTGATTATCAAATCATCGTCGTGTATATAATTTTTGTCTATCAATTTAGGAGATGGGATAAATGCCCTTCCTCCATCCACTAAAAATAACAGTACACTCTTTACCGTTGAGCCGTTATATTTAAGTGAATAATACCTTAAGTATGCCGATTCATTAATAAACCTCTCCGTAAATTCATTTGAAACCTTACTATCTTCCTCTTGAGGTAGCTCCACAAGAGAAACCCCAACATTTTCCCTAAGTGTATACGTGTATAAACCCTCGTTATCGCGACTACTCACCCAACATTCTGGGTGCATGTTTTCACGCAACATAGTCAATAATTCATGATATTTCATAGTTTCCACCTCCCTTTAGCCTACTTTATTCGACAAAAAGGATAGATAACCTTCAAATTTGTAAGAGGATTTACCTAATTATTGTTGAACTTTGTAGATAAGGAGGTGAAAAGAATGAATATGCAATATGTAAGTTCTTCAAACTTAGTTGCAGTTGGGTATGATTCACCATCTCAAACCTTGAGAATACAATTTCATAATGGCACATATGATTATTTTGATGTACCAAGTCATATTTACCAAGGCTTGATGAATGCAGGTTCAAAAGGAAGTTATCATGCCCGTTATATTAAAGACTCTTATCGATACAGAAGAATTTAATCTTGATTAATAATGATAATTACCGGTCCAGTGAATTCCCGTTCTCCTTGACCGGTAGTTAATGTTACTTTTTCATATGGTTCTACTTTGATATGCGAAATACCTTCTCTTTCGACTAATTCATTAGATAGTTCCACTGTTGAATACTGTTCCACGAATATCACTCCTTTATAGTTGTTGTGTCCTATTACCCAAAAGCGTATTCAATTTATTCATTAATTTTATTCCATCTAAACAAGAACCAATCACGACAACAGGCTGTCAGCCATCACCTTGAAAGGGTGCTGTTTACCATGGCTTACTGGTTCCTGTTTACAAGAAATAAAAATAGCGCATAGGTTTTCGATACCTAAGCGCACGAAGGTTTTGTCTGGGGGATGTTTCCGCATCCACCGTCGGAGGAGGAAAGGTGAAAACAGTTTGTTAACTGCCGCGCCGACCTCCCTCCCATTTTACACCGCAAATTTTTCTCCATGCAAAAGTTCGGAAAAAGTCGTATTAGAGCCGAGTTGAGTCTTAATCTCTTGCCGCAGTTTATCGACCGAGTCAATAGACAATTCCAAATGAATAGCAATCTGTTTTCTTGTCATCCCTTCCAGCATGCAGTCGTAACAGATTTTCAATATTTCACGATCTAAAAAATCCCCAGCCGACTCAATAGCATAAACTTTTCTTTCATATTCTCTCAATCTCTGAATCTGTTTTTGCTCCCGAATATCCATATCTCTTAATTCTGACTGACTTTTCCTGGAGTTTCCTTTTGGCATCGATGCCTCAACTCCATATTGCGCTACACCCCAAGACCGCATAGGGATAGATCTGCCGTAAAGAATACCTTGAAGCCTAGAAATTTCACGCTTCATCATTCGGTAATCACGAATTAAAGTTGTGATATTAATCATTTAATCACCTTCCTAACGATGTTCCGGGGCTTGTTATTAATAACCTGACTTTGTATCCTTGTATCAGCTGGAACAAACCACGAAGCCCGCATGTGTTCCTTTTGATTGCGCCACTCTATATATTCATTGCGCTGATCGTCCACGGAATCGAATAATTCCTTTATTCGCTCCATCTTCTCTACAATTTCCTCTGCCAATTCAGCAAATGATTCTTTTATAATTTTCCATGCTTCATTCACTTCCATGCACCGCCTTTTCCTCGTCTTAATCCACGATTCCCCATCCCCATGAGACTCTTTATATCCGATTCACTTAAACGCTCTAGTTTAGGCTTCTGTTCATTCTGACGACGTTTCTTTTTCTTAGGAGTAGACACTCGATGTGTTTTGTTCCATTCATTCAATTGATCTCGAAATGATGGTTTCATATTCTCAACTCCTTTTGGATAAAATGAAAAGAGGGCACGAATCCCATCACGATTGGCTCGCAATGTTTGATTCATGCCCTCGGTTTTTCCGTTAGGCTAATTCAATAGCATTTTAAATTCATTAAATCCACATGTTCATTATTTCGATTCAAATAAGAAACCCATTTATATAATTTATCTCCATTTCCATGAAAGGATTTTATGTATTCAATTCTTTTATTTTGTAACTGACAGAAGAAAATGTTGCCACCAATTCTAGCAATAAATTTTTCTTTGTCTTTTACATGGAAAGCCAACACTCTGAATCCGCTTTTCCTAAGACGAATATCGAAAAATTTCTCTAACTCTTCTTGTAATAACATACAATGTTCAAGTAAACTTGCGTCGAGAAACAAATCATCTTTGAATAAAGTTAACTGTTCCATCCTACACCTTCCGTTTCACCGTCGTTTCCAAACGGTCAACCTTTCCTCCTAATGTCACGATTAACGTTTCACCATAATCAGGGAGATCGTGCACAATCAATTGACCGTCCTTTACAACGTAAATTTTTTTATTATTCGTCAAATCAATTTCAGCTTTTTTTATGTCCACCTGGAACCCTCCCTGTGTTAGAATAAATGTATCCAATATTTATCTAAGGTCGGGATTCCCGGCTTTTTTATTTTTGTTTATATCTAGATTCATTAGCTTTTTTCCCGCGCCATTGGTAATCAATTAAATCAATCGAACTAGAGCGTCTATGTTTTGTTGGTCTTATAGGATGTTTTTTTATATAAGCCAGGCGCTCTTCTTCGGTCATTTGCCAAGTAGTTATTTTTCCGTGCATATTATGGCCTCCTTCACTCTTTTCTTCCTTAGCAATTGACCACAATCTGTGCATTTTTCATTATTAATTGAGTTTAATCCACCACAAACTGGACATCTTCCACCCAAACCAATATCTGAATAAATAATTACATTTTCTAATTCCACAGGCTTTTCTTTATCCATTTTCTGTACCTCCTGTTCGAACTGTGAATCATCTACATTGAGGGTCTATCTCATTATCTGGATTATATAAGTCCTCAAATGTTATACCTTCTTTAATCATAGCTTTTAATTTTTCATTTTCGTTCTTTGATTTTTCCCAATACCGCATATATTCAAAAGCCTGTTTACTTGCTAAATTCATAGCTTGTTTTAATTCCTCAAACTCTCCTATAACGTTTTTCTTAGCTGTTTCTACTTTCTCAAAATGTCTTTCGTCACCTGTTTGAAAGTACATTAAAGCAAATGTTTCAATCTGTTCTAGATAACGTTTAATAACATCCATTTTTCATTCCTCCTATGTCACAATTTTGGTCAACCACTCATCAATCTTTCATAGTCCTCTGACCACATGAAAACAAATTCATTATTTTTGTATGGGTAGACTTTATTGCAACGGTCCGTTATGGCTTGATAACTGAAATTAGTTTTTCTCCCAGCCTCTCTTGCCGAACGAAACTCATTTATCACTTCATTGGTCTCAGGATCTAACAGGACCACTTCTTTACTTTTTGCTTTATAAGCCGTCATTCTTCCGAGTTCTTGTTTGCTGCATATCCTCAAATTAGCTACATAGTCATCCGTGATAATACCGTTCTTTCTAACAACGGCCTCACCAGGCTTTAATCCTCTAATAAAATGAGTTGCTACTAAATGACCTACCTTATATGTGCCATACCTGTTGTTAAACCTAACTTTAATCAATAAATTCCCTTGACCTTTTTTTCTGAAAGGCAGCAAAAACTTTTTGGTGGTTTTATAGACACGTTTCACCCTGCCATAACTAGATATTAAAAATTGTCCATCAGAACCTTTGATTGTTTTCCATGCTTCATCTGGGTAGGTTTCTTTTTCATACCAAACCTTTCGCTTTTGGGCCGTTACATTTTCATCAGTGATATAACAATCAATTCCCTTTAATTTAATTCCTTTTGACTTATAAGAGGGTAAGCTTGATAACGACATTCCCGTAATAGCTTCTATTTCCTTATAAGTGGTCGGAGTTGATATGTTCGTCCTAGGGTCATAGAGATATACAATTTTATTAGCCACCTAATTACCCCCTTCCAACTTTATCTTGAAATATTCGCGTAATTTTTCAGCCGTAACCTTCCCGACACCCGGAATATCTTCTACATCTTCCATGAGCTGAACAACATATTTAATATCAGCTTCTCGCTGAGCCTTTGCACCGTCATCAAAGCCACGATTGTAAATCGGTTCGAGTTGTCGTCGAGTCAAAGGAGATGGTGATTGCATCCCTCTTTTAATTTTCCTAAGCGTCCCCACGCAGCACACCAGCCTTCACAAAGATTCTCCTCCAAGCCTTATCTAATTCAATTTTAGCCAGTTCCTTTTGTCTGCGAAAAATAGCTTTGCGCCTTTTCTTTTTCTTTAAACTCGCCATAATCGTCACTCCCTTAAACAACTTTCCAGCCTTGCTTTACTTTATGGGCAATTTCCTTTTTTCGTAAGGGTTCATAAATCACGACTCTTAGGCCTCTTTCTAATTTCGTTAGTGCAACCCAGTGAAATTGTCTTTTTCTTCGCATTCGGTTTCACCTTCTTATATTAAATTTCCACGAATTGACCATTTTCGTATTTTAAAAGAGTGATAGAATCCATAAACTTAAACTCAAAAAGCTTTCTTTTGATTGCAAATTCCTTAGTAACGGCCCCTTTGATGTCAATTACTTGAGTACTGCCGTCCAAATTAATTACTTCAAAATCGGCAATGTACGAAATCTCTCTGAACGTCTTACCATTCTTCTTAAAACCGTCCTGGAGTATGTATCTAGGTTGAAGTTTGAAATCTTTGATTTGCTTTGCCTGCTTAAGCCATTTTAATTGGCTGTAGTAAATCGCCTCTGCTTTGGAATCAAAGGTTATATCATCAACAACCGTTTTCTTATTGCCATACTTTGAACGTTTTTTAGGCTTGCGATATTCTTTGTAAGACATTCTTTCCATCTTCCTTAAGCTCCATTTTCAACTGATTTTCATCAGCGTTATCTTTCAGCTTTTCAAGTTTCCTTTCGCAAACAGGTCCGATACCTTTCGAAATACTTTTTGCACTTTTTAACGGGCGATTGCATACGGGGCAGTTCATCAATAACCACTCTCCTGGCGCTGATGATTCACAGCATTTTTAGTAAAGTACGCATCCTCGATCTGCGCTGGTGTGAAATCAAAACCAACGATTCCAATTGTCATAAACAAACTCCATGCAAGACGAAAATGATAAACATTAATCTGAAACCCTGCTATTTTTTTATTTTCTGGATTTACCTCCATATAAGATTTCATCAAGAAATAAATCATTTCCAAATACGTATCCGATAGATATTTTCCCTTGCCTTCTTTTTGCATTTCTTCAGCACATTCAAAAAAAGGTTCGGATGAGATGAACAACGCATCTTGCCAACCTTTTTGATTGGCGATAGATAAGAAGAAATGAACCGAATCGACGTATTCTTCTAAAAGTGGATTTGTGACTTTTCCAGTTTCATTACATTTTCCACACAAAACCCTATTTCCAGAGAACCAAAATCCTCTACCTTGACATTTTGGGCAGTCTATTAACGCTTCTCGCCCGTATTTAGGCTCTCTTCTGTCGCTCCAATGTTTGAAGAATCTAGCTTCGTTTGCAAATTCAGCTAGTTCCACCTGCAAAGCTAAAACTGTATTAGGAAACAAATCTTGTCCTTCCAGCCCTTTTTCTTTGATAATTCTGTCATCCAGCTCTTTTTGCATCTGCAACATTTTTTCTAAATCCATGAGTTATCCTCCAATCAAATTCTAAGAGCGCATCCAGCCTCAACTCCGTAAATCGTGCTATATATAGCAGTTGACTTAAATTCGCTTTTCTAAATTCCAAGGAGCAAACCTCCTTTTCTCCTTCTAATCCTGTCTTCTCGAGCAAGATGCAGCAATGCCAGAATAACCTCGTCTGGATCCTCTCGATCAAACCGATAAGCCATCTGCTTTATGCTAATACCTCGTTCCCATAAATCAGCTAATTCATTCAATTCCGGTTCATCCCAGAGAAAATCCATATCCTCGAGTACAATCACTCTGTTTTTCCTTGCTGCTAGATACAAATTCGCTCGGGATTTCCCTCTCATGACGACATATACCTTTCCACGTAACAGGTTCTGCAAACACCTTCAACAGCGAATCCGTTGGGCTTTCCGCAGTGTTTACAAAGTTTTGATAAAGTTCTCCATTTGACTTCACACTTAGGGCATTCAATCGTTACAAACTTGCCCTTCGCACCAACAACAGTGCCAAACGTTTTACAATGCGGACAGTGAGCCACTGATTTTACATTGCTCATATTTATTTCCCCTTTCAAAACCATTTATTTTGATCATTTTGAATATCAATCTGCCTAAAAGAGGCGAGGACTAATTCTTCCTTAAGTCGTTCATAGCTTAGTTCCTCGATTAGTTCGCCTTCTCTGGTGACAGTGACATTCATCGCTATCAATTCATCAAGGACAATCTGCCTTTTGATTGCAGCTGGAGAACTCCGTTTCACCCGTGGCTTGAGTTTCATTGCATCGCGTAGAATTCCCAAATTTAAGCCTCCCTCTTTTTAAATTCCATAAGCTCCCTTTCCAATTCTGCCTTTTCTTTTTCAAAGTCAAAGTCAGAATCATCAGTTGTCCCATGTGTTTGGTTACTCGTTTGCTGTTCAAACCAATCAGGTAATGACTCTTTTCTAGCAAATACTTGTCCTTGTCTAGGTTTACTCTTTTGTCTTGATTGCTGCTCTTTAAAGGCTAGTTGGGCAGCTTTCGCTTGTTCAACGGTCTTGATATTCTTTTGGGCATAATCTCTTAAAATGCTTTCTACATAAGCCCAATTAACCTTTGAACGTTCAACTGCTATTTTCATAGCTTCTAAGACAAGTGCATCAGATAAATCGTCACACCACATTGCAATTTTTTGGGAGATATGACCGCCAATTACCCCAAACCCATTTTGCTCGTAAAAAGCGAATGGATTTTCCAAGGTGGCAGCTTCTTCTTTATTTTTTTTGTTTAGTTTAGTTTCGTTTAGTTTATGTTTAATTAATGCGGAACTAACTCCGGAACTATCTGCGGAACGAAGTGCGGAACTAACTCCGGAACTATCTGCGGAATTATTTTCCGAACTTTGTTTGAGTTCGGAATTATTTTCCGTACTATAAAAGGAGATAATATTGTAAATAGGCGCTTTTCCTTTGCGAGAAGTAAAATCGATTCGACCTTTTTGTTTAAGCTCATTTCTAACTTTTCGGAGGGTGCGATCTGTTAATCCTGTCTTGACGCATAACACCGATTCAGCCACCGTAAATGTTTCTACCCATCCAGCCTTATTATTTATGTGCATTAGTGCGTACCATAAATTAATTGCTGATGGTGATAGTTCATTTAGTTCGAGCCAATCATAGAATGCATTCATTTCTTTGATGTAGTTCATCGCTATCCCCTCCTCTCACAAACCGCCATTCCGTTTTTAATCTTTTTTACGACATAATCTGGATACCGCTGCATATAATGAAGTACAAGCTTTTTTAAATGTTCTTTGTCCTCTGCCTGGTCAAAAACCCACCTAGGCAGAAGGACATTTGTTTTAAACTCACCGACAATCATTCAAAATCAATCTCACCTTGTTCAAGTACATGAGGCTTTTCTTCTTCGATTGGTTCCATTTCGATAAATTCAGGTTCAGCTGTTACATCTTTTCTTATCACTTCATCTTGTACAGCTTGTTGTTGAATCTCTACACTGATAGGCAAATACTTCCACATATGACGGATCACTGTCTTCTTTGCCATTTCCTCAAAATCTGTAACCCACGGACCATTCTTAGAAGCTTTAGAACGACCTCTACGTTTTTCGATTTCCTGCATGTCCATTACTTCAAATTGGTATCCGCCGTCTTTAAAATGAGCAACAGCATAGACATATAACATTTTTCCTCTTTCACCAGTCGCTGGTTTGTGTATAAGTTTAGGTTCAAGTCCTAACTCGTACTCAAATTCATCATTTTCATAAACTGCATGAGCATAAATATTTTGGATTTGTCCAGATCTCCTAGCAAGATCAATCATTCCCTTGTATCCAATGATGAAAGTAGCTTCTTTACCGTATGGGATGATATAACAGTGTCCAATCAATCCTGGCTCAAGACCGAGTTGTGCCGCTTGCATAACTGCTCCCATTAATGACGGTACATTACATTCCAGTAGTTTAGGAGTTGTCCTAATTGTGGTTAGTGCAATCCTTCCGAGTCTATCCGCATCCATATGTTTAGGTAATGCCTTTTCAATTTCCGGGCCCATTTTCTTTAGATAGGCAGCTATAGTTGTTGCTGGTGAGGCTGCTGGTTTGTTATTTGCTTTATTCGCTAACTGATTTTTGACATCTGCATTTGTAGCCATTTTTATCCTCCTTATTTCACTGTGAAGCGACGGTAATTTGATTGCTTAGTATATTTGTTGTGAAGTTCTGGATACTCTTTGGAAAAGTTTTTGCTATCAAAACGGTTGGATATAATAGACTTCCAAGTTATTAACCTGTCCCCAGCGATAGCCTTTTCATTTTCTCCCATTAACGCTTTGATTTTGTTTTCATACTCTTTCTTTTGGGTCTCAAGCTGTTTCAATTCATCGTTGACTTGATCCAAAGCATCTAACACGGTGCTAGTTTCCGGCGGCAATGTGATTTCGGTGTCTGGGATAGCTTCTGGATATAAAGCTTTCAGTAAATCACTTGAAGCGTCAGACCCATCAAAAGCAGGTGGGATTTGTTTCAAAACGTGTTCTTCCCAGAAATTCTTTTCGATGTCGATTAGATATTCAATCAACTCTTCATCACGATCGATTTTTTTGTAAATGAATTTATTCCCACCAATTAAGACTGCAATCCACCACGCACTGTATCCTGTAACTGCCATATAGTGCTGGCATTGAAGAAGATATGAAGCTGGAATTTCTTCGTCTTTCCATTGATCTTTTAAGTATTCCGATGCGGTTTTACACTCCAAACCTTCTTTCTTACCAACAATTAAACGGTCTACATTAGCTAACATGAAAGGATATTCAGGATGTTTAAGCATGGCATTTCTTCTTCTTACCTTTAATCCGGTACGTTTAGAAAACTCTTGAGCAACGATATCTTCCATGACGTTACCCCAGTATGCTGCTTCTCCTGCTATATCTTCACCTGGTGCCTGTCCGATTTTATCTAAATAAACACCAATCGGTGATTTCCACTTGTTCAACCCTGCAATGGCAGCAGCGTCCGATCCACCTATTCCGACTTTTCGAGCTTCCAACCAATCTTTACGACTTAATTCATTTGTAGAAGTTAATACCTTAGCTTCCATAACGTCCTCCCTCTTACCGTTTAATAAGTTTTGTGGTAAACTATAAGCAATAAAATATTTTCAAGTCACTCACTCCTGTTGCAGCAGGAGTTTTTATTTTGCTGTTTGAAACTTAAATCCGTACATCTCGGAAAGATATTCTTCTAGATTGCTTCGGAGAATAACCTCGCCACCATCAAATACAACATCGTCACCTTCCAAGATTTCATCGTCAAAAACGTCATTCCCCCAATGTTCCAACTGTTCTTGTAAGTTATCTGAATAACCTGTTTTTTCGATTCTTTCAATCACTGGATGATCACTCATGGTATCCCTCCTTTCTAGCGCATCATTTGCACCGTCATGATTCGGGGGAAGGGGAAGGAAAATGGGAGGATATATCCCCGAATCATGACGGCGAAAACGAACTAACCTTTCGCCGCTGCTTCAACTGCATTTAAAGCGTCTTCTTTGTTTTTGAAATAACCTAAGTACTTTTGTTTCCCGTTTTCTTGTATATAAGCAATCCATTTATCTTTGGATTTGTGCCACGAAACCCCAGTCCCTCTTCTTTCCCTTGGTTTCTTTGGTTTTCGGGCCTTATTAGACCTTGGTATAGGTTTGTTTGGATTAGAGCGTTGTATATTAAACAGGTGCGTAACAGCTCTTAAATTTTCCCTACGATTATCTAGAGTATTGAAGTTAATGTGATCAACAACTAAATCATCTGGAGGATCCATAACCCATCTGTGTAAAGGGACTGTTTTTTCCTTTTTGTACGAGTATATTCTGCCTTGCACATAAAAGTTCTGAACCACCTCGTTATAAGTCACCCTCCAAGTATTAGGGAACTTTTTAACCTTCTCTAAATCATCGGTGTTAATTAAAGTTTCAATCTTACCGTATTTCTTGCTATCGATGAAAATCACAGTGACATCACCGCGAATTTCATACCTGTTTTTCAAGGTACCCCCCCTTGCCGCATCATCTAAATGATGATAAAATTAATTTAATTGAGGTTAGTGTTTGATTCTGTGCAGTGGGCTTTGGTAGAGCTCACTGTTTTTTTGTTTTATTTCTAAGCAAAAAGTACTTTTCTGTTTGGGACAATTTAAGCCATTCTCCAGCAGTAATTTTCATTCGTTTTCTTCCCTCTTTTCTACTAATTCTTTAAACAAATCCAATATGACGCCTCTTGTTTCATATTCACAATTACTTAACCAATGTATCGTTTTAATCTCCTGGTTAGTTAAAGACCTTCCCAAACCTTTCACAAGTACTTCGACCATTTCTCTTCCGGTTACAATCGGTTCAACAAACAGATAATTTTTCGGTTTTTCACTAGAGTTCATATTTAACACCCCTTAAAACAGTTTGATTAATCCCAACCCCAAAAGTGGCAGCAATTGCGTTATAATGCTTATCCCGTCCATACCGTATAAAAAAGCAACGGCAATTTCAGGGGTTTGCGTGTTCGACATCCAAGCTTGAAACAATGACATTGTTGGTTCTTTTCGGTCTGTTTCATATTTCGAAACGTCCGACTGGTTGATGTATAACCTTGCTGCTAAATCTTCCTGACTGATTCCTGCTCGAATTCGACACGCTTTCAACACCGCGCCGAATTTCACTTTGATCACCCCCTTTATTCCGATTTGGAATGTTAAAGCAACCTCGATGACCGTAAAATAATAGATGAAGGAACTAGATTAAGAGAATCCCTATATAGCCTCACAGCTTTGTTCTTCTTGTTGGCGCATCCAGGCATCGATTGTTTCTCGATTAAAGAGAATTCGTCGGCGAACCCGAACGTGCGGAATCTCTTTCTGGCGAACCATTGTATAAATTGTGTCGATGTGAACACCGATATAATCAGCTGCCTCTTGGGCAGTAATAGTTTTACGTTCCAAGTTTTCACCCCCTTGGTTCTGTGTTTTCGAGAAGTTCAACCACTTCCATCAGCTTTGCAATCACATCATCAGCAGCGTATCCGTCAGAAATCATGACAGCTGACTCGAGAACCTTGTGCTTTACTTCTGCCCAGATGAGTTTCTGGTTGAGGTTCATGGCGTTGCCTCCTTAGGCAGTTATTACTTTATGCAACGTTTTGTTGCTTTTATTTTCAAAAAAAAGCGTCCATTCGAATTCCAATATTTCAGCAATTTTTTTTGCGGTTTCTACACTGGGTGTACGCTCACCGTTTTCAATCATTCCATAATATTGACGTTTGATCCCGGTTAAATCTGCAACCTGTTGATGAGTAAATTTTTTCTGTTTACGAGCTTTCGCTAACCAAGTTCTCATATAGTCACCTCCAATAAGTAACGTTTTGTTGCTCTCTATACTTTTTATTATACGCAACAAAATGTTTCTGTCAATACATTTATGCAACTTTTCGTTACTTTTGTTTATAGCAACTTTTTGTTGCTGTATAATTCAGTTAAAGCGAGCTTTTTAAGGGGATTATTCTATGAGTTTTCAAAACAGATTAAAAAAATTAAGGTTGGACAAGAAACTCACTCAACAAGATGTTGCTGATAAGCTTGGTATAACTCGACAGGCTTATGGTTATTACGAAAACGAAAAAAGTAAACGAGAACCTGATCATGCAACGACTCAAAAATTAGCAGAAATGTTTGAAGTAACGACAGATTATTTACTTAAAGGTTCAAGTTCCTCAACTTTTTTAGATAAAGACGAAAAAGACATCGCCAAACGTCTAGAAGAATTTCGAAAAGACTTATCGAAGCAAGACGGCCTTCTTTTCTCTGGTGAGCCCATGAGCGAAGAAGCAAAAGAATCTTTATTAGAAGCAATGGAATACGCATTTCGCCAAACACAAAGGATTAATAAGAAATACATTCCTAAGAAATATAGGAAAAATGAAGATGACCAGGATTAAAGAAATTGTACAAGCTATAACTAAAAAATATAAAACGAATAATCCTTTTGAGTTGGCTGACTATATGGGCGTTAATGTGATCCATTGGGATCTTCACGAAGAAATTAATGGGTTCTATAAATACGACAAGCGCAATAAGTATATTTTCATAAACCGCAACCTCGATGATCCACTGCAAAAATTTACATGTGCCCACGAATTTGGGCACTCACAACTACACCCTAGACTTAACACACCATTCTTAAGAAAAAACACACTGTATTCTACTAGTCGAATTGAACAAGAAGCGAATACTTTTGCTATTGAGTTGTTAGTACCAGATAGAATAGTTCACGAAAACTATCATTCTACCATTTACGAAATGGCTACAGCATATGGTATTCCTGAAGAAGTGGTACAGTTAAAAAATTTTAAACAAAAAATAGGTATATTTTCTTAGGTAATATTGGGTATGCGCCCATTTTACAAATACATAAAAGGGAGAGTCGAGTAATGAAGAAACTATTTAGGTTGCTGTTACTAGGGTTGCTCAGTATTGCTTTGGTGGCTTGTGGTTCAGATGCAACAAGTATCAGTGACGATTCAGAAACAACTGAACAAGGAAACAAAGATGAAGGTGAATCGGAAACTAATCAAACAGATACACAGGAGAACGAAGAAGTAGTCACAGACGAAGATGTACAGGAAGATGATCAATTAAAAGCTACTAATACATACACAAACAAAGAGCTTGGTATTGAAGGTACTTCCGGTCCAATGGAGTACACTATAAGTGGTATACAGTTAAAGAAACTTGAGCCAAAAACAGAGGCAACTGCAGCCTTATTTGATGCAGAAGTAGGTGATGTGGTTCATGGATTCACCATTAAAATGTCTGGTGAAAACACTTCTGAAGAAGATATAAATTTCTATCTTGGTCAAGCAACTGCCATTACTAACACAAAAGAGCAATTAGACTCTGATATGTTTTTATCAGAATATATTGATGGCAAATACTTGGGTCAAGTTCGCCACGAAGGTTATAACTTTTACATTTTGAAAAACTCAACAGTCGATGAACTCGAAAGTATTGAAATACGTATCGATGGGCCGTCAAATAACAACTATGACAGTGTCGGAGATGATATTAAACACGTAATAGAAGTTAATAATTAATAGCCCTTACTTTTTGGGCTTTTCTTTTTAAACCGAAACAGAACATACATTCTTGTATTGGAGGGTTTATAATGGCAAGTATCGAGAAGCGAGGTAAAAACAGTTACCGTCTTAGCGTTGTCATTGGTTATGAATCAGACGGCACCCCGATTAGGGAAAGAAAAACGGTCAAAGCGAAAAATCCAACAGAAGCAAGGAAACTTCTAACCTTATTTGAAGCTGAAATATTGCAGGGTCAATATGTGCAAATTGAGGAAAAAATGACCTTATCACGTTTTTTTGAAAAAGAATGGCTTGAAAAGTATGCTAATGATTCAAATAATCTAACACCGGATACAAGACAGAATTACATTAACATCATGGAAAAACGAGTGCTGCCAAAATATGGACATATGAAGCTGGCAGACTTAAAAACTATTCATATCGTAAACTTCATGAACGATCTAAAAAAGGATGGCAAGAGACTTGATGGGAAAGAAGGATCCCTCTCACCTTCTACTATTGCCAATTGTTATCGAGCATTTAATAATGTTCTGTCAAGGGCAGCAGAGTGGAAACTTATAAAAGAAAATCCTGCAGTTGGGGTTAAACCTCCGAAAGTACGGATAAAAAAATCAGATGTATACTCGGATGAAGAGGTTTCGAAACTTTTATCCTGTTTGGAGGAAAAACCATTCCATTGGAAGGTGCTTATTTTATTAGCTATTGCGACCGGTGCGCGCGAAGGTGAAATAGCCGCACTCGAATGGAAGCATATTGACTTTGAAAAAGGTACTATCGACATTGAACAATCATTAACTGAAGTTGTTGGCGAAGGTGTTAGGCTCAAAACTACAAAGAATGAACGTAACCGAAAAGTATCCATCCCCGATCATGTAGTTGCAATGCTAAAGAAGTTAAAAATACAAAGATCTCACGAAAAATTGTTGGTTGGCGATATGAACCAATGGCCGAATCACTTTTTTATCTTTGCTAATGAATTTGGAAAACCTATTCGACCAGACAGTATTAGCCAGTGGTGGAAAAGGTTTACTACAAAGTATAAATTAAGGCATATCCGATTTCATGAGTTAAGGCACACTTCTGCTACATTTTTAATTAATGCAGGTGTACATCCAAAAGTTATTCAGGAAAGATTAGGGCATGCTGACATTTCTACAACCATGAATGTTTATGGCCATGTTCTATATGAAGCCGACCAAGCTGCAGCAAATCATTTTGATTCTTTTTTTTCAAAAAAAGGATCTGAAAAATAACCTTCTTTCAAATCCTGCCCCATCCCTGCCCCATTTTCTTAATTTGGGTACAGTGCAGCAACGACAAGACAAAAAGAAACCCTTGATACACAAGGGTTTCAGTAACGTCCCAGAAGGGATTCGAACCCCCGACCTACAGTTTAGGAAACTGTTGCTCTATCCTGCTGAGCTACTGGGACTTAAATAACGACTTATTTATTATAAGCTTGCTCCTAATTTATTTCAAGAATAAAGAGAGACTAGCAAAAGAAAGTTTTTTATCTTAAAAAACTAGCCATTCATGAGATGAATTGGAAACAGGACTGTTTTTTGCACCTAAACTGGATAAACTCCATGTTTTCGTTCAGTAAACACGACATACTTGGACATATATAGTTCAAGGCGTGCTGTCAATTCTTCACGTAAACGATTAGGTTCAACGATATCATCTATAATTAATTCAGAAGCAAGTCGATAAATATCAATATCTTCTTGGTATTCCTTACGTTTTTCGGCAATAAATACCGTTCGTTCTTCCTTTGGCAAGGCCGCAATTTTATTTGCATAGACTGCATTGACAGCCGCTTCAGGCCCCATAACTGCAATTGCCGCAGACGGCAAAGCTAAGCAGCAATCTGGCTCAAATGCCGGACCTGCCATCGCATATAATCCTGCACCATAAGCTTTCCTGACAATCACAGTCATTTTCGGAACGGTCGCCTCACTCATCGCTGCAATCATTTTTGCACCATGCCGTATTATCCCTGCTTTTTCAACATGCGACCCAATCATAAACCCCGGTACATCAGCAAGGAATAATAGCGGGATATGATAGGCATCACATAAGTTAATAAACTTCGCCGCTTTATCCGCACTATCATGAAACAATACTCCACCTTTTACACGCGGTTGATTCGCAATGATACCGACAGGTTGCCCATTGATTCGGCTCAAGCAAGTGATTATTTCTGGCGCAAATAACTTTTTAATTTCACACATAGAATCCTTATCAATGATTTTCTCAATCAAATGATACATATCAAATGGGGCATTTTGATTTTTAGGGATTAAATCCTCAATCGTTTTTTCAGTATTTGCAGGGAAAACCGCTTCTGATTTAGCTGGTTTTTCACTATAATTGTTCGGAAAATACGTTAAATATTTTCGTGCATAAGAAATAGCCTCTTGTTCATTTTCAACGAGCACATCTCCACACCCAGAAATCGTGCAATGCATCTTTGCGCCACCCATCTGTTCAAGTGTTACTTTTTCACCAATAACCATTTCCGCCATTCTTGGTGAACCTAAATACATCGATGCATTGCCATCAACCATAACTACAATGTCACAAAATGCTGGAATATAGGCGCCTCCAGCTGCTGAAGGTCCAAAGAGAAGACAGATTTGCGGCACTTTCCCCGACAATTTTACTTGGTTATAAAAAATCCGTCCAGCCCCTCGTCTTCCTGGGAACATTTCCAATTGATCGGTAATTCTTGCCCCTGCAGAGTCCACTAGATAAATCATCGGATAGCCTAACTTCTCTGCTGTCTCTTGAATGCGGATGATTTTTTCTACTGTTCTTTTCCCCCACGATCCAGCCTTAACAGTAGAGTCATTTGCCATTACACAAACTGGGCGTCCATGTATTTTTCCGATTCCAGTAACAACCCCATCAGCAGACAAATCCCCTGCTAGTACATTCGCCAACATTCCATCCTCAGCTTGTAAACCTTCATCAAATAATACCTTTAAACGGTCCCGGACGAACATTTTCCCTTGTTCATGATTCTTTTGGTGATATTTCTCATGTCCTCCTTGTAAAATCCTCTCTTTAATTTCCTCTTGATGGGATTCTGCCATTTATATGCCCTCCTTTCTCACAATCGAAAGATCCTACAAATCCTTTACTCCTTCTAAATTATTCTAATCCGATAACTACATCACTATCATTGACAAAATCTCCTTCTTGAACAAAAATCCTTGCTACAACCCCCGTTTCATTGACAATTACCGGAATCTCCATTTTCATTGACTCAAGAATAAGAACTTCTTGCCCTGCTTTTACCTCATCGCCTTCCTTTACTAATACTTTCCAAACGCTCCCTGCCATCCCAGCTTCAATTTTTACCATTTTCCTTTCTCCTTTCGTTATGAGAGAGTACCATTGGTAAATAATATTCATCTACAAATTTTGTTGTTGTATTTCCTGCCAAAAATTGTTTGTGACTAACCGTTTTAAGCAGCATCGGGATGTTTGTTTTAATTCCAGTAATTTTATAGCGTTCTAGCGCAGCTATTAACCGCGCACATGCTTGTGCGCGTGTTTCACCCCAAGCTATCAATTTAGCAATCATCGGATCATAAAAGGGTGTTATTTGTGAACCTATCTCTATTGAAAATTCATTTCGAAGCCCTTCCCCATCAGGGAAGATAAACTCAGTAATTTTTCCTGGAGATGGAAAGAATGTCTGTGGATCCTCTGCATATATTCTCACTTCAATCGCATGTCCTTTTCGTTGAATATCCTCATTTGTAAAAGAAAGCTGTTCACCCGCAGCAATTTTTAATTGCTCTTCCACTAAATCAATCCCTGTTATTTCTTCCGTAACTGGATGTTCTACTTGTAATCTCGTATTCATTTCAAGAAAAAAGAAATTCTCATCTTTATCAACTAAAAATTCAATTGTTCCAACATTGTAATACCCTATATATTTAGCAGCTTTTATCGCAGCATCTAACATTTTCATTCGTGTTTCTTCACTAATAAAAGGAGAAGGAGCTTCCTCCACGACCTTTTGGTTCCGCCGTTGAATCGAACACTCTCTATCCCAAAGCGGAAGAATGTTCCCATGTTTATCCCCAACTACTTGTACCTCAATGTGATGGGAATCCAAAATATAACTTTCTAAAAATAAACTGCTGTCACCAAAAAAAGTTTCTGCTTTTTTTCTCAAAGCAATAAAATGCTTTAGCAGCTCTTCTTCCGAATGAACTAGTTGTATCCCAATGCCCCCTCCCCCTGCGGAAGCTTTGAGCATTAAAGGATATCCTATTTTACGCCCAGCTTCGATTGCATCCACTTCACAATCAAGTGGTGCATTAAGCCCTTCAATGATAGGTACTCCTGCTGCTTTCATCCTGTTACGCGCTTCAATTTTATCCCCCATTGCTGCGATAACTTCTACTGAAGGACCAATGAAAACAAAACCTTCCTTTATACATCTGTTTGCAAAAGTAGCATTTTCAGACAAAAACCCATAACCAGGGTGAATGGCTTCAACCCCACTTTCCTTAGCGACAGATAGAATTTTGTTCATATTCATATAACTTTCCATAACAGGCGATTTTCCAACACAATATGCTTCGTCCGCTTCACGAACATAAGGTGAATTTGCATCTGCTTCTGAATAAATAGCCACTGATTGTAGCCCAAGTTTTTTACACGTACGAATGACTCGGGATGCAATTTCACCTCGGTTTGCGATTAGTATTTTTGAGAACATAAGAATCGCTCCTTCCGCTAATTATAGGAAGACGATTAACACATCTGTTAACAATCTAAATGGCGTGCAATGACCAATCGTTGAATTTCAGATGTTCCTTCACCAATTTCCATTAATTTAATATCACGTAAATACCTCTCTACATTATATTCCCTCATATATCCATAACCACCATGAATTTGAACTGCCTGGTGACAAATGCGAAAACCTGCTTCAGAAGCAAATAATTTCGCGATTGCCGCCTCCTTGCCAAAAGGCTTCCCTTGATCTTTTAACCAAGCTGCTTTGTACACTTGATTACGGGCCAATTCAATTTCCATAGCCATATCCGCCAATTTAAACTGGATTGCTTGAAATTTTGAAATTGATTGACCAAACTGTTGCCGTTCTTTCGCAAATCTAAGGGCATCTTCAAAAGCGGCCTGGGCTATTCCCACTGACAAAGCTGCAATTGAAATACGCCCTCCATCTAATGTATATAAAAATTGACTAAACCCTTTTCTCTCATCACCAAGTAAATTTTCTTTTGGAACACGCACATTATCAAGGATAATCTCACACGTATTCGAACCACGAACGCCCATCTTCTCATAGTTACAGGTAATTTTCATCCCAGGTGTATTCGTTGGAACAATAAAAGCAGAAACAAGATATCGACCATCTTCTCTTTCCCCAGTGACAGCGGTTACAATCACTTGACGGGCAAACCCAGCATTTGTAATCCAACACTTCTCCCCGTTTATCACCCATTCATTGCCTTCTAAGACAGCCTTTGTCTTCGTCCCTCCTGCATCAGAACCAGCATTAGGCTCTGTTAATCCGAACGCTCCTAATGCCTTCCCTTTTGCCATTGGAACAAACCATTTTTGCTTTTGTTCTTCTGTTCCAAAATAATAAATAGGGCTTGCTCCTAAACTGATAGTCGCCGCATAACTTAAACCCGTTCCACCACACGCTTTCCCAATTTCCTCTACGGCAATACAATAGGAGATTGTCTCTCCGCCAGCACCGCCATATTCTTCAGGAAATGGAATTCCTAAAAGTCCCAGTTTCCCCATTTTCTCAAATGTTTCGAAACGCATCTTTGATGTTTCATCGACTGTACGGGCGAATGGCTTTATTTCTTTTTTGGCAAATTCACTGACCATTTCTTTTAGCATTAGCTGCTCACTTGTCAACTCAAAATTCACAGCGTCTCCTCCTCTGCTTACCGAGCAAGTTGGACGATTATTTAGAATATTTGCCTTTTAAATTGATATTTCAGTTTGAATATAGAAAAAGTATATTTTAAATACGTTTTATTTAATGATATGATCCTTTAGAAGCTATCGTATTCACAAAACAATGGATTCATTCATATAAACAAACTCGTTTTTAAAAGCGAATGATTCACCAAATTAGATGAATTCATACAATTTGTCTATTCTACCCCGTAGAAAAAAGAAGCTGAACATTTATTCAGCCTCTTTACTAGTCTCTTTGAAATGATCTTCACTCGTTAATAGATGACAATAATCATCAATTGTGTAAATTCGTCCCGAGAAAATGAACAACTCACTCTTGTTATGTTCAAAAAAGTCTACTACATGTCGAAATGAATCAATAAAACGAGCTATTAGTAAGCGTGTTTGATGCTCATCAAAACTTACCTTATTTAGCCGTAATAGTTCATTTGCAATCGTTTTAAATTGATACTCCTCGACTAATAATTTTAACCTTATTAATTTTTCCTTATTCGAAATGGACTCAAACTTTTTATGAAACCGATCATGAACAAAATGAACAAAGTTTTTTAAACTTGTTGCTAATAAAAGGACTTTTTGCCGTTCTAGTTCCATCTTTGCACTCTCCCCTCTTCCTATCATGACAAGGAATATACATATTTAACGTATGATTCTTGTAAAAAGATATTTCTATAAAGAACCACATCATCAGACCCCAGGCCAAACGGAAAATGGGTATCATATTTTTACAAATTATTTCCTTGCAAAAAAAAACCGCCACATGGCAGCATGATTAATCGTTTATACCTATATTCTGTTGAAGTGTATATTCTTTAAATGAAAAACAGAAAAGTTTTCGTTCAACACGACCCTTTTCACTCGTAAACTTATACCATGATTGCCCAATATAAAAAGGATTAGAAATCTTTTTGTCTATAATCTTTTCAATTTCTTTCTCCGCTACCTCTCGCTCTATATTGTCCCTTATCGAAAGCGCTAACACAAAATATGCCTTGTCATCTTCTAATTCAAGCAACTGAAGGTGATACCGTTGAAAATACTTTTCATTAAAATCCGTTAACACTTGCTTAATGCTTTCATAGACATCAATATCATGTCTACTAGCCTCCGCCCAATTAGAAATGACTGGTTCAAAAATGGATAAAGTGAGAATATAATGTGAGGAAAAATCGTGAGGTTCGAAAACTTTTTCACTAACCTTTTGCTCATTCAATGGAGGGACTATATATTTTTTGTAGTCAGCAAAAAAGCGTATACTCATTAATAATACCTACCTTTTCTATGGAGATAATTGCAATTGCTAATTTTCTAGTAACTTATTCAACATAAACGACTTAAAACCCTGTTATAATTTCAAAATTCCTCAAAATTTCCTATTATTATCCTATTTTTTGTAAAAAAAGAGGTTTCCGTGAAAACAAACAAAATCTCCTTGCCTCTATGCTAGGAGATTCATTGTTATTATTATGTTAAAAACCCTTCACGTTTTGTACAGGATACACAATTATTTTCTGATGGTCTCAAGGTTTCATAGGTCTTGTTACAAACATGACATGTATTTTTATAAATTGGGTAATGAGTGTTACTGATCGGTGAAATGGTTTCCTCAACAATAATCGCATTCTCCGGACAAACATCAGCACATAACTGGCAAGCGGAACAACCTTGCGGTGAAATAAAAAATCCCTCTTCAGAAATAGCAAAGCAGCTTTTTCTACAAAGCTTTTCACAAGCTGTACATAATGTACATGTATCAAGATTTACCTTAATCGTCGAAAACTGGAAATCCGGATAGTATTTGCTTTGATCTAAATCTTCATGATTAAAACGCCATTTTGCCGGCGCGACCTGTTTCATAAGTGATTGGCTCTCTTTTTTCCAAAAGGAAAAAAGCTCACGACGTGAAAAAGTTTCATCTGCCTTATCGATTGCTTGATAGGAAATAGTAAAAGGTTTCTCTCCAAGTTTTTCTAAAATTATATTCGCTTCCTCAATTAATCGTTCTAATTCAACGCTAATAGTGGAATGCTCATAAATTACTCCTTTTACCCCTTTCTTATAAAACAATAGGAGTTCCTTAACCGTTGGAATTTTTCCGCTCACAACTAGTTGATTTTGAAAAATAGTTCTCTTTGGAAAAATACCCGCAACAGCTTGTTCAGGGCAAGCTGAAATACAATCGCCACATTCCACACACTTTTCTAAATCAATCACAGGCTTTCCTTTTTTTAACACGATTGCCTTTTCCATACAAGACTCTATACATTTTTCACAACTAGAACGAGGGCTTCGGTGCCGTGTACATGAATTTAAAATTTCTAATTCATAGTCCAAACTCTCTATCCATTTACTAAGAATCCCCATCAAAATCACCCCTAACCTCTTAATAACTTATGGTTTTAACGAATTCCTTACTATCTTTTGTATCTTCTATAAACAGAAATTTTTCTGAGTAAATCCCTTTAAACATGTGAGTATATTCACATTCCTAATTACATAGATTATAGCACTCGTATTGTTCTATTTTTTTTTGTGTCTACTACTTTCACTTATTGTTAATATCTTCTTTACAAAAAAGTGAAAATTGATAATGAATATCATTTAATTACAAATATCCCAATTTATTCGTCACAAAAGGGAATTCACTCTAATATCTAATAAATATCTGTATACAAAAAAACTAAAGGGGAAAACCCTTTAGTCAATTCGTTCCAAATGTTAAATTTATAACCATCACTTCTGCTTGGCTACCAATTCGAAGTGGAGGACCCCACGTTCCAAATCCCGATGAAACAAAGCTGTGCAAATTCCCTTTTTGAAAATATCCCAAATCATTATCAAAGAGCATTTTTGTGAAAATATTAGCTGGTACCATCTGTCCACGATGTGTATGTCCAGAGAGAAGAAGATCAATTCCATTTTCATCGGCAACATCTAAGTCTTTAGGCTGATGATCCAACATAATAATTGGCTTTGTATGATCTAGTCCACTTACTAACTCATTGACTTCTTTTCGATGCTTATCCGTTAAATCATTTCTGCCAACAATATAAAATAGATCGTTAATTAAAATCGTTTCATCTAACAACATTCGTATACCAGTTTTTTCAATCTCTCTGACAATTTCCTTAAGATCATTGCCATAATAATCATGGTTACCGGAAACTGCATAAACACCGAGTGGTGCATGTAGTTTAGCCAATGTTCTCCCCATGCCCTGCTCAATATAAGGTTCAATATAATCATCGATCATATCGCCAGGAATCAGAATAATATCTGGTATCTCTTCATCCACTATATCAACGAACCGTTGTAAATGCTTTTCCCCGACAATTTGTCCGAGATGAAAATCGGATGCCATCAAAATCTTAACGGAATCTCCTTCCGCCTCTTTATCAATTGTGAGATCATAAGTTCTAACGACAGGAGTCCAAGCATTGTACGAGCCATATATAAAAATGAACAGGAAAACTCCACAAATGACAAGGCCTATCCAAAAAACACCACGTTTTTTCAAGAAAAAAACAAGAAGGTTCGCAACTGGAAGTAGAATTAGGCTATATCCAATCACAACAATCCATAAGTAACCAATCAGCTTAAGAGGCAAGAACATGCTGAACTGGCCAATAAACATGGATAGAGAAAGAAAAACAATCACGCTAATGTAGATTGATTTATTCATAGTGAATGGCATAGACTTCAACCATATCCACCCATTAAAACCTACATAATAACAAATGACAGTATATAAAAGCAGGAAGAGAATAATCGCAAAAAGAGCTAGAAATGACATAGATGAATTCCCTTTCTTATCCGATTTAACAAATATTATATACTGTTGTTTACGTAAAACGAAAATAAAAGGTTTCAATTTATTTGTTTAGTAATTGAGAGAGGATTGAAATCTAAGCTGGATACTTTTCAAAAAGAATATGCCTTAATTGTTTCCGTGCCCGATGCAATCGGGTTTTTACTGTTGTTGACTTTAATTGCAGTTCATCGGCAATTTCAGCTTCCTTTAAACCATATTGAAGTTTAAGAATAAGAACCTGCTGGTAACTCAATGGTAATTGTTGTACAGACTCACTTAACTGTTCTTTAAACAGTATGAATTCAACTTCTTCTTCCGGGCTTACCATTACATCTTGTTTAAATTGCAGTTGCTCAATATAAGACATCTCAGCCGACATACTGCATCGCCGTTTTTCCGCCCGCAGAAAATCAATCGCTGTTCTCACTGTTATTGATGAGAGCCAAGCACCAAGTTTATCTATATTTTCAATCGTGTCGATATTTTTATAGGCTTTTATAAAAGCCTCCTGGACCACATCTTCTGATGTATACCAATCCTTCGTAATTGAATACGCAATAAAGGTTAACCTGCTCGTATGTTCCATAAAAAGGATTTCAAAGTCAATCAAACCGATTTCCCCCTAAAAAACACTGATGGTATGTGACAACACTTTTTGCCACATTCCAATTATCTAGTTAAAGTAGCTTCTAACAAAGTCCGGGGAATGCGGCTCATCTATATAGAGAATCTCAGTATGTTCAGTCCCCTCATAATGTAAAACAGCAATATACTGGTGTACAGGACCCCAACCAGCATTATTTAACACTTCATCCATTTGTTCTTTATCGGTGATTTTCATAACTTCATCACTGTTTGCTATTTTTCCAGAGATGTCTTCATGATGAGTAAACTCTATAGAATCCCACTTCACTATTTCGATAGACGATAGATCATCAGGAACAACCCTTGTCTGTTTTAGCAAATTACGTTCTTCTAACCATTGATTTAATTGATTATAGGTGGGCTTGAAATGTAAATATAGATAATAATTATCACCGATAAAAAATTCAATCATTGATCCTCTACCGCTAAAATAGACACTATCTTCATGTGATTCATTAAGATTATCTGCTTGAAGTACCTTAATCAGTTCTTTCAATTCCTCTTGATCATGTATGATTACATCTCTTTTCCCTGGCCCGTTCGCTCTAAAAGAAACATGATTGACTGACTCAACATCTATATGAAAAATCTCATTTGATGCAACTTTATATTCGCTAGATTCATAGATTGGTTTGTAAAGATCCTCATAGATCTTTTCATGAACACGATACTGCCTGATTACCTTTTTTCCATTATTCAATTCGTAAAGGAAAAAAGCCGTTTTTAAGTATTCATTTTCCGCTAAATCTATATTCACTTTTTTATCATCAATGATTTGCTGATGTAATTTGCGAACGGCTTCTATATTTTTATTCTCCTCTAATGGCAACGGTACGAACAGATGAGAGTAGAACTCTTGATTGCCATACCCATAAGGTGAATCAGCGAGAATGACATTTTTAACTTCGTCTTGTTCAGGAACTTTATTCTCATAAAAACCGAGGGTTTGAACTACCCCGATTAAGACGATAACAATACCCACGTATAGGAATAAACCCTTGAGGTGGTGAAATACTCGCCATGTTTTCTGCAGCAACATTTCCGCAATATAATAACCAATTACCGTTCCAATTAAATAACCGAATATCGTCCAAAACGTGCTGTTGTTTTGCACCTCTCCAAAATACATTCCACCTAATAGCATCGTACAAAAAGTCACACCATATTTGAAAACCCCACGAAGTCTAACAAATGCAATCGCCTCTGATGCACTCTCTATTTTTCTTTTTTTATAGAAATACAATGAAAGGCCATAAAAAATGAATATGAGTGCAACATAAACACCAACCTCATTCCATTGCACGATTCGCCTTTGAAGTTCAGTTGCATATGTAAGTGGTGAAAGAGTTAGAACATTGTCATTAAGGTAGTAATCACCCGGAAACCCGAATAGGAAATATTTAAGATTTGTAAAACTCAGCACTGTAAATCCTACAGGAAATAAAAGCATAATATAAGTTAATACAGCTTGAACAGCAGAGATTCCCGTCATCATCGCAACAAAAATTCCGACAATAAACAACAACATATTAAGTAATATCATGACTCCAAACCAATAAAAGATATCCTTCACTTGGAAATAAATGCTTAAGTCCAAAACTGAATGCACGAATAAGACGATCAACGCGATTAAGAATAGGGGCAAAAATAGAGCCATTATTCCACTGAGCGAATAGTGATGAAAGATTTTCCCCCTTCTAAGCGGTAGGCTGTGCAGTAGATCTGCAGCCTCCTTTACATGCAAAAAACGAAATAAAAATATAGACAGTAAAATTGGAATGACCATCATCAGAACAAACTGAATTTCAAAATTGTACTCAAAAAGATTGTTAACCGGACCATATTGTTGGAGCCTTTCTTTTTCGTCTGAATACAACATAATCATTCTTAACGGCAGAGCAAAAAATAAACCTAAAAAGTAAACAATAGAAATCCAACCCGTACTACGGATAATTTGCAAAATAATTTCTTTATTTAACAATGATATTTTCGATGGCATAGCCGATATCCCCCATTTCATAAATAAAAATTTCCTCAAGGGTAAGCGGCAGCAAATCAAAAATGACAGGGTTTGAATTTCGAATTTGTTCTTGAATCTCGTCATCTTTCCCTCTAACAATACAGAGAAAAACACTTCCTCGTTTTTCCTGATGAAGGATTGACAAATTTTTAAATGAATTTTCCGGAAATTCTCCCTTATAGGCAATCTGGATTTTATGAACATCTGATTTTAAATCGTCTAGCTCTTTTTCAATGATGATCTTCCCTTTATGGATTATGCCAATATGATCACAAATATCTTCAATTTCTCGTAGATTATGGGAAGAAATTAAGATCGTCATCTCTCTGTCCGCTACATCTTGAATCAAAAGATTTTTTATTTTCTTTCTTACAACGGGATCAAGCCCATCCATTGGTTCATCTAAAATCATAATTTCTGGTTTCGTAGATAAAGCAAGGATAAAGGCAGCCTGCCGTTGCCATCCCTTCGAAAAAGAATGAATTTTCTTTTTCACATCTAGCTCGAATGAAGATACAAGCTTTTGGAAACGTTCATCACTCCATGACGGATAAATACTCTTGTAAAAATTAGCCATCTCTAATGTTGTATATTGAGATAAAAAATAAGGCTGATCAGGGATATAGAATATCTTTTGTTTTAAAGCAATATTCTCAAACACCGTTTCTCCATCGATGGTTACACTCCCTTGTTCTTGCAAATAAATTCCCGAAAGCAGTTTAATTAAAGTCGTTTTCCCCGCCCCATTTGAACCAATCAGTCCATAAATGGACCCTTTTTGAATAGATAGGCTAACATTTTCAACGGCTTTATACCGATCAAAGTTTTTACTAACATTTTTCATCTCAATCATTTCTCTCGCCTCCCCCTTTTAAAGCGTCAATATTTTTTATTATGTTCATTATTTCTTCTCTTGAGATGCCAAAATATAATGCTTCCAAGATCATGCTCTCAAGTTCTCTCAATATAACTTTTCGTTTTTCAGAATCCTTTGATTGGTTGTTTGGATTCACGAAGCTACCTTTTCCTTTTTGCGAGTAGATGAACCCTTGATTTTCCAACTCTCGATACGCCTTTTGTATCGTATTAGGATTAATAGTAAGCTGCTGTGCTAATGTCCGGACAGATGGCAACTGTTCATCAGGCTTTAACACTTCACCAATGATTAACTCTTTAAGTTTGTCGACAAGCTGTTCATAAATCGGTTTACGGCTCCTCGTATCAAGCTCTAACATATAGACCCCCAATCTGTACTGTACTATGTGTATTCACCGTACTGCGTGTATTATTATAAGTAATACAGTTAGATTATATGACAATGATTCCCTTTCGTAAAGTATTTTTTTATTGAAAAATTTTGCACTCGTCTAAAGTCGTGCACATGAAAAAAAACACCTAATCCATACTAAGGGGGAGGTGAATTGTTTTGAATTTTGCTTGGATTATCGGTCTAATGTTACTCTCTCAATCTCAACCAGCTCCTAGTGTAAACTCATTGCTCATTCTTCATGAAAAAGAGCCAATTGTAACGATTAACCGTTCAGATTTTTCTCTGCCAATTGTTGGCTATCCATTCATCGATTTGGATGAATTTAATCATCTATCTGATGAATTAGCTAAACATGTTCGACAACCAGCTGTAAACGCCATCATTGATGAGTATGGCAGCATTATTTCTGAGAAAGCAGGAGTAGAGCTAAACAAAGAAAAGTTCGAAGAACAATTTTTTGCATTTTTTCACGAAAAAAAACGTAACTCAATTGAATTGCCCTTAAGGAGGATATATCCACGTGTCGATAGTGAACTGCTTGCGAATATCAACACGAAAGTAATTGGCTATTATGCAACTTATTATAATCATCGGAATGTACAACGGTCCCATAATGTCGAACTAGCATCAGAGGCTATTAATAATTACGTTGTTTTTCCCGGAGAAACCTTTTCATTTAATCAGACTGTAGGAATGAGAACAAAGGAGAAAGGCTATTTACCAGCACCAATTATTGTAAGAGGAGAGCTCTCCGAAGGAATTGGCGGAGGAATTTGTCAAGTTTCATCGACATTATTTAATGCTGCCGACCGTTCTGGCCTCCAAATCATTAAGCGGTATTCACACAGTAAGAGAGTCCCTTATGTCCCGCCAGGCCGTGATGCTACTGTTAGCTGGTATGGACCTGACTTTACTTTTAAAAATTCTTACAATCAACCAGTCCTTATTCGCGCAAAAGCAAAGTCAGGAATGATGACAGTCATTCTATTTTCATCTGACGATATCAATGTCCAACAAAGACAAGTCCCTAGCATGGGCTTTAGGGGAGAATAAATACAAAGAGCCAACCTTTTGTTAAGGGTCGGCTCTTTGTGAATTTGTTAGTTACAAAACTAAAACTTTTTTGATTTGCCTACTGATACCCAAATAATCAGCAATATCGCAACAACAACAGCTAGTGCCGCCAATGTGCTTCCCGTAAAGCCCATGACAATATATCCAGCAGATGCAATCGCCGCACTCGTTAATGCGTAGGGTAATTGAGTCATAACATGGTCAATATGATTTGAGCCAGCTCCAGTTGAAGACAATATTGTCGTATCAGATATTGGTGAGCAATGATCTCCAAATACAGCACCGCCAAGCACCGCTGCCATTGCAGGGAGAATTAACTGAACATCAGAAACTGCAGCAATTTCACCAGCGATTGGTAATAATATTCCAAACGAACCCCAAGAAGTACCGGTAGAAAAGGCCATAAACCCAGCAAGGATAAATAGAATGACAGGAAGATAAGCAATGTTTAAATTGGCATTCTCAACAACGCCAGCCAAATAAGTTCCTGTTTCCAATCTTCCGATTAGATCACCTATCGCCCAGGCGAAAATTAAAATATAGACAGCAGGTAACATTGACTTTATTCCTGCAATTACACCTCTGCCAAACACGTTTCCATCTATTCCGCGCAACACATAGACTTGCCTAAAAAACATGATCATAGATACAATAAATCCAGCAATTCCTCCGATAATCAGTGACAGTGTCACGTCTGTATTTTCAAAGATTGCTAAAATAGTTGCATTCCCTTCAACTGCTTGTGCCCCAGTCCATAACATCGCTCCGACTGTTCCAACAAACAGAGCAATAATTGGCCAAATTAAATCTTCCATTCTTCCTTTATTGCTTGTCGGCAAATCATCTTTTAATTCACCTGGGACAGATTTCTCTGGATCATACATTATACCTTCATTTATAGCCCTTTCCTCATGGACCTTCATTGAACCTAAATTGACATTTTTCAGGACAACGATGAACACCAAACCAATTGCAGCCCAAACATACAAATTCATTGGTGCTATTTGCATAAATGCAGAAAATGCGCTATATTCCGTTACACCATGTGTGGCAAGAATCGTCCCGATAAGAACAATAATCGTTGCTCCCCAGCTCGAAACAGGTGATACGACACAAATCGGTGCTGAAGTAGAGTCAATGATATACGCAAGTTTTGCTCTAGAAACCTTTTGTCTATCAGTGATCGGGCGTGTAACTTGTCCAACAGCCAAGGCATTAAAATAATCATCGATAAAAATAACAATTCCTAATATCGCGCCAACTAATTGCGAACCAACACGAGTTTTCACACGTTTTAGAGCCCATTCACCAAATGCGCGGCTACCGCCCGAAATGGATATAAACGCAGTAATAATCCCTAATAAAAGCAAAAATAAGATGATGTAAACACTAGAAGTATTTATCGCTCCTTCTGAAACAAAAATCCCTACTACAGCTTCCCAAATAATTGCAAAAGTCTTGCCAATCTTAA
Source organism: Bacillus sp. B15-48 (assembly GCF_016879755.1). GTDB lineage: Bacteria > Bacillota > Bacilli > Bacillales > Cytobacillaceae > Mesobacillus_B. The sequence continues at coordinate 68,445 of NZ_WOFU01000003.1, forward strand.
AGTCTGCCAGCAACAACGCAGCAGCAATGATTCCAAATCCGAGGGATAATAGCACTCGCCTTGTAACAATTGCCATTACAATCGCTAAAACAGGGGGTAAAATTGAAAAAATTGTATTTTCCATTCCATTGTCCTCCTCCTATTTTGTGAAGGGGGGAACTTCGCATGAGAGAGAAATTCTAGGTTTTCAAAGAAGCTCTTTTACAATAAAAAAGAGCAACGATAGAGAAAAATCTACCGCTGCTCCTTTGTAAGCAACTAGTTTCTCCATCACGACCTGTAGCTCCTCATCATAGTATTTTACTATAATGACAGTGTTACTCTTGTTAAAAGCAACCCCAGCAATTAAATAATCGACCTATTTAAAAGCTTCGGCAGGTTTTCCTTTCAACTGTGATCATCGTTGTCATCCTCACACAGCTTACTCTTAACCCCTGCACCTCTACCCCATCGGAATGATAAGGTGAATATCGAATTTTCTATATTAATATATCAACTTTTATTGTTTTAGACAATATAAAAATTTTTCGTATTCATATATATACTCTCATAGATTTGTTGAATCGTCCGTTTTTTTATTTTAGCTATTTCCTCTATACTATCATGAATCATCGCTGGCCTCGTCTTTTTCCCACTAAACTTCCCAGCAAAAGGCCATGGACCATCTGTCTCTGCCATTATTAATTCAAGAGGATAACCACGGACAAGTTCTCTTATTTCTTCCTCATAAACGACATCCGGTGTGATCGAAATAAAATACTCATTCGCAGAGAGCCGATTGATCAACTTTGCATCCCCTTTAAACCAATGGAAGTGCGCCTTAGAAACGGTATGTTTTTCAAGTAAATCACATACAATATGGGCATCATCGTAGACAGCATGTAGGGCAATCGGTAAATCTAGCTGTTTTGCTAATCTTATAAACGCATCTAAATATTCTATATACTGCTCGTATGCTTGTGTCAATTGATTTTTTTTACGTAAATAATAAGGAAGGCCTACCTCACCTATGGCAACTGCTTCATCTTTATTTGTTTTTATCCATAATAATAAATCTTGAAGTTGACTTTCTGAAGGAAGCTCTTGTTCAGGGTGAAAACCAAAACACGGTTTTATCGCAGAATATTTTTTAGATAAGGTCAAATTTTTTAAACAGGATTGAAAATCCATAGAAACGGAAATGAGTGCCGTAACATCGGAGAGGATATCAGAAACCTCTTCTTCCTTGTATTTATCAATATGAATGTGAGCATCGATAATTCTTCGCATGATTGATTCCCTCCAAAGATAAAATAGCGAATTTATTCTATCTATTTTAGTATTTAACCAAAGAAAATAGGAAGTGTTTTTATGAAAAAGAAGAAAAAATCACCAATTATTTTAAAAATGAATATCTTATTCTTTCTTGTTTTCCTGCTATTTTTCCTGCTAATCCTGAGATTAGGATTTGTCCAAATTGTTCACGGAAAAGATTATCAACGTGAGATCGAACGAAAAGAGGATATTACGATTAATAATCCAGTCCCACGAGGAAGAATACTTGATCGAGATTTTCAAGTGATCGTTGATAATGTAGCAAAAAAATCAATTATTTATACAAATGGAGGTCATAGCCCAAATGAAAAACTCCAGATTGCCGAAAAACTATCACTTTTGATTGAAAAGAAAACTGATCGGGTACGTCTACGAGATAAAAAAGATTACTGGATTATGAAAAATCCCGAGCGAGCGGAGCAGCTAATTACATCCGCAGAAAAGAAATTAGCAAAACAAAAAAAACTGAGCAGTGACCAAATCTATAAATTAAAGTTAGACAGAATAACTGATGAACATTTAAAAGAGTTAAGCAAAGAAGACCTTGAGATTTTAGCGATTTTCAGAATTTTAAATCATGGATATAAGTTTTCACCGCAAATCATTAAAAATGAGGATGTCACTCCTAAGGAATTTGCAAAAGTCAGTGAACACCTTGACTCTCTTCCAGGAATAGATACAACTATTGATTGGGAACGTTCATATGAATATGAAGATACTTTAAGGTCAGTTTTAGGTGTCGTTAGTTCTTCTTCTGAAGGATTACCAGCAGATCAAATTGATGACTACCTGTCGCGTGGATATTCAAGAAATGACCGTGTCGGAAAAAGTTATTTAGAAAAACAATACGAGGATGTTTTACATGGCCGAAAAGAGAAAGTAGTCAATATCACGAACAAACGTGGTCAATTAATCGATACGAAGATAAAGACAGAAGGGAAAAAAGGGAAAGATCTAATCCTTTCTATAAATATGGACTTGCAACAAATTGTAGAGAAAATCATTGAAGAAGAATTATGGAAAGCAAAAGAAAGGCCAGGAACAGAATTGCTTGACCGAGCCTATGTCGTGTTAATGGACCCTTTTTCAGGGCAAGTTTTAAGCATGGCTGGAAAAAGAATTGTAAGAAACAAAAAAACTGGTAAGTCTGTCATGATTGATGATGCATTAGGAAATATATCAACCACCTACACTGTCGGGTCAACTGTTAAAGGAGCCACCATCCTTACAGGTTTTAAAACTGGTGCCATAAAACCATTCACTTACTTTGATGATAAAGGGATTAAAATAAAAGCCACCCCATTAAAAGCTTCCTACGCTTATCTTGGAGTATTAAATGAAGTAGATGCTTTAAAAAAATCCTCCAATGTCTATATGTTTCGTACAGTAATTAAAATGGGGAATGGAAAGTACCAATACGATCAGCCATTGAACTTGAATTCAGACGTTTTTAATACAATCCGTAGTTCTTTTGCCTCATTTGGACTTGGGATAAGAACAGGAATTGATTTACCAAATGAACAATCAGGCTTTAAAGGGGGAAGTCATCTACCTGGATACGCGCTTGATTTAGTCATCGGACAATATGATACGTATTCAACGATGCAATTAGCCCAATACGTTTCAACGATTGCAAATGGTGGTTTTCGTATGCAACCCCAAATTGTTCAAGAAATTCTTGAACCAGAGAGTATAACCAGCAGAGTCGACCATGTATCACACGTATTACAACCTAAAGTATTAAACTCTATTGATATGAATGAAGAGTGGATGCAAAGAGTACAGCTGGGATTTAAAAAAGCATTAACTGAACCAGGAGGTACAGGATACCACTTCTTTGGGGATGCCCCCTATTCACCGGCAGGAAAAACTGGAACTGCTCAGGCGTTTTATGATGGCCCAATGCGAAAGCAGTATGGAAAAATCCCTCCTGAAATTTCAAACTTAAGCCTTGTTGCCTATGCTCCTTCAAATCAGCCAGAAGTCGCTATGGCCGTATTAGTTCCATGGGCTTCGCAAGGGAAAGAAGATCATAAGACAAACTTAAAAATTGGTCGGAGAGTGATGGATGCATATTTTAATCTAAAAAGGAACCAATAGGAAACGTATAGAAATGCAAGAGACAATCCGTTCATTCGATTGCCTCTTGCCTTTAACTATAACCTTTTAAAAGAAATCAAACTAACAGATCTTCCCTTTCTTATTTACTAGAAGATTATTAACCAAAAAAGAGAAGATTTCTGTTATAGTAGTGTTTGAGATAAGAGAACAGGAAAGGAATTTAATCAACTATGAAATGCTTCTCAATTGATTTAGACGGGACACTCTTAAATTCAAGTCATGAAATTTCCAAGAAGAATTTACAAACTTTAAATGAATTAAAGGAACAAGGACATTCCCTTATCTTAAACACTGGTCGCGCCTATAAAGATGTCATTAAAATTGATCAAATAAAAAAAATGCAAATACCTATTTTCTGTGTTAATGGATCGGTTTTATATTCCGCGACAGGAAAACTTTTGTATGAGGCTACAATCCCTCTAAACACCTATAAAAAATTATTTTCCATTCTTAAAAATATAGAGGACGTAGGAATTCTTGTTTACACAAAAGACGGTGGTTTTCCATCGACATTACCACCACTACATCATAAAAGTAAGGAAGAATTACATTCACTTTTCAATGAATTCGATTATGATATAATTCTTAGCAACAGTGATTTAAAGATTTATAAGCTCATTGCTCTCGTACACAATGATCGATTAGAAAAAATCGAAAAAGTTAAAGAGAGTTTATTCGGTAATTTCAATCTTTCAATTGCTTCTTCGTTCCCAAATAATGTTGAAATTACATCTGGAGATGCTCATAAAGGAAAAGCGATATTACGCTACCAAGAAATGATGAATGTAACATTTGATGAAATCTTTGCCTTTGGTGATGGAGGAAATGACCTCGCTCAATTTGAAGTTGCAACAGTTTCCGTTGCAATGGGCAATGCCCCCCTTGAAATCCAACAGAGTGCAGACATCATTACTAAAACAAATGATGATGATGGTTTTGCCCATGCTGTTCATCATCTGTTGAACCTTTAAACCGCCGAAAAGAACTTGGAGGCTATCCAAGTTCTTTTCGGTAAGTCAATGAACGATGAGTCCGAAAATCGTGCTATTACAATTAAAAAGGAGACGGTTTAATCTGGCTACGACGAAAAAACTCTGTCTTCTCCCCCCAAAAAAGACCATTAACGCAAAGCATCAATGGTAGTGAACGTTATAAAGTTAGATCATCCCAATTCCCCCAAAAACTATTTAAACGGTAATTCCTTTTCTAAATAACGACTCCACCATCGATATTCAAAATTGTACCTGTAATAAACCCTGCCTCATCTGAAGCTAGAAACATATAACCATTTGCAATATCTTCAGGAGTTCCCATTCTATTTAGTACCGATTTAGACTTCATCATATCTTTCACTTTATCTGGCATTTTATCTACCATTTTTGTTAAAGTAAAACCAGGAGCAATGGCATTTACTCGTATCCCATATTTACCTAGTTCCTTTGCCCACGTCTTTGTCATTCCATTTACTCCCCACTTGGAAGCTGCATAATTTGTTTGCCCAAAATTCCCATAAATCCCAACTACAGAGGATGCATTTAAAATGACTCCACTTTTCTGCTCTTTCATTACTTCTGCCGCTGCTTGTGCTACATTAAATACTCCTTTTAAATTGACGTCAATCACTTGGTCCCATTGTTCTTCAGTCATCTTTTCAAGTCTAGCATCTTTCGTAATTCCTGCATTATTAATGACAATATCAATTCTACCGTAGTGAGCGTTGGTCTTACTCATTAAATGTGCAACTTGATCACGATTTGTAACATCTGTCTCAAATTCAATTGTCTCTCCTCCAAATTGATGGATGGCGGCAGCTGTCCGCTTTAGGTCTCCCTTATTTAGATCAGCGAGCACTACCTTAGCACCTTCTTCGGCAAACTTTTTAGCCGTTGCTTCACCAATTCCTCCACTTGCACCTGTAATAATCGCCACCTTATCTTTTAATCTCATTATCATGTCTCCTTTGTAATCATTTTTCCTAAACGAATCGAGTAATCACCAATTACTAACATCTAATAAGCCATACCACCCCCTTAAAAACAATATACATAAGTGATGAATGACACCATCCGAAAAGGGACAGTTTCCTTAACATAGAATAAAAAAGATTTCTTATTTAAGTCAAAACCAAGGGAATATGAAATAAATGAATAATAGTAGAGGAACGTTAGAAATATAAGAACGAACTGGTGACATTTTCGAATTATTACCAATTAGACTTGAGGGATATAAAACGGAAGAAAGAGCTTTCATTTTGTTGCGATTTTAATAAGCCAATATAGGAAGCAATGCCTCTACTTACAGAAAATTTGTAAGAAGAAGGGAGGAGCATAGACTAATTGCTATTAAACAAATAATTGCTAGCTTCTCCCCCCCAGTTAATTGATTACTTCGACAAACTTGGATTAAATTCAAATAATTTGAAGATGCCTAATTGTGTTTGCTTCATTTGTTCAAAAACACCTTCATATGCTTTTGAGATTTCGTCTCGTGTTTTTTGTTGCTGTCCAATTGCTTTCGTATAATTTTTTTCGATTTGTTCACCAGTTGTTGAAAGGAGATCTAAGGAAGCTTTCCCAGGAAGAAATGCAATTGTTTGTGACCTATGTCCGATTTCCTCCATTTTTTCTACTAATTCAGTTAAGTTCACTCCATTAAACGCCAATTTGTTATCTGTTAACAATTTTTGGGCGTTTTCCTTCCATTCACTTGTCAATTTTTTTGAATTCTCTTCCATTTGACATAATTGATTTCTTGTTCCTTGAATCCATTCATTTTGATTCTTAATTGCCTCTAGTGATTTTTGCTCAATCTCTTCAATATATTCAAACTGATTTGACCATCCATTGAAGAAAATATCCATTACATTTGTATTTTGTTTCTCATCTCTTTTTACCGCCATTTTAGAACCTCCAAAATAATTTATTTTAAATTAGTCATTACTGACTTTTATAAAAACTTAAACAATGACCTCTTTTCTTTCGGTCAGTGCTTTCGTTCTTAAAGTTTTTTGCTGCCTTTTCTTTGAGGTAATTTCTCTTCAGACTTTTTTTCTTCTTTCTTTGGTGTTATTCCAGGCGGTACGAAGAAATTACTATAGATGGAAAAGAACTGGTCCAGCATTTTTTGATAATGATTGAGTGAATTAGCCCATACATCTAAATACTCCTCACCCGCTGATGTTATCGAATAGATTCGTTTTGCTGGCCCTGAAGATGTTGTATCCCATGTTGATGTAACCAAATTATCCTTTTCAAGCTGTCGTAGGATACGATAGAAATTTCCTTGATCAACAGAAGTTATTCCAAATTGGACTAATTTCTGCATTAATTCGTATCCATGTGCGTTCCAATCCCTGAGATGTAATAGTAGTACTGGAACAACAAAATTTTTTGGTGTACTACCGATGTTGTCAGTAGCATTCTTATTTTGACTATTTCGTTTGGAAGCCAACCTAATCACCTTCTAATTATGTTTCTAACCTATATGTGTAATTTACACCTATCTGACTTAAATGTCAACTACTTCCTTTTTAGTTATATTTCACCAAAATTCTTCTCTTTTCAACAAGAAAAACTCTCTTATTGTCGAAATTTGTTGTAAATTCAGATAATTTCTTGTTTTTTATTTTCCCAAAACTAGGTTGTTTTACTATACGATTAACATTGTACTGTAAAAAAATGAAATAAAGTCTTTTATTAGGGAGATGGTTTAAGTGAAGGATAATACAATGTTAGACCCTTTTACCGTTTGGAAAACATTCTATGAAACGACCGAATCGAATCTCAGTGATACGATTCATGAAACATTACAAAAAGAATCGTTCGCTGAATGGTTAGGACATTTTCAAGGAGGATACCTGCAATATCAGCAATTAATTCAAAACACGACTGATGCCTACTTAAAACAAATTAACATGCCTACTCGTGATGAGATATCAAATATCGCCTCATTAATCATAAACTTAGAAGACAAAGTGGAAAATCTTGATGAAAAAATTGAAGACGAATTATTAAATCATTCAACTTCATCAGAAGTAGCAAAACTAAAAACGAGTATCTCTAAACTAGAGAAAAAAATGGACCTAATCTTAACGGCATTAACAAAGGAAGCTGAATCAAGTCCGAAATCTACGTTTACAGAAAAAACAAATGATAAATCATCATAACGTCAACAACTCATGACTAAAGTCACGAGCTTGTGAAGGCAAAAATCGCCTTCTGGTATCAACAGCCCAATATATGCCCGTTGGCATACCGATTCAATCACCTTCTTTAAGAGGTGAACTGTTTGACGAGGAACCAAGCCAACCCCGTATTGATAATCACATGTGCTTGGCTATCGCTACATGTAACGGTTTTTGTTCGTGTTGCTTGAACATTTTACGATGCAGAGCTTTTCCTGCATCAACCCTATATGTTCAGTTTTCAAAGAACAATTTCTAGTTAAATTATAGCATGTATATTGTGCGATACAAAAAGATTAGCTGACATGTCGGATACTTAATCTAGTACAAAAATCTCACGATTTTCTAGCACTAGACCGTATCCGAAGGCGATTCATCTCATGACTCAAGTCACGAGGGTTCTCGCCTAATCACTAAATACTTATTTTTTTGTAAAAATTTTTAAACAAAAATGAAAAGATTTTAGAGGTGTAAAAAAATGGCTTTATTAGTTAATGAAAAGATTCAAGAGAAAACAATCAATGATGGGTTAACAGGAAAAGTGGCAATTGTTACAGGAGGATCCCGGGGAATTGGGTCTACGATTGCAAAGATGTTAGCTAAAAATGGTGTCGAAGTTGTTATTAATTATAACAGTAGTAAAGATGCTGCCGAATCAGTTATCGATGAAATTGAGCAATTCGGTGGGAAAGGGATGGCCGTTCAAGCAGACGTTTCTAATCTACAAGAGGCCCAGTCATTAGTAGAAAAAACGAAGAATCACTTCGGTAAAATAGATATTCTTATTAATAATGCTGGAATCACAAGAGACCGAACATTAAAAAAACTTAGTAAAGACGATTGGGACGAAGTCATTAATGTAAACTTAAATAGTGTATACCACACAACATCTTCTGTCATTCAAACGATGATTGAGCAACAATTTGGTCGCATCATTAATATAAGTTCCTTTATTGGACAAGGCGGTGGGTTTGGACAAACCAATTACGCTGCTGCAAAAGCAGGTTTGCTTGGTTTTACTAAATCACTTGCATTAGAGACAGCTAAAGATGGAATAACTGTGAATGCAGTCTGTCCGGGGTATATTGAAACAGAGATGGTTCAAGCGATTCCCGAAAAAGTACGAGAACAACTTATAGCCAAAGTTCCGATGCAACGCTTAGGAACGACCTCTGAAATAGCAGATGCCGTGTTATTCTTGGCAAAAAATAGCTATATTACTGGTCAAAGCATTAATGTAAACGGTGGAATTTATATGTAATCCGAAGATAAACGAATGATAAAAATGAGGGAGGATTAGACAATTATGGTATGGGCAACTTCAAATTATATGGAAGAGATGGTTGATACACTTCCAGAAAATATGCAAAAAGAATTTAAGCGGTTTAAACGGGTTTATGAGGTACTTGCAAAGGAGCCTGAACCAAAGGTAGGACAAACGCCTAAAGAAGTTATTTGGACTAAAAATAAGGCAAAACTTTACCGTTACCAACCTGCAAAAGTGAAAACAAACAAAGTACCGATTTTAATGATTTATGCTTTAATAAACAAGCCTTATATACTTGACCTTGCTCCAGGAAGTAGTTTAATTGAGTACTTAACAAATAAAGGCCATGATGTCTACCTATTAGATTGGGGCACTCCGGGACATGAAGATCGACATATGAAGCTCGATGACTATGTACTTGATTATATCCCTCGTGCAGTAAAGAAAGTACTTCGTACATCTAATGCGAATGAAATCACATTATTGGGGTATTGTATAGGTGGAACATTGACATCAATGTTTACTGCCTTGCACCCGCATTTACCGATCCGAAACTTAATTTTCCTAACTAGTCCATTTGACTTTTCTGATGCAGGTCTATTTACTAATTGGGTAGATGAACGCTATTTCAATTTAGATCAAATGGTGGATACACTTGGAAATATACCACCGGAAACAATTGACTTTGGTAATAAATTATTAAAGCCACTTGCTAATTATTTTGGTCCTTATATTACTTTAGCTGATCGAGCGGACAATGAACAATTCGTTCACAACTGGAACCTAATGCAAAAATGGGTTGGAGATGGTGTTCCATTCCCTGGTGAAGCATACCGCCAATGGATTGGTGAGTTTTACCAAAAGAACAAATTAATAAAAGACGAACTATACGTCCGGGGTCAGCAAGTTAAATTAAGCAATATCCATGCGAACGTATTGAATATTGCTGCGGACCGTGATCATATCGCCATTCCTAAACAAACAGAACGATTAATGGATAAAATATCTAGTAAAGATAAAACGTTCAAGCTCATTCCAGCAGGACATGTATCTGTTACTGTAGGTAAAGGCGCTGTTAAACATACTTACCCACTAATTGACCAATGGGTAACAGAGCATTCTAATTAAAAATCTGAAACGAGCACCTGAAACTTTTTATCAAGTGCTCGTTTTTTAATATGGGAAATTTCTTTCCTCTCCTGCTCTTAGTGTCGTGGAAGAGTTAATGCATCCCTTTCCATTCGCCCTGGTTTTTAGATGATTTCATCCGTTTTTCTTTTTCCTTTTTTGCTCTATTCGCAGCTGCACTACCAAATTCACCTGAAAATTCAGAGTCTGTTTTACTAGAATCAAAACCTTGTTTGTTCTTTTGATCTGCATCATTCTTCTTTGTCCGTTTCGCCATTCATATCCCCCCTTCTCCGTTTATTATGGAGGGTCATTCACTTAAATATACGTTACTATGTACTAGAAAAATTCAAGAATAAAAATAAGAAAAAGGGAATCCAACTAAATTTATTTTTAAGTGAACATTTAATGACATTCCCAAAAAAACATAGCATTGGTGGATTTTTCTATAGATAATAAAGATAGGTAATCTTTGATAGAAGAAAGATGAAGATTGGAGGTGACGATATGCACAGGAATGAACCAATTAAAGGGGAAAAAGTGTGCCTTGAGAGTATGGCTGAAACAGACTTACCTGAACTATGGACACTTATTTATAATCAAGAACAACCAGGCTGTTTAAAGTGGGACACTACGCATATTCCTGCTCAACATAAAGATTTTGAGAAGTTCCGTGATCAACAGTTAAATTTATTGAAACATGGCCTAGACAAACAGTTTCTTATAAAAACGAAAAAACAAATCATTGGAGTTGTTTCATATGACTGGGAGCACGAATCTTCAAATTCTATTGAAGTCTGTATCAAAATATATAGAAAAGAATACTTGAAAAAGGATTTTGAACTTGATGCGCTTAAAGCAACGATGAATTACTTATTTATGACAACTCAAATTCCACGAATTAGTTTATCGACATGGTCAGGAAACGATCAGCTACTAAATATTGGAGAAGAACTTGGCTTAACCGTAGAAGGTGCTATTTGTAAAAATAGAGGTTATAACGGAAAATATTATGAAATTGTAAAAATGGGGATTTTACGAGAAGAGTGGGAAGAGAAATACCTTCAATTAACATAGAAAAAGATCAGCTATCTTATATTGATTCGCTGATCTTTTTTTTCTTCAAAAAATAACTAAAATTGCTTCCACCAATCATCGTATTTTGTAGCAGGCAGTTGTCGCTTATGTTGCGACGCTAGGAAACGTGCTTCAATCTTATTTGCAACTTCGGCATTAACCTTCTTACCTTCTAAGTAATCATCTAACTCTTCGTAAGAAATCCCAAGTTCCGTCTCATCTGCTTGACCAGGTTTTTGATCTAATAAATCGGCAGTCGGAATTTTTAAATATAATTTCTCATCCGCTCCAAGTTCTTTTAGCAATGCGCGCCCTTGACGTTTGTTTAATCCTGACAAAGGGAGGATATCAGCCCCTCCATCTCCATATTTTGTGAAAAATCCTGATACCGCCTCAGCTGCATGATCCGTTCCAACGACGAGCAAACCATGTTCTCCTCCAATCGCGTATTGTGCGATCATCCTCATTCTTGCTTTCACATTTCCCTTCTGATAATCACTTAAGAATTGATTCGAAATTCCATCGAATTCTGTATTAACGGCATCAACCGCTTCTTTAATATTGAACACATACTCCCCATCTGCTTTTATAAATTTAAGAGCAGCCTGCGCATCATCCTCATCTTTTTGAATGCCATACGGCAAGCGGACTGCAACGAATTGCGCATCATACCCTTCACTTCTTGCTTCTTCAACGGCAAGTTGAGATAATTTTCCGGCAAGAGTAGAATCCTGACCTCCACTTATCCCAAGGACATATCCTTTTGCACCTGATTTTTTCAAATAAGCTTTCAAAAAGTCGATGCGTTCCCGAACTTCTTGCTTAACATCAATAACCCGTTTCACTTTTAATTCTTTAATGATCTTTGTTTGTATACTCATCAAATCCACCTCATATATATCATACTGAAAGTTTAATACTTTCTTGAATTACTTTCAAATTTATCCTTAGAATTGAATTGGAAAATACACCTCGGCTTACAAAGTACCGTAAAATCGACACTAATCATGTGAAAAGAGTTAGATTACGACTATCTTTGGCGAACAAAAACTTGTTTTGTCATATGTACAGGATTTCCTATACTCGCAACGAATATAGTCAATATAAAGGAGGGATTTGCATGAATACGAATGCAGTTGCGAAATTACTAGGAGTTTCTCCAAGCACCATTCAACGCTGGGTAAAGCATGCTAACCTTAACATGAATAGGAATGAATTGGGTCATTTTATTTTTCGGGATGAAGACATTGAAGTGATGAAAAAAATCCAAGAACAAATTAATAATGGAGTCCTCCTTCAAGATATCGCTGCTGCTGCAAAGAAGCAACGTCAAGCAACAATAAAAAAGGAAATTCAACCAGATTACGAAAAATTACTAAACAAGATGAAAGATCTTGAAGCGCAAATTGAAAGGAAAGCTGACGAAATTGTCTCTTATCAGCTTCTTCAACACCGGAGGGAAATAGAAGATTTGAATGACAAAATTAAAACTCTGTCTGAACGAATTGAAATCCTTGAAGAGCAGAACACAAACTCAGCCTCGGTCGATTTGGTTGCGGCCGCTACTGATGAAACTCATTTTTATAAAAAATTAAAGAAAAAGAATATCTTTAGTTCACTATTCGGGTTTTAACAAAGCACACCATAGATGATGTGCTTTGTTTCTCTACTAATTTATTCTTTTATATGTATCTTCATCGCAAATGACGTACATTTTTGCATCATCGGAGATTTCCTCTTTATGTCGACGAGCAATATCTAAACGAACTCCATCTGATATTAAAATGGCTCCCTGTTCAAATAATTCTTGGGCAGCATCCTTAAAAGTAAGCCAATGCTCTTTTTTCCTTATCTCATAAAGGTTCTCCCCATCTTTCATACTTAACAGCTGTTCGAATAGCTTACTCGACCCATGATGAATGGCTGCTTGTGCAACTAATCTTGATAGGGAGTCATTAGACAAAATGAATTCATCTACATTCGCATGTTCAAATAATGCCATGTGCTTTTCTTTTTTTATTTCAACGATCGTATGAATGCTTTTTTGATGTTTTTTTGATAGCTGTTCAACTCTTGATGCAATCAAAAGTGTCTTTCCATCTGCATACTCTGGATGGCTATTACCTTCATCAGAAAAAATAGCAACCGATTTGGCCTCGAGAATATTAGCTTTCATAAGAACTTCCTCTTCAGCAGGATTTCCACTTATAAAATGAACCTTGTCATGTTGAATTGGTGAACGATCTCCACGTCCAACGATAACTATTTCACAGTTTTCACCATTATTAAAGATTTCCTCAACAATACTCTCCATTTTATCTTTTGAAGAACCTATAAGAAGATAATGCTTTTTCCCTTTATATAGCAATCTCCCCGCCTCCTTCAACCTCTTATACACATTAAAGCCTTCAAAGATTTTCCCAACTAAAATCCCCATAGCCCCTATCCCAAATGTATAAATAAGTGCCATTGTAAAGATTTTCCCGAAATCACTTTTGGGATACATATCTCCATAACCAACGGTTACAAGGGTTGTCATCGTCCACCAAAGGGCGTCAATAAAACGTGGGAAGGTTTCTGACTCAATCCTTTTCATTAAAAAACTGCTTAGTAAAATTAAAATAATTGCCAACCATGCTGCTTGCCATAGACTAATGTGGATGAGTTTGAATAAAATACGACTTAATATCCCCATTCCTTTTCCTCTTTCTAACATATTAGCGAATTAACATCTAATATTTTCGTTTATGTATACATTTTAAACATAAAAGAACATTGTTTATACATTCTTACAGAGCTTCCCTATCTTTTACTAAACAAAATAAAAGAACGGAAATGGAACAACTCCCGTCCAACTCAAATTTGTATCGATTACTTTGTAAATCGATTTGCATAACTTGAGGCCACAAAAGCATCAGGCTTTATTTTCGGTTCAACACCGACGGATTCAAGTCTTAAAACCATTTCTGTTACAAACTCTCTTGTTTTATTTCTTTTTCCAGTTCCTATATCGAGATGGCCTTCCATCGTAAAGGACGCTCCTTTATAAATATACGGGAGAACCACTTCAATCATTTCGTTTTTACGTTCTTCCGTAAACAAATAAACAATCTCTTCTGTAAGTGATGTTTCCATACTGATTCGTTCGTGTAACTGAAGCATCTTTTTTGGAATAATGGCTCTTCTAATACATGCCCATGCTCCTTTTCCCTGATTTTGAATGACAACCCCTGTAATAAAAATAGTCCTGTCCATATGCACTTGGGAGTCGGTCCCAACCATTAACCGGTAGTTTCCGTTTGGCCTCCTTTTCATAAATTTTATTATCCTCTCAAACACATGCTCAAAAGTCATCTTCCGCTCTTGTAAGTTTTGAAATATAAATCCGTCTTCTTTATGAATATCCACTTGTTATCACCACATTATTTGGAGTTAACCATAGACAAAAAACAATCGATACCATATTATATTGATGAATAAAGGAAAATTGTCTTTTTCAGAAAATTTCGCGTGTCAAGATGATATGCAGTTACGCATTATACCTGTAATTATTGGAGTGGATGTACCATGAAGAGAATTATTTTATTTGATGGAGAATGCCTTTTTTGTGATTATAGTGTTCAATTTATCATCAAAAGAGATATACATGCATTTTATAAGTTTGCATCGTTGCAAAGTAAAATTGGGAAACAGATACGAAGAGATTACAAAATTCCTGAAAACTTAGATAGTTTAGTGCTTATAGAAGATCAATCCTATTACATAAAATCAACAGCTGCACTCCGAATCTGCAGGAAATTAACAGGGATATGGAAGCTCTTTTACGCGCTCATTTTCATTCCCACGCCGATTCGGAATCGCATTTATGATATTGTTGCGAAAAACAGATATAAATGGTTTGGAAAAAAAGGAAATTGTGAACTACCAACACCAGAAGTAAGAGGGCGCTTTCTTTAATTATAAGAAACAAATATAGCTACCTTGTATAGGTAGCTATATTTGATACACACCTAATTGATTCCCATCAAGATCAACAAAGGTAAAGAATTTTTTATTTTCTTTATAGTTAATCGGATAAACCTTCACACCACGATCAACTAGTAATTTGTATGTTTCTTCAATATTTTCTGACTGAAAATAATAAAAACTCTCACCCTTACGTTTTGTCGTCTTTTCATCCTTCGAAGTATAGACAAGACAAATGATCACTTGAGGGTCATTTTCAACCCTTAACCTTGCACCTTGATTCTCAAAATAGATTAGCTTACAGCCAAGTTTTTCTTTATACCATCTAGCAGATGTTTTCGGGTCATGAACAGGGATAGAAACCCCCTCCATTTCCTTAAATAACTGTGCGATCATTCCATTCTCCCCTTATAAAGTGTTTTTCCATATTTATATTCGCTTTATCAAGGAGAAATAAGGGGGAATTTTAAAAAAGATTTTTAAGGACTAAAAATTAAAATATAACCATACATTTATTTTTCAACATACTCTAAGTAAACATTCCCCTCGTTAATAGTCGTTCCATTCGGGACTTGTAAATATATGATTGTTTCTCCACTGCTAAATGAGTGATTCACAAACATCTTCTCTCCAGTAAATTGCCTAATCGGTTGGCTATCCGTAACGATGGACAACCGCAGCTCTTGAAAGATTGGGATAATCGTTACAGTTTCCCCAACTAACTCAACTTTATAAGGTTTTAGTTTATCAGAAAAATCAATACCATCAATGATTAAACCATTTGCATAAACATAGGCATCAACCTTCGAGTCATCTATATTTTTTTCTTCAACAACCACTTGCGGCCAGTTTTCTCCTTTAGAAACAATCGTCAATTCCTTGCTTTGATAATCAGGAAAACTGACCTCATTTTTTAAATACATTGGGTCTATCTCTTTGATATCTCCCTTTCTTGCTTTTCCATAAAGTCCATTCATTCTTTCGTCTACTTCCTTCTGCGTAAGTCTTTCCATACTTATTAATTCACTCGAAGTAAACGGCACAGCGATCGTAGCCACTAGCAAAATGCCAATATAACTGAAAAGTAAGACATGAGTAATCTTCATTGTCATATTCTTTTTCCCGACCTTAAACATTAGAAAATAAAACAAACCTAGGAAAACAAGAATGATCAACGGAAGAAAGATTGTTAAGACCATCACCATTAACGTCTCACCTCCAAGCGATTCAAAACACTAATTGCTGCAAAAAATAAAACTGCAGTCGTTATCAACGTCTTGATTACAAAAAAGAAAAGCGTGGACTCCATAACAAAGAACTGAAAAACATTTGATAAAATCGGTTGTCTAAATGCATTCCCTTCAAAAAATAAGAGTCCGATAAAAAGGATTGGAAAAAGAACAACAAAAAGTTTATTCACTTGAATCATCGTTCCGATAAAATAGCCGATGGAACTGACTAAAAACAGGTACAAAAACGAAACGATAAACCCAAGGATAAAATGGTGAAGTTGAGTAGTACTCAAGTAATATAATTGCTCATCAAAAAAAAGATGTGATAACAGCTGTATTGTGTTGCTTGATAACATAACAGTAAATCCACCTAAAATGCTTGTCGTCACTAAAAAAAGCATATTAGAGAGACTGCTACTCAAGCGATTGCTCACAAACGAAAAATCATGATTTCGATAAGGTTTCGTTGTAATCGTAATCGCAGTGACAAATGACCAAATGATTGTAAAGATAAACACAATATCTGAAGAGTAATATTTTACATTTACACTATATTCCATTCCACCGATTCCAGATGAGCCGACTCCAGCGAAAGAAAATAGAATCGCTAATATTTGAATACCGACAAGTGAACTAAACGAATCAATATTTGCTTTTAACTTATGAAAATACTGTTTTTTAACCGTATCTGTTAGACTAGTTGTTGTTAAAGACATCATCGATCCCCCCCTTTGCTTCTCCCGTTAAATAAACAAATAGATCACTGGAGCGAACAGGAAGTATTTCTAAACCTGCCTGATAAGCTCCGCGCAAGTCTGTTTCCGATAAATCATTTTTTACGACTGCATACAACGTATGAACCCCCACCTCATTTTCATGAAAGATTTTGCGCCCCTTTGTCACTTTCAATACCGCTTCTGTGTCACCTTTAATGCCAATCGCCCATCCTTTTAATTCGGAAATTGGCAAATGCAGCATTTTTTTCCCTTCATTAATGAGCAATACATCTTCTAATAAATCCTCAACTTCATCAACATGATGACTTGATAAGATAATTGTCCTTGGATAAGCAATATAGTCCTTTAACAGCGCTCGATAAAAATCTTTTCTAACCGCTTCATCCATTCCGGTAGTAGGTTCGTCAAATATTGTTAATGGACACCGGGAAGCTAACCCAATGATCATATTAAATGTACTTGTTTTTCCTTTTGACAGTCGGTTATGATAGCCTTTCTCATCAAAAGAAAAATAGTTAAATAAACCTCTTGCTAATTTTTCATCCCAATTTGGATAAAAACGTCTAGCTTCTATTAATAATTCTCCAAGCTGAAGTGCAGGGGGAAAACTCATTTGGTCATCAACGAAGACGGAATTAACCGAAACATTCAAACTATTAAATGGTCGTTCGGAAAACACATTGATTTGTCCTGAAGATTCTTTAATAAAACCAGAAATTATTTTAAGTAAAGTTGTCTTCCCTGCGCCATTACGACCAATTAGTCCGGTAATTGTGTTTTCCTCGATTGAAAACGAAAGGTTTGATAATACTTCTTTCTTAAAATACTTTTTTGTTAAATTCGAGCATTCGATCACCTTCATAATCCAACCTCCTCATTGTTCACTTCGATGATCATCTCTATTAATTCATTTTTACTTATTTGCAGTCGATTTGCTTCTTGAACCAGCTCATGTACTAACACCTTCAATGTTTGATTTTTCCGTTTATTTACGATTATCTCCTTCGCTTGGTCGGTAACAAACATACCTAAACCCCGTTTCTTAAATAAAATTTTTTCCTCGACTAAAAGATTTAGTCCTTTTGCTGCCGTTGCCGGATTTATTGTGTACATTTCTGCCAATTGGTATTGAGAGTAAACTTTCTGATTCGCCTGAAAATGACCGCTTAATATTTCCGATTCCACCCACTCGGCAATTTGTACATAAATAGGCTTCGTACTATTCGGGTTAAGAATGATCTTCGCCCCCTTCCGGTATAGTGCATTACTGTTGTAATGTAGTATATAATGTTTTCCCAAAAATTTCAATGGTTAATTGTCACAAGCAAAAAAACAGCCGATAAAAAAGGCTGTTTTTAAATGAGTTAATAAATGTTATTTAGTACAAAAATATAGGTGGTGCTGAGATAACTCTTCTTTAATCATTTTATTTATAAAGGATGTCTTCCCTAAGTGAAGCCACTTTAGTTATAGCTGTGTCTATGTCCGCTTCATTCACTCCAAAATGTGCCAATGCAGCATGGAGGTGATTGGCAATTGCATTAAAGTGTTCTGGCTGTAAGTTCATTCCTTCATGTGCCTTCGCCATTGATTTACCAGAATATTGATTTGGGCCGCCTAGTGCAAAACTAATAAATTTTGTTTGATGTCGACGTTGTTTTTCCATATCCGTTTGATCAAAAAATTGATTCACAGTTTCATCTTTTAAAACTAACTCTTTGTAAAAATAATCTACCACCTTTTCAATTGCTTCTTCTCCGCCAACCTTTTCATAAATGGTTTGTTCCATAATTTTATCCTCCCAATATTTAATTACAGAGGTATTATTTACCGTAGCCAAATTATTTATCCACCAAAAGCTTTCGGCTCAAATATTTTTATGATTAAACACAATAAAACAATACGAAAAAATATATCCACAAGGAAGTATTTTCACGTACCAACATTAATTGCAAAAAACCCTTCCACTAATGCGAAGGGTCTTTCCGATACTTTCTAATCAAAGAGAAAAACTTCGATTTAATAATTGTCACTAATTTCATTTGCCCAATAATGGTCCGTATTTTCAAGAAAAATTCGCTTGCCTTCCCCCAACGTATTCCTTCTTTCATCCCACCAGGAGCATTCATGTATCTTTTCCAAAAAAACTGGGTCATTTCTTCAATGACAAGTAGTAAAATAAATGGTGAGAGAGCGATAATGATCCAAATTAACATGATACATCCCCTTTCAACGGTCAGAGTCCTCCTCAAAATATATGAGACTACTACATTATTTCATTCGTATATATCAAATTATGACCGTCATGTTCTCACAATTTCCTCATTATTGAGTTATTCGACAAATTGAAAGAAAATCCCTTTTATTTCTAAAAAAAGCGAAGAAAAAAACGCCATTTCGGCGTTTTTTTACAATCTGTTATTTATGACCACATTAAGTTGTTCGTTCCGTTTTTTCTTTTCCTCTTCTGAAGCTAAATCGTATTTCTTCAACAAGTGAAACACTTCATTTAAAATAGGTTGTGGATGTTCTATAGCAAAAAACCGTTTAAACAACGATTCCACCTCTTCGGGAAGAAAAGATGACTGCTCTTCATATTTTTTTCTAACATCTTCATGGCTATGGTCAAGTTTACACTCACTCATTTTTTCCCCTCCTTATCCTGCTCTTTTATTAGCATACCAAATAATTCATAAAATTACTTTAAATATTAAAGAAGAAGATAATCGTCTTTTTTCGTTATGTGTGAGTTACCTCACTGTAGTATTCAGTAATTTCTGTTAACATTTCAAATTAGATACTGTAAAAAGGAGCCATTTTATGTTATTAATGTCAATTATAACAGAACAGAGAACACTAATGACTACAATTAACTTATTACGAGAAGAAATGATCCAAACCGCCATAAAAGAAGGTTTTACGAGCAAAAAAACACTTATCCTTAGTCAACAACTCGATGAGTATATTATTCAATATCAATCGTTAAATACTGAAGATTAAGGATTAAAAGCGATCCGATGATGTAATTGCCATGTTACACCCATTTAACTTTAAACCTCAGCAAACTTATGCATTTTTGTCCGTTCACCTTAAATTAGACCCACATCCTTTTCCTTTATTTTTGGGTCATTACTCCTCTATTTTGAAACACAAATGATTTCTGAAGCTCCATCAAAAAAAATACTTTTTGAATATTCGCATTTCAACAAATATTCGAATTGAACTTGACCTGTTTTCCTTTACTCTATTTTTTCCTGAATGATTATACGATATAATATCCATTAAACTGATTTTGATTGGACTCAAGCAACCCCGTTGAAACCTGAGTTCACTTAAATACGTATTATTAGTAAGACCTCAGGAAAGTAAGGAGATAGAATGGATAAAATTATAAAATCAATTGCAAACCTGCTAAAACAAGCCTGGGATGCTTTTATTCTTTTTTGGCAACGAAAACATATAACGCAAATTTTATTATTATCTGTCTTAGTTGCTATTTTAGCATCGATTCTTTGGTTTGCTTACATCGCTAGTCAAGCAAATGTACAAAGTTTAAAAAGCGGTTTAAACCAGGCTACTGTTATTTACGATAAAGATGGTGATTTAGCCGGTAGTGTAGCTAGCAACCGTACTGCAGGAGTATCGTATGCGGAACTTCCTGTTCATGTAGCAAACGCGGTTATTGCTATCGAAGATGAACGCTTTTATGAACATAATGGTTTTGATATAAAAGGAATCTCCCGTGCCTTCTTAAGCAATCTTTTGGCTGGTCGTATTACTGGAGGAGGAAGTACCATTAGCCAGCAGCTAACCAAAAATGCCCTCCTTTCACATGAACAAACCTATAGAAGAAAAATTGAGGAACTCTTCCTTGCGGTCGAGATTGAAAAGGTTTATGAGAAAGAGGAAATTCTCGAGATGTACCTTAACCAAGTTTACTTCGGAAGTGGCGCATGGGGAATTGGCAATGCTTCAAAAAAATACTTTAACAAAAATATTACCGAATTAACAATTAGTGAAGCAGCTCTCCTTGCTGGGCTACTACAGGCCCCTTCAGCACTTGACCCTTATCATAAGTATGATAGAGCATTAAATAGGCGTAATGTCGTCCTAGGAAAAATGCATGAGCTTGAGATGATTAATACTGCAGATTATGAAAAGGCACTCAATGAGAAGATTGTCTTAAAGGATGGAGGAGGAAGTTTTGTTGATCGCAAATATCCGTATTACATGGATGCAGTACTTGATGAGGCCATCCATTTATATGGATTAACACAAGAAGAAATTTTCACAAGAGGTTATGTCATTCATACACAACTTGATCAAAACATGCAAGCAAGCCTTGAAAGAGTTTTTAAACAAGACTCCCTTTTTCCACGAAGCAGTGGACAACGGCCTGTTCAAGGAGGGGCTGTTCTTTTAGAACCGAAAACAGGAGGGGTACGTGCGCTTGTAGGCGGCCGTGGTGGCGATTATGTTTTCCGTGGTTTTAATCGGGCCACACATTTAAAAGCACAGCCGGGTTCAACAATGAAACCTTTAGCCGTTTATACACCAGGATTAGAAGCAGGTTATCAATACGATACCACTCTAGTTGATGAAAAAATGTCGTTTGGGAATTATCAACCGGAAAATTTCTCAAAAACATATAAGGGAGAAATTCCGATGTATGAGGCATTGGAGAAATCAATAAATCTTCCTGCAGTCTGGCTACTCAGTGAAATTGGGCTTGAAAAAGGACTAAATTCGGTAGAGAAGTTTGGAATTGCCCTTGAGGAGGAAGACAGAAATTTAGCGATTGCCCTTGGAGGTATGCATAAAGGAATTTCACCACAACAGCTTGCCGAAGCCTATTCTGCTTTCCCAAATGGCGGGGAACGCATGGAGAGCCATCTGATTACAAAAATTATTGGTCCCACGGGAAATATCATTGCAGAACATAAAAAAGATGGAGTAAGGGTGACCTCTAAAAGAGTAGCAGACGAGATGACATCGATGCTACTAAATGTTGTCGAAACAGGTACAGGACAAGCAACAAAAATTAACGATCTAGAGATTGCCGGAAAAACAGGGTCAACCCAACTTCCTTTTAACGATGTTAATGGAACGAAAGATCAATGGTTCGTCGGTTATACCCCGACAATTGTTGGTGCAGTTTGGATCGGCTACGATAAAACAGACCGACAGCACTATTTGCCTACAAGTAGTTCAAGTACAGTTGTTCCGATTTTTCGAGAAATAATGGTACAAGCTTCTCCTCACATCGAAAAAAAGGAATTCACTGTCGGATCTATAAATGAGCGCTTAAGCAAATCCACCCCAATAAATGAGAAAAAATTAAAAGAACAGGCGAAAAAAATTGAAGATGAACTGAAAAAAGCTGCGGAAAAAGTGGAAGGGAAAGTGAGAGAAGAAGCACCTAAATGGAAGGAAGTATGGGAAAAAGCGAAAGAAGATGTTGAATTAATAGGAGATAAACTTAGAAATAAACTGAAGGAATTGTCGCCTTAAAAAATCGTACATTATAAGCATAATAAGCAGTTGTTATTAGATGCAAAAACAATCCTAATGCATAAGGATAATTCTTTTCCTTCATGTACAAAATAAAACTGATATTCAAATTGAATATCTCCCGTTCAACAAATCCATCCCAGAGGTGATTTGATGAGTTACCGAGACAACTTAGATCCACAATCACAACTTTTCGTTAAAAATACGACTAGACGAAAGCATTTAAATGCACAGATTAATGGTGAGACTCAAGTGAGTCAGAACACGATTAAAGCTAGAAGTGATGCGAAGGCTCAACGGATGCATTGATAACGGGAAAATGAAAAAAGACGCTAATAAGCGTCTTTTTTCATTTAAAAAACGGTGGATTTCCCCTTATTAAACTCGATTTTTAGATAACTTATGGAACACAAAAGACTTCTGACCAATATAGTTTGTAACTGTGTATAATACTGTCCCACCTAAAACTGCAAGCTCATCTTCTGAAACAAAGCCAGTTGCACCCACTATTCTTGCCATTTCGCCACTAATTGAAAAAGAAAAAACATAACAGAGAAAAATTATAACGATGAATCTAGGGACCCCAGTTATCGCTGTAACTTTGCTGTTAAAAGTAAACGTGCGATTTAAGAAGTAACTAACAGTTGCACCGATCGTATTCCCAATAAATGTTGCCTTCCAGTAAGATACATTCCCAAAATTAATTAAGGTAAGCATGGTTGAAAGACCAACCATTGTATTTACGATTCCAACTAATAAAAATCGAAAAAACGAATTAGTTTGTTTCAGCTTGCTCAGTATGAACATCCTTGTATATCTCCTTCCCCCCTTGTTTTCTTTTTAAAGCTTTTGATGATATCAATGGGGTTGAATGACTAGGACGTGCTAAATTAAACAAATCAATTTCCACATTGTATTTCGGACGACGCTTCGTTTCTTTGTAGATTTTCCCTATGTATTCTCCAATAATCCCCAGTCCGATTAGTTGCAAACCTCCTAGCAGCCAAATGGAAGTAATTAAAGAAGTCCACCCTGTTTCCGTATTTCCGAAAAATTTTAACGTCATAAAATAACATCCAAATAAAAAACTAATCAGAAAGGATATACATCCAATCAAAAGTACTAATCGAATGGGAGTAACCGAAAAAGAAGTGATTCCATCAAACGCAAAAGCAAGCATTTTTTTCAAAGGATATTTCGTCTCGCCTGCAAGCCGTTCTTTACGATTATAAAAAACAGAAGTCGTTTTGAAACCGATCAAGGGGATGACCCCACGTAAAAATAAGTTTGTCTCCTGATATCGCTCAAGCTCATTAACCGCTCTCCTACTCATTAAGCGAAAATCAGCGTGGTTATAAATAAGGTTGACACCGAGCATTTTCATAAACTTATAAAAACCTTCTGCAGTTGTTCGTTTGAAAAAGCTGTCTGTATCTCGTTTTGCTCTTACTCCATAAACGATCTCGAAGCCTTCCTTAAACTTCGTGATAAATCGCCGAATGACTTCAATATCATCTTGTAAATCCGCATCAATACTAATTAAACAATCCGAAGCTTTTTTCGCAGAAAAAAGTCCCGCGAGCAATGCATTTTGATGACCAACATTTCGAGCAAGCTTAAGGCCTCTTACAAAGCCACCATTAATACTCTCTCGAGAAATGATTTCCCAAGTCTTATCTTTACTTCCATCATCAACATATAGGATTCTGCTTTTTTCCGAGATTTCTTTCTCTTTTATTAAATCAACAAGCAGAGTATTAAGCTCGTGAATCGTCCTTGGCAAGACTGCTTCTTCGTTGTAACATGGCACGACAATGGTTAGCACTAGTTCTTTCATTGCTGCTACCTCCTTGATCCTTTACAAAGTCTTATATAAGTGAATTTTCCAGGCAGATTCATTAGAATGGAACACTTTGTCTAATTTCAGCCCATTTTTTTCAGCATTATCTATTGGCACCGCAGAGAAAATATATTTGCCTCCCATCTGCTTAAATTGTTCAATATTTAATTCAAGATTCTTCAACCGCCTTTTAGATGTCTTTTTAAACATATAATGCTTTCCTAATTCAGATGTAAATAAATAACATCGCCCGCCCCATTCATCGAAATATATCCGAATTTTTTTGTTTTTATCGAGCTCTTTTTCAATGATTTTGCGAAATTCGTATTTATAAGTCAGTGGATAAAAATTATTATATGTATCTAATGTGTAGAACCCATTGTACTGAGCAATTGCTGGATGTAATCCAATACTTGCGACCCGGTAATCTTTTTGCGGCTCGCCAATATAATTTTTTATTTCTGAGAATTGTTCTACAGCATAAAATTGACCAACCGATGGCCGGTTTTTATATACCAATTCCTCATTTGCAAAAATTAAGAACAAAACTTGGGCAACCGCCAGCCATGGGACTACCCTTTTCCATCTAGTTCCTCGTTCCCAAATGATTTTCAAACTTATGGCAAATAAAACATACATGACTAATGGTCGTAAAAAATGATACCGGGCAAAATTAAATGTATCTAGAAAATGAAACCTTTCTGTCAATGGCAGCCATCCTTTATAAAACCAAAAAGCATACCAGGCAGACAGAGCAAAATTAAGGACAAATAAAAACACAAATATTTTTTCTTTACGCCAAAGTTTTTTGAACGATACAAAAATGAAAGCAAGAAATAAAACAGGTTGAATCACAACTGTATGCATTGTCAATACATGAGTATGTCCCAATAAATAGTTCTTAAATGTTAGCCGAACAGAATGCCAAAACGTTAATCGGGCATGGAAATATTCATCTCTACTATTTGGCTCATGATCAAAGAGAAAAGAATAAACTAAGCGGTATTCAACGAACATGAAGACCAATGTCATATAGACAATCGAAAAAAAGAATGGCCAATTCCAACCTTTTCCTCTAATAACATCGTATATCCAAAAAACACCCATTGCCGTAAGAAAAAAGAAAAATCCTAATACAATGCTTGCGTAAAAAGGCAATAAAGTAAGGGCTAAATAGTTTTTCCAAGACCTTTCTCCATTGCGTATATTCAAAAATGCCCATAGAGCAAGGGGCATGCCTAATGTACTAAGCATGCCCGATGGCCAGAAAGGCGTCATTGCAAAAGCAAGGGAAACACATATACGAATGATTGAGAACCCTTCTCCAACGATAAAATGCTTCTTTAATAATAAATACATCCCTAGAAAAGCAATAAACCGTGTAATCGCCTGACTTAAAGCATAGGCAATCATCGTAGGAAAAAAGGTGTGCAACCATACGATAAAACTAAATTCTGTGCCGTAAGCATTGCGTTGAAGTTCTCCATTAATAATTTGGGGGATTTTTGCATCAGTTGCCCCTAGCAACTCCCCACTTTCTGCGAGGACTTTATACCATGCTAAATTTGAATCTAAATTATCATGTACTCTAATATGGGCATTGTCACCTAGAATAAAAAGCGGCGCCACATAAAACGCCAAAAGGATAATTGCACCTACAAAAAACCGTTTCTCAGTCTTTGTTTCAAATGACAACAAAACGTACACCCCATATTCATTGCGATAATCTTACATATAAGGTTCGCGAAAATCAGCAAAACTATTCCCATAATTACCAAGAAACGTTAAATCAGCACTTTTGTAGAATCCCCTATATAAAAAAAAGCACCAACTTTTCACTGTGAAAAGTTGGTGCTTGTACGATTACTGATAATCAAAATCGTCATAACCCGTCAATGCATCCATATTGCTTGCGATCATTGCGATAATTGTGCTTGCTTCTTCTTTTGAAAAGATAAAATTAGATTCATCTTTTATCAATTCGTCATCATCGGTCCAAATACGATTTACTCGGCGTAAAACACCATCACCAGTTTCGCTAATTACGCCAAACTGGTAGGTAACTTCAACTTCATCCTCCTTCAGAAAGGCAGTAACTTCAGGAGTCTCCCATTCAACATCCACTTCTTCAAGAATATCTATTTCTTCATCAATCACTTCTCCGATATAATATTCATCTTCATCATTCTCATCTTCACTCGGAAAATACCCATCATCACTCTCTTCAAGTTCGTAAAAATCCCCAGCATCGTCATCTTCATCGTCTATATAGTAAATATCCGTACCCTCTTCATTTAAAAATTCATGAAAATGTTCATGAACCGCATCGATAATGTCATCGATATCGGCAAGGATGGTTCGTGCTGGTTGTTCAAGATCGGGATCAAAAGTTTCAACATAAAACTCCTCATTATGTGGGTCAAAGTATAGTGAGCAAAAATATTCTCTTTCATTTCCATCAGTTTCCACAAAAAACTCAATTCGTGGATGTTTAGCGCTCCGGTCAATTGACATATGTCCAGTTTGATCGTACTTTTCACAAATTGACTCGAGATGCTGCTGTAAATCACCAGTTACCCTATCAAACCATTCCAAAGACATTCATCCCACACCTTTCAATTTTACTCGAAAGTATTATGTCCTGATTTGCGACTTACTGCCTTAGTACATTTATCCATTTTTTCAGATTACCTGTAAAATCAGCATAAAACACGGATTCATTTGATTCATTTCATTTAATTACCATCTCTTATTCAATTAATAGAATTTATAATGGTATTAGTTGTTTTTTAAAGGAGATGAATGGAATGAATTCAAAGGAATCTAAAGTTATCTCTAAATTACTCCCGTTACTTACGGTTTTTATTATAATGATAAGCGCGAGCATTTATTTGTTTATTCAACAGACAAATGAAAAGATATCTGTTCCATTTTCCACAATGGTTCAAACAGTAGAAAGCGTCGGTACCACTACTGCCACTTTAACTGAAAAAGCGAATGGCACACTTGAACTAAAAACAGACGATGCCATTTACGTCTCACATGTCCCGCCAAACAGCCAAATGGTAGCTGAGTTAGTTGGAACGAACAATATTATTTATACCTACTCAAATAACAGCAAGTATGGACCATTGTTTTTAGGTGGGGTGATAATTTTGCTTGTTGCAACCGCCATTATCGTTCAGAAAAAGACAGGTGGAATTGGTTTAGGCAATAAAATGAAAAACAGCCTGTCAAAGCCAAGTCCCCTTCCATCTATTACATTAAGTGATGTCGGTGGTATACATGACGAAATGAAGGAAGAAATCATCCAAACACTGTCTATTATAAAAAATAGCGAAAAGTCATCAAAAATGGGCATTAAACCACCGAAGGGCATTCTCTTATATGGCCCTCCTGGGACTGGAAAAACCCTTCTCGCCCAAGCCATTGCCCGAGAACTTAATGCTAATTTCTTTTCAGCCAGTGGTGCCGCTTTTAATGAAATGTTTATTGGTGTAGGTGCCTCACGTGTTATGAGCTTATTCGAAAATGCTCGGAAACACCGACCTGCAGTCATTTTTATCGATGAAGTCGATGCATTAGCAGGGAAAAGAAAACCGAATGGCGGAGAAGAAGGAGAAAAAACATTAACTGAGCTTCTTGTTCAGCTTGACGGTGGCCATAGTAATGATCAGCTCCTCTTCATCGCTGCAACAAATCGTAAAGACATGCTAGACGATGCATTTCTTCGCCCTGGACGAATTGATTTTACCTTTCACGTTCCGCTCCCAGATACGAAAGGCCGAAAAGAAATTATCGACATTCATATTAAAGGAAAAAAACTCTCTGATGATGTTAGAAACTCACTTGATGAACTGGCTGAAAATACTTCAGGTTTTTCTGGCGCACAAATCTCATCCCTATTTGCAACAGCGAGCCGATTAGCATTACGAAAAGACCGTGATTATTTACAAAAAGCCGATCTTGATTATGCGTTGGATCGTACAATCCTTGGGAGTACAACACGCGCACTGCAAGATGTGAATATAAAACGTCGAGTCGCGATCCACGAGTCTGGCCATGCACTAGTTTCTGCCGTTACGAAACCTGGTTCCGTTCGTAAAGCAACGATTGTTCCTCGTGGACAGGCTTTGGGATATGTTGCTCCCATCCCGAAAGAGCTTCATCTATCGACTACCAGTGAATTACTTGAACGAGTTGCAATGATCTTAGCAGGCGGGGTAGCAGAACGATTATATTTAGGTGAACACAGCATTGGAGTCAGTGGTGATGTTCAGCAGGCAAAGCAAATAATTGAACAAATGGTCGAAACGGGATTATTACAAGATGGATTCTCATTAACATTCAGTAAAATTGATAAAGAAGCGAAGATGCTTGAGCTTTTTCAACGCGCTCATGAGATAGCTGAAACCCTTATAAGTACACACGAAAAAGAGTTTCAGGATTTAGTCGATGCATTGCTAAAATTTGAAACGCTTGAAGGTACAGAAGTTGATAAAATCTTAAGCGGATCATCACTAACAAAACAGTAAGGGGAAAATTTCCTAAAAAAACAGTGTTACACTCTTGCTAAAGGTGTAACACTGTTTTTTATCTTTCTTTATATACTTATATACTCTTCATTATCAGGATCAATTGCTTCAGCTAAAAGTTGTATATCTTTAATAATTTGTCTCTTAATACGATCATCTTGACATCTTTTATATTCTGTGAATAAACGGCCTAACTGTTCAATAAAAATGGTCACTTCTTCCACTTTCACCATTTATAACCCCTTTTAATTGAATTTATCCTTTTTCAAATGCACCTAAAATTACGTTGCTTAAAAAACCCGATTCTAGAACTTATTTACTATATATTACGGTTTTTACCCAGAGATTAATAAAATTAAACCTATATAACATTTTAAAAAATGAATAAAAAATCCGTCTATTTTCATTAGACGGATTTAAAATATATTTACCAGTCACTGGTACTATCTAATAATTTGTCAATCTCAATTTGGCTCAGCATTATGCACGATGTTTCTTCGGCTATTTCTGCAGTATCTTCGAGCAATTGATCAATATCAGTGTAAAATCCCGCCATACTGAACCTTCTCCTTTTTCTACTTGTTAGTCATTATCACTAAATCATTCAGTATGAATCAGTTTTTTATGGGGGTATTTTACAAAAGTATCGTTAAGGACAAACCAATTATTATTAAAGAAATTTTGACTTGTTGCTAAATTGTAACATTCTCAAGAAGGAAACGATCTAATCAATTTTATAATTTTAATATGGACGATAATCAGCTTTTCTCGCTTATTATCGTGAAGCTTTTATTTATAGGAAGGTGATCATATTGCCTAAACATGGAATGGTTGACGCACGGGCACACCATAATGCGATGATGGATTTCAACGATAATCCATTCATTGTTATTTGGGAAGTAACTAGGGCTTGCCAGTTGAAATGTGTACATTGTCGAGCAGACGCCCAATTAGAGCCTGATCCACAAGAACTGACACATGAAGAAGGGATTGATTTAATCGATCAAATATATGAGATGAATAATCCAATGCTTGTTTTCACCGGTGGGGACTGCATGATGCGCAAAGATTTATTTGAGTTGGCCGATTATGCTGTCAAAAAAGGAATGCGTGTCTCGATGACCCCAAGTGCAACACCGAATGTAACGAAAGAAAAAATGAAAAAGGCAAAAGAGGTTGGGCTCTCACGCTGGGGATTTTCAATCGATGGTCCATCCCCAGAGATTCACGATCGTTTCCGTGGGACTCCGGGTGCATTCGAGCTAACAAAAGAAAAAATTCAATATTTAAATGAACTAGACATGCCCTTGCAAATTAATACAGTCATCTCTCGCTATAATTATGATTATCTAGAAGAAATGGTTAAACTAGTAACAGATATGAAAGCCGTCATGTGGTATATTTTTCTTCTTGTACCTACAGGACGTGGTCAGCTCGATGACTGTCTAACTCCTGCAGAACATGAAAAAGTCTTCCTTTGGTTGTATGAATTAAGCAAAACCGCTCCATTTGACATTAAAACAACAGCTGCCCAACATTATCGTCGTGTAGTATTCCAACAAAAAGCACGTGAACAAATCGTAGACAAAAATAATATTCGTTATGAAGATACGTTAACAAAAGATATGGCATCCTCAATTGACGGCCTAAAGCGAGCACCAAAAGGTGTTAATGACGGGAATGGTTTTGCGTTTGTTTCACATGTAGGTGATGTTATGCCTAGCGGATTATTGCCAATTGTCGGAGGAAATATTCGTGAAAAACCTTTAGCTGAAATTTACCGAGAGTCAAAAGTTTTCAAAGAGCTAAGACAACCAGATCTGTACAAAGGAAAATGTGGGATTTGTGAATTTCGTAATGTTTGTGGAGGTTCAAGATCTAGAACCTACGCTATAACTGGAGATTATATGGAAAGCGAACCTTTTTGCGTATACATTCCTGAAGCTTTGAGAAAAAAAGCAACGAACCGCTCTCTGTAAAATCGTTGTTTTCATCTTATGTTTGATGGTTTTATGACAACGGTCAACTTTGTGATAACTATCACATACTATAATAGCATATTTCGTATACAATAGACTTAACGAAAGGGTGGTGCAGCTAGAATGATTACTATTGAAAACAATGCATTTAAATGGTTTGAATCAGAATTTGAGGTACCAAAACCGTTTTTCATTCGCCTTTATCCCCAGTATGCTGGATTCGGTGAAAAAAACAAAGGTTACAGCTTAGCATTTTCACTAGAAAAACCATCGTTACCAGAGTCACAGCAAGAAATCAATGGAATCACTTTCTTTGTCGAATCAAATGATACTTGGTTCTTTGATGATACGAAGGTTAGCATCCAATTTTGTAACAATAAAAAAGAAATATTTACTACTTATACGCATACCCACTAATTTTATAAAAAATTTCCCGAGTCATCTAAATACTAGATGGCTCTTTTTCTTTTTTACGTTCTTATAAGAAAAGCACAGGCGCCTTGCTCAGGGGCGACAAGCATAAGGCAAGCCGACGAGAAGGTTGTTCTTTAACCTTCACGGCGGATTGACTTATGACCTCGAGCCCCTAGGCGCTGGAGCTAGACAGTTCTAACTTCTGAAATTTATACTTTCTTTTCTAATGAAAAATCAGCGGCAATGTTACCATTTGCCACTGATTTTTGACTATCTTCTCCAAACCCGTTTATTCTCAATCCGTCTTGTAAGCCCCATTGAGTCGATTCGTTCCAAAAATGGAATCATATATTTCCGTGACAAATCGACTGCTTCTTTCGCATCACTTACTTCGAATTCGTTATTCGTATGCTCACGAAGCTTTCGAACAGCCTCATCAAATAATACCTTATCCCAATAATATTGGTCATCCAACGGCATAATAAATCCTTGTTCTTCTAAAAACCTTTTTATTTCTATCGATATATTATCTGGAATTCCAGCTTGTTGAAAATAATCTTGCAAATACCTTACTTTTAGCCCATCTTTTTTTAGCTCCAATAATAGGTTTTCTGTCCGTTTTTCCCAATTTTTCGGAACATGTGGCTCAAATTGGGGTAACTTTATGTATTGGTCTTTTCGCGTAAATATTTCCTTTTCAATCCCGTTTTCAACAACATAATCCAATAAAGTTTTAGGAAAAACCTTCTGCATTCCTTGTAAGAGCTCAACCTTGTTTAACCCTTGACGCATTGGATTTTCACGATGGTATTCTTCCAGTTTATCGGTAATGTCATCTTCTAAAGCCTCAATAAGTTTCTGCAATGTATATTCTTTCGGCTTTTTTAAAAAGACGAACTCCTCACTGTCGAGAGTGGTTAATAACGTCTCCTCATCAAGCGCTGTCCTCTTAATGAGTTCAACCAACGTCAGACTTTTCCCCTCAAATAAAGATGCTGCAACTCGTTCAACTGGGGTGCCTTTCTTCTTTTTTTCAAGTTGAGCAATCGTTTTCTCTCCGAATCGGTACTTATTGCCCCGTGGATCAATGACCCAACCACCTCCAATTGTCTCTTGGGGGCTCGGGCGGCGGATAATAAAACGATCTCCCCTCTTTGTAACAATCTCCTTCTCTAAACGAAGCTGGCAAAGGATTTCTCCATTTTCGCCTTTTAATTCATTTCTATCAAAGAAGACAATTCGCCCCATAGCCTCTGCGGTACCAATATGGCACTTAATTGGAGTCCGTTGTTTAACTAAATATTCTAGATCCTCAACCACATTAATCGCTACATCAATTGTCCTCGTTATGATAAAGTGGTCAGATGAAACAAGAACTTCCCCCCGTTCGACGTCTTCTTTTGAAACTCCAGATAAATTAATTGCTACACGTTGTCCAGCAAAAGCGGCGTTAGCAGGTTTATGGTGCACTTGTAACTGCCGTGCTCGTACCTCTAAATCCTTTGGCAAAACCTTTAATAATTGGCCCTCTTCAACCATTCCCTCATATACAGTACCTCTAACAACCGTTCCTTGCCCTTTCACTGTGAATACTTGATCAATAGGCAGTCGAAAAGCTCCACGTATATCACGAACTTGCTGTTTTTTTAACGTTTCAATAATTAAAGTTTTTAATTCCTCAATTCCCTTTTTCGATAAAGAATCGACCAACATAAATGGAGAATTCTCAAATACGGTTCCAGTAAGTTCTCCTAGAATATCCTCTTTTACAAGTTCGATAAACTCTTCTTCAACACGATCAATTTTTGTAATCGCGATAATACCTGCCTTAATACCAAGAAACCTTAATATTTCGAGATGCTCGCTTGTTTGAGGCATCACCCCTTCATCAGCAGCAACAACAAGGACAACAAGGTCAATGCCTGCGACCCCAGCAATCATTTGGCGAATGAAGCGCTCATGTCCAGGAACGTCAACTACTGAAATTTGCAACACCTCGTCTTCATATAGTGGAGCAAAGCCTAATTCAATGGAAATTTGTCGTTCTTTTTCTTCTTTTAATCGATCTGTATCAATATTCGTTAACGCCTTTGTTAACGATGTTTTTCCATGGTCAATATGTCCAGCCATTCCTATTGTAAAATATCGTTTACTCAAAATAGACACCTTCTTTTATCTCTTCTCCATTAATACTCTATCGTTAAAAAAGTTTTTGTTCAAGATACGGTTTATGATAAAAAAAAGGAATGACTTTAACAAGATGTTTCTTTCATTCCTTTTTATAGACTCTTTCTTTACCCATTAAAAAAATAAAACTCCGTTACACTTCCTGTCTGAGTTGCGGTTACTTCTAGTCTAGCATCAATCCGTTCCTTTAATTCTGGGACATGGGAAATAATCCCCACTAAACGACCATTGCTTTGAATATCAAATAAGGTCTCAATCGCTTGATCTAATGATTCTGGATCTAGTGTTCCAAATCCTTCATCAATGAACATCGTTTCTAATGATACACCACCTGCATGGTTTTGAACGACATCAGCGAGTCCGAGTGCCAAAGAAAGTGCTGCCTTGAAGCTTTCCCCACCTGATAGCGTTTTTACATGACGCTCTTGACCTGTGTATTGATCAAAAACGAGCAATTCTAGTCCACTTTGAACATTCCCCTTTGATCGATCTGTTTTCCGGAGAAGGCGATACCGACCACTTGTCATTTTTGCAAGCCTAATATTGGCTTCTGCCAATATATCATCGAGAAAAGTAGCAAGTACATAACGTTCAAAAGTGATGCGGTACGTATTTTGTCCTTTTGAGATCTCATACAAATTCCCGACTATTTTATACCTCTCTTCTAATAGTTTAATATGTTCATTAATGGTTACGACTTTTGTAATAATTTGTTCATTCTCCCGCTTTTGTATAAATAAATTCTGGTATACCTCCTGTAGTTTTGTTATCCCTTCATCAAGCTCCAATAAGCCTTTTCGTAACCCAACAATATCTGGTTTCTGTACATCTTTTAATCGATTTTCGTATTCCTCTAACCGATCCAAAACAGAGCGAAATTCTTCACGATATTGACGTGTTTTGGCCTCAAGTTTTAAAATATCATCTTCTGTTCGTTTCGCATCATGATACTGAGAATAGGTTTCGAAGCCCTGTTTATTCATATTCTCCTTAAAGTGTGCCCGTTCTTCAGTTAATTTTTCCTTTGTTTCTGCAAGTCGTTTTTCTGCTTCTTCCCTACGGGTATTCTCTTTTTCAAGCAAGTCCTTGGCATCCTGATATTGCTTTTGTGCCACCTCTAATTGACGCATAAGTTCTTCTTGCTTACGAACAGTTAATTCATATTGCTGCTTATACACTTGCAATGAGCGAAGATTCTCCGGAATCCGATCCGTCATCCTAGCTAATATCGTTTTCTTTTCTGTAAACTGAATGGTCAGCTGCCGCAGTCTCTCCTCAAAGTCTTTTTCTTTAGTCTCTAAGTCTAATTTCCTCTCTTCAAGTTCTGTTAGTTTCGTTTTTATGAGCGGCAATCGCTTCATTTCGTTCGCTCTTTCACTCTGTACTTCACTCATTTGAGCTAGTTTTGATTGCGTAGAAATGAGTGCATCCTCGAGTTTACTTTCAGAAAATTCCGGGAGAATTTCAAAAAGCTCTGTTCTTTGTTCTTCTCCATTCTCTTCAAGCGAATTTAAAGTTGATTTTGTTTCAAAATATAATTTTTCATATTTTGTTTTTTCGCTTTCCAACATCCTCGCCTGCTCCCTTGCTGCTTTTAAATCTTGCTCGGTAGGGATAAAGTCATGTTCGGAAACAGCCAATTTTGGATGATGCTCTGAACCGCAAACTGGACATTCTTGACCTTGGTCTAACATACTTGCCAAAATAGCTGCCTGAGAATGAAGCCATGTTTGCTCTAACTGTTGAACAAGTTCCTGTCCATCAGATAATCTAGCTTCAGCATTTTTCAACACACCTATTCTTTTTTCAAGTTCGATTTTAACGCCTTGAATCTTATTTAAATAACTTTCATATTTCCTTAGCTTGTCCAATTCTTGTGCAAGCTTTTCAAGGATTCGTTCACCTTCTAAGAAGACAAGTTGTATCTTTTCAATTTTCGTTTTTTCAGTTAGAAGTGTCTCCTTCTCCTCTTCAACAGCACCGCGTACCGCAACGCATTGTTCATTTTGTTTTTTTACAGCATCAAGAGTTTTAGATAATCTTTCCGTTTCTTCCTGATGACTAGCTAAAGATTTTACATCCTCTTTGATGTGTTCTAATTGACTCACTGTTTCAGCTAACTCTTTTCGTTCTTGCTCTCGCTCATTTTGCCGGTTCAGTTCTTGTTCACTTTTCTTTAAATTTTCGTACAGCACTGCTATTCTGTTCGTTCTGTCCTTTATGAAGGAGTCTAGCTGATCCATGTCTTTCTTTAAGCGATGACATAACTCTTCTTGACTATCAAGTAAGGCTGCTTTCTTCGCCAAGGATGCTTCCTTTTCTTTCTCTTCAAAAAAAGACCTTCGTTCAGCTAATTCAACTTTCCTTTGACGCAACTGTTCCATCGTTTCAAGCTGCTTTATAATTGATTCCGCCTCGAATAACTTTTGTTGTAAA
Organism: Bacillus sp. B15-48; assembly: GCF_016879755.1. Classification (GTDB taxonomy): domain Bacteria; phylum Bacillota; class Bacilli; order Bacillales; family Cytobacillaceae; genus Mesobacillus_B. The sequence goes on from NZ_WOFU01000003.1 coordinate 104,372, forward strand.
GCGTCACGCTCACGCTGTTTGATTAATTTTTCATTATTTAACTCTTTTAACCTTGCTATCATCGCTGTTATTTCTTCATTAATTAAGGGAATCATAATTACATCATTTGTATTCCCTTCTGCGAGTAGGTCTTTTAACTCATCGTTTTGATAATGATGCGATCGTTTTAAAGCAGCACTTCTTTCACCTACTTGGGATTCTACCTGTTTCTTTAATTCAGTTGCTTCTTCCTTTAACCGTTCCTCAATTTTTTTATAAATTTCGGTATGGAACAAACGTTGTAAAATCATTTCCTTCTCTTTACTATCTGAAGTTAGAAGCTTTCTAAATTCCCCTTGTGGAATCATAAGAATTTGACGAAACTGATTACTATCAATAATCATAATCTCTTTTATTTTTTCATCTACTTCACGAACATTCGCTGCAAGTAATTCCGATGTTCCATCATCATTAAGGAGATACAGCTCAGCTTTTGCTCCTATTGTTGTATAGCCCTCTCCACGTTCTTTTTTCTTATCTTGTTGCGGAGAACGGATAATCCGATAAGTTTTACGTCGCAATGTAAAATCAAGGCTGACTTCTGTAAGTAAAGCATTTTTGGCAAACTGACTGCGGAGATCCGAGCCACTGCGATCCTCCCCGCTTGCTTTTCCATAAATTGCATAGCTAATTCCATCAAAAATGGTTGTTTTTCCCGACCCTGTTTTACCGGAAACAACGAACATTGTTCGGTTCTCAAGTCTAGTAAAATCAATCAATTCTTTTCCAGCATAAGGTCCAAAAGCTTGCAAAGTTAGCTTTAATGGTTTCATTTCAGTCCCTCCTGTTTAAGGACATGATTGACAGTACTTTCGATTACTTGACGCTTATCGTCGGTAAACTCTCCTGTCGTCATTTCTTGATAAAATTGTTCAAAAAGTTCTATTTCCGATTGCTTTTTTAATTTCTGTGTTGTAAGGTTGCGTAATTTTTTCTGGTCGATTGATTCAATTTTCCGTTCAAGATGAAGAATATGAGGATAAACCTTCCTAAGTTTTCCGATAGGGTCAATTAATGAACCTTCATCAAGCAATGTTACTTTTAAATAATCATCTGTTTTTTGCTTTTCATAGTAATACGGATTAAGAAGTTCTTCCAGATATCCTTCTATTTCACGCATATCCTGTTTTGGTACAAGTGTACGTTCTCTTATCTCAAAACTACCGTTATCATTCATATCAATAATCGAAATCGCTTTACGTTGTTTTGCCTCTGAAAAGGAATATTTCATTAATGAACCTGAGTATTTAATCTTTTCATGACGAATTGCATCAGGACTGTGCAAATGGCCAAGAGCTGTGTAAGAAAAGGGAGCAAACAAATCGGCCGTAACACAACCTGAACCACCTACCGATAATGTTCGTTCAGAGTCACTTGTTTTTCCACCTAACACAAAAGCATGCCCAACGAATACATTCGGTGCATCCATATCCATCTTTTCCATAATCTTTTCAATAACTGCTTTCATTGCCTCCTGATGAGAGTGGATAGAAGGGTCATCAAGAAGTTGTCGAATATGTCCTGGTTCTGCATATGGAACTAAATAAAAGTTAACACCCTTAATTTGAACTGGACGGAATTCATTTGTAAGTTTTCCGGTTAAATAAAACTGACTATGACGATACCAAGAGCTCCCAAATGAAAGACGTTCAGCACTATCATGATTTCCAGCAATCGCTATAACGGGGATGTTTAATTCAACATTTATTTTAAATAAGGTTTGATCTAATAGTTCAACTGCATCAGTAGGTGGAACAGAGCGATCGTAAAGATCACCAGCAATAACGACGGCATCAGGTTTTTCTTCTGCAACGATTTCTACAAATTGGTTTAAAAGAAATCTTTGATCCTCAGTCATATATATCCCATGAACGAGTTTTCCTAAGTGCCAATCAGCAGAATGAATAAATTTCATGCGCCTTCACCTCTCCTAGGTATTTTCAATGCTATTATTATAGCAGACAAGTTATCTATTAAAGGGATAAAAATTAAGGAAACAAAATGTACGTTCGTATTTTGACCTAAAAAATTAGCATGTTGTGTGAGGAGATAGAGTAGAGGTGAAGTGAGACACGGAGAGTTTGATTCAAAAAGCCCAGCCAAATTGGCTGGGCATGGAGTATGTTGAATTATATTTTTACGACGTTAGAAGCCTGAGGTCCACGTGCACCTTCAACAACCTCAAATGATACTTCTTGACCTTCATCTAAAGATTTAAAACCCTCAGATTGAATTGCAGAGAAATGAACGAAAACATCAGTTCCATCTTCAGTCTCGATGAATCCGAAACCTTTTTCAGCATTAAACCATTTTACTTTCCCATTTTTCATTAAAAATAATCCTCCTAGCATGGCTCTTTGAGCCGTTGTTGAAATTTAACCAATTACATCGTTTAGTATTGCATAAAATCATTTAACTTATTCAAACGTTTTAACACATTGGAACAAGCAAATTGCAAATTCTAATTCGTGCAATCGGCTTCCTTTAATTTACCATGTATATACCGTTTTGTAAAGCGCTTTCATAATGAATAAAAGAAGCCTGAAAAGCAAGAGTATAGCCTTTCAGGTAAATTGTAGGAGGTTATAATGGGTTGTGGGAAACCTACCTTCTTCTGGTGAGTCGCTTGCATCGTACCTCATCGTAGATGGACAGTTCTGTTCATCCAGAGGTTGTTCATACACCGAAGATTAGGTACTCCTTGTACTAGTTATACTATGTTATCCTGTACAGGCCAGTTAAGGCTAGCGACTATGATTATTAAAATGTGTTCATGCCTTAAGTAAATTTGCTTTTCATTTTTTGGGACAAGAAGTCCTAAACTCCATTGCTTGTTCATAGTATTAAATGGGTTATGTTCAAGTGTTAGGAGTGGGGGTTTTGAATATTAGTTTCCACCTTTTAGCAAGTTATATTCTTCTAGGCATTACTTTAGCGGCACCAATTGGTCCGGTTAATTCAGCGAGGCTAGATAAAGGGATTAAAAATGGATTTTGGCATGCCTGGATTGTCGGAACGGGGTCAATGATTGCGGATGGGATCTTTATGTTATTGATTTACCTTGGATTAGTTAATTTCCTTGATATTCCAATTATACAAATTTTTCTTTGGCTTTTTGGTGCATTTGTTCTTATCTATTCAGGTGTAGAAAGCATACTCGGTGCAAATAAATTTTCCTTACAGTCTCGAGGACAAAAGGATTCGTTAATTAAATGTTTTTTAACCGGATTTATTATGTCGATAACAAGTCCTTTATCCATTTTATTTTGGTTAGGGATATATGGATCTATTTTGGCCAAAACAGCAACTTCTTATGGGACTGGCCATTTACTAATATACAGCAGCATGATCTTCATCGGTTTAGCGATCTGGGATATCGCCGTTGCTGCTTTAACTTCTGGTTTAAAGAAGTATTTTCATTCAAATATCTTAATTGCTGTATCCATTATTTCAGGGCTTTCCCTTATTGGATTCGGGCTCTACTTCGGTTTTCAAGGCTTAGCAGCCCTCCTCCATTAACGAAATGGATAAAATACACCCTTAATGAGCAATCTATAATTAAAATAGGATGAATCATTCTAGGGGTGCTGAAAATGACTGTTTTTGTTTATCAGACATTTGAAATTAAACAAGAAAATTTCAAAGACGCAATGGAAAACCTTCATGAGCTACAAAAATTCAGGAATGAACACTATGACCATGAAGTAGAGCTCCTATCTCCAATTGTAGGACAGGACCATACGTATGCGCTTCTCTCTAAATATGATGGATTAGCAGAACTGGAGTTGCAAGATAAAAGAATGTTCGATGATGAGAAGTATCTAAAACTTATTGGAGATTTTTTTCTAAAAAACATTGTCCAAGGTAGCTTACATACACAAATTTACCGAACTACAAATGGAAAAACTAAGTAAACACTCTAATTGTTCATTCATTCCATCCCTAAGAAAAGTTTTGACAACCCAACTTATTCGTGGAATAAATTTACATGAACGAATCTTTCGCTATATGTATAAACATGGTTTTTACCCTGCATATGATTTTGAGCAATTATTAAAGACCGATCTAAATCTTGCTCAAAAAGCCCTTTCAATGAATTATTAAAAGGAAGATGGATTTCAAAAAGTCCGCTGAAAACATACATTTGCAGGTTGCAAATTAATCATGAATAAAAACCTCCTTAAATTTAAATAATAAATTTTTAGGAGGTTTTTATTCTCTTATCTTTTTTCAGCATATGATTTAATGCGAATCCACGGACGTCCACCTTCCCAATCAAGAGATACTGGAACACGGAACGTTTTTTCTAACAGCGTTTCTGTTAGAGTCGATGATTTATCTCCTTTAGCTATAATCTCCCCTGAACGAATGAGTAACGCATGGGTGATAGCAGGGACAATTTCCTCAATATGATGTGTGACATACAATAATGTTGGCCCTCCTCGTTTTCCAATCATCTCGTTAATAGATGTCAATAACTCCTCTTTTGAAAAAATATCAAGGCCATTACAAGGCTCGTCCAAAATTAGCAATCGTGGTGAAGACATTAACGCCCGGGCTATCATCACCTTCCGCTTTTCTCCTTGTGAAAGAAACGTAATCAATTGATCAGCTAAATGTTTAATCCGAAATTGATTTAGTAGTTGCATTGCTTGTTGAACATCTTCTTCAGTCGTTTCCTCATATAATCCAATCGAAGCGAATTTCCCACTTAACACAACTTCCAGTGCGGTATCGCTCGAGTGAGTACGAAAATGGTCATCTAATGATGAACTTACCCATCCAATTGATTTGCGCAATTCAGGGATATTCGTTTTGCCGAAAAGGTTCCCCAAAACCGAAACCTGCCCACTATTTGGCCATTGGTACCCAGTAATCATTTTTAAAATGGACGTTTTTCCTGATCCATTTAATCCTAATAATGCCCAGTGTTCGCCAGCTTGTACATCCCAAGAGACATTTTTCAATATGTTTTTTTCACTTCGTTTCCACCCAACATCTTGGAGGGAAAGGACGGTATCTTGATTCGTTTCACTCATGTTACTCCTCCTGTACAGTTAACATTTATATATTCAGTATATTCTAAAATTAAATAGATTAAAAACAAATTTTACTAGTTAACGGATTTTCATCATAAAGCGACACTTCCATCAGAGGGGGTTTTCTTCATCTCCCACTGATGGTTAATTGAGCCAATCAGCCCCTTCCTATCAATTAGGAGGAGCTGATGTTAGACTATTCAAAACCTATATCCATCTACTTGTTTTCCCTTGTTGTGGAAAATCAAATAACTTCGCTCTACTTTCTTTATGTGAATGTTTATCGTTTGTACTCTTTTTATTTCTTTCAATTAACGAATCTAACTTTTTAATAGCCTTTTCAAGCTCATGTTCACTAATTTCCCCTTTTGCATACAAACTGCATAAGATGCTATAAGCAATTGGTTTCGTGTCAATATCTACATTGACAACTAAATCGACATCTGAGTTTCCACTATGTTCAATCATCGTTTTGAGTTTATTTTCAATTGGGTTTCGCATTCATTCTACTCCTTTTTAAAAGTAAAGGGATACTCCTTAGTATCCCTTCCCTTTACTTGCATTTAATTACTATTTACCTCTCCGATCTCGATCTTGTTGTTGTTGTCTTTGTCTTTGATCTTGATCTTGATCAGATTCAGCTCTTGCACGTGATTTTGCTCTTGATTCTGTATCCACGTTTATTTCTACATCAATTTTAGAGTTTCCACTATTTAATACTTTAGCTTTAGCTTTATTAATATTCAAGTTTTTATCTTTTAATTTTATTGCATTTTCATTGTCTAGGTCATTATCCAATTTAAAATCTAATTCATTGTCTGCGCGTACATCGCTCACAATATCATCTCTCCTTTCAGGTCGTCTTTTCCTAAAAATATCAGGGTTCGTCCAAACATCACTCATACTTTCCCTTCCCTCCTTTCTTGCTTGTTACTATACTTTATGTCTTCATCTTCCTTTTCGTTTGGACAAGCGACTACTACTTCAATAGATAAAAGCACAATTTTGGAGATGAAAACAAAAAACTCGCGGCTGGCGAGTTTTTCAGGTAAACACATTTTAATCTCATTCCTTATCTTCATCTTCCTCATCATTTAACTTTATTTTTTTGCAACCAACATAAAGACATGATAATATTTCTACCCCTGCCTTTGCTTTTGCTAAACCTTTTATATAGGGTGTTACTAAATCTTTAAAGTCAGCGCCTACTCCCTCTTCCTCTAAAATCCCATATACATATAGTTTTTTCTCATCGAATAAAAAGGCGACATTTCCAACCGCCTTATTGTTCATATCGACGACGTTTAATACTTGGAATTGAGGTGTAATTACTTCTGGTGAAAAATAGATTTGCAATCATTTCACATCCTTATGTTAGCTGTAATTTTTCAAACAAAGTATCCTGATTTTCTGTAGGTTTTTTCTTTTTTACATGAATCAATAAAAGGCAAAGCAACGCAACTAATAAAGTTAGGCCCGCAGTTGTTAAGAACAGACCGGTGCGTGACCACTCCATTAGCGCACCGTATATTGGTGGTCCAATAGCAACACCTAAAAAGCGAACAGATCCATATAATGAAATAACAAACCCCCTCCGATTCATTGAAACAGATCCCGTAATAAAACTATTGATGCACGGAAGAGCAAGACCTGTTCCGATACTGCTTATTACAAGGATCGAAAAAAATGGAATTAAGTTTCTAAAGAAAACTAAACTTGCAAATGATGCTGTCATAAGAAGTAATCCAATGACAATTAAGGTTTTCATCAATCTCATATTTTTGCCGATTTTACTTCCTGTTATATAAGAGGTTATTGTCATAAACAATAGTGGGATGGCTAGAATAGCCCCTTTTAACACGCCATCAATTTTATATTGTGTTTCTAAAATATCAGAAATATAAAATAACACGCCAAATAAAGTAAATAAGCAAGTAGCACCAGTTAAGTAGGTAGCAAATAACCAACGCCCTTCCACTTTAAAAACAGACAGAAGCCCTTTTACATATTTCCCCACCGGGGGTGGCTCTTGCTCTCTTCGTTTTTCCTTTATAAAGAAAATCGTTAATAAGATGGATATTAAACAAAAAATTGGGAAAGCAAAAAATGCAGCGTACCATACTAGAAGCGCTAAAAGAGAACCAATAATTGGACTGATGACTTTTCCGAACCCATTCGAAGTTTCAACTAGACCTAACACCTTACTCTGTTCACCACCCTTAAATAAGTCCCCAGACAAAGCCATCGCCATTGACGTCGTTCCAGCGGCACCTATCCCTTGCATAACTCTCCCAGCTAACACCCATAAATAGGCATTAGTAAACCAAGCTGAAGCAGCGCCTGCCAATATTCCACCGCCACCGTATAATATAAGTGCAGGAATAATGACCGCCTTACGTGTAAATCTGTCTGATAGGTACCCCAATATCGGAATCATAATTGCAGCAGAAATGGAAAAAACAGATATCACTAAACTCACTTGAAACTGGGATATCCCTAATTCTGATTTCATTTTTGGAAGAATTGGAATTAACATCGAGTTTCCTAATACAAGAATAAGTGGGATGGAACTGATCGCTGCAATCGTTAACCCCTTATGTTTCTGCTTTGACAATGAAAGCACACTCCTAACTAATAAAGTGGAACGACCTACGTAATTATGCTAAAATTAGCCTTTTTATTATTCACTTAGAAGGAAGTTTTATTCAGGGGCAAACGCCTATTTCCTTATGAAGAAGCCCAAAATATACACAATCGCCCAAATATTGAATAATCTATCCTAGAAAAATGGAGGAGGGCGCTTTCCCTATGGATTTTTTACAGTTACCAAAAAGGACTTCAGGAAACAGGAGATATGGGGTCACATCAATTGCCGATTTCGGCACCCCATTTGGACGTTTAAAATATATATTAGATGACTACAGCCACATTATTGACATTGCAAAAATTAGCATAGGCTCAGCATATGTCACACCAAATATAGAAAGGAAAATAAAGTTATACAAAGAACATCAAATTAAACCGTATTGTGGCGGAACTTTATTTGAAAAATGTTATTATCAAAATAAAATCCCTGAATATCTTGATTATTTACAAAAGCTAGAGATTGAGTGGCTAGAAATATCAAACGGTACAATTGATATCCCCTTACAAGAACGTCTCAATCTTATTTCTAGAGTAAAGGATCATTTTCACGTCATTGCTGAGGTCGGATCCAAAGATAACAACAGGGAAATGGATATCATCGAATGGAAAGAGGAAATAAAGCTATTTTTAGAAGCCGGTTGTGATTACGTCATAACAGAAGGAAGGGATTCTGGAACAGCTGGAATCTATGAGAAAAATGGCCAAATTAAAACGGATTTAATTAGTAATTTAATCGAAAATATTGATTCAAAAAAGATTATTTTTGAAGCACCAACAGCAAAACAGCAAATGTATTTTATCAATCATGTTGGTCCAAATGTAAACTTAGGAAATGTAAAGTTAGACGATGTTTTGGCTTTAGAGACACAACGCATTGGCTTACGTAGTGAAACATTCTATTTGGAGGAATGTGATGCAACTTACATTAATAAGACACCTACCCACTGACTGGAATAAAAAAACATGGCTACAAGGAAAAAAAGATATTGGCATTTCTTCTCCCTCAGAGGCTCTTCAACATGAAATACAGAGAAATGTTCATTTACTTAAAAATAAAACGCCCTTTGATTTAATTTTGGCCAGTACTTTAAAACGCACCCAACAGACTGCAGCAGTATATGGATTTCAAGCGAAAACAGAAGCATTATTGGATGAATTGGATTTTGGTCCTTTTGAAGGTCAGCCAAAGGAAAACCTTTTAAACAAGTATGGCCATCAATGGATGAAAAATCCAAAATCTCTCATTTTAGGAGAGAATGTAACAAACCTTGAAATTCGAATCGTAGAATTTTTAGCAAAATACCAACAGCATTCAAATATTTTGATTTTCGGTCATGGTTCATGGATAAGAGCATTAAAATCTTATTGGAAATACGGAGAAATAAATCAAATGAATACATTCACGATAGATAATAACGAATGCATCACATTGGAGTTTATCAAGGTAGTATAGAGGGGAGTAGCCAAAAATGTTGACATATGAAAGTTGGAACGAGGAGACCGCAACCTCCGTTTTGGCAGAAAAATTGGATTATTTAGATATTTTAAAGTGGGCTTATGGAGAATATCCAAATAATGAAATTGTTTATGCGTGCAGCTTCGGTGCCGAAGGAATTGTCTTAATTGATTTAATTCATAAAGTCAACAAAGATGCCAGAATTATTTTTCTCGATACAGGGCTTCACTTTAAAGAAACATATGAATTAATTGAAACTGTAAAAAATAAATATCCATCCCTAACTATTGAAATAGTTAAGCCAAACAATTCTTTAACTGAACAATCAAAATGGTACGGTGAAGAGCTCTGGAAAGACAATCCGAATCTATGCTGTCATTTACGAAAAGTTACGCCCTTAAAGGAAATACTGTCTGGTAAAAGAGCATGGATTTCGGGACTCCGCAGGGAACAGTCTCCGTTGAGAAGCAAAACAAAGTTTATTAATAAAGATGAAAAATTTAATAATATTAAAATTTGCCCTCTCATCCACTGGACATGGGATGACATAAAAACATATATTAAAATCAATAACCTACCATATAATCCTCTTCATGACAATGGCTACCCAAGTATTGGCTGTGCCCCGTGTACCCTACCTGTCCAAGAGAACGGTGGCTCAAGATCCGGAAGATGGACAGGGCATTCAAAGTCTGAATGCGGCCTCCATATTTCTTATTAATGGAACAAAATAGGAAGATCCTCTAAGTAGCGGGATCTTCTATTATTATCTTTTTCGCCAATTCGTTTCTAAAAACGTTGGTTTTGGCCACTTTAATTTATAAATCATGTCAATAATATTTGTTGAAAGAAATTGACAAATTACCGCATAAATGACAATTTTATAATTAATGACCATTGCTGTTAAAAGGAAGATAAATAAATTAATCGCAAACATTACCTTCCCTGGATTCCAATTTCGATAAGAAGCAATCATCAAAGCTGGAATAACCATTCCTCCACTTGAAGCACCAGACCGAATGAGAAGCCCTACACCAGTTCCAAAGATAATGCTTCCAATCGCCATATCTAAAATTATATGTGATTGTTCAAAGAGCTTGTGTGCTGTGAAAAAGCTTACTGTAAGGGAAGTAATTCCTACTGCAAAAATCGTTCGGACAACCCATTTGAACCCAAAATAGTTTAAGGCAAAAAGGAGAAAAAAAGCATTCGCAAGCCATAAAGCGAACCCTAGGGGCAGATGAAGGAAATGATTTAACAGTAAAGCAAGGCCTGCTCCTCCACCAGAGGGAATCGAATGAGGGAATAAAAACAGAGCCATGGAAAGCCCTTGTAGGATTGCCCCAATAATTAAACAGAAATAAGTAAAAACTGTTTTGGACATCACAACTGAAAATAATCCTTTAACCGATTTATTCTCAAATTCTTTCCCCCCTTAAATATACCCTTGTCCATTTTATGTTTACATTAGCTAAAATATGAAGTTGTTTTATATTCATAATGGAAGATGGAAGGAAACCAATAAAGATTTTTTATGCTCATTGATATAATAAAACAAAAGATGAATAATGAATTTGTAGATAAGGATGAAATTATAATGAAAAAGATTATCATAGTTGGAGCTGGAATCTTAGGTGCAGCAACCGCCTATCAACTTGCGAAAAAAAATGCTGATGTCATCATCATTGACCGAAAAGATAAAGGACAAGCGACAGATGCAGCTGCTGGGATTGTTGGTCCTTGGTTATCACAACGTCGGAATCAAGCTTGGTATCAACTTGCGAAAGCCGGTGCACGTTTTTATCCTCAATTGATTGAGGAATTAATACAATCTGGAGAAACTAAAACGGGCTATGCAAAGGTAGGCTCGTTAAGCTTACATAAAGATAAAAACAAGCTGCAGAAACTACTGGAACGAGCTTTAAAAAGGAGAGAAAATGCGCCAGAGATTGGTGAAATTACTTTATTAAATGAAACCGAAACAAATGCTCTTTTCCCACCGATAGATAAAGAATTCGCTTCCGTTCACGTAACTGGCGCTGCTAGGGTAGATGGACGAGAACTTCGTGACTCTTTATTACGGATCGCACAAAAAAATGGGGCGAAATTTATAAATGGAGATGCGAAACTCTTATATGTAGGAAATAAAGTGACAGGGATTGAGTTCGAAAATAAAAAAATAAGTGCAGATATGGTCGTAATTTGTGCTGGTGCTTGGGCAAATCAACTGATCGAACCATTAGGAGTTCGTTTTAACGTTTTTTTCCAGAAAGCACAAATCGCTCATCTTGAAATCTCTAATGAAAACACATCAAACTGGCCTGTTCTTATGCCACCGGAAAATCATTATATCGTTCCATTTGATAACAATCGCGTCGTGGTGGGTGCTACACATGAGGACATTGATTATTATGATACGAGGGTAACACCTGGAGGGTTACTAGAAATATTGAATAAGGGGATAGACACCGCTCCTGAATTAATTAATAGTACATTTATTGAGGCTAGAACTGGTTTTCGCCCGTTTACACCTGGTTTCTTACCTGTACTAGGTCCTATCCCTCAATGGGAAGGCATTGTCGTGGCAAATGGACTCGGTGCCTCTGGTTTAACGATGGGGCCCTATCTCGGTTATGAATTAGCAAAGCTAGTTATTGGTGAAAAGACAGAAATTGACTTAAATATATACTCAGTTAGCCAAGCGATACAAACCTAAAGCAATCGAGGGAAATCGCAACCATTAAATCGACGATTTCCCTCGTATTATTGATTCAATTTTTGGTATCTAGGATTTTCAGCTAGCAGTTGTTTATGTTGCCCTCTCATGACAATTTGTCCATCATCAAGAAAAGCAACCTGATCGTCACGTTTAATTCCTGCTAGATTATGGGTGATAAAAAGAATCGTTTTACCTTGAAGAACTTGAAACATCTTTTCAAGAAGATCTCGTTCTGTACGGGGGTCCAGGCCAATTGTTGGTTCATCTAAGATGACAATTGGCGTATCCTGTAATAATATTCTGGCCAAGGCAATTCTTTGTCTTTCCCCTCCTGAAAATCGAACGCCAGATTCATGTAATGGACTTTGAAATCCCTCGGGAAGAGATTTAATATAATCATAAAGTTCTACCTGTTTGGCTGCCCAATAAACTTCATCATCGGTTGCCGACCGTTTCCCTAGACGAATATTATTCATGACTGTTGTGTCAAATAAGTGTGGCTTCTGATTCAAAACTGATACTACATTAGAGATTTCGTTATCAAAACTATAAGTATCTAAATTATTTATTGTCACCTTCCCATTAGTAGGATAAATAACTCCTTGAATTAATTTAAGAATGGTTGATTTTCCTGATCCGCTCGGTCCAAGCAATACGAGTTTATCTCCCTGATCTAATGTAAATGAAACATCGGTTATTGCCTTTTTTCCAGACTTGTAAGTGAACTGAACTTGGTCAAACACAAGCTTTAACCTTTCAGCTGTAAACACTTCCTCTTTTTCTTCATGTTTTATAGTGGCATTCATCCCATTTTTGTCTGTTCCCTTTTTATCATCAAGTTGTTCAAGCCGCTCGAGTGAATCTTGATAGCGAGGCACCATACTTACAGCATCACTCAGTGGCAAAAATACTTCTGTAATCGGGAATACCACAAGAACAAAGCCAGCAATTAAAGTGACCGCAAGCAAACCATTCTCACTTTGTTCAGTTGTCCAGAATATAACGATCAAAACAAGGCCAGCGACCATAAGCTGAGAACAAAAGTTTCTAATCCGTGTAAATCTTCTCCGCTTTCTCTCGAGACGATATAATTCGTTCTCCCGTTCTTCGTATTTGTCAATGAACTGATTTTGCCGACCACTAAACACCCAATCACTTATCCCTAGAATCGCATCTGTTAATAATTGGTAAAGGTTGTTTCTGCCTTTTTTTATTAAACGCATATTTGATCGAGTCATCAGAAACGATATTGCTGGGACAAGAACGACTAAAATAAATAAATAAACGGCAACTAACGCAGCAATCTCCCAAGAAAAGAAACCTAATACTAGAATACTAAACAAATATAATAAAAAACCAACAATGCAAGGGAAAATCGTTTTTAAATAGACATCTTGAATATGTTCAATATCATCAGCTAAAACACCTAAAATATCTCCCGTGCGAAACTTTTTTTCCATTATTAAAACTTTTGGCTCAATTGTTTTATATAAACGTAAGCGCATTTTCGACAGAATCTTTAAAATCACATTGTGGCCCATCAACCTTTCCAAATACCTTGATACCGCCCTTAAAATACTAAAAGCTCTCACCGCAACGATTGGCACATATACCATTAAAATCGTTTCTGGTCTCGTTGCTGACTTCGAAATTAAGTAGCCCGAGGTAAACATTAATAATGTAGCGGCTAAGACAGTTAAAAAGCCCAAACAAACGGTAATGATTATTAATTTTTTATTTTGTTTAATATACGGGAAAATCCAGCCATCCTTTTTCATAACATCTGGCCACCTTGTATTTGTTGCAATTCAAAATATTTCCCTTTGTTTTTTAACAGTGTATGATGATCCCCATGTTCAACAATTCTCCCCTTATCAAGAACGATAATTTCATCCATTTCTTTCATCCAATGTAAACGATGCGTGGCAAAAAAGACCAATTTATTTTCAAATAATGGCAACAGTTTTTCTTTAATATCTTGTTCAGTTTCAACGTCCAAATGGGCTGTTGGCTCATCTAATAATACGATCGGTCTTTCTTCAAGAAATGCTCTTGCAATCGCTACACGCTGTGCTTGTCCACCACTAATTTCCCTTCCTGATTCACCAATCATCTCATCCATTCCATTAGACAATTCTGCGATTAAGGAAGTTAAACCTGCTTTCTCTGCAGCCTTTTCGACCTCAATATTTGAAGCTTCAGGGTAATAAAAACGAATATTATTCGCAAGTGTATCGTAAAAAATATATGGATGCTGTGGGATATAGAGAAGTTGACGTTGCCAATTACTATATTGTAAATGTTGTACTTCATTTTCATTAATAAAAATGGAACGCCGATCCCCTTCAATAAAGCCTCCAATCAAATCGATAAAAGTTGATTTCCCTGATCCACTTTCACCAACGATGCCAATTTTCTTTTTCCCTTTAATTTGAATGTTAAGATCCTTAAGAATTGGGTTCTCTTCATTATCTTGAAAGACATTTAAATGCTTTATTTCTAAAACATCATTGTTTGTCCATTTAGTTAAATTTAGTTTTTGTTCCTCCGTTAATTGCGGTGTATCGATAATTTCTCGAATCACCTTTGCTGCATTCTGCCCATTCAATGTTGCGTGGTAATCGCTTCCCAATTCGCGAACAGGAAGAAAATATTCAGGAGCAAGAATTAATATTGTTAGTGCAGGTCCTAAAAGCATGCCACCTTCAATCAGACCAAGCCCTAAAAACACTGCCACTGTAGCTACTGATAACATTGTAAAAAAGTCCAGAGCAAATGAAGATAGAAAGGCGACACGTAGTGTGCTCATCGTCGCTTTTTCGTATTCCTTGCTAACACCTTCAATGCTTTTTTCATGAGATTTACTTAAGCCAAGAAATTTTAATGTTTCTAATCCTCGTAATGAATCAACAAAATGATTAGATAAAACTCGGTAAGATTTCCATTGTCGATTTGCTTTGGATTTAGCGACAATGCCTAACAAAATCAGGAAAACGATAAGGACAGGCAAGGAAAGGATGATAACAATTGCAGACCTTATATCCAAGGTCCAAATGTAAATGGCAAACATCATTGGAAACACAACTACTGCGACCAACTTCGGGAGTAATAGTTCAATGTAATCTCTTAGTTGCACAACCCCCTCCATGACAAGGGTAACAAGTTTACCGGTACCTTGTTTCTTTGCATTTCTTGGCCCTAAAGTAAACAACTTTGTCAATACATCTTTTCTCAAAGCGGAAGAAATTTTCTCTGCATAGTGATAACCGATTTTATCTTTTATTGCTGCCAATAAATATCTTGAAATAAAAAACAGCAAAAAAAGACCTAATAACTCAACATAATTCCCTTGTTTTCCTTCATAAAAAAGGGAAGTGACCGCTTCTGCAAGATATTTCGCTTGCAGAATAATGGTCACTCCTTGAACGGCTGTAATGAGAAACAGCACGACAAATAATTGCTTGATTCCTTTGTATTGGAGGATATCTCTATTCATCAATAAATCATATCCTTACCATCTACACGTTTGCGGAATACGTAGTAACTCCATATCTGATATCCCAGTACAAACGGGAGCAATGTGACAGCCACAATTGTCATAACCTTTAGCGAATAATTCCCTGAAGCAGCTGAATATACTGTTAAATCATTTAAACTTGTGATTGAACTAATCATGACCCGCGGGAATAATGCGGTAAATAACAATCCGACCGTTAGCGCAATTCCAACTCCAGACATCGCAAACGTAAGTCCTTCTCTTTTTTTCATTAACAACAAGATAATTGAAGCATATGCGATGACAATTAAAGCAATGATTGGGATCGTAATCTGTGGACGTAAAATAAATAGATCTGTTTGGAAATAGGATAAACCGACGAAAGCCACAAGGGAAACTAAAACAGCATAAATGATTTTCTGCGCTTGTTTTCTCGCCCTTTCTCTAAGATCTCCAACGGTTTTCAATGTAATAAACAGCAAACCATGAAGATAACATAGGAGTGTAACTGTTATCCCACCAACAACTGAGTAGACATTCACATAATCTGTAAACCCAGCGTAAATATTCATGTTTGCATCAATTGGCATTCCCCGTAAAATACTTGTAAACAAGACACCAAATAGGAAAGGCGGAAGCAAACTACCAATGAAAATAATCCAGTCCCATGAACTCCTCCACTTTTGGGCCTTTTCTTTGCTACGAAATTCAAACGCTACCCCTCTGCCGATTAGAGCTAAAAGAACGAAAACGAATGGTATATAATATCCACTGAACATCGTTGCATACCAATGCGGAAAGGCTGCAAAAATCGCACCGCCTGCTGTAAGCAGCCATACTTCATTCGCATCCCAAAATGGACCAATCGTATTGATCAGCATTCTTCTCTCTAATTCATTTTTCGCGAGAGTTCGTGTTGACATTCCCACACCAAAATCAAAACCCTCTAAGAAGAAAAAGCCAATAAACAGCACAGCAACTAATATAAACCAAAGTTCGCTTAATTCCATTATTGGTAAGCCCCCTTATCGAAAGGATCAATGGCTACTTGCGGCTCATCAGCCGGACTGTAAACCACTCCTTTTCTGATTTCTCTTAGGAATAAATACACGG
Source organism: Bacillus sp. B15-48 (assembly GCF_016879755.1). Taxonomy (GTDB): domain Bacteria; phylum Bacillota; class Bacilli; order Bacillales; family Cytobacillaceae; genus Mesobacillus_B. Next base: position 120,880 of record NZ_WOFU01000003.1, read on the forward strand.
TAACACCGGCTAATATCGCATAAACTAGTGTGAATGCAATAAAGGAAAACAACAATGCACCTGTTGAAACGTTTGGTGAAACTGCAGCCTCTGTTGTCATCAATCCGAATACTGTCCAAGGCTGTCGTCCGATCTCTGTCATAATCCATCCGGCTGTATTCGCAATGATAGGAAAAGCAATGAGCCAAACCATTGTTTGTAAATAAATTTTACTACTCTCGAGTTTTTTACGATAACTAAGGAAAAGTCCAATCATAGATAAGAGAATCATTACAACACCGGCTCCAACCATAATTCGGAAACTCCAGAAGGTGGTATTCACTGGAGGGATATAGTTCCCTTCCCCATATGTCGCTTCATATTCTGCTTGGATGGTGTTCATCCCCGGGACACTTCCCTGAAATTCGCCATAGGCCAGGTAGCTTAACGCATAAGGGACCGTTAATTCGTAAGCATTTTGTCCAGTTTTCTCATCAATGATTGCAAATATAGTCCATCCAGCAGGATCTCCGCTATCTTCCCAAAGCCCTTCGCTTGCCGCCATTTTCATCGGTTGAGATTCCATTAAATGCTTAGCCTGGGCATGTCCTGAAAACGCAACTCCTATACCTGCAATAAGCCCGATTACCATTGCGATATTAAAGGATTTTTTAAAAATATCTACTTGGAGATTTTTCTTAATCTTAAAAGCACTGACTCCAGCAATAAAAAAGGCCCCGGTAGCAAGTGAACCAAAAACTACGTGCGGAAATTCGACAAGTAATTGTGGATTCGTTAACAACGCAGCAAAATCGTTCATTTCAGCACGACCATTATTGATAACATATCCAACAGGCTCTTGCATGAATGAATTCGCTGCTAAAATCCATAACGCAGACATAATGGTCCCAAATGAAACAAGCCATATACATGTTAAGTGAACTTTCGGTGAAAGTCGGTTCCACCCAAAAATCCAAAGCCCAATGAACGTTGATTCCATAAAGAACGCCAATAGCGCCTCAATGGCAAGTGGTGCACCAAAAACGTCCCCAACGAAACGGCTGTACTCGGACCAGTTCATGCCAAACTGAAACTCTTGGATAATTCCAGTGACGACTCCAACCGCAAAATTAATGATAAATAAATGCCCCCAAAACTTTGCCATTTTCAAGTATACATCCTGTTTTTTCACTACATAAAGAGTCTCCATCAGCGCAACCATAAAGACCAATCCAATGGACATCGGTACAAATAGGAAGTGAAAAATCGTCGTTGCACCAAATTGGAGCCTCGCTAAAATTAATTCACTAATCATCCCACTGATTTCTCCTTTCTCAGCAATATGTTTATACCTTCGTTATGTAGATTCTATAGTTGGCACTACCTCTTATTTACAAATTCAGTTTAGCAATCGAATACGATTAAATTGTGAAAATCAGGTTCAATATTATGAATATTTTATGAATCTTCGAATCCGTCACATTAGGTGTGACCTAATTCCTTGCACAACACCTTCTATAAATGATAACAAACATTATTAGCAATCTTTACCAACTTTCTAAGCATTAAATTGTTAACTAATAATCGACTAACAAATCGGAGGATATGGGATAATAAATGAGGTCAATTGAAAGGGGGATTATATTAATGAGATGGCAGAGGGAACTTTTAAAAATTATGCAAAATAATAAAGAGAAAAAAGTAGCATTGATCATCGATACTTCAAGCGAACAAAATGACCCTAACATCGTTGAAAATGTCATTAAATTTGTCGGGGAAATGAATCCTCATGCTTCTTTAGTTGAAGCTGACTTTAAAATCCGTAACATCTCTAATATTAAAGAACTCAAAAAAATCAAGTATTATTCTCATGGGAAGTCATCGTATACGGAAGTTTTTGAGTGGGCAAATGAACAAAACATTGAAACATTATTATATGTGACTGATGTAACCGGCTTTCTTTATGATGAACTACAAGTGAAACCGACTGTTTATTGGTTAATTCCTGACCAATTTAAACCAAAAGTTCCTTTCGGCAAGCTGTTGAATGTCATTTAGCAATTCTTTATTTTAACTCAACAAAAAAAGTGTCTATTCTCCTTTTGGGTGGAGTAGACACTTCCATTTCATATATTTACCGCTCAACAGTTTCTTTTTTGAGTACTCATACCTTTTTTTTGACCACTCCTTCATACTGTTTAGCAGTCCTAATTTCTACAGTCAAACTTCCATTCTGATAATTCGTTCTAATTAAAAAAGGAGCACCTGATTTATTTAAAAAGCGGAAATCTTTTCCTCCATAGGATACCGTTGCATCACGACCTGCTGGTACATAGCCAACTGTAACAGAATGATGATGCCATTCGACATAGTCTACACCCAACTGATCCACGGCATTAAACAAAGTGGAAGAAGTTTGGCAGATTCCACCCCCAATCCCCATCACTAATTTTCCATTTACCGCTTCTTGTGCAGGTTGATAGCCATGTTCCTCGTCACTAGGCCCCACTGTCGTATTAAAGGAAAAGTGATCATCGATTCCTACGATGACACCATCGATTGCCTGTGCAGACAACTCAATGTTTTTATTTCTTCCGGTAATATTCGGATCAAAATAAGTTGTATAAGAAGCAACAACCACCTCATCTAAATGAGCAACATCCTCTTTTAAATACCCACTGGAATTTATATATAAAGGAAGTTCTACAACCCCTCCTTTTTCAGAGTATTCAATAATTTCATTCACTAACTCTGCTTCTTCAAGCATGACTTGCGGCTGCCCCTTTATTACATGCCCATATTCATCGAGTCGATCAGGAAGATTTCTTTGATCATAACCTTGAACAGAATCCGTGCCCCTAGCCAGCACTTTTGCCCAATTTTTCAGTTCCATTTTATATTGTTCCGCCTCTGTCGCAAATCCCATTTCCTCAGGGTAAATTGTCCTGATGACGTCCTTTGTGGTTGGATCAACAACATGAACCGATATTGGCCCTAAAGGAACCTCTTCCTCCTCATTCTCCGTCAGTTCCCCCTTATTTTTGTCTCCCGCAACCACCGTTTGTGCACTTAATTCTCCCTCTACCTCTGCCTTCTTCAATGTCTGATCTGAACAAGCAGCTAAAACAAACAAGCTCGAACATACGAAAAATATCAAACAACCAATCTGCTTTCCCATTCTCCCCAACCCGGCTTTCTCTTTTTATTTCTCTAAAAGCACTTACCGGCAGTACCTTCAAAGAGCTCATATACATTTACATATTGTATTCTGTGCTTAATAAAGGTATTCCTTTCATTAAAATATCCCTTTTTATAGAAAGATATTTCCCTATTCACATGAAGGATTGTAAAATAGATACATAAACTTGTAGTGCAGACCTAATTGGAACGTAAAAATGATTTACTAGAAAGGAGATTCAAATGAAACATTATTATATGTATATTAATGGTAATTGGACAGGGGAACTGCTAGAAAAGATTGAGGTAGTTAATCCTGCAAATTCTGAGATTATTGCTACTGTACCTAACGGAAAAACAATCGAGGCAAAAAAAGCTGTAGACGCAGCATATGATGCTTTTACAACTTGGTCAACCTTTTCTGCTTACGAACGTGCTGAGATTATTTGGAAATGGCAAAAATTAATCGATGAAAACAAAGAGGAACTAGCCAAAACAATGACGCAAGAACAAGGAAAACCTTATAAAGAAGCATTAGGTGAAATCAATTATGCAAATGGATTTGTATCATGGTATGCGGAGGAAGGAAAAAGAATTTATGGGGAAACAATCCCAGCGACAACAAGAAATAAACGACTTTTTGTTCAAAAACAGCCAGTTGGAGTAGTTGCTGCAATTACCCCTTGGAATTTTCCAGCGGCAATGATAACCCGAAAGATCGCACCAGCATTAGCCGCCGGCTGCACTGTTGTTGTGAAACCTGCAAAACAGACACCCATTACCGCACTCAAGCTTGCTGAATTAGCCGATAAAGCTGGTTTCCCAAAAGGTGTAGTAAATGTGGTTACCGGCAATGCCAGCGAAATTGGTCGAGCATGGCTAGCAGACACTAGAGTGAGAAAAATAACATTTACTGGCTCAACGGAAATCGGTAAGCAATTAATGAAGGGCTCAGCTGAAACAGTGAAAAAGATTTCCCTTGAACTCGGTGGTCATGCTCCAGTCATTATTTTGAAAGATGCAGACATTGAAAAGGCGGTAAATGGTGTAATGGCATCTAAATTTAGAAATGCAGGACAAACATGTGTGTGTTCAAACCGAATCTATGTACACGAATCAATTGTGAAACCTTTTACGGAAAGGCTAGTTGAAAAGGTTAAACAACTTAAAGTAGGAAATGGCCTTTCAGAAAACGTTGATTTAGGTCCGCTCATTGATGAGCAAGCAATTGAAAAAGTAACTCAACATATTAATGACGCAATTAACAAAGGAGCTAACGTGGAAATAGGAGGCCAGGTCATAGAAAATCTTTATTTTGCTCCTACAGTGTTATCAAATGTAAAAGATAAGATGCTTTGTATGCAAGAAGAAACTTTCGGACCACTCGCTCCCATTACTACGTTTAATACAGAATCAGAAGTGATTGAACGGGCGAATAATTCGATTTTTGGGCTTGCAGCTTATGTTTTCACCGAGAACATTGCACAAGGGATCAAACTAACCGAAGCTTTAGAGTATGGAATTATCGGGCTTAATGATGGTCTCCCGTCAACACCGCAAGTACCGTTTGGTGGCTTTAAACAAAGCGGATTAGGTCGTGAAGGCGGTCACTACGGAATCGAGGAATTTTTAGAAGTGAAATATATTTCTTTAGGACTATAAATACTAAAATGGACGGACTGTAACTAGCTGAGTTACAGTCCGTCCATCATTTAGGGGTCATACCACCATACTAAAAGGTATTAGATGTTTTAATCATCTTTTTCTTAATTCCAATACATTGTTTTTAAGAAAAACTTTCAACAAAATCGCGCCAAGGAATGCACCAACTAATGAACTTAGAATAAAAGCAGGAACAAATCCGAATAATGTTGCTTCTTGACCGAAAATTAATGCCGCAATCGGATACGAAGCTAATGCACCAAGAATTCCTGTGCCTACCACTTCACCGAAAAAAGCCATATATATTTTCTTCGTTTTCATAAAAATTAAACTAGCGAGTAAAGCACCAAATACACTTCCTGGAAACGCAAAAATTGAACCAGTCCCCATTAGATTTCGTAAAAGCGATACACCGATCGCTTGAGCAACTGCATAATAAGGTCCTAAAAGCACAGCGGATAAGACATTTATGAGATGCTGTACCGGAAAGGCTTTTGCAAACCCTAAAGGAATAAAAAATAAATGACTTGAAAGCGTTCCAATAGCAATCAGCATGCCTGTTAATGTTAGTTTTTGTGTTTTTCCCATTCTCATTTCTCTCCCCCATAAAACCTATTACAAAATGTTAGCTACTACTTACATAGAGTGACTTCTCGCCAATAGTTCTCCGTTAAAATAACGATCGATCATAAATCCGTATATTGATGCTAGTATTTGTTGAAAGAGCATACCAATTACAACAGGGACAGCTACAGCTGGTGGAAAATAGGCAACTGCTAATACGGCACCAGCACTGATATTTCTCATTCCGCCTGTAAATGTTAATGCAATTACAGTTTCTCTATCCCCTATGATTAATTTTGCCGCAAAAAACGAAAATAAATAACCTGTTAAGGCAAGAAAAAATACAGTGCATGTAATCAATACTAATTTAATATCGACATTACTTAAATATGGAGCAACTGCAGCTCCATTAATCATGACTACAACCCCTAGTCCAATCTTTGAAAAGGGAGCTAACCGCGGACTTAGTTGTTCCTTTGCTTTTCCTTTTGTCACGTGATTCATTATCAGTCCTAAAATAGAGGGAAGGACGACCATCCAAAATAGACCGTTCATCATACTTAAAACATCCATTTCTACTCGTCCACCGATTAGTAATGATAAAGTCAATGGAACAATAATGGGTGAAAGCAACGTGTCAACTAGGATGATTGCCAAAGTTAACGCAATATTCCCTCGATAAATCGTCACCCATATTAAACTTGAAATACCTGTAGGAATTGCCATTGCCAAAACGACCCCGGTAATCGTTAAATCATCGCCACTAAATACAAGATGACCAACTGCCCAAGCCCAAACTGGCATTAAAAAGTGCAAAATGATTAAAATCATAAAGAGTGGAAGCGGATGTTTTAATGTTTCCTTAAAGGAATTCAAACTAGAGCGAAGGCTCCCTGAAAAGGTAATAAATGCAAATATCCACGGAATTAAGTAAGTGAAATCCACTAAAAGATTTGCAAAAAGGACACCGATTATCACACTTGATGGAGTGATGATTGGCATAAGTTTTTCCAATGTTTTATTCAACTTGATGAAAATTATAATCACTCCTCTCAACCATGTCCATAATAAAATGAAAAAAGCCAGTTAATGTAACTGGCGGTAGCTACGTCTATTAATAATAATACATCAATTTACAATTTTATAGGTAAATAATTAAACGCTAAATTATATAATATTCTGTCTTTTCGACGTGTTATCAAGGTTGATTTGGCTAATTTCCTTATCCAACAATTCTAAATCCTCTTTCCTAGCTAAGTAAATGTCACAATGATGTTCGTTCAAATAATAAATGAATTTTTTACTATTATTCACAAAATAAATATTATACGGTCTATTGTCATTCATCCCTTCATGAAAGGAATCGAGTGAAAGCTCACAAATAATTGTTTTTAATAAGGCCTCATACCTTATATCGTTTTTTCGACAAGGAATAATAAATCTGTGAAGACAATCCTCTTCTATACAAACTATACTTGGCCGGAGATAGGAATGGAGCTTATAAACGATATTCCTGCGCTTAATGTATTTTAAGTATACATTTAAAGACTTTCGATCCATATATAATTCATTTTCAAACGGGCAAACATCAAAAACGAACAAGATATCATCCTGTTCTTGAAACACTAGGTCAAAGAGATTATTGACACATACCAACGCTTCATCTTTGCTCATCTTTTCTTCTCCAAAATCTATTCGAAAACTATTTTCCCATCCTTCATAAAAATTAGGGGACAGTTTTAAACCACGAAAGTACTCCTTTAAAAAGGAATCGAGTACTTTTATCAATTTTCTCCCTCCATTCATTTTAACTAAATGAAATAATTAATTCATGTATAGCTTATATAAAACAAAAAAGAACCTATTCATTTATAGATTCTCTGTCGTTTTGTTCAATTTTCTTAATTGCTCTAGTTTTTCCGTTCGGATTTGTTCATCTATCCGATAACGTTCATCAAGAATTTCTTCTAACAAACAACTCTTTTCTTGTGCTGATAATGGAAGTCCTTTAATCATCTGTCGACATTTCCATAAAAACTCAGTATACATGTCCCAAGATTCATCAAATTGCAAGGAAAGTTGTTTCTTTAACATCCTAGTAAGCTTGGGACTAGCCCCATTAGAACTAACAGCTATTTGAAGGTACCCCCGTTGAAATGAGGCCGGAAACAAGACGTTTCCATCCGTTGCTTCATCCACTACACATACAAGTTGTTGTGGTGGCAATAATTGTGCAAGTGTACGATTCGTTTCACGGTCATTCGTTGCGAGGATAACTAACATTGCCTCGGTTAAATCGTCAAGCATAGCTTTACGTTGAACCATTGTATATCCTCTTTCATTTGATAATTCAATTATATCCGACGAAAAATGCGGGGAAATAAAAGTGATATCTGGTTGATCAGTAGCTAAAACCCTTGCTTTGTTGGCAGCTATCTTCCCTCCCCCAACAATGACAACCTTTTTCCCTTTTAAATCAATCATCAATGGAAACATAAGCTCCCCCCTCGTCAATTGCTCGTTGGAATACGATATTTTCTATAGCACTATGTTCGCCTAAAGGACCTGTTTGAACGATTAGTTGGCCCTGTTTCTGTCGCTTACTTACCTTTTGGTTTATTGCTGATAACAAAATTCCGGAAAATAAAAGATATGGAATGACAATGATTCGATTACCTGCTACCTCTGAAATCGTTTCAAGAGCTTGATCGAACTTTGGTTCAGTTGCAGCTAAATAACCTACTGATATATTATCTATTCCTAATCGATTTTTAACTCCCTCAGAAATTTGCGAGAATGCTTCATGAACGGTTGGGTCACTACTCCCTCTTCCAACAATTAGGACACTGTCGTCTTTCTTAACCTCACCGACAGTCTCACTTACGACTTCGGCAATCGCATTTAATATCTCCTCTTCAACACCGAAAGGATCCTTAACAATAATTTCAGTATCAGGATAATTCTTTTTTATAGAATATAGGATTTCAGGAATGTCTTTTTTAATATGGCCAGCAGCTAACAGGAAAAGAGGAACAATGGTAATTTCCGTTGCTCCTCTTTCGACACAGTGTTGAAAGCCATCTTCTATTGAGGGTTCACTTAATTCAAGGAAACTGAGTTCCTGAATCGGTACATGAAGACGTTCTTTTACCTTTTGGATAAATGATTTTACTTCCTGAACCCCAATCTTTGATCTTGTTCCATGTGCAATATAAAGAATGGCCTTCATCAAACTGCTCCTTTCCGCGTGAAAATTCATGATAGCAAATTAGATATATAGAATGGTACTGTGCTTTATTATATAATATTTTTTTTCTGTAAGTAACTCAATACTTGGTTAACTGATTCTTCTACTGATTGTTTATCTGATTGAATCGTAATTTCTGGATGGTTTGGTGGTTCGTATGGAGAGTCAATTCCTGTAAAATCTTTAATTTCGCCCCGACGAGCCTTTGCATATAATTGTTTCGGGTCACGCCGTTCACACTCGTTAAGTGGGCAATCAACAAAAACCTCAATGAACTCCTCTTTTTCAAATAATTCCCGCACCTGATCACGATCCGAACGGAATGGTGATATGAAAGCAGTTGTGACAACTTTCCCACTATCAACGAACAGTTTAGCAACTTCACCAATTCTGCGAATATTTTCTGTTCGATCATCATCTGAAAAACCTAAATCCTTATTTAACCCATGACGAATATTATCCCCATCTAATACATATTCATTAATTCGTAGTTGAAATAACTTATTCGATACCGCATTAGCAATTGTTGACTTTCCTGAACCAGAAAGACCTGTAAACCATAGTACACAGCTGCCATGACCATTTTGTGCATGTCGTTCAAATTTGGTTATTGTCGCTTCATGCCAAACAACATTTGTAGATTTCCCCATCATTCATTTCCCCTTATACTGATGTTTTTTCGCGCATCCCTTCAATTAACACTTCAACGACTTCTTTACGACTAAATGTAGATGGCGGAAGTTCACCGGCACGCAACATTTCTCTCACTTTTGTACCAGATAAAATCACACGATCTTCTTTCCCATGAGGGCAAGTTTTATCTGACGCCATGCCTTCACATTTTGTGCAATAGAAGCTATGTTCGAAGAATAGCGGCTTAATGCCTAACTCTTCTTCCGTAAATTCACTAAAGATATATTGGGCATCATACGTACCATAATAATTTCCGACTCCTGCATGATCCCGGCCGACGATAAAATGGGTGCAGCCGAAATTTTTTCGTGCAATTGCATGAAAGATTGCTTCTCGAGGTCCAGCATAACGCATCGCTGCAGGATAAACTCCAAGCTGAACACGTTCTTTCGGATAATAATTTTCTAAAAGTACACGATAGCTTTTCAAACGGACATCCGCTGGAACATCATCAGATTTTGTTTCACCGACTAGTGGATTGACAAACAATCCATCGACCGTTTCTAAGGCAGCTTTTTGAATATACTCATGTGCTCGGTGAATTGGATTTCTAGTTTGAAAGCCAACGATTGTCTTCCAGCCTTTTTCAGCAAATAAGGTACGGGTTTCTTTTGGCTCGAGCCATACATCTCCGAATACACCTTTTTCTGATTTTTTCACTAAAATTACATCCCCAGCAACATAAACAGAGCCTCGTTCAAATAAACGTTTTACTCCAGGGTGTGCGCGATCCTCAGTTTTATATACTTCCCTAGCTTCTTTGTTAAGATCTGGTTCATATGTTTCAGCAACAGTTATTACTCCAAAAACTTCATTATTATAAGTGAGCTTGTATTTCTCACCAATTTCCAGATTTTCACCTATATCAGAAGAAACAGGCAATGTTACTGGGATCGACCAAATCGTATTATCTTTTAAACGCATACGATCAACGACTGATTCGTAATCTTCTTTACCAATAAATCCCGTTAAAGGGCTAAATAGTCCTACTCCTATTAATTCCAAATCACTTAAAGCAATGGAATCAATCGCAATTTCTTTTTCTATTTTTGTTAAATCATATGATGGATTATAGAGCTCAACTAATTTCCCACCATGTGGTTTCGGTAACAATGACATACAAATCAATCCTTCTTCCATATTTTTTATTTATTAGTTCTTACCTAAATCAATTTTTGCCATCTCTTCCTTAGCAGACGAACGTTTCATTAAAAATAGCAATCCAAATACTGAGATTAACACCCCAAGTACGGCAATTACTGGATACATATTATTTTCAATCAGCAACTGAATGAACGTATATGATAGAACCATTGACAGCACAGGAGAAACAACCCAAACTGTCAAAAGTTGAATAACAATGTCTTTTTTTAAGACTGCTTTTCCATCCTTGACAAACCCTATTCCAATAATTGAGGATGTGGTGATTTGGGTGAGAGGGATGGGAATACCAAAAATCGATGCTACAGTTACAATACTTGCTCCAGTTCCTGAGATGATGCAACCTTCTTCAAGCTTAAGGGTTGTTATTTTTTTACCATTTGTTTCAAGGACGCGATGCCCAAGAGCAACAGCCCCGAGAGCAACGAAAAGTCCCCCAAAAAAGAGGCCATTTTCCGTTGACATTACCCCCGCACCGACAAGTGGACCTACTGCATTAGCAACATTATTCATACCAGCTGCAAAAGCTTCAAAAACCCCCATTAATAAAACTAAAACAGAGAGGATGGGAACAGCCTTCGGAAAGTTCAACCATTTTTTTACCACTTTCGTTTTTAAAAAAGAGGACGCAACAATGGCAATGATAAAAGCAACAATTGGAGCTAACAGCCAAAACATCATAATCCAAAGCAGCTTGCTTAAGAAAATGGATTGATAGACGATTCCCACGCCTACAACCGCACCTACGGTTACTTCACTCGTTGAGAGGGGGATGCCAAGAATATTCGCTAAAAAAAGAGAGAACGCAGCAGATGCTAGAACAATTAGGGCAATTTCAACCGTTAATGTCGAACTAGGAACAATTCCATTCCCTATTGTCTTTACCACTTCCCCGCCGCCTAGCCAAGCGCCTAAAAACACTGCAAGCGCACATAGGACTAAGGCAATTCGCTTTTTCAATACTCCTGAACCATAGGCGATGCCCATCGAGGCAGCAGCCCCGCTAGCACCTATATTTATCGCAAAAAACAAGCCGATAGCTATAGCAATAATTGTAAGCGTTGGAAACCCCTCCTTTCTATTGAGCAAGCTGCACTGCTGTATTTGCCCTTATAAATGCAACCCACATTCCGTCTTGTTGCTTCCGGACCAACGTCCGGCACGAGTGTCACCGTCTGTGAGGACGGGGTTTGTACATGGGAAACAGCCAATACTAGGATACTGTTGATCATGCAATTGATTGTAAGGCAAATCTTTTTCTTTGATGTACGCCCATACTTCATCCCAAGTCCAATGGATCAGTGGACATATTTTTATATTTCCGAATTTTTCGTCTTTGTTTAAGAATTCTGTGTTTGCTCTTGTTGGTGATTGTTCTCTCCGAAGACCCGAAATCCATGCTTTTTTAGTAGATAACGTTTTGCGCAGTGGAATGACTTTTCGAATTTCACAGCATTTATTTGGTTCCCTTTGCCATAAAGCAGAACCGTACTCCTCTCGTTGCTCATCAAGCGTTATTTCTGGTTTAATCCGCTCTATCTGCAGGTCTGGAAAACGTTCCTCCATTTTTTTAATAACATCATATGTTTCTGGGAAATGAAGATCAGTGTCTAAAAAAACAATATTAGCATTAGGCTTTATTTGTGAGATTAAATCAATTAATACAATTGCTTCTGCACCAAAGCTTGAGGAATAGACGATTTCTTCATTACCGTACACATTATATGACCACTCCAGTACGTCACGTGCTCCTTTTGTTTCATTTTGAATGGAAAACTTATGAGAAATGTCGTTCCAGTCCTCATAAGTTACTTTGTTAACCATCGATAAAAACCACCTTTCTAAAAAGGCGATCTACACCCTCTTACAGGTGAAGACCGCCTCTAGTTTGTCTAGTCAGCGCGCTTATTTGATTGAAGACGAACCTTTTCGTTCTTTTCAATTTGCACTACTTTCCCATCCTGGATCACCAATGTTACTGATCCGAATTTAATGTTTTTTAACATTTGCTCCACATATTGGGATACTTCTTGCCATTCAGAAGGTTTCAGTGTAGTTCGCCCTCCCTCCATCATCAAATGTAATTAAGAGTATTATTAAAATTAATCCTACCATACCTATAGGATTTGTCAATAAAATTATTATAAATATTATAAAAAAAGAATATTCTTTTTTTACAGCAGAAAAAAACGGATAAGCTTCAACGGCTTATCCGTGTAATTAATTTTATTAACTGTATAACTCTCCCATTAGTAGACATTGTTGAAATCGTTTTGCAAGTTATAACGGTGCAATGATTCGTTTTTTATTTTTGAAATAACACCATTCTTTAAAACCAATTTCCTTTAGGCGCTTAGCTACAGAATCAAACTCATCTCCCACCCGTTCTGGATCATGAGCGTCAGAACCAAATGTAACTGCTACACCATAATGGTTGGCGAGTTCCAGAATATCGTCTGAAGGGTACCAGCCACCAACCGTTTTTGTCTTTCCTGATGTATTAATTTCAATTGCAATATCATTTTCGCCTATTACTTTTAAGGTCTTTTCAACTGATTTTGTCTGAATATCTGAAAATTCAGGGTAAAACCCCTTCATTGCATCAATATGTCCCAAAATTTGGTACATACCGCTACGAGCTGAGTCTTCAATTAATTGATAATAAATGTCCTTCGTCATTACCTTCTTCTTTTCCGCCATTCCTTTCCAGCGCCTTTTATTAAAAATACTAACACCATCTACCTGATGGACAGACCCAATAATATAATCAAAAGGAAAACGCTCAAAATAGGGACGATATAATTCTACATGTTCTGGAAAAAAATCGGCTTCAATTCCTAATAGCACTTCTATTTTACCGCTATATTCACCCTTTAGTCTTAGCACCTCTTTAACATACTCTGGAAACTCACTTTTTGGCATCGCGATTTTCGGAAAAGCTTGATCCTCTTCATAAGAAAAAAAAGGTGTGTGATCAGCAATTCCAATCACATCTAGGCCTTTATCGATTGCTGATTCGATATAGTCCTGTATCTTTCCGCGAGCGTGACCACAGCGATCATGATGGGTATGCAAATCAAATTTAACTTTTGTTTCCTTCGAGCGCATGTTTACACCTCCCAATCTCACAGTGACTTTTAAATTATTGCCTTATTTTTCTCAATTCATTCTGTTTTAAAAAAGGATGATGCATGGCATCATCCTACTTACCTATGATAGGCCAATAATCTCTCCAGATGTTGAAAAATCCATTCGATTAGCTGCAGGAACTTTTGGCAGACCAGGCATTGTCATTATGTCTCCTGTGAGAACGACAATAAAACCCGCTCCAGCAGAAACGAACATTTCTCGTATTGTGATTGTAAATCCAGTTGGTGCCCCTAGTAACGATGGATTATCTGAAAACGAATAAGGCGTTTTCGCCATACAAATGGGCAGTTTGTCAAATCCTAAATCAACAAGTTCTTTCATTTGTTTCTTTGCTTTAGGCATGAACTCCACTTGTTCAGCACGGTAAATTTCCGAAGCTATTTTTGAAATCTTATCTTCAATTGAAGTCTCCGTTTCGTAAAGAGGAGCGAAATTTGCTTGTTTCGTTTCGCAAATTTCTACTATTTTCTTCGCGAGATCAATTCCGCCCTCGCCTCCCTTGGAAAAGACTTCAGTCACAGCAACATCCACTCCAATTGCTGCGCAACGGTCCAATATTAATTGAATTTCTGCGTTTGTATCCGTAGGAAATTTATTAATCGTTACAACAATCGGAATACCGAATTTAGCGACATTCTTTATATGCCTTTCAAGATTTACTATGCCCTTTTCAAGGGCAGTAATATTTTCGTCACTAAGCTCGTTTTTCCCAACACCACCATTCATCTTTAGAGCGCGAATAGTTGCAACAATTACCGCAACATCAGGTTGCAACTCACCTGTAGTGCATTTAATATTAAAAAACTTCTCTGCCCCAAGGTCTGCACCGAATCCCGCTTCAGTCACTACATAATCGGCTAATTTTAAAGCCATTTTTGTAGCAATAATGGAGTTGCAGCCGTGGGCAATATTAGCAAATGGCCCACCGTGAACAAATGCTGGGGTATTTTCAATTGTTTGAACTAAATTTGGCATGATTGCATCCTTTAATAATAATGTCATTGCACCGGTTGCTTCCAAATCTCCAGCTGTAATTGCTTCCCCATCAAAAGTATATGCAACAACCATTCTTGAAAGTCTGTTTTTAAGATCTATTACACCGGATGAAAGACATAGGATTGCCATAATTTCAGAGGCAACCGTAATATCAAATCCACTCTGTCTAACAAACCCATCTGTATTCCCACCGAGACCGATGACTATATTTCTAAGCGCTCGATCATTCACATCAAGAACTCTCTTCCATACAACGCGCTTAGGATTAATATTTAAAGTATTTCCTTGATAAAGATGATTGTCAATGAGTGCTGCCAGCAAATTATGGGCGGAAGTAATTGCATGAAAATCTCCTGTAAAATGAAGATTAATATCCTCCATCGGAACTACTTGAGCATATCCACCGCCTGCCGCTCCACCTTTCATACCGAATACTGGGCCTAAAGAAGGTTCTCTTAAGGCTGTGATTGTTTTTTTCCCTATTCTATTCAATCCCATCGAGAGCCCTACATTGGTGGTCGTTTTTCCCTCGCCTGCCGGCGTTGGATTGATTGCTGTAACTAGAATGAGCTTTCCATCAGGCTTGCCCTCAAGCCTGTCAAGAACGTCTAATGAAACTTTCGCTTTAAACCTACCATATAATTCCATCTCGTCAGGAATGATCCCTAAAGTTTCAGCAATTTCTGCGACCGGAACCATCTTCGCTTCTTGAGCGATTTCGACATCGGTTTTCATAAAACCTCTCCTCATTATGTATACTTTTTGTGTATTTACCTATCAATTAGATTTTAACAGTCTTTGATTGCTCAAATATGACTATTTTGTGAAAATTGATTCGCTATAACAGCCATTCACCAATGATTTCAGCTGGTTTCTTCGAATGAATTTCAGTATGGAAACGCTCAAGACAGGATTGATAATTTTCCAACTCCTTTTCATTGCAAAGAATCGCCAAAATTTCTTCGCATATATTCTCAGACATTAACGGATAGACAACACCTAATTCCTTCAGTTGTTCCAAATTGATCTTTTCTTGCCCAGGCAAAGCTTGATAAATAAAAATCGGTTTTCGTTTAAATAGACTCTCAGTAATTGTCACACCGCCGGGCTTGGTAATAATTGCATCCACTTGATCATAAAGGGTGTTCATTTGCTCCATACAATTGATATAGGAATATGGAATAACATTTGCTAATTTCAATCCTTTTATTTTCTCATATAAACGTTTGTTTTTTCCGCATAAAACGATAAACTGTATCCGGTCACTTACGACTGATTCAGTAATCTGTTTTAGTAATTGTTCAATCGCTCCGACTCCAAGACTTCCCCCAGATACTAAAACCGAAGGATTCGAAGTCTTACTAGGATCAATGGGTTCGTTGAATTTTTTAATCTTGTCATGAATCGGAATTCCCGTATAATAAATCCTGTCTTCTTGGACTCCTTTTTCTTGTAAAAATCGTTGCATTCTTACTGACGGGACAAAGTGGAAATCGATCATGTCCACTCCCCATATTTGATTTATGAAATAATCTGTATACACATTCACTACCGGTATGTTTAAAGTTCCGCATTGCTTTAAATGGTTTAACATGTAGGATGGCAATGCATGAGTACAAATAATCAAATCAGGCTGTTTTTCATTAATAAGCCTTCTCATGAAATATAAAAATAAAACTTCATATAAACGGTAGCGTTTTGTAGAATCAATATTTTTATATACGGAATGTTGATAAATGAAATTATACAAACCAGGTAAAAGTTGAATCCAGCCCAAATAAATCTTTGAAACAAGTGTCTCAATCTTCCCATAACTATACGCCAATATGTCTACCACTTCGCACTTTACATTGGGTTGATTTTGCTTTAAACCATTTAGAATTGCATTTGCTGCTTGATGGTGGCCCGACGGAATTTGTAAAAAGGGCAAGAACAGAACAGATTTCGTTTTCATGATTATCACACACCTTTATCGGATGGCTTCACATTTTCCATTGGAATTCTATCCAATTATTACTTGTAAAAATGATCCTTTTTTCATGTATAATTGCAGTTATGAAAGGAGTGAATCGTCGTTGAATATAATTTTCATTTTGATATTAACGAGTTTATTAGTTATTCTTTTGATAAAAGCAAATAAAAATACGAAAGAGATAAAATTAAATAAAGTAAACGTCCACCATCATCTTACCACTCGCCCAAGATTAACGATTCTTCAACTGTCCGACCTACATCTCGAAAACATATCCATCTCCGCAACTGAACTTTACGAAAAATTAAAAGACGAACCAATTGATTTAATCGCACTTACAGGCGACTTACTTGATCGGAAACGCACCATTCCAAAGCTTGTTCCCTATTTGAAAATGTTAAATAAACTAAAACCTAGATACGGGATTTATGCGGTTTTGGGAAATCACGATTATGTGTTAAAACAGAAAGATCTACAAACACTCATTCATACACTTGAACATCATAACTGTAAAGTTTTAAGAAACGAAAATGATGAAATTTTTATTCAAGGTAAGCGAGTAAACATTATTGGGATTGATGATTTTAGCACAAACCGGAGCCATACGAACACTGCATATCAAGGCTTAAAGCAAGGAACAAATCTTGTATTGACCCATGACCCTAATATTGTACTTCATATGCAGAAATACCATTTTGATTATTTACTTGCAGGTCATTTTCACGGTGGACAAATCTGTTATCCAAAGGCTTATCATCTAGTGAAGATGGGAAAACTAGCAAGAATGAACATTATAAAAGGGTTTCATGTTCAAGATGGTAAACCGTATTATATTAGTGAAGGTCTAGGCCAAACAGGGGTAAACATTCGAATTGGAAGTCGCCCTGAAATAACCATTCATGAATTATCATTAGCTACAGCTGCCGATTATGAACTAAAAGCTATTTAAGAGCTGCCACTCGGCAGCTTTTTTTATTTTCATTTTTCCTATACAATGTCGATAATGTCTTGGTGGACATCAACAGATAACTAGGTTTATGATTCGTTATGAGCCACTTTATAGATGTATTCGAACTTGCTACCATTTCAATCGGTAAAAAAGCCATAAATTTAAACCATCTATAGATTGGATGAGATACTTCAAATACTTCAAACCCTAGGCGATGACATCCTTTATTTAATGAAGTTATCCCGATGATTCCTTTTATTTCTTGAGAACGATGATGATTTCGGACATACAGCTCGACATTTGGCAATGACTTTTGGACACCATATAAAATTTTCCTCGCTTTTTTTAACTCTCCCTTCATTTCCTGTAATTCTTTCAACAGTTTGACATTGTGAAGGTGAATTTTTACTAATAAATCATCTCGATTGATTTGTGTACCATCGGCTAAGACTAAATTTCTCCCTTTATATTTAGTTAATCGTATCCTCAAAATGTTTTCTTCACTTGGTAAACAAATTAATCGAGTAAAGAAAAAATAAATTGGGTCAATAAAACTCCAAATGGTGAGGAAATACCTTCTCATCTCTTGCCGCTCCTTCTCATTTCTAGTTTATATTTAAATATCTGAACACTAATAATATATCCAGAGATAGGTCAGCAATCCCAAAAAACAAAAGCCGCTTATATACAATTTTTGTATATAAGCGGCTTTCTTAATTCACTACCTTACAGAGTATTGTAAATTATTTAGTTTTTATCAAGCATAAATTGTGGAAGTGCAAAGCAATATTCGATGATCTCCTCATTCACATAAAGAGTTGTTTTATTTTTAAGCTTGTCCTTATTTACCTTCATATCTTGCTTTGAGCCGATGGTGAAACTCCATAATCCCCCAGGATAGGTAGGGACTACTGCGGTATATAATTTTGTTGAATGAAACAATTGACTAATACGGTGAAACGTTTGCTTCATCACTTTTTTATGGAAAATCGGCGACTGGCTCTGGCAGACCATTACCCCATCGTCATTTAGTGCTTGATACAAACTGTTATAAAAACTTTGTTCAAATAACACTTGAGCAGGACCAACAGGATCGGAAGAATCTACAATAATAACGTCATATTCACTTCGCTTGTTTTTCACAAATTCAACACCATCATCAAAAATATAATGAACTCGAGGATCGTTTAAATTTCCCGATACATCAGGGAGATGCTGTTTACAAGCTTCAACAACTAACCCATCTATTTCGACTAGATCGACTCTTTCAACCTCATCGTACTTACAAACTTCTTTTGCCGCGCCACAATCACCACCGCCAATGATTAATACTTTTTTCGGCTGTGGATGAATTAATAGCGGTACATGTGTTATTATTTCATTATAGATGTACCCATCTAAAGAAGTCGTTTGAACAACACTATCTAACACAAGCATGCGACCAAAGTCATAGGAATCCAAGATCATTACATGTTGAAACGCTGATTTCCCTTCGAAAATGACCTCTTTGATTCGGTAACTAATTTTCAAATTATCTTGTTCGTCTTCAGTTAACCATAAATCTCCGTTTTTTTCGATTAAAAAATTATGTATCATGTTCTGCCTCCCTCTCTCTTGTCATCTAATTAGATAATGATTCATTATATTTGGATATATAAACTTAAGGATAACATATGTAAATAGAAGTAGTCCTTAATTTTGATAACAGGAGAACACAGAACGAAAAACCTCCTGCATATCTCTCAGAAGGCTCCCAAACTTGTTATATTCAAGAATTAAAATGGCTTCCATTTAAGCGTACTCGCCTTGCTAAACCTCCTTTCAACTTCCTTCCAATTTACAACATTCCACCAGTTTTCTACATATTTTGCTCGTTCATTTTTATATTGAAGATAATATGCATGCTCCCAAACATCTAGGACAAGCAAAGGAATCGTATCCCATTGCGTTAAGTTTTGATGCTTTTCTGAAGTCAAAATTTCTAAACGTTGTGACCGTGGTGCCCAAACTAATATTGCCCAGCCGACAGCCTCTACATTTTTTGCCGCTTCAGAAAAATGGTTTTGAAATTTATCAAAACTCCCAAATGACTTGTTAATTGCTGTTAATAATTTTCCAGATGGTTTCCCTCCACCTTCCGGGCTCATTACCTCCCAAAAAATGATGTGTAAATAATGTCCTGAACCATGAAAGGCTGCTTCTCTCTCCCAATGTTTGATTAAGGTAAAATCATTATTATCACGTGCTTTTTGCATTTCCTTTTCAGCTTTATTTAAGCCATCGACATAACTTTGATGATGTTTTGTGTGATGCAATCTCATTATTTCCTCTGAAATAGCTGGTTCTAAAGCATCATAAGCATATGGGAGTGGTGGTAAACGATGACCACCAATAGGAATTGGCTGAAGTCGACCTCCATCTTGACGCATCTCAGCTTCCTCAAAAAAAACATTTAGTCCTTCGTATAAATTTGAGGCTCTTTCATATAACCGATTCTCATCAAGGTCGCCTTTTTCAACTTCTATTGATTGTTTAAACGAAAATAATTCTTCTTCCCATTGATGTATATCAAGATGGCCAAAATTCTCCAATAATTGTTCGCGAACCGCTTGCCAAGTCGTTTCAAGCTCTTCACACCAACTCAATAATGTTTCCCTATACAAGTTTTCCGCCACTGTCATTTCGCCTCCTAGGTTAACATCTTTAACAAAATATGAACAATTAGAGAATTTTGTGCCTATAAAGTGAAATTTCCTTCAGATGGAGTTTCCTCATTCCCCACATGTAAAAAATAGAGGAAAATTTGTTTACCGTCAATTTATTAAGATAATCTATCATTGTACAATTTATCTTATCCACACTATAATTAAACTGTTAAAAATCATCACCTAGAAACGGAGCTAACAAATACAGTGATACTAGTAATTGATAATTATGACTCTTTTACTTTCAACTTAGTCCAATATCTCCAAACAATGGATGAAGATGTGATTGTCCATCGCAATAATCAATTGTCATTAGAAGATATTAATGCACTCAATCCCAAATATATATTAATCTCTCCGGGACCAGGTCATCCAAATTCAGCAGGAATATGCCTAGACATTGTAAAAAAGTACCACGATAAGATTCCAATTTTAGGCGTTTGCCTTGGACACCAAATCATCGCCCACGCGTTTGGCGGAAAAATAAAAAAAGCAAAAATACCTATGCATGGAAAGGTTTCTCAAATCTCCCATAACCAAACAGATGTTTTTCATGATTTACCTACTCCTATGAATGTAACAAGGTACCATTCATTAATCGTCGATGAATCAAACCTCCCTAATTGTTTGGAAATAACAGCGAAAAGTGAGGATGGTGAAATTATGGGAATTCGTCATAAACATTTTAAAATAGAAGGCGTACAATTTCATCCAGAATCGATCTTAACTGATTACGGAATCAGAATGTTACAAAATTTTTTTAAGAAGGATTAGAATGATGCAAACAAAAACAACCCCAGTTTTATCATTTGAATTTGCTAATTTACAAGGGAAAATAAAACCCTTTACGTTTAAGAAACCCATTAAAATTATCACTACCGATTTGATTGAAAATGTAATTCCTTGCCTGCGGCACATCCAAAACGAGGTTGACAAGGGATTTTATGCTGCCGGTTTTTTGTCATACGAAAGTGCACCTGCGTTCGATTCAGCCTATCGAGTTCATTTTGGTAATACTATGCCCCTCCTATGGTTTGGCATTTTTTCAGAACCGCTTCATGAAACAATGAACAGTACAGGGAACTACTCACTTAAAGAATGGCTCCCTTCCGTTAGCAAAGAGGAGTATTATTCATCGATTCAATCAATAAAGCAACTCATTGAAAACGGGGAAACCTATCAAACGAATTATACCATTCGGTTGCTTTCTAATTTCCACGGTGATGAGCTTGCCTTTTTTGAAGCATTAAAAAAAGCTCAGTCCTCTAATTACTGCGCTTATATCCATACAGGCGAGCATAGTATTTTATCGGCCTCTCCTGAGTTGTTTTTTCATTTAAAAGGAAATCAACTAACGACTCGTCCGATGAAAGGTACAATGAAACGAGGAAATACATGTTCCGAGGATGAAGCGAATGCAAAATGGTTGCTCAATTCCGAAAAGAATCGGGCGGAAAATTTAATGATTGTTGATTTATTACGAAATGATTTGGGGATGATTGCTGAACCAGGGTCTGTCAGTGTACCAAAGCTATTCGATATTGAAAAATATCCAACTGTACATCAAATGACCTCAACAATAACTGCAAAAGTTTCGCCGCAAACAGAACTAGTCGATATTTTCAAAGCGCTTTTTCCTTGTGGATCAATTACCGGTGCACCTAAAATCAGCACAATGAATACAATCGCTGATCTAGAAACAACACCTCGAGAAATTTATTGTGGAGCCATCGGTTTTATTAGCCCCAACAAAGAAGCTGTATTTAATGTGCCAATACGTACGGTTTTGATTGATCATCAAACGAGTGTTGCAACATATGGTGTTGGCGGCGGGGTAACTTGGGACTCGACTGCTGAAGGGGAATACGATGAAATTATAACGAAAGCAAAGCTTCTTAAAGAACAAAGACTAGAATTTAAACTTTTAGAAAGCCTATTGTTAGAAAAAGGAGAGTATTTTTTAAAAGAATACCACTTAGAGCGGTTATCAAAATCGGCAAACTACTTCGATTTTACCTTTAATCGAGAAGCTGTTGAGAAGAGTTTATATATGTTTACGAAACAACAACAGAATCAACAGAAAATGAAAGTTCGGTTGCTAATGGGTAAAAATGGGGAAATCACCATTGAGGGACAGCAAATAGAGGAAATAAAAACACCAATAACTGCTATATTGGCAAGCAAAGCTGTTAACAAAAACAATCCGTTCCTTTACCATAAAACGACAAATAGGCAAATCTACTCCGCTTTTCATGATAGAAAGCCAAACCAGGCATTTGATGTCTTACTTTGGAATGAAGAACTGGAGATAACGGAATTTACAAATGGAAATGTTGTATTTGAATTGGATAACCAATTATTCACTCCCCCAGTCCAAAGCGGATTATTGGCAGGAACTTTTCGGGAGCATCTAATAAATGATGGTATTCTCCAAGAAAGAACAATAAAGCTCGATGACCTATATAAGTACAAGAAGATATGGTTCATTAATAGCGTACGTCGATGGCTTGAAGTTCAATTATTACAGTAGTTCAAAAACCTTAGTGAACAAACAATTGTTCACTAAGGTTTTTTACAATAATGACATAAAATACTATTTTCCAATATAAACAAAAGGACAATATTAAAAAACAACAATAATAACTATCCCTTCTAACCTACCAATAAAAACCTCTTAATAAACAGGTAAAAATGACACTAATTCGACATAGTTTAGCGACTAAACCATTTGATTATTTTCTAAAAATTTGATATATTTATATATAAATAAACATTCATAAAATACTATTACAGAAAAGGGATGTTCGCTATGAGAAGAAAACAAATCCTTAAAATGGAAAATTTAATCAGTAACAATAAAATGGAGATTCTTTCTAATGAAAAAGAATTAGCACGAATTGAAATGGAGATCGATGAAAAGCATAGTCAAAAATTGAAAGCACTCATAAAAAATTCTTGAAAGCAAACAAAATAAAAAGAGAATGGTTAGAATGTAAACCATTCTCTTTTTATTTTGCCGTTGTCTGAGGATAAGTTTAGCTTAAGCATGTTTTTGAACATTCATACAAAGTTCCTTGTACACATCAGCTTCGTTGTCCATCCCTAATTCCCGATAACTTTTAGATAACCAGTGAAGTGGCTTTGAGTCTGTCGGTTTCAATTCCATCTCCCAACTGAAGCACTCGATTGCATTTTCCCACTGTTTAAATTCAAAAAATAATTCTCCAAGTGTTTGCATTTGATCTAAATTTTTATAAAGATATTCTAACCTTTCAATTTTTTCGTAAATTTTCAAAGCTGGGTAATTTTCTTTAAAAGTTTCGAGCCAACTTTTCACATGTGTTGGGTCTAAAGTTCTCAGCAAGTGAGTTGCGGATTGATTAAGGTACTTCTCCACTTGTTCAGAATCTAAAGGAAGAATGAAATTGAGCAATGATTTTAAGCTGTCAGGCTCCAAAATTAAGTCATTTGCATCAATCTGCTTAAGGTAAATTCCGAGTAAACTTGCTTGCTCTCGATTTAGCTTAAAATCATAATAACTCATCATTTTTAGCACTTCATTTATCTTCATTCTTTTAACATTAAAATCAAATAGATCTTTTTGTAGAGGGATAAAAGTTGATAATTGACTGGCTAATCTTTCTAGTATATATACACCATCTTGTTCACTTAGATGCTGTGCAAGTAAGTCTTTTAGTGAATAATATTCAATGTTTGTTGGGGAGGCGGTTATCTTGTCAATTAGTATAGCTACTAAATCTAACCAACGGGACTCTTTTTCATATATCATCATAAGTTTTTTAAAACTATGTTCATTTTCTTTAGAAAAATAAAGAGTTTTCTCAGCAAATATTGGATCTTTTTGAAAGATTTCCTCTGTTTTTTGGCTGTATAACACTGAAAATTTATTGAATGTGAGATCATTTCCCAATTGCTTGACCAAGGAATGATTTGGGGCAAAATCGATTAAGATGCGAAGGATACGATAAGCAAAAAACATCTGTCCATTTCTTCGATATTCATAGAAAACCGATGTTATTTCTTTGAACAAAAGCTTTTTCGGAATGAACGATTCAAAAAAAGTTAGGATATAGGCTCTTTCATGAGGATGGTAATGCTTCTCGAGTTTCTTTATTAATTGTGGAAAACGAACGGCTTTATACGTTTGATTAGAGGAAATTAAGGAATTAATAATTGGATGTGGCGTTTCAAAAAGAATCCCATTCTTAAATGCTTCCGCTATATAAGAATGAAGTCTCAGTTTTATTGCTTTTACTGCGTTCAGAAAACGATTTTTATAAAAAATTAAATAATATACGTCATTATGATCATCATACGCTTCAATTAATTTTCCTTGCAAATAAAATATTACTTTTGTTGGTTGGAGTTGGATTGTTTTATTATGATGGTCTTGGAGTAGTATTCTCTCTTGATTCATTAAAATCCCCCCTATTAATATCAATATATCACATTAATGATACGAACACATCCTTATTCGATGATAATGATAATGATGATTCTGTTCGCTCGATTGAATTTAAATATATAACGAAAAACAACACTAGAATAAACCAGTGTCGTTCAAGATGTTCTTTTCTGAGGTTGTTCATCCATTTTAATTAGTAACCCTCTTTTAATCCAATATTGGAAATTCTCAGTTGGGAAAATTCCTCTGCGTGCAGACTTATTCATTTGAATAACGACGCTATTTGGGTTAATTTCAAGAATCTTCAATGAATCAGACCGACTGAGATTTGGCATAAAACCGTTTTTAATCTCAAATTCCATATTTTTATCTAAATCCACTAATACACACCTCTTTGCGCTATTTACAATCTATGTTCTCCAGTATTTTCATTTTTATCCATTAAATGTTTCTATGCGAAAAAGCCGCAGGAGATTATTCCCAACGGCCATTTTAAACATAATTTCATCTTTAATTCCAAACACTAATATAGATTCGTAACTGGATATGAAAACTCTTTTGTTAAAAATCAGAAAAATCAAACATATTTATGGTGTTTTCTGATATAATAAATATATCCCGGTTTTTTAAAGTGGAAAATAATGGAACAGTCATATCGTTCTATTAAACGTATTCAGTAGGAGGTTTTTATATGTACAAAATCAAGGAAAAAGAAAAATTATTTATTTATACTGGTCCTGATGGCTCAGGAAGAAAGACAATCGCAAAGATGGTCGCCACCGCTTTTGATATGGAAACGGTTATATCTTACACTACCCGCCCTGCTCGCCATTATGAGATAAATGGCGAAGATTACCATTTTATAAATGAAGAGACATTCAAAAAGATGCAAGAAAAAGATGAGTTCCTTGAAAGCGTAGAAATTGATGGGTTTTATTACGGAATTCGTGAGCAAGATATTGTTCAAGCATTTGAAAATCATGATCTTGTTTACTTAACGTTGAATCCTGAAGGAACGGAAAAGCTGAAGAATATGTATGGTGATAAAGTAATGCGGTTCTTTATTTATGCTGATCGGGATACGGTCATCAAAAGACAAAAGGAAAGAGAAGATAACGAAGACGATATTAAGCGTCACTTAAGTCATTATGATCAAATAATGGACTATAAAAACCAGTGTGAACATGCGTTCGAAAACTATGACCTGCCACAAGTATCATTCCGAATAAGTGAAGTCATTGAAGCCTTTCTTGACCGTGATGTTATCGTCACCGATTATTAATTCCCATCTAAATAAGAATGGGAGTGATTTTACAAACACTCCCATTCTTATTTGCGATTTTCCCATTGCGCTCTATTTAAAGAGAATGGAAATCACTTCGTCTGTATTCATTTCACTATCCAGTTCATAAGTCCCAGGACGCAATCCATTAGCCAATCCCTTTTTCTCTACTTCATTAAAAAACGTCATCGCATTATCAATAATCTTTCCTTTTACAAGGGCATTCCCTACATCAATACTCGTCATTCCAGAAGCTACATTTAAAATCGTTTTGTAAATGATTGTTTCAGTTGGTTCAGCTGGAGATTCGTTTGTTTCGTGCTCTTTTTCCTGCTCTAATAGGAGTTTATGTTCCTGCTCAATTTTTGCAAGCTCTTGCTCCCACTCTTCTTCTGAATAAACAAGATAGCCTGCGGTAAAAAGCTCGTTTCTCATTTCTTCAAGCGGTAGATTTTCTTTAACCTCTGTACTAGTCGCTTTTGCTGGCTCAAAAAAATACACGACACCACACACACTCGCTGCAACAATTAGACCAGCTGCAAAACTGCTCATTAGTTTAGCCTTCATTGTGACAATGATCTCCTTTCTTGTTTGTTAGACATGTAAGGAGTTAATAAGTATTGGATTTCATTTTCACTTAACTGAACCTTTTCAGCCATTCCTTCGATTGTATAGCCACGCTTATATAAATCTAGTATTTCTCGCAGAATGACCCGTTCTTTCGAATCAATTCCAATAATCTTTGCTTCATGAGCTGAAATTTCTGCATCTAGTTCCAATTTGCGTATTTGCTCTTGTAGTTTATTTACTTCCTCCATTAAAGAAACAAACACTGAATCAATTTCGCGCTGCTCAGCCTTTGCAGTATTTCTTATTTTCATATATGAAATAATCAACAGAAGAATCGCTGCCGAAAATAATAGGACTAATGCCCAATCCATAAAAAACACTCCCTTATAAAATTGCTACTGCAAGAATTAATTATACAGCTAATAAACAGTTTTTTCGACTCAATTCGATAAAATCCTCCGAAAGTCGGAGCTTTCTATTCCCTTTTTAGGACAATAAAGCAAGTAACATTAGTCCTAATAGAGAAAATGAACGAACAAAAAAATAACTTCAAATTTTTTCCAAAAACACAATACTTTTTGTTTTTTCATCATATAATGGCAATAGAAAAGACAATGAAATTTTTAAGTTTTATCACGATGAGAGGATGATGTGTATGAATGCAGCATTGAACTATAGGGAATTTTATCAAAAGACGCCGATAACTATGTATGAAAATGATCGCCTAGCCATTCTAAATGACAAAACGTATTCGGACTTGGTTGATACTTATACTCACTGGTTAATTGCTTTAGAAGGAAATGAAGAGAATGAACAGACAATCAAATGGAGAGTGTTCATTTTTCTAACTAGTGAAAATGGACCATTTAATTTTAAGCTCCCATTTTTCTGTTCCTCGTTTTTCCGTACATTTAATGAAGCGTATGAGCTTTCACAAAAAATGACGGTACTCGCAAAGCAAGACCAACTCCATATCATTAAACATGATTAACTACTCCATTTTATTTTCTCTCCTTTTAATGTGATTTGTGAAAAATGTACATACATAAGAACAAAAAAAGGACTTCTCAAAAAAGTCCCCACTCTCATTGTAATGGGTTCCGTTTCCTATACTTTTTGTACTATAAAAACGTAGGGCGATTTGTAAGGTTAGAGAGATTAAAAAACATTAGAAATAGCAAGGGATTATACCTTGGCTATTTTGCTTTTAATTGCTAAGTCTTCGGATTGCAAATTTACTCATTAGTATGTTTGCAAACCATTTTCACCTTCTCTTTATCGATTTTTATGTAGGTTTGAGAATGAATAAGCGGAGAATTTCCTGCTAATGTAGATAGAGGCAGCTTAAGAAGCGGATATAAGCGGAGGTTTTCCTGTTAACTGCACTAAATAAGACAAAATCCAAAGGTTTTGATCATATAAATGGAAAATCCTCCCCTTATTTTTAGGGAAATATCGTTATTTCTCGGTTTAGCGGGAATTTTTCCGCTTATTTTTCAGACTCAGTAAAATCAACATTCAGTTATACCAATAAAGAAAACTCGCCGATTGGCGAGCTTATACATTTGAAAGTCATTTTGTGTTACATTTTTAATATTTTCGATAGTTAACGGAACCCGTCACTCTCATTGGCTATTCTTTTCTACCCTAATCTAAAAACGATTCCATGACCGCCTTTTGGGTATTCCCATTTAATATTTTGATGTGGACAACCTATTCGACAACTTCCACATTCATGACAACCTTCATAGCCCACATGCATCCGAATATCTTCCCATTTATATATTTCTGCTGGGCAAAAAATCGTACAAATTTTATCAGGACAACTCGTTAAACAAATATCCACATCTTTCACATGAAGATGAGATTTTGTATCAGCATTGAAGCGAACAAGATATTGTTTTTCTTCGATGGATTGGCCTTTTTTCTGTTCACTCATTATTTGATCACCTTCCATGCTCGATATACATCACGAGCGAGTTTTAATTTTTCTTTCGGCGAACCTATATCTTTCCAAATTTTCTTTTGTTTTTCCCACTTCGATGATCCGTCAACAGTAAACATTTGGCTAGCCGCTTTGTTTATCATTGGGATGTATTCATCAAAATATTGCGGGAATTTATCAAAATGATGGGTAGAATCTTTATATTTTTGCATATCTTGACCAACAAAGCCTGCCATCAATCTCGTACGATACAAATCTAGCATGCTTTCAGAAAAGTCACCTGCTTGCTTCGCCATAAGAACGGTTTCTGCTGCCAATCTTCCAGAAGTCATCGCCAAATTTGATCCTTCACGATGAATAGCATTTACTAGTTGCGAGGCATCACCAATAACAATCACACCATCACCAACAATTTTCCCCATTGATTTGAAACCACCTTCTGGAATTAGATGTGCTAAATACTCTTGTGGTTCACTTCCTTGAATATAGGGACGTATCATTGGATGATTTTTTACATATTCTAGTAATTCATAAGGTTTTATCTTATGTTTAATTAAACCTGAAAGCAATGTACCGACACCAATGCTTAATGTGTCTTTATTCGTATAGAGAAAACCTGTACCTAATATCCCTTTTGTGGCGTCGCCAAATAATTCAATCGTACATCCTTGATTTTCTTCGAGGTTAAAGCGATCTTCAATCACATTTTTATCAAGCTTTAATATTTCCATCGTTGCTAATGCCACTTCGTCCGGTTTGTATTCTTTATGAAAACCAAGCGATTGAGCTAAAAGGGAATTTACACCATCAGCTAATACAACCACATCTGCATAAATATCGCCATCTGGTCGGTCGGTTCGAACACCAACCACTTTCCCATTTTCTACAATACATTCTAAAACGACGGTTTCATTTACTAAAACCGCTCCTTGCTCAACAGCCTTATCGGCAAACCATTGATCAAACTTCGCACGCAAGACGGTGAAATTATTGTAAGGCTCCTTGCTCCATTCCATCCCCTTATACCCGACGGTGATTGCTGATTCTTTATCCATCATCATAAATCTCTGTTCAACAATTGGCCGTTCTAATGGGGCCTCTTTATAAAACCCCGGAATAATATCATCCATCATTTTTCGATAAAGCACGCCACCCATTACGTTTTTGGACCCAGGATATTCCCCCCTTTCGAGAAGCAATACTTTTGCTCCGCCTTTTGCTAAATCATGTGCACAAGAAATGCCTGCCGGTCCCGCTCCAACAACGATACAATCAAACTTCTCGGACATGACTAACCTCCTCTCTAGATAAGGATTTTTTAAACTGTTCAATTAAAATGGGAACAATTTCAAATGCATTGCCAACAATGCCGTAATGACAAGCATCAAATATCGGTGCTTCTGGGTCTTTATTAATTGCAATAATTAACCCCGAATTTTTCATTCCAACAATATGCTGAATCGCTCCTGAAATACCAATCGCAATATAAATCTTTGGGGTAACAGTCACACCCGTTTGTCCAACTTGATGGGGATGTTCAATCCAGCCCGCCTCAACAACATCTCGACTTGCCCCAACAGCTCCTCCAAGAACACCGGCTAATTGCTGAATGAGTTGAAATCCCTCGGCACTTCCTAATCCTTTTCCGCCAGCAACAATGATATCAGCTTCGTCTATCCTTACTTTTTTTGTTGTTTCTTTCACAATTTCTAACACTTTCGTTCGAATGTCCTCTTCTTCTAAGAGAATCTCCTCTTCTATGACTTTTCCTTTTCTCCCAAGTTGAGGAGGTAATGCTTTCATCACCTTTGCACGCACCGTGGCCATTTGCGGTCGATATTTTTTACATAAAATTGTTGCCATAATATTTCCGCCAAAAGCTGGCCTACTTGCCAGTAATAACCCTGTATCTTCCTCTACGTCTAACTCTGTCGTATCGGCTGTTAACCCTGTAGGCATATCAGTTGCAACAGCACTTGCAAGGTCTTTTCCGGTTGAGGTGGCACCGAAAAGAATAATTTCTGGTTTATATTTATTCGAGCATTCAAGCAGCGCTTTCATAAAAGACTCTGTCCGGTAATGCTTAAAAATCGGATTGTCATAAACATAGACGGTATCTGCACCGTATTCAATAACGGTTTTGGCTAAAGATTTAATGTTTTCTCCAATTAAAATACCTGACAATTCGACTCCTCGTTTTTCAGCAAGTTTTCTCCCCGCTCCTAAAAGTTCAAGAGAGACAGAAGCAATTTCTCCATCGTTTTCCTCAATAAATACCCATACTCCTTGGTAATCTTGGAAATCCATTATCCTTCCTCCTTCACATAAAACAATTCTTTCTTATCTAAAAGAATCGATAACAATTGTTCTACTTGTTGCTGCGGATTCCCTTCTACCATCGTCCCTCCCTCGGGTTTTGGCGGGGCCCATACTTTCGATACAATTGTCGGTGATCCTTTCAGTCCAAGTTGTTTTATGTCTACGTCCTCTAAATCGTCCACAGACCATATATGTGGTTCATATCTAGCTGCTTTTAACATGTTCGTAAATGGAGAATAAGGTACTTCATTTATTGTCTTTTCCACAGAAAACAAGCATGGTAATGTAGACTGAATAACTTCATAGCCATCTTCAAGCTTACGATGAACAACGGCATAACCTTCTTTATAATTGATTTCAACTACCTTATTTACTGATGTTAATGGAGGAATATCGAGCCTTCTTGCAATTCCAGGTCCAACTTGCCCTGTATCCCCATCAATCGTCATTTTGCCGCAGATTACGAGATCAATTGGATTTTCCTTAGAGATTTTCTCTAATGCCTTCGTAAGCGCATAACTCGTTGCCAATGTATCAGCACCAGCGAACCGGCGATCAGTGATTAAATACCCTTCATCCGCGCCAATTTCAATACATTTTTTAATGGCCTTTACTGCTGGAGGCGGCCCCATCGTTACAACAGATACAGTACCACCGTACTTTTCCCTTAATCGAACCGCTTCTTCTACCGCATGAGCATCATATGGATTTAATATTGCAGGCGCAGTTCTCCGATCCATGGTGTTCGTTTTTGGATTCATTTTAATGATTTTCGTATCGGGCACTTGCTTAATGCAAGCCACAATATGCAGCATTAAATTACCCCCTTTTAAAAAATAGGTGTTTGTTTCTTTCCTTGCACCTTTAAACAAAGAGATTTACCGATTGAATCAGTAATGAAAGACTAGAAATTCAATGATGTCATTTTACGCTTGTTTACTTCCTACTATATTAGTTGATCAAGCTAAAAATTCGAATTTTCAGTAAATAACCTGTGTAAAGGAAAATAGTTGCTATACATCTACGTAAATGTCAAACTGTATAAAAGAACTTTAAATTAAACAATGAGTAGGTGACAAACATGATTGAAATAAAAACTTCTACACTCAGTGATGGGGAATTCAATCGAGGAGTGTTCGCAACAAAGGATATTGCAAAAGGATATCTTATACATGAAGCACCTGTTATTTCTTATCCTAATGAACAGCATGTCCATATCGAAAAAACACTTCTTGCTGATTATGCATTTGAATATGGGATCAATCATACGGCAATTCTGCTAGGTTATGGGATGTTGTTTAATCACTCTTATCATCCAAATGCGATTTATGAGATTAATTTTGATAATCACACATTCGAGTTTTATGCTTATAAAGATATTAAAGCTGGAGAAGAGATTCTTATTAATTATAATGGCGAAGTAGATGACCAAGAACCATTATGGTTTGATAAAAAATAAAAAGAGCAAGCATAAATGAACACATGTATCATTTACGCTTGCTCTTTATTTTGTTCAACCAATAACAGTACGGACTTTTTCAATTGCCCAATCAATCTCTTCCCTCGTAATCACGAGAGGAGGAGCAAACCGAATGACTGTATCATGTGTTTCTTTACAGAGAAGCCCTTCTTCTTTTAGCGCTTCACAATATTTACGTGCAGACTCATTTAATTCAACACCAATGAAAAGTCCTCGTCCACGTATTTCTTTTACTTTTGTACTATTGATTTCTTTTAATTTACTCATGAAATATTCACCAAGTTCAAGTGACCGTTCAGCTAGGTTTTCGTCTTTAAGAACTTTGAGCGCTGCAATTGAGACTGCACAGGCCATTGGATTTCCGCCAAATGTTGAACCGTGAGATCCTGGGTTGAATACGCCTAACACCTCTTTATTTGCTACAACACAAGAAATTGGGAACACTCCTCCTCCGAGCGCTTTCCCTAAAATATACATATCAGGGTCGACATCCTCCCATTGACAAGCAAACATTTTCCCTGAACGTGCAAGCCCTGCTTGAATTTCATCGGCAATGAATAAGACATTGTTTTCCTTACATATTTCGTATGCTTGTTTCATAAATCCTTCTGGGGGGACAATCACCCCTGCTTCCCCTTGAATGGGCTCAATCAAGAAGGCAGCAGTCTTTTCTGTTATCGCTGTTTTCAATGCTTCTAAATCACCGTAAGGGACTAGTTTAATTCCTGGAAGCATCGGACCGAAGCCACGTTTATATTCTTCCTCTGATGAAAGTGATACTGCCGTCATTGTCCGCCCATGGAAATTGCCAATACATGCAATGATTTCTGCTTGGTTTTCTGCGACTCCTTTTAAATTATACGCCCAGCGACGTGCTGCTTTTACAGCCGTTTCCACCGCTTCTGCTCCTGTATTCATCGGTAACGCCATTTCTTTGTTCGTCAATCCGCAAATCATTTCAGACCATGGGCCAAGCTGATCATTATGAAATGCTCGTGAAGTAAGGGTCACACGATCTGCTTGAGCTTTTAATGCTTGAATAATTTTCGGATGACGGTGTCCCTGGTTTAATGCTGAATAAGCACTCAACATATCCATATACTTATTGCCTTCAGGGTCTTTTACCCATACCCCTTCTGCCTCTGAAATAACGATTGACAGCGGATGATAATTATGTGCTCCATACTTTTCTGTTTGTTCAATTAGTTGATTAGACTTTGCTGGATTTTTCATCGATCTAAATCCTCCTTTGCCGTTTACTCCGTAATAATTGTTCAAAACTCAATTAGCTTGTGAAGGTCATTGTACCAACGCCGAACCTTCTACATTGCTATTACGTCCTTAGTATGCATATGTACCTACTTTAGTAGCAATATATGACTATGTTTAATCTGCACTCGTGAAAATACATTTACAATTGCACATTTATTTTTACATTTAATTACAAAATTAACGTTTCTATAATTAGCGCTTATAATAGGCATCTTTCTTTGCTTCTCGGAATAATTTTTATTATACTCGACTGAAAATACTTTTAGAATTGAAGTTTATTGAAAGGAGGACCTATTCTTGTATTATCCTCCCGTTAGACAACCAGAGACTTTGAATAACAGAACGATCACCGTATACGGCAATTATAAACTATCTATCCAACCAAACGTTGCTGAAATTCGGATTGGGGTGGAAGAACGAGCCGTAGAGCTTCACAATGCTCAGCAGGAAAGTGCACGGAGAATTCAACAAGTAATTCAAGCAGTAGTCAATATGGGCGTTGCCCAGACAAATATCCAAACGGTCGATTATCATATCTATCCATTGTATGATTTTATTGATGGAAGTCAGCAATTTAAAGGCTATCAAGTGACACATATGCTTTCAATCGCCATTGAAAACATCAATCAAATAGGAATAATTATTGATACTGCGATCCAACACGGGGCGAACAGAGTTTCGAATATTAAGTTCACTGTTTCTAATATTGAAGGCTATTACCAACAAGCATTACAGATGGCCATCGAAAATGCTGTCATGAAAGCTCAAACCATTGCAAATGCAATGAGGGTCACGCTTCATCCAATCCCTGTCCAGATTGTAGAACAGACAACAAAAACACCGCCATTTCCACATCAAATATATACAGAAACAGGAGTAGTAGCCGGTGTTGCAACTCCTATTGAACCAGGCCAGTTAGAAATAGAAGCAAATATTGTAGTGAAGTTTCAGTATTAGCTAAGAATGATATCTAAATAATTAATAAAGCGAAGGGAAACTGACTTTATAATTCATTCTCTCTTCGCCTTTTACTATCTATTTGCTCGTTTTTTGGCAGAATAATGTTTGCCGACCTTCCTGTTCATTTTCTTCATAATAGAGAATTTTCCAATCAGAGAAACTTATTAGTAATTCTTGCGGATTTAATTTAAATTGATTTGATACACTTTGCTGACTATTATTTGGTGAGTGAAAGAACGTTTCCATAAAAAAGTAACCTTTCGATTTTACGGTGGACTTGACTAAAGGAAATAGGCTTCGTTCAAGATAGTATGTGACAACGACTAAATCGAATGAGTTTTCAGCGATGTTTAGATGCGGTATATCCGTTAAATCGGTTAAGTGAGGGTGTATATTGAGCCCAAATTTCTCAACCTGCTCCTCTAGATATTTTATTGCCACATCAGAAATATCTAATGCTTGTACTTCATAATTTATGCCCGCTAAAAATAAACTGTTTCCCCCAAGTCCACAAGCTAGATCTAGAGCTGTACCTCCAGATAAATAAGGTAATTTTTCTTTTAAGCGAGCATTCGGTTCAGGTTGCTCAAGGTTACTCACTCGTTCTAAATATTTTACATTCCATTTGGTTTTTGCATCCATGCTCATATTCCTCCGAATTTCTGCTTTATTATATTTTTACCCTCCGAAACCTCTTATTAATTTAAATAATTTATTAATAAAAGCTTTTATTATATTGAAAGTTTCTGAAGGATTTGGTAAGATAGAGCAAATGAAAAGGCTATGTGTAACTGGCGAACGCGGATAACCGCGAGGGAGCACATAGTATCGAAAAGCCGTTCGCCTGGGCAGAGGTAAGGGATTTATCCCTTACCTCTTTATGTTTTTTAGGAGGCGATAATTGGGCTAAAGGCGACAAATTAAATTGAAATTTGTTATTGTCAAAAAACTGTTTTTTACTAAAATTGGGATAGTGAAAATTCCTCTTGCATTATAGAATATATTTTGCAATACTTTAGGTGTTTAAAGTGATAATATATTGGTTGAATTTAATTATATAAAATTATGCCAAATTTTGATATTTATTATAAACGAAAAGAGGAGAATGGATATGAGTATAAACATCCTAGATAAAATAAAAACGATTAAAACATTAAATAATATTGCAGAAAGCGGCTTAAATGTATTCAATAAGGAGCAATACGCGATCGATGATAATTGCGAGAGTCCAGATGCAATTGTTGTTCGCAGCTTCAATATGCACGAATTGGAATTTGATCACAATTTAAAGGCGATTGCACGTGCCGGAGCGGGAGTAAATAATATTCCAGTTGAAAAGTGTACAGAACAAGGGATTGTTGTGTTCAACACTCCTGGTGCCAATGCAAATGCTGTTAAGGAAATAGTCCTTACATCTTTAATGGCCTCTTCTCGTAATCTTTTTGCG
This sequence comes from Bacillus sp. B15-48, assembly GCF_016879755.1. Lineage (GTDB taxonomy): Bacteria > Bacillota > Bacilli > Bacillales > Cytobacillaceae > Mesobacillus_B. The sequence goes on from NZ_WOFU01000003.1 coordinate 156,836, forward strand.
GGAGTTACTTGGACAAAATCATTAGCCGATGAAGGCGATCAAATTCCGAAATTAGTCGAAGCTGGAAAGAAGCAATTCGTAGGGAAAGAAATTAAAGGGAAAACACTAGGGGTAATTGGCTTAGGAGCCATTGGTGCACTAGTGGCTAATGATGCACTTGATTTAGATATGGATGTAATTGGATTTGATCCATTTATCTCTGTAGACACAGCATGGAACTTATCTCGTAGTGTACAGCGTGCAATGTCGATTGAACAATTATTTGCGAATTCTGACTATATCACTGTCCATGTTCCATTAACAGATGATACTAGAGGCATGTTTAATGTCGATACATTTAGCATCATGAAAGATGGAGTTCATATTCTGAACTTCTCTCGTGGAGAACTCGTGAATGAACAAGATATGGCCGCTGCTCTTGAAAGTGGTAAGGTCGGGAAATATATTACAGACTTCCCAAATGAAAATGTCCTAAAAATGAAAAATGCTGTTCCTATTCCGCATCTTGGTGCATCTACGAAAGAGTCGGAAGAAAACTGTGCAATAATGGCTTCTCGTCAAGTGAAAGAGTTTTTAGAAACTGGCAATATTAAAAACTCAGTTAACTTTCCAAACGCTTCGCTTCCATACACCGGAAAGCGCCGGGTAGCTGCATTCCATAAAAATGTCCCTAATATGGTAGGACAACTAACCACAGCTTTATCTGAATATAACTTAAACATCGCTGACATGGTGAACAGAAGTCGTGGAGATTATGCGTATACAATGATTGACATTGATAATAAAGTAAATGGCGAGGTCCTCCCTGGATTATCAGAAAAGCTTGGAAAGATAGCGGGAATCGTAACTTTCCGAATTATTTAAACTAGCGACTATTTTTAAAGAAATAATAGAACAAATCAATGATTAAAAAGGTGATTCTCTCCAAACGGAAGGGAATCACCTTTTCTAGTTGACATAAAGGAAAGAACTATAGAATTTTTCGTTATTGAAACGTTTTAATACCTGGTGATTTATATTCATAAAACTTTTGGATTAATAAAGTTGGACTTTCTTCAACGAGTGTGCTCGCACGGAATTTATCTTGTAAGAACCCTTGTTCAACCATATGATTAAATAAACTGATAAGTGGGTCATAGTAACGATTAATATTTAAGAGACCACAAGGTTTATCATGAACCCCAATTTGCCCCCATGTAAACATCTCAAAAAACTCTTCAAGTGTCCCTGTCCCACCGGGAAGTACGACAAATCCATCCGATAATTCAGCCATTTTCGCTTTTCGTTCATGCATCGTTTCAACTTTATACAGTTCTGTTAAGCCATTATGGGAAATTTCACGCTCCTCTAATAACCTTGGGATCACCCCAATAACCTTTCCCCCTTCACTCAGAACAGTATTTGCGATAATCCCCATCAACCCGATGCTAGAGCCACCATAAACGAGCGTAATATCTCTCTTAGCTAATTCTTTTCCCAATTCAATTGCACCCATTTTATACATTTCAGAAGCCCCTAAGCTTGAACCACAAAACACGGCTAATCGCTTCATGCTGATCCCCCTCCGTTTCCGACTATTTAAGTATAGTATATATAGATTTTATTAAAACCTAAATATGTGAAAAAGAAAAAAACAAAAAATAACATTCTTTTAATATTCTCTTTTCTTAAACCTATTCATGAAATAGTCGTTTACATTCTCTTTATTTATGAATGGGTGGAATAGGGAGTTGTGTAAAGTGTTTAAGGTCATATGATAAGGAAAAAAGATAGGGCAGGAGCCCTTTTATGATGCTTGGCTCCTACCCTACTTTTAAGCAATTCGTATTTAGGTTTTCATACCACTGATTGATTATTGTACAGATACAGTTGGTTCTTCCAAAGTTCCGGCTGGACCGAAAAATTCATAGTGAATGTGGTCATCGCTTACTCCCCATTCTTTAAGAGCTCGGAAAATAACTTTCATGAACGGAATCGGACCACAGAAATAAAAGTCTGCGTTCTTGTCGTTAATAACGGACTTTAACCAGTCTAAATCGATAAACCCTTCTTTATCATAAACTTTTTCTATTTTGTCCTGTTCTGTCGGTTCAGAATAAACGACAAAGTTCTTAACCGTAGAATAGTTATTTGCCACTTCGTTAACCTCGTCCTTCATCGCATGTACATGACTATTTAGTGCAGCATGAATAAAAGTTACTTCTCGCTCAGGTTGTTGCTCAATAACCGTCTTAAGCATACTTACCATTGGTGTCAACCCGACCCCACCACTAATGAAAACAACTGGTGTTTCTTTTTCTTCAAATACGAAATCTCCAGCTGGAGCACTGACAGCGAGAATATTTCCTGCTTCAATATTCTTATGTAAGTAATTAGATACCACTCCCGCGTCCTCTCGCTTTACACTAATCCGATAATAATCTTTTCCAGGAGCATCAGATAAACTATAGTGACGAATATGAGTATTTTTTTCTCCTTCAGGTTGCACTTTTACAGTTAAATATTGACCAGCCTTATAGGATGCAATTAAACCACCGTCTTGTGGTTTTAAATAAAATGAAGTGATCACATCACTTTCTTTTACTTTTTTATCAACAAGAAAGCCTCTAAAGCCTTCCCAACCACCTGGCTGTTCTTTCGCCTCTTTATACATCTTCTGTTCAATTCCAATGAAGGCATCTGCTATTACCCCATAAGCTTCAGCCCATGCTCCAATAATTTCTTCAGTCGCAGCATCCCCTAAAACATCCTTAATAGCTGCAAGCAAATTTTCACCAACGATCGGATAATGCTCCGGAAGTACTCCTAGAGCTCTATGCTTTTGCCCGATTTGTTTTACCACTGGAAGAATGGACTCTAATTGATCAATATTCGCTGCTGCTGCATAAACAGCGTTGGCTAAAGCGGTTTGCTGGCGGCCCTGTCTTTGATTTGCATGATTGAATATATTTAATAACTCTGGGTGTTTGCTAAACATTAATTGATAGAAGCGTGTAGTAATATCTTTTCCATGTTTCTCCAATACCGGTACAGTACTTTTGATAATTTCGATCGTTTTTTCGTTTAACATCTTTCTGTCCCCTTTATTTAAAGATTTATTTTATTTACATGTTTAATAATATAACAATAGTGTTAATAAAAGATATATTTTGAATACACCTTTCACAAAATTGTCATAATTATTAGCTGAATAGTGATTACAAATGCTATAATAGGGAAAAATCTCAGATTAATGAAGGAGTCATTCTAATGAGGTTAACGAATTATACCGATTTTTCCTTGAGAGTTTTAATCTATTTGGCGTTAAAAAGTAAAGACGAGTTGAGCACAATTAAAGAAATTGCTGATTCTTACAAAATATCAAAAAATCATCTGATGAAAATTATTCATGAACTTGGGCAACTAGGCTATATTGAAACAATTCGTGGTCGAAATGGCGGTATTCGGCTTGCTAAACACCCGGTGGATATAAATATTGGCGAAGTTGTTTCAAAAACGGAAGAAGATTTCCCAATTGTCGATTGTTTTAGTGAAGGTGGCAATTATTGTGTTATATCTCCTGCCTGTAAATTAAAACATGTTCTATACGAAGCACTTCAGGAATTTATAAATGTATTAAAAACATACACATTGGAAGATTTAATAATCAATAAAGATGAACTATCTCAATTATTTCGTGCGGCTAGTAATACAGAGGTCAAGGGTTAGCCTGACTGATTACACTTAGGCTAATTAACGTAAAAAAGGCGGCTTATAACTAAGCTGCCCTTTTTTCAATTTATATAATTACATTCACCCTACAACTGAAAGGTTTAGTTGGTTTTTTATATCCTCACGGAGGATATATTTTTTAATTTTACATGATTCTGTCCGAGGTAGCTGATCCCAAATTTCTATACGCTCTGGAAATTTGTATTTTGCTATATTCATCCTCATGAAGAAATCTTGGACTTCTTCAATTGTTAAACCTTGCTCACAATCTTTTAAAACGAGATAAGCGCAAGTCTTTTCTCCTAATCTTTTATCGGGCATTCCAACTACGGCCGCTTCAAGGATATTAGGATGTTGCAGTAAAATACTTTCCACTTCACTGCTACTGATATTTTCTCCACCTCGAATAATGATGTCTTTCTTTCGACCAGAAATACTGATAAAACCATCATCATCCATTATGCACAAATCGCCACTATAAAACCAGCCCTCATCATCCAGGGCACGATTCGTAAGCCCAGGCTCTTTTAAATAACCGACAAAAACATTTGGTCCGCGAGATGCTTCCTCCCCCTGGATGCCAGCAGGTACTTGCTGTCGCAACTCATCAACAATCTTTATTTCCACTCCAGGTAATGGCTTTCCATCTGTATAAATAAACTTCTCCAATGGATCATTTAAACTTGCAGCTGCATGTGGGACACTTTCTGTAGATCCATATACGCCGATTACCTTGATTCCCATATCCATCGCATTTTTCACCATATGTCTTGGAACAGGAGCGCCCCCGCACAAGAAGAAACGAAGGGAAGAGATGTTGTATTCTCTATTCTTTAATGTCCGCATAATATCATAAACTAGTGCGGTAGCACCATTTCCACATGTACATTTCTCTCTTTCAATTAACTCAAGGCTTATATCCGGTTTAAATATGTCTTGAAAAACACACTTCGCTCCTAACAAAATCGTTGCTGTAACACCGTGATGAAAACCTGTAGCGTGGGCAATTGGAGCTGGCATTAATATAACATCTTGATAAGTAAGGTTAAATCTTGCGGCATACGCTTTTTCACTCGCGATAATGTTGTTGTGTGTTAACATCACACCCTTCGGTAAACCCTCAGTTCCTGATGTAAACAATACTGCTGCTAAATCATCCGCACTATACTTGCTGTCTTGAGCTAAGGGAGAATAGGTGTGAAGGATTTGCTCCAAACTAATCCCCACTTCTACTTTAGAGTCTTTTTCTACAAAAACGATTGCCTCTAAGCTTGGAACATTGGGCATTAAAGAATGTAAAAAACGAGTATAATCATATTTTCTAAATAAGGAAGGAATAAACAAAACCTTTGATTCACATTTATTTAAAATATATGTTAATTCTCCCTCACGGAGATTTGGGAGAATGGGGTTTAGAACTGCCCCAACCTTCATACAAGCAACATATATAATGACAAATTCAGACCAGCCTGGTAATTGCACCGAAACAAAGTCGCCCGGTTTTACGCCAACTTCTTTTAAATAAGCTGCCGTCTTACCGGCAGCTTCATTTAATTCAGCATAGGTATATTGCGAACCTTGAACATCAATCACTGCTATTTTATCAGGGAAACTCAATACAGACATATTCCAATAGTCTGCTAATGTAGCATCTCCCCAATAACCTTTTTGACGATATTCTCGTTTTCTTGCTTCACTTAATTTAATTCCCAAAGACATGTTCTACACCTCCATGAACAAAGATAAATTTGGTCGTCTTTGTTCTAGGCAATGATAACAAAATGTGATCAATCACAGCCATTATACCAATCCTTAGCAAATTGACACATTCTTTCTTATTAATATGTCCCAATGATCTCAACTGCTTGATTACCCATATCTAAACTCAATTCCAAATGTTCCTTGAGGAAATTCCCATTTTTCAATGATTGTATCCCCACACAGCACACGACAAGTACCACACTCCAAACATCCAGCATAATCAAATCGATAGCTGCCATCCTCATTGATTACATATAGGTTTGCTGGACAGGCGATGACTAGTTTTTCAAATTCTTTTCTATATTCTGGGGTTTCTTGCCCCTCTTTTTTCAAAACAATATGAGGGTTCTCTTCATCTACTTCAAACTTATTAACACCAAGTTTTTCTTCAACATTCACACTCACAATGAACGTACCCCCTTTATCCCATCTTTTACAAGATTCATGACCCCAACTTTTTTCAGATGTTTTTTCATTGTTGACATAAGCGGTTGACTTGGATTGCCATCTATAACAAACATACTTTCCATCATATCTACTGCCATTTGTGGATATTGATTAAAGATTCGTTCATTCTCCATAAAGTGTGGAAATTTTTTATATAAATTTAAGTCCTTCATCACGAAACTATTATCTAGTAGCTCTTTATATTTTAATAGTGTTGCTTCACTATAATTCGCTTTTTCTTTCGCATATAAAACGGTTTTTGCAGCCGCTTCAGCTGAAGCGATTGCTAGGTCCATTCCCCTTACAGCGTAGCCGATGTTAATACAGAAGCCTGCTGCATCACCGATAACTAAAGCTCCGTCACCGACAATTTTAGGAATCATGCTTAATCCTGCTTCCGGAACAACATGACCTGAATACTCGACAATTTTTCCATCTTTAATTAGTGGTTGTATCAATGGATGGTTTTTAAAATCTTCAAGCATTTGTGGTACTGTTTTTCTTGAGTGTTCTAAATCACTTATCGTACAAACAATTCCTAGTGAAATTGTTGATTTATTCGTATAAAGAAAGCCTCCGCCAATACGTCCCGCAGAAGGGCTTCCAGCAAATAACCACGCAGTACCGTCTTCCTCATTCCCCAACTGGAACCGATCTTCAATTACACTCTGTGGTAAAGAAATCACTTCCTTTGCACCAACTGCTACTTCATGAGGCTTTAACTCACCTCTAAACCCTAATTTTTGCGCGAGTAGCGAGTTGACCCCATCTGCTATAATGACGACTTCTGCCTCTAGTTCGTCTTCCCCTGCAATGACACCGCATACTTTCCCATCTTTTACAATCAAGTTTTCCACCAGAATTCCTGATATAATTTGCGCCCCGACTTCTTCAGCCTTTTCCGCTAACCATTGGTCGAACTCACTTCTTATTACGGTGTAAGAATCCTTACCTTGAACTCCTAATGATGGAGAGGTATAATCAATCGTAACTGCACTATCTTCCGTCATCATGCTGATTTTTTCATGAACGACTTTTCTCTGGACTGGAGCCTCTTTCGCAAAATCAGGCATAATCTTTTCCAAACTATGACTATATATTCTTCCACCTGTCATATTTTTACTTCCAGGATAATTTCCTCTTTCAATGAGGAGAATATCTAGGCCTTCTTTTGCTAACATATAACTAGCAGCAAGTCCAGCAACTCCTCCGCCAACAATAATGGCATCAAACTTTTCTGATTCAGACATTGAAAAACACCTCGTTTGTCTTTATGATTGGTCATCAACGATGAAAAAATGAGGCGCCAATTACTAATTTTCTTATAAAATGGCGCCCTATTTTTTATTTGTTCCTTCTAGTTTCTATTAAACTTAAATTCTCTTAACCAGTTTAAGTTTTAGATCTAATTAGCATTTATTTTACTGCTGATATTAGCTCTGGCAATACTTCATTTATATCAGCTACAATATAATAATCGGCTGATTTAAAGATTGGTGCATTCTCGTTTTTATCAATTGCGACAATTGTTTTTGAATCACGAACTCCATACATATGTTGAATTTGTCCTGAAATACCAGCACCTATATATAAATTAGGCTTTATTACTGCACCAGAGATGCCAATATATCGTTCTTCTGATACCCAATGAAAATCTTCAGCAACTGGGCGAGTACAACCAATTTCCCCTCCGAGGGTTGTAGCTAGTTCTTCAGCTAGTTTCACATTTTCTGCATTTCCAAACCCACGACCAACACCTACAACAACATTAGCATCATTTAGGTTAACAGAAGTTTCTTCTTTTTGCTTTCTTTCTACAATCACTACATTGTTTGGTTCAGTAAGTTCAATTGTCCGCACAGTACCATTTTCAGGAGTAGCTGCTTTTTCTTTTTCGAATGTCCCTGGCGTCACTGATACTACAACAGATTGACTTGTTTCTAATTCCGTTTCTGCCAATCCACCATAAATTGTTCTAGTGAATAATTTTGTGTCTCCATCAATTTCTATTGCTTTTGTTTCTGTTATGCAAGGAACATCTAGCAATGCCGCTACTTGAGCTGCAACTGTTTTCCCTCTTCTTGTTGCAGCAACAACAATAAGTTCTGGTTGAACTTCTTTTCCTTCACTCGCGATTACCTTTGCATATTGTTCCCAAGTCGTATTTTTTGGTAAAGGCAATAAATTAACTGTGCTTGCTCCATATGCAAAACATTCATTTGCAACCGTTGCGTCTCCATTTACAAATGCGGTAACTTGATCACCCTTTGAAGCAATTTTTGATAATAATTCATAACCATATTCTGGAGAATCTGCAATTACCCAAATATTTTTCATCACTTCCACCGTCCTTTTCATTAAATATCTTTATTTGCTTTTAATTGTTGAACTAATTTTTCGACAGCTACTTTAACACTCTCACCATCAGCATTCATTCTAATCTGCTTACGATCCTGAATAGAAGGACCCACTTTTTTAATAGTAATTTTTGATTCAATTTGATCAGGGCTTAAAAGATCTGCAAGTGAAATCGCTTCTGATGGTTTTTTCTTCGCAGATAAAATTTGCTTCATTCCCGGTATACGTGGTGTATTGATATCAGATAAAACGGTTACAACTGTTGGACTTGAAACTTGAACAATTTCATTTCCATCCTCTAATTTACGCTCGGCTGTAAACGTTTCCCCATTTACATTAAACGAAGAGACATAACTAACTAGTTGATAATCTAGAAGTGCAGCTACCCTAGGTCCAACTTGTTGAGAATACTGATCGCCTGAGCCTTCACCGCAAATGACCAAGTCCACTCCGCCAATTTTCTTAACTGCCTCAACAATTGCTTTAGCAACAACAGAACTTTCTAGCCCGTCAGCCTCAACATAATAGGCTTTTTCAATTCCTCGTGCCAACACATCAGTTGTAGAAGCTTTTACGTTTTTACCAACGGTTAGAGATTCAACTGTAAACCCGCTACTTTCTCCTAATGTTACTCCTAATTCAATTGCATTACGGTCGTACTCACTTACCTTTGACTTTACTTTGTCCATATTCAATGTTTTAGTAGCTTGATCAACAACGATATCCGCCTCATCTGGAACATACTTATAACAAACCAATGCTTTCATGGGTTATCCTCCTAAAAATCGTTTTTTATTTAATTAGATCGTTTTTAGCTTGATTCACCTAACTGATTTTTTCATCTGCAATTGCGATTACTAGCGGTTTAGCGACACTATCGATAACGTTAAGTCCCTTCATATCTCTGAATAATCTCTCGACTCCAAGATCTCTTGTGTAGCCGTATCCACCATGAATTTGAATCGCTTCACGAACGTTATCTTCTCCTGTTTTAATGGCAAAGTATTTAGCCATTTTAGCGGTTTCAATAAAGGATTCTCCATCATCTTTGCAAGCAGCTGCTTTATATGTTAATAAACGAGCAGCTTCTATGTTTGTTGTCATTTCGCCAATTTTTTCACGCAAGGCCTCAAATGTAATAACAGGAACTCTAAATTGTTGACGCTCTTTTCCATATGCAATCGCCATATCCATTCCTGCTTCTGAAATCCCAACTGCAATTGTAGCCAAGCTTATATTATGAACATCTTGTACTTCACGAACAATGACTTCAGCCTTGCCTTCTTCGCCAACTAGGTTTTCAATTGGTACGATTACATTTTCAAGATTCATTGTCGTAGCAACAACTCCATCTAAGCCCATTTTTCGATAAGGGGTTCCGAAGGATACTCCTTGAAATTCAGCCTCAACAACGAATGCACTTAAGCCTTTTTCTCCTTTAGCAAAAACAATGTATAAATCATTCTCTCCACCACCAAGCACGAATGTTTTCGAACCATTTAACACATAACTATCTTGATTTTTCTCTACAGTCGTATCAATAGAAAGTAAGTCCTCGCCAATTCCTTGTTCACTGTATGCATAGGCACCAAAGATTTCTCCTTTGCATAACTGCGATAAATATCTATTCTTTAGCTCTAGTGATCCGAATAAGTTAAGTGCATATTCTACTTGAGTACTATTTATAGCAAATGCAAGTGCAGCGGATGGAGAAACTTTAGCAATTTCTTCTAATGCTAAAATATAGCTTGTGAAATCACCACCTGCGCCTCCCATTTCTTCATCTAAGAAAATTCCCATAAAATCAATTTCTGCTAAACTTTTTAATATTTCGCCAACAGGCGCTCCAGATTGTTCAGAGATGAATTCTTTTATACTTTGTTGGATCAATGCTTGTTCTTCTGTTAATTTAAAATCCATGTTATTACCCTCTTTTCGATCTTTTATAGATTATTGCGTAGCCCCAATTAAGATTTTAAACTCAAACAAACTTTGTGAAATAACTTACAATTTTAGTATGCAAGAATCTATTTATAATGTCTAATGTGATATTTTTATCAAATTTATAGAAATTATCTATGAGATTTTAGTTCCCATGAAAAACCCTTACATAACAATAAAAGTAACCATTGCGTTTGATTTTTTAATTTAAATAACCAATAGCAACCATTTGTGAATCTTTCGTTCACAAACTAAATTTATCCTATGGTCAAACGAATTTATAAATTACAATAAAGTAGGGAAACCTTTCACAAGGCTCCCCCCTTATCAAACCGTACGTGCCCTATTAAGGCATACGGCTTACCAACGTGTTACATTGAATACTTTGCTATTCTTTGTGCATAGTTCATTTTGCGAACGCGGTCAGGTGTATAATACTCCCTTCCGCGTTCTTTTGCTTTTTGGACCTTCTTTTGTTGTTTCTTCTCTTGGCTCTTCTTCATATAATCAATGTAGGATTCTGGAGTATAGCCATATTGTTTTCCGTAGTAATATTGAAAAGTCGCTACCAATCCGATTCGAACGAAGAACTCGATATTCCATTTCGTTGTCATTGTCCACCCTTTTCTTTGACTTGGGTGTTTATGAATCATGCATACTCGTAACCTTCTTCTAATATAGCCATCAATTGCCTTTAATTCATTTCCAATGACATTAAAGTAGCAGTTGCTTTTTAATCCATATTCTTCGTTTGCCTTTATTGCTTCCCAAAGAGTTAGAAAGTAATTTACTTTTCCTCTAATTACAGGATTTACTTTCTCTATCCAAACCTCTTTACTATATGTAAAGGTCTTTCTCGTTTTGGTTTTTATCTTTTGGCGAAAGTCATCCCATGTGGACTCTTTAGGTTTAGCTATGAAGTATGGTTTTCCATCTTTCTTTCGGTTTCTCCAGTGTTCAAAGGTGAATCCTAAGAAATCGAAATCATCATGGTTAAAATCCACGACTTTGGTCTTCTCGATAGAGATTTCTAAGCCCAATTCTGCTAGTTTGCCTTTGGTAATTTGTTCGGCTCGTTTGATGTCTTCCTTTGTTTTCGCAAATAGAAGAAAATCATCCGCATAACGCACAAAACGAATTCCATTAAGGTCTAGTTCCCAATCTAATTCATTTAAATAGAGGTTCGCAAGAAGTGGTGAAATTACGCCTCCTTGCGGAGTGCCAGAATCTGTTTGATGGAATTTGCCTTCTTCCATATAGCCAGCTTTTAACCATTTCCAGATAAGGTCTAGGACGGTCCCATCTGCTATATATTTCTGAAGCACCTTCATCAATTTCTTATGTGGAATATTGTCAAAGAAGCCTTTAATATCGCAATCATAGATATAGTTATAGCCTTTTTCCACGTTCCACATTATAAGCTGCACTACTCTTTTAGCACCTCTATTTGGGCGGTAGCCACATGACCAGTTGTGGAAAATAAATTCTTCACATTTTGGTTCTATTACGTTTACTACGGCTTGTTGGACAATGCGGTCTTCAATGTTGGGGATTCCAAGTGGTCGCATTTTTCCATTTTTCTTGGGAATATACTGTCTTCTGACAGGTGATGGTGTGTATTCTTTCGCTCGAAGTTTCGCAAGAAGTTGATTGATATTCTCGTTCTCGTTAGCTTCGTAGCTTTGAATGGTCTCACCATCGATTCCACCAGCTCCATTGTTAGACTTTACCTTTTCCCAGGCAGCCATTAGTTTTCGGTCAAAGAGAATTTGTCCGTAGATACTATGCCATTTCAATTTCAGTTCTTGATTCAATGCTTATTCCACACCTTTCATTGTGTACATCCAGTTCGTTTTACCGAGGTAACGTGTTCTGTTTTCATTACACACCTCTATTAGAGTAGAACCACGAGGTCGCATCCCCTTCCGTTCGGAATGTGTTTAGTCACATTCTTACTTCCGTACTATGAGAGCGTCTGACTTCTTCACTCGTAATGTCAACTTCGAATTACTCTTATATGACACCACCTGAAATTGAGAGTGAAGACCTCACGGGGTCATTACACTTTCCTTCTAAACATACCCAGCACCTTCACTTGATAAGCTCCCTTTAATCGGCTGGCTCTTTGATTAAAGGACTCCTGTAATTTACAGTGAGGACTTCCCGTTATTCTCGCACAGTCGTCAACTTACCCGGCCGTATGTGCTTCACGCTTTCGCATTTGGGTCTGCTTATCCGTCTACGGGTCTCTCGACATTCCGCATCTCCTTCAGACATTACTTCACAATAATGCCCTAGATTAGACTTCATAGGTTGTGCCAGCACTCCTATGGGAGGACTTACACCTCCGAGAGAAATAACCTTCCAGGATTCGGGGACCGTTTTACCGCCGTAGCGTGTCCCAACCTATATAAGTTAGTTCTTGCAGTGGTCCTGCAAAGGTGCAACTGCCCGTCGCACAAGGAAAAGACCCATTATAAAAATCGGGTCTTTTACAAGTTTCCTATTTTCTTTTATTGTTGTAATTACATTCATAAAGCAGTGTGGTGATTATGCCATAACTAATTTGCGATATGGCACATGAAATTTTGCTTCAAATGCTTCACCTAATTCATCGCGGAAATTTGGGTGAGCAATATCAATTAGTGCACGTGCTCTCTGTCTTAAAGATTTTCCTTTTAATTCAGCAATACCAAATTCTGTAATAACATAATGAACATCATGACGATTTGTCGTAACCGCAGAACCTTGATCAAGAACAGGAACAATTCTGGAAACGGTTCCGCCTTTAGCTGTTGATTGGCATACAATCACTGATTTTCCACCTGGTGACATTGCCGCACCACGTACAAAATCTACTTGGCCACCAATCCCACTAATTTGCATATCGCCAATGGTTTCTGCATTTACTTGCCCCATAAAGTCAACTTGTACACAAGCATTAACAGATACTAAATTTGGAACTTTTGCTAAGTTTGCGGGATGGTTAACAAATTCTACTGGATACATGAACACATTATTGTTCTTGTCTACGTATTCGTATAAACGCTGAGTACCTAAAACAACGGATGAAATAACCTTTCCTGGATGAACTGGATTATATTTATTTGTGACAGCACCTGATTCAATTAAATCAAGTACACGGTCAGAGAACATTTCTGTATAAATCCCTAAATCTTTCCTGTCCGTTAAAAAAGGAATGGCTGCTTCAGGGACTGCTCCAAAGCCAAATTGAAGATTGCAACCGTCTTCAATTAAAGAAGCTACATTCCGCCCGATCGCTTTGGCAACTTCATCAGCTTCTGGCGCAGGAGCCTCAGGTAGTGGGCGACTCGTTTCTACAAAATAATCAATCTCAGAAACATGTAAGGTTGTATCTCCCAGCGTAAATGGCATTTGGTCATTTACCTCAGCGATGACGACTTTTGCCTTTCTAGCAGCTGCCATTTGATAGTCAACATTAATCCCTGCACTAACATAGCCATGCTTATCTGGCCTTGAGAATTGAACGATAGCAACATCAAGTGGATATTGGTTATCGAAAATTTCCGGGAGTTCATAGTAATAGCAAGGAGTAAAATCTGCTCTACCTTCAACAACTGCTTTTCTAGTTGTTGCCCCTACAAACAGTAAGTTATATCTAAAATGTCCCTCTGCTTCTGGAGTAGCAAAGAAAGATTCACGAACCGGTCTATTAATAAAAATTTCAACATTTTGTAAGCGTTTGTAATCAGCTGCTAATGCATCCGTAATTGGGAATGGTTCTGCGACCGATTGTGCAACAAAGACATGGTCACCTGATTTTACAGCTTTTACAGCTTCTTCTGCAGATACTGTGCGTTTTTTATACAAATTTTTCCAATCCATACTAATATCCTCCTTGTTAAATAACCTTTTGATGGTATTAATGTGAATATAATCACATATTATTCTATAATTCCCTCTAAAGATCACGATAGCTGAATAAATATTAAAAGGAATTTATGAACAGTTTTAGTGTATACCGCCTTTCTTATAGTGTCTAATTGGACTTTTTTATCTGTTTGATAGATTTTTTCTATCCTTAACATTACATCGCTAAAGAACAATCTCTAAAGAAGGATTTCAACAGAAAAAAAACAGTAGCGCTCATTTTTCCTTGGCTACTGTTATGAAATGGATGTGAATATTTGAATGTAAAGTTTGTGAATAATTTGTGAATAAATTCACATAAAAACCGATTCATCTATAAATTAAAAGATAAACAAGTTCTCTGTTCTACGCTTTTTACTAGCCTATTTTGAACTCTCTCTATATCGCTTTGGAACTCTCCGCTTGATAGTCAAATTCGTCCATATCTAGTCTATGATCTGGTTTTGCTAATATTCTATACCTGTAGTTCACAATCGCTGACACAAATATACCAATTGCGTTAATAATGATCATGAAAGTAAAAACGCCCTGGATATCATACAATCTTGTAATATAGCCTGTGATTAATGGAACAACCGCTGTTGCCAATGCCGTTGCTGAGTACATAACCCCTGTCATTCTTCCTTTTCGATCCCAGAAGAATTCACAAAGAATGGACAAACCTAACTGCAAAACACCAGCTAGAGTTACACCTAGCATAAAAGACATGATTGCAGCAACAACTGGTGTTTTTATCGTAATCAAAACTAGGATTGAAATTAATGAGAGAATCGGATAAAGGAGAATAATCGTAATTGCTTTTACCCTGCGACCAACAATCAATGACAAAATTACGACCGAAATGACTGCACCAATACTGTACAAGCTGTATAACTTCAATGAGTCTACTAACGACATTCCGACGGCTTCCCGGCCAAATACGGGCAGCCAAATATTCATAATATAAAGCATTGCGGGAGCTGTAAACCCTAATACAATTAGAGCTAAACCTTCCACACTAAACTTTGGCTGGGAATTAAAGATCACACTTGGCGCATTTTCTTCTAGTTTTTTTGGCTATTATGATGTGGAAATTTAACTTTCAACAAAATAATTGAGTTTACAAGAAAGATGATGGCAGGAATAAAAAATGCCCATCCGTAAAAGACTTCATTAAAAACTAAAAAAGAAATAAGAAATGGTAATACTGTTGAACCAGCCGAGATAAATACTTTTTGAAGAACCATTACCCTACTCGCCTGTTTAGGGAAAGCCTCCATTAAACTAGGATTTGTCCCCGTATCTAAGAAGGAATTTCCAAATCCGCCTACGATTGCAAAAATAAGAGCAATTTGATAATTAGGACTCAAAGGGATCCCAATTAAGAAGATTGCCATTAAAGTTGCCCCTAATAACACAAATGGTTTCCTACCAATTTTATCTGACAAAACTCCACCAACATAAAGGCTGAATAACCTACCAAATCCAAAGGCAGAGATCAAAAAGCTAATTCCAGCATTATCAGTTTGTAATTTCTCGGAAAGAAACGTCATATTTTGTGCAATCAAAATATACGCCATACCAAAGAAAAAGTAATTAATGAAAGATCCCATAACTGAATATATGTACTTATTTTTCATGTTGACTGCTCCTCTCTAGCATTTATAGTAGCAAAACAATCTCCTTTTATCTGTGCATTTTTTTTGACAGAGGAAATTACTCTCAATTGACTTTGCTAATTTATTCATTGACAGAACGGTTGAGAGATTAACAGAATTTATCAATACTATAGATATTAACAATGAATTCAAGAAATCTTATTCGTATAAACTATAGATTTCCAACATAACTGAACGAGGCACCCTATTATGCATGTATGCAAATAGAGTGCCTCATAACCTTTAAGAATATTTCCTTATTGACGAAATCGATTAACCTGCCATTTTTACTGAAGAATATTTTTCTTTTTCTGCATATTTTTTATTCACATAAATTGCAAGAATTACACCAATGATTGTGATAGCAAAGTTAAATAGAAGCAAATATTTAGGTCCAGCTATACCTCCCATTTTTGTAATTGCTCCTGCAGCTGTTAGAACAAGATAGTTTGCAAGACTTGAAGCAATCATAACCATAGAAGTCATTTTACCTGCGTTAGCCGGATTCACTTCTACTGCAATTGTTGTAACTAATTGAAGAACCCCTCCTGCGGCAGCATATCCAAGGACAAATCCACCAACCAATACGAGTGTTGGAGATTCTACAAAGTATAAAACGAGTAACATAATCGCTGAAATAGCTGGGTATAAGAACAAAATCTGTACCGATTGGAGAATCTTTTTACTGATCAATGCCGCCGTTACCAACACAGCAACGACTGTTCCTATCGCATAAAAGGACTGAATTTTACTAGGATCTGCTAAACCATATAATTTCCCTAACTCCTGATTCGCATTTAGCCATAACATAAATGTTGCACTCGTTGTAAATCCCATTGCAATTATAGCCCAAGTTGTTGCTGTAAACTTCATCTTTACTTTTTTTACTTCACCTTTCTCAGTTTTGTCATTGTTTGTAACTGTTGGAAAAGGTAAGAACGCAATTAAAAGAGCACATACTGCAATTAAAACTGCACATAGATAAAAAAGTGTTTTAAATGTCAGAGCATTTGCTGCAACAAATCCAATCATAAACGGCAGCAAGAATTGACCGATTGAAATTGAAAATTTAACAAATAGGTTTCCAATATCGCCCTTTTTCTTGAATATCTCGACAATTGATGGATATACGCATGTGTCGATAAATGAGTTTGCTATCCCCCCAAATAAAGCAAACGCATAGGCAACATACATATTCGGTGCGAAGATAATACCTACAAAATAGATTATATAAGCAACCATACCTACGATACCTGATGGTTTTCTACCAAACTTATCTGAAAAAGGACCTGCGAAAGGAAGAGAGATTAACCGTCCTAACCCTAAGGCAGCTATAACGGTAAGGACCATACTAACATCCAATGTCCCATCTGCTAATGTCGGTGCTCCCCACATTTCAGCAAAGTCTGATTTATATTGGGCTAGGATCGATACTCCAATCCCATGTAACATATAAGAGAAATATAGTACTGCAGCAGTTAAATAAAGTTTTTTATTATTCACGAGGTCTTTCCCCTCTCTTAACATTAAAGTAGTGAGGGAGACTCAGCCCCCTCCGAGATAATTAAATTACTTCTATTTAAAACATTTGTTCCTTAACATGATCAACTGGCATTTCTTGCCCTGTCCAAAGTTCAAAAGCTTTTGCCCCTTGCCAAAGCATCATACCTAAACCATTTACCGTTTTACAACCAACTGATTCAGCCATTTCAAGTAATTTTGTTTTCCGTGGAATATAAACAACATCTGAAACGATCAATTCTGGACGAAGCCATGATGCATCCGCAACCAAGTTTTCTTCTTCATACGGCTTCATTCCGACACCAG
Source organism: Bacillus sp. B15-48 (assembly GCF_016879755.1). GTDB lineage: Bacteria > Bacillota > Bacilli > Bacillales > Cytobacillaceae > Mesobacillus_B. Next base: position 174,430 of record NZ_WOFU01000003.1, read on the forward strand.
TACCATTGATAAGAATGTCACTATTTGCGATAGATGCTTTTAATTGATCTAAGTCTTCAAGACGATTTAATGTTGCATTACAAGTAATGTCTTTGATTTCATTATTAATAATATCAACGTTTTTGACAGCACGATCATAAAACTCATCATCACGGTTGAAAATGTAAATTTCGGCCGCCCCATCGATTGCGCATTGAATGGCAATTGCTGTTGCTGCTCCGCCAGCACCCATTAGTGTTATTTTCTTTCCTTTAATATCAACTCCGCTTTCTTGTAAACCACGAACATATCCTGTTCCGTCTGTAATATGGCCAACTAGCTTGCCATCTTCATTTACAACTGTATTCACCGCACCTGCAAATTGAGCAGCTGGAGTTAATTCATCTAAAAAAGGTAAAATCTTCGTTTTATTCGGCATTGAAACGTTCCAGCCACGTACATTCAGCGCACGTAATCCTGTTAATACATCTTCTAATTGCTCATTCCCTACTTCAAAAGCCATATATGCATAGTTAAGCCCTAATTTTCGAAAAGACATGTTATGCATTGCAGGTGATAGTGAATGTCCAATAGGTGTTGCCAGTAATCCGATTAATTGTGTTCTTCCGTCAATACGTCCTTGATCTGCCATTTTACTTCCTCCTAATAAATAAGCATAATTATAACTATAGCAACCATTATAATGTGTATGATTGCACAAAGTATGTCAAAGCTGTGAATTCGTTCACATAATATCCGAAACTTTTTAGAACCCTCATTTATTTTTCACAAATATATCTTTAATTATTTTTAGAATTTCACCATAACCAGTTATCCTAATCTTTTTTGTGAAATTGATTAATTGAAGTTCCCTGAATTACATACTTTTGTGTAGCAATTCTAATACGGTTCTTAATGCGGTTACAGGGATTTGACCAGGTGCTGATGCTTCTCTCCCAGCTCCAAATGTGAATGCAGAGCCAAAAACTTCGCCAGCTAAACGGCTGATAACACCTGTACCTCCCATTGACATGGTGATGATTGGACGATCAGCATATTGTGTCTTCATAGTATTCGTAGCATCAATAAGGGTAATTACATCCTCTACTGATGTTGGCATAACAGCAATTTTTGGAATATCAGCTCCATATTCTTGCATTTTACGCAAGCGAGAAACAATTTCTTCTTTCGCAGGTGTTTTAAAGAAATCATGGTTAGACATAATGACAAAAATCCCATTTTCTTTTGCAAGATCAAGAATCGCTCTTACATGTTTTTCTTCATTGAATAACTCAACATCTACTAAATCAATATTTTTCGTGCGAATGGCTGTTTGATTTAACTCAACATAAAATTCATCACTTATTTCTTTGTTTCCACCTTCTTTATGGCTGCGGAAAGTAAATAATAATAGTTCATCACTAAAAACTGCTCTTAGCTTAGCAAGTAAACCCTTCACTGCCACTAAATCTTCAACACTTTCATAAATATCTACACGCCACTCTACAACATCTGGTCGAAGTTCCTTTACCAACGCTGCTTCTTGTAGAATCTCTTCATCCGTAGTGCCTACTAAAGGAACAATAATTTTAGGAATCCCTTCACCTATTGTTACATCTTTAATTTTTAATGTTTTTTCTACCAATCCTGTCATTATTTTCACCCTTTTAAATAATTTAGTTGAGGCATTTATATAAAATCATTATGACATTTCCACTTACTAGCAGAAACACCAAATGATCAGTTAAAGTTTTTTTCCTTCATTGATATGAGCAGTGGGGTACTACCTTTTAAATTGCCGCTACTTTTTCAAGAGCTGGAAGAACTTCAATTTCTCTTTTGTAAGCAGAGAAAATACCGCCAACATTCATATGCCTAGGCGGGTACACAGATGCCGTGACATACACAAAAGCTCGATTTTGCCCCGAAAAATTTTCTAACTCAAGTTCTGTACATACGCTCTGGGCAGTACCTAATCGTTCAGCTACTCTTTTCATTTCATCATCTTGACGGCCAGAAACAAATACATCTCCACCCACTCTTACTAAAGCGGCTTCAATTTTTTCTGTCATTTCTGTGGATGGATCATCATCTTGCAAAAGTGCTGCATGATCAACGCCCATTGCAAATGCCTCTCTAAGTGCTAGATCTGCCTCCTCCGTTCCAATTGCAACAGCTGTTACATTGCCACCATTTTTTTCTTTCAATTGTAGTGCGAATTCAATTCCTGCTTTATCATCTTCACTCATATTTGTTATTACAGCATTCCAATATTCATTTATCTCTTGTTGTGGATTTATAAAAACAACGATGTTCATTAGTTATCTTCCTTTCCATGAATCTACCCAATTTTATCGATCAAATAAACAGTGTAGTGGGGCTACGCATATTAAATGATGTTTAATTGGAGTAGAGAACTATCTTGTTTGTAAGTTTGTTTCAGTCATTCTATTATTCTATTAACCTCTTACTTTTAATCCCATACCTCTAGAAATGACGATTTTTTGAATTTCGTTTGTGCCTTCATAAATTTCAGTTAATTTAGCATCTCTCATGAAACGTTCGACATTATACTTATTTGTATAACCAAATTGTCCTAATAGTTGCACACAATCTTTTGCGATGTCATTTGCTACTTTAGTTGCGAAGTACTTCGCTTGTGAAGCTTCAAGATTACAAGGGATTCCTGCATCAAGCATTGAAGCAGCTTGATAAACCACCAATCTTGCTGCATCAACTTGTGTTTGCATTTCTGCAAATTTAAATTGAACATGTTGATATTGAGCAAGCAACTTTCCATCTAGTTTCGTACTATTGATGTATTTTTTTGTTTCATCCAACATCCCTTGAGCATTCCCAAGGCCTTCGGCAGCTACAATAATCCTTCCACCCTCTAATCCACCTAAGGCAACTTTTAGACCGTCTCCTTCATTTCCTAGTAGATTTTCTTTAGGGATTTTAACATTATCTAAAATTAATTCACAAATTGAAGCTGCACCAAAGCCCATCATTTTTTCTTTTTTACCTACAGTTACTCCTGGAGAATTTCTATCTAAGATGAAAGCAGACTTTCCTTTTCCACCTCTAACTGTTGGATCTGTAACAGCCATAAGAATAAAGATTTCTGCCACGCCACCATTTGTCACGAAACATTTGGTACCGTTTACAACGTAGTGGTCACCATCCAAAACGGCTCTTGTTTGCAATCCATTTGTATCAGAGCCTGCAGTTGGTTCTGTTAGAGAAAAACCACCCATGCGGCGAGCCGTTTTACCAGTAAGCTGTGGTAAATATTTTTCCTTTTGTTCCTCTGTTCCCCATTCATGGATGGTGCGAACAGCTGCTTCATTATGTCCTGATAATATCCCTGCGGTTGGCGTATCGATGCGTGAAAATTCTTCCATTGTAAGAGCATAGCCAAAAGTATCTCCACCTGAACCGCCTTGTTCTGCAGGTAAATGAAAACTCATAAATCCATTATCATAAAACTTCTCTATTGTTTCATATGGATATCGTTCCTGTTCATCTAGTTCTTTAGCAATCGGTTGCAATTCTTTTTCAGCAAACTGTCGAAGCATTTGTTGCAACAGTTTATGGGTTTTTGATAATTGGAAATCCATTTATTTTCCTCCTTGATTGTTTTTGAAGTTTCAAAAACCTACTAGATTTTAAATTTCAGTTTTTGTGAAATCAATTACAATCTCATTATGCATCGGGCCGTTCCTTTCTGTCTAATGAGAAATTTTTATTAAAATTATAGTTTAAAACTATGAATCAGCGTGTTTATCATAATTTTTCCAATGTGTAAATGAACAAAAAATTAACAATTTGATTTTGGGTCATCGTTTGTACTCTTTATGAACAATCGATAGAGATTATAGACAGAAGGTTCATCAAAACATAAAATTTTAGTTAAGATTGATTTTTCTATGGAGGAGGTACCGAACATGAATATCAACCAACTTCACTATTTTTGTGTTTTGGCTGAAACAGAGCATTATACAAAGGCTGCCAAACTCTTGTCGATTACACAACCTAGTCTTACTCACTCAATTAAAGAATTAGAAAAAGAACTTGAAGTTTGTCTTTTCAATAAACATGGTAGAAACATTAAAATAAATCATTATGGTCAATTTCTTTATGACAAAGTTTCTCCGATTCTTTCTAGTTTAGATAAAACAAAAGAGGATCTACAAATGATGGTCGATCCTAACAAAGGGGTTATTCATCTCGCCTTTTTACACTCTTTAGCACAAGAATTTATTCCTCAAATGATTAATCGTTTTTTACAGATAGAAGGGAATGAACGGATTAATTTTGTTTTGGAGCAAGGTACAACTGAAGAAATAAAAAAGGAGTTTAAAGAGAACAAAATAGATATTGCATTCACTTCAAATGTTGCTGATGAGGGAATTACTTCTATCCCTATTTTAAAACAAGAATTATACTTGATTACCTCTCTTGATCACCCTTTAGCGAACCGTCAAGAAATTGATTTAATTGAAGCAGCTCAATATCCTTTTATTTATTATGATAAAACGAGTGGTATTCGTCCGATTCTTGACGAGCTTTTCAATAGTATAAATATCGAACCAAAAATTTCTTATCAATTGGCTGATGATACGACCGTTTGTGGTTTTGTGGCCGCGAATTTAGGGATTGCAATTATTCCTAATATATTCGGGCTTGATCGCTATCCCGTAAAAGCGATTAAAATAAAAAAACCGGTGTATGAACGGTATATTTATTTAAGCTATTGTGAAAATAAATATATACCACCGCCTGTAAATAAGTTTAAAGAGTTTGTCCTAAATAATTAGACAGATACGTAAAACTTCCTATAGTATAATCTCTCATTTTGAAAAGTATACTTTTCATCTACATTATGACCCTAATGAAGAAACGGTATGGAGTTCACTAGCCAATACCGTTTACTTTTCTAAAGGGGTTCCATCATATCTATATTCTTCAAGCTTTATAAACGATCACAAAAATCTAAGAAAAAATAGGATTTAAAAAGATTTGTCATCTCCTTTCCTGTCTTATTCATAAGATAAACATACAATTATAAGGAGGTGCTTCCGTTGAATCATACGGTGAAGCCCGGTGAAACACTGGGTCAAATTGCTCGTGATTATAGAACTCCAATATCAGTAATTATTCGTGCAAATCCTGGTATTAATCCGGATGTCATTTATCCTGGTCAAACAATCATCATCCCTGGCTTTCCACCAACTCATACAATTCCATATAAAATAGAAGTGTCAATTAATAATCGTTTGCTCCGATTGTTTAAAAATGGGGTTCTAGAGAAGCAATACCCAATTGCCGTTGGGAGAATTCTCCACGGTACTCCCGTTGGAGATTTTATTATTATTAATAAAGCCCCTAACCCAGGAGGACCCTACGGTACAATGTGGATGAGTTTATCAAAGCAGCACTATGGAATTCACGGAACAGATGATCCCAGCTCAATAGGCAAAGCCGTTTCAAGAGGGTGTATACGTATGTTCAATCATGATGTAGAGGAATTAGCTAGAATTGTTCCAATTGGTACACATGTGTCTATCCGGCCTTGACTTCAAGTGAAACGATTCTACCATACAACGATTAAATACTTCATAATAATATAATAGAAGAAACACGGTAAATTAGTTTACACAAATGAAGTTGGGACAGTTTATCAACCCGTCCCAACTTTTCTCATTTTCCATAGGATTCCATGCTTAGGTGAAAATAAAAAGCTAATCACAAACGTTATTCCTGTTGCAAATGCCATTGAACCTGAGATTGATGTATCTAGCCAAACAGCCAAGTAATAACCTCCAATCGCAGATAGGACTCCGAGTAAACCACTTATCATGATCATAATTGAGAGGCGGTCCGTCCAAAGATATGCAGAAGCCGCAGGAGCGATAAGCATCGCCACGACCATAATTGCACCAACTGCATCGAACGAAGCAACTGTTGTAATGGAAACAAGAAGCATAAATAAGTAATGCATGAACATTACAGGTATCCCAATACTTGCTGCCAGTGCAGGATCAAACGAAGTCAGCTTCCATTCTTTATAAAAGGCAATGAGTGCCACGACCACAATAATAAATACGATAAATAACATCAATGTTGCACGTGGGACTTCACCGATCAAAGGGAGACTTATTACATTCCACGGAATAAAAGCAATTTCACCCATTAGTGCATGTTGGACATCAAGATGGGCGTTCCCTACCTTTGTAGCAATCAGAATTACACCTATTGCAAAAAGGGTTGTAAACACCACTCCTATTGCTGCATCTTCCTGTACACCGCGTGAATGGAACCACTGTACAAGAAACGTAGTTAATAATCCGGCTAATACCGCTCCAATAAGCATATGAATACCACTTAGGCTTTGAGTGACGAGATAGGCAACTACAATTCCTAATAGAACCGTATGACTAATTGCATCTGCCATCATTGCCATTTTCCTAAGAATTAAAAATACACCAATTAAACCACATGTCAACCCTACAAGACTAGCTGTTATTAATATCCATGCTGTATAACTCATCGGTCCATCTCCTTTACGGGGAAAGGGGGATTCCAGTCCTGGTCCACTTTTTTCTTTTGCTTTCGCAACATTATATATTCAATAACAATCCCCTTTTTAACTCCAAATAATAGGGAAACAAGGAATAAAACTGAGGAAGCTACAACAATGAAAGGGCCTGTTGGCCATCCTGACCCAAAAGCACTAATTAAAGTACCAATGGCACCAGCACTTGCACCAAACAAGGCTGATAACCACATCATGACTTTAAAAGAATGTGTCCAATACCTCGCACTCACAGGGGGAATGATTAACAAAGCGGACATAAGAATGACACCAACTGCTTGGATTCCAATAACAATCGTCAACACTAAAAGAATTAAGTAGAGGATATTCATAGATTTTAAAGAAAGTCCTATTCCTTTAGCAAAACTAGGGTCAAATAAATATAGCTTCCATTCTTTAAATCCAATAAAGATAACAAGAATCACAAAAATAGCGAGAGTTGACATAACGAGAACATCCTGTCGAACCATAGATGCCGCTTGACCAAAGATGAATTGATCAAGACCTGCCTGGTTTCCACTCCCACTACGATTCACCATCGTTAGGAGCATAATGCCTCCACCAAAAAAAACAGCCAATATTAAGCCCATTGCTGTATCTTCACTAATTCTTGTCATTGATTTAATCATCTGAATAAGAAGTGCACCAACTAACCCACTAATACCTGCTCCAATAATTAACAAAAGTAAGTTCTTTTCCTGAAAAATCATAAATGAGAGTACCACTCCAGGAAGAGCGGCATGGGAAATCGCATCACTCATTAAGCTTTGACGTTTCCAATAAGCAAGGCAACCGATTAAACCAGCTGCCATGCCTAGAAGGACTACACTTACTAAAACCCATTGAAAATTACTGCTCTGCAAGATGTTTAGCACGAACCATGTCTCCCTTCATCCACTGAACGGCTCCGCCATATGCATGGGAAATATAATTTGGAGTAAATACCGCTTCTGTTTTTCCATGGGCAATAACCGTTTTATTTAAAAAAAGTACATGGTCAAAATAATCTTCCACTGTTTGCAGATCATGATGAACAATCATGATAGTTTTCCCCTCATTTTTTAACTCATTAAGGATTGTCATAATTGCTCGCTCAGTTGCAGCATCTACTCCAGCTAATGGCTCATCTAAAAAGTACAAATCAGCATTTTGTATAAGAGCTCTTGCCAAAAAGACTCGTTGCTGCTGTCCCCCTGAAAGCTGACTTATTTGACGTGATGCATAATCAACCATGCCTACTTTTTCAAGAGCTTCTAATGCTGTTTTCATATGCTTTTTGGATGGCCATTTTAACCAGCCAATCTGTCCATAAAGCCCCATCATTACAACATCTAATGCATTTGTCGGAAAATCCCAATCCACCGAGCCACGCTGGGGAACATAACCAATTCTAGTTTTCTCTTTTTTTATCGTTGACCCAAAAAATGTAACTTCCCCCTTGATTCGCGGATGTAAATCAAGCATAGTTTTAATTAAAGTCGATTTACCAGCACCATTTGGACCAACGATCCCTGTAAGCGAACCTTGTTTCACGGTAAAATTCACATCAGAGAGAACAATATTTTTTCTGTAAGCTGCACATAGTTGCTCTACTTGAAGCACATCCATTTATTCGTTCCCTCCAATAAGAGCCTTATAAATTGTATCTACATTATGGCGATACATCCCTAAATAGGTCCCTTCTTCTGTTCCATACTCCCCCATTGCGTCAGAAAATAATTCTCCTCCTAAAGAGACCTCAAGTCCTGCAGCGGCAGCACCTTCGATTACAGATTTAATTGATTGGTCACTAATGCTACTTTCAATAAAAACAGCAGGTATTTGCCTTTCTATCAGTAAATCAACAGTAGATTGAATATCAGAAATTCCAATTTCATCTTCTGTACTCAACCCTTGAAGTCCAACCACTTCTATGTCATTCATGCGGCCAAAATAACCAAAAGCATCATGTGCTGTAACTAAAATTCGTTTAGATTCTTGTATTTCACCAATTTTATTAACTGAATAGGATTGTAATTCATCAAGTTTCGTAAAATATGCCAGTTTATTTTGTTCAAAGTAGTCAGCATCTTTTGGAGAGTATTCCTTCAACTGCTCAACCGCTCCATTTAATGCCTCCTTCCAAAGGGAAATATCAAACCATATATGTGGATCAATAGCTCCTTCTTCATCAAGAAGTAATTGATCTTCATTCACCACTTCCCCTAATGCAAAGGTCATTTTGGAATCACTCATATTGGCGAAAATTTCTCCCATATTCCCCTCGAGATGTAATCCATTATAAAAAATGATGTCCGCCTGTTGTAGTGCTCGAATATCACCTTGTGTTGCCTGATATAGATGTGGATCTATCCCTGGTCCCATTAAACTAGTTACTTCAACCCGGTCACCACCAATCTCTGAAATTGGATCGCTAATCTGTGCTATCGTCGTAACAATACGTATGCTTTCTTGTTCATTAACAGATTCATTTCCCTCTCCAATGGTCTCTTTCGTACAACCAACCAACACCATTAACATCAGTAAAGATACACTAACAACGAATTTCTTCATAACTCCTCCTTATATATATATATTTTTTTGCACAAAGACAACAAATAACTAACAAAGGGATATTCTTTTAGTCAGGACAAACTTTTAGATTTATCTTAAAAAGTTTCCCTAAGGAAAATTTAATTCCTAAAGCTAAATTTGTCAAGTAATATCTGTATTATTCATAAATTATAAATTTTGTGATAACTTAAAGTGGTAAATACTACAAAATAAAAAAGGACTAAGTATTCCTTAGTCCTTTACCGCAACCCTGCGGCTCGTTCTACTTGTGCTTGATGGCCACTGTCTGCTCGTCCGTCCACATGACGTGTACTTTTACTAAAATAGACGTCAAAATGGCCAGTAATTCCGTTATTCATGATATATTGACGTTCATGCGGCATAAAACTCATGCTTGCTGCTAATTTACGGTCATCAACCTCAACAATCACTGCTCTAGGCGTCCACGAAAAACCACCCCAAATTGCCTTAGCTATGTTTGTGTCATTTACTGAAATAGTTTCACTATCCGCATGATTTGCTCCAATCGTTCTTTTTATATAAAAACTCTTCCCTGTTAAGAAATCTGTTACTTTTGCCGTTTTTCCGATTGGAAAAACATACTGAGCTTCTGTCCACCAATCTAATAATTCCCCATGTTTAGCAGTAACTGTCTCCTTAACCGCAATATTATGAACTGGAATAGTCAGCCTTTGACCAATTGATAAGGCGCTTGATGTTGTTAAGTTATTTGCTCTTAATAATTCACTTTGCGGGATTCCATAGCGAACACTTAAATCCCAAATATTATCACCTGAAACAACGATGTGTGTCCTATAAGAAATACTATTTTGAGCTATATTTGTAGGAGCATTTAATCCGTTTTGAATGGTTAATGTTTGGCCAATTTGTAATGTATCTGTTTTTAACTGATTGGCACTTCTAATTGCGTCAGCCGAAACTCCAAATTTTGCTGCGATGACCGAAAGACTGTCACCTGAAACAACTCGATACGTAAATGTTTTTCTTTCGGCCTCTTTAACTTCTGGAGTTGTTGCTGCTCCTTGAATATTTCCAGGAATCGTCAACACCTGACCTATCCTAATTACATCTGTTGTTAAATGGTTCTCCTTTCGTAATGACTCGGTTGTTACTCCAAACCGTTGGGCAATCACCGAGAGACTATCCCCTGATACGACCGTATAGGTTCGTTCGACTGTCGATTGCGACGAAGTTGGCGTCGGTGTTGGAACTGGTGTCACTGTCGTTCCCGGAATCGTTAACACTTGCCCTACCCTTATTACATCTGTTGTTAATTGATTGGCTTCTCGCAATGACTGTGTCGATACTCCAAACCGTTGGGCAATCACCGAGAGGCTATCTCCTGATACGACCGTATAGGTTCGTTCCGCTGTTGATTGAGTTGGTGTTGGAGCTGGTGTCGCGTTCGTTCCCGGAATCGTCAACACTTGCCCTACCCTTATTACATCTGTTGTTAGTTGATTGGCTTCTCGCAATGACTGTGTCGTTACTCCTAATCGTTGGGCAATCACCGAGAGACTATCCCCTGATACGACCGTATAGGTTCTAGTTACCGTCTGCTGTTTAGTAGAATCTTGCTGCTGAACAACTCCTACCGATTGTTGTGTTAAATTAAAACTCATTGGTATTACAAGCGTTTGGCCTAGGCGTACTGCATCGCTTTGTAACTGGTTGGCTTCCCGTATTGCCGAAACGGTTGTTCCATAGTCTCTTGCAAGGACACTTAAATAATCTCCTTGCTTTACCGTATGAAATGCTTTAGGGATAACCATTCGTTGGTTTATATTTAAAACATCTGAGGTAAGATTGTTCGCACGCTTAATATCTTGAACAGTTGTATTGAACTGTCTTGATAAAATCCATAACGTTTCACCCGAATTTACATAATGATAAATCGAGCTCGATGATGGACCATTTTGATGGCTTCCATTAGTAGGTAACTGGGCTGCAGCAGAAGTCGGCGTCTCTATAAGCTGATAAGAAGCGATTACTAGCCCCCCTAACACAACTTTTACCATTGTAATTTTCAGTTTTGGGTAACTACGGCTAATGATATTTTTTGCTGTTTCCTTAATAGAATTGCTCTTAGCTTCAACTGTTCCCAGTTCGTTCGCAAATTCTGTTTGATTATCTATATAAAGAACAAGAGCAAATTCTCCGTTTTGATTAATCATTTCAAGTTTATGATTTTGCACTTCCATTCACTCCTATCTACTTGCACCCAATCATTGATTTCGTTTTCCATCTATATCTCCAGACATCCTCTCCATTAATGCGGCCATTTCAGCCCGTGTTGAACTATTACGTGGACGAAAGGTTCCGTCTTTGAAGCCACCAAGATGACCTTGTTGATAAATCGCTACTACAGGCTCATAGGACCAATGATTAACTGGCAGATCAGGAAATGGACTTTGCTCCTGTTTATTAATTGGGTATTCAAAAATATTATGCAAAATTTTTGCTAGCTGTTCTCTCGTTAGGGGGGCTCCTGGATCAAACCGATCTGGTTTTTTCCCGTGTAAATAACCTAGTTCTCTTGCAACTTCAATTTCTTTTCTTGCCCAATGATTACGTAAATCAGCAAAATGATACTCTTTAGGGGTTAAATGTTCCTTCCCCATTGCTCTTACAAGGATTACTGCTCCTTGCGCCCTTGTTAAGGTCGTTGTTGGAGAAAAAGTGGTGTTCGTCGTACCATGCATCCAGCCTCTTTGTGAAACTAAGTGAATACTCGGTTCAGACCAAGATCCTGTCGTGACATCAACAAAATACCTTCCGTTTAGCCATAATGAGTAATAATCCCATGTATCAGGAGTTTCATGAAAAAGAGCCCAAGATCCTGTTCCTTTAATTCCATATTTCATTGGCAAACGTAATTTCGCTTTAATCGAACGTTCATTTTCATACCAAATGACATATTGTCCCTCCGTTAATTTCGTATTTCCGATAAAATAAGATTGACCTTTAGGAATCGTAAAAGTCGCATAAGAAGATTGTGTTTTCTCATCAAATTCAATTTTCCCATTAAAAGTTGTTACTAAAGGATTGACCCTCGTACTCGATAAGCCCATTCCATTTATGGAACGATTTTCTAATGTTGGTCCATCCAATTTCCACATCCTTCCGTAAAACGGGAGGCCATAGACAATTTTATCTTTCGGTACGCCTTGATTAATGGCATATTGAATCGACCGTTCTGAAAAAGACATACTTGCGACAGGTCCAATTGGACTATCGGGCGACTCCCAGCTTTCGTCATAAGCCATAATCATTAAGTAATCCGCATGATTTGAAATCCCTTTATAATCATAAAATCCATGCCACCCTGTTTTCCATCCATTTGGATTTGCAGCAACAGCAACAGACACTTCTTTATGCTTAGGAACTGCTTGCCTCAACAACCGAATCAAATCCGTATGAGCATCTTTATAGGCGGAACCAACACCTTCGATATCAACATTTACCCCATCTAGGTTATACTTTTCAATCGCAGCAGCAATGTCATTTGCTAACTTTTGGCGATTATTCAAACCATTTATTCCTGCAGTTGCATCCCAATGATTTGCTAAGAAAGGGACAACCTTTTTGCCTCGTTTATGCATTTCATTAATAAAAGAGGTTTGCAATGTCCACGTAATACTCAATTGTCCATCTTTTGTAATATCAAAATAACTTGGCGAAACAACATCCAAACTTCCCTTCGTTGCATTCACTTGATTAATATAACTATTTGGGCTCCCGAAGAAAATGTATGACATATTAAACAATTTTGACTGTGCGAAAGTAGGGCTCGTACTTTTCCAAAGCAAAACGGTAGCAAGGATAATCCACATGACACATTTTTCATCTCGGCCACCCTTTCATTCATTAACTATTCTCCTGAGGCTTCAAAGAGATAGCCTGGTTGTACACGTTTAACTGTATAGCGAATTCCTTCATGCTCAATTGTTTGATCTTCCACCTCGTTTAAATCCAAATTAGGGCCAATCCCTAGTTCAGTAAATAACTCTTCAATTTGATGAGGCTGAGCATCTAAATTGAACATATAGATAATTTGACTCCAACCAGCTAACATCGCTAAAAGATTGGTTTGACTTGAATTTAGTAACTGCAATTTTTCCACATAATTATTTGTCACAAAAACACGCAATTCGAGAGACTGATTGAAAAAGCTCCGATAATAGCTGCCATCCTCTGAGTTTACTTTTTCAAGTGAACCAATTTCTAAATTGGCTCCCTGTTCATTTGAAATTGCATTCCAACGCGCCTTAAAGTCATGAAAAGGGAGTTTAAAATCACTCTCCCGTTGTTCTGTTTCAAGTTCCGTATTAGAAGATTCATTCCCTTCTGGCTGTTCAGCTGGCTCTTGTTGCGGGACTCCATAAGCTGGTGGATGGGCTTCGTCTTTCGGCTGAATGTTTTCTTCTTCCATTGGCTCTAGGTCCTCTTTAGGCTGTTCTGTTTCAGGTTTATTCTCCAAAATATTTATTCTGGATTCCCTCGTATTTTCTTCAGACCTCTGTCCTTGAAATGTCTGATTGCATCCGGCTATTAACAAAAGAAAAATTATCAAAGCATGATAGATTGGACGCTTCAAACTAATCCCTCCATTCCTTCAATAAAAAATAACAAATACGAATTTTACAATTTAAAATTTTCAACAAAAAATAACGACATCCTTTTCATCGGATGTCGTTTATTGTTACCATAAGCACTGCTTAATAAATTGTAATTAATTGGATAAATTTCTAAATAATTCTTGTACTGCTAGCTATGCCTTTCGTTTAAATTCCTTCCGCTGTATGCATCCTCAGTAGGCAACACCCGTCCGTTTATGAGTTTTATTAAATTCACCCATATCAGGATCAAAATAATCCTCATTGAACGCTGCTACAAACTGTTCATTTTGAATATATCCCGACCCCCAGGTCGGATCCATCGTTAACCAACTGCCGTCAACTTTCGCCTCAACCCACGCATGTCTCCCCGGGAAAATCCCGCCACCTGCTATGCCTTCTACAAACCTAGCTTCAATTCCACTTGCGCGTAATAGCGCAAGTGTTAAATAAGCATAATCTTGGCAAACACCTGATTTAAGCTCCAATGTTTTTAAAGCACTATCATCCCATTCAAATTCATCATTTTTATATTTCTGGACATCATATGAAACATTTTTGGCTACATATTCATAAATTGCTTTTGTTTTTTCACGATCATTCGTCATGCCATTTGTTATTTGGCTAGCCAATTCAATGATTTCTGGTGCATCCGATTGTACGCCCCGAGATGGTAATAGATCTCGTAGATCTTCGGCAGCAGTTGATTCCACTTCAAATTGAGCAAAACTAAAATATCGAAAATAATCACTGTTTTTTTCTTTAATTTCAGGAACACTTACAGTAATTTCATACGTGCCAGAACCAAATCGCAAATAAAAATGATCATCAAAAGAAAAATTTTCGACAGGAATCACATCCAATGCTTCGTCTTCTCCTTTTTTCGCCGTCACATATACGTGTGTTGTTTCTGGGGCAAACTCTGCATTTGGATCAATTGATCCGCTAATTTGATAGGTTGTTTCCGCAATATCACCACCATATATGGGGAAATCTAGCGTGACGCCACGTGATAAATACATCTCGGAAAATTCAACCGGTTTCATCGACCGGCTAGATTCGTTTTCGATAAAGATCGTTGTTGCAAGTTGATAATAGTTGTTGCGTTTATCATCGGGAACCATAATCTCGAGCTTGTGCAATCCCTTCCCATAAAATAATGGAATCTCATACTCAAACACATTATTTTTAATCGGAAGCACATGCTTCCATGTTTCTGAATCTTTTTTCAGGGTAATCAAGAGCGTTTCATCATCAGTTAAGTTTGCTGCTCTGCCCTTAAGCGAGAATAGCTCATTTTCTTTGACATAGCTTGAGTTCGTCTCAATCGAAAGCTCTGCAGCTTGGCCAAACGGTGTATAAGTAACGTCCCTTTGTATTTCCGGATTCACATTTATAACTTCGAAGGAAGCAGTGTCGTAATAATAGTTTTCGCGATCTTTGCTTGGAAGCTGAATCGTTATTTTATATTCTCCTGCACCATTGTGAAAATGAATGACCTGCTCAAATTTCCCTTCATTAATAGGGACGTAATATTGATGCTCTTTGCCAGCTGGACTTTCTGCAAAGGAATAAATTTTAATCCAAACATACTCAGACTTTAACTCTGTAAATTTTCCAATTTCACCTTCCACTTTCACCTTCCCATTTACAGCAAATTTTTTGTAAACAGGTTCATATAGTCTAACCCCGATTTCTTCACTATAGGATGTCAGCTCAAGCGGTTCCAGCTCCAATTCTTCATTCTTATCATTTGCTAATCTTTCAAATTCATCGACTACTTCCTTTGAATCACTAAGACTGCTTTCACTACAAGCTGATAAAAAAACGATTATAAATAGAAAACAAATGCAAAACAAATAACGCTGCTTTATGATCATGATTTCCTCCTTCCAAATTAATAGGATGATAGATACAAAATATTTCCATTTAATCATAGATAAAATACATTAGATAAACAAGATTTAAAACCAAAAACAATAAATGCGGGAAGAAAAAAGCAGTAACTCCCAAAAGGGAATCACTGCTACTCCATTTACTTAATACTAGCTGATAATCGAACCAATATCCCGGTCGAATACATCATAAGGATCAACGATGACCCCCCATAACTTACCAATGGTAAAGTGATCCCTGTAATTGGAAGGATCCCCGATACAGCACCTAAATTAAAAAACACTTGAATCATTATTTGAAAAGTCAATCCAATCGCTAATAATTTAGAAAATGCGTCTTTTAATTTGAGTGATATCCGGAAACCACGATACATAATTAAAAAATATAAAAACATAATGAGAAGTAACCCTAAAATCCCGAGCTCCTCTAAAGTTATTGCCATAATAAAGTCCGTATGTGCCTCAGGAAGATACCCGAACTTTTGCGCACTATTTCCTAGTCCATTCCCTTGTAGCCCGCCAGATGCAATAGCCTGATACGAGTTAATTAATTGATACCCCTCCCCTGAAGGATCATCAAAAGGATTAAGAAAGGACATCAGTCTTTTTAACCGATAACTTTCACTAAAAGCGAAATAAAGGATTCCAGAAATGGCAATCATCCCTAAAGAGATAAGGTGAATCAACCTTGCCCCAGAACATAGTAGAATCACACCACAAGCTAAAAGGATGGATGTAGCTGTACCTAAATCTGGCTGCTTTAAAATCAATAAAAAAACGAAACCTAAAATAAGTAGCGGGGGCAATACCCCCTTCGCAAAATGATTGATATATTCTTGTTTTTTAGCATATATTGCGGCAAAGTATATGATCATTCCAAGCTTTACTGCCTCAGAAGGTTGAAACATAAAGGAGCCAAGTTGAATCCATCTCTGCGAAAAATTCCGCTCAACACCAATTCCAGGAATTAAAACAATGATTAATAAGAAGATTGAAATTAGCACAATGATTGGGCTAAGCTTCGCATAGATTTGATGAGGAAAAAATGCAGCTATAGTAAAAAACACAAGGCCAATGCTAAAAGATGTCAGCTGCTTATCAATAAAATAACGGTCATTTCCATACTGAATGACCCCTAATGGGTAGCTCGCACTATAAACCATAACTAAACCTAAAAAACAAAGGAGGAAAATCGCAAGAATTAATAAATAATCGAATTTCTTAAGGTA
Organism: Bacillus sp. B15-48; assembly: GCF_016879755.1. Taxonomy (GTDB): domain Bacteria; phylum Bacillota; class Bacilli; order Bacillales; family Cytobacillaceae; genus Mesobacillus_B. The sequence continues at coordinate 191,321 of NZ_WOFU01000003.1, forward strand.
TCTCAACAGCACGGAATCACCCTAGACGGTTTGATGATTACTAAACATATAATTTTTCGAGCGAATATTCACACTCAACACTAATCCAATTGCGATCATATTCGTAAGAAGTGCACTTCCACCATAACTAATAAACGGAAGCGCAAGACCTGTAATTGGCATTAGGCCAATCGTCATCGCAATGTTTTGGAAGACTTGAAACGAGATCAATCCAATCGCTCCAGCTATAATGTAAACGCCAAACAATGTGTTCGCTCGTAAAGCGATGATGATCATTCGATAGATTAAAAGAAAATATAAACTAATTAAAATTGAAGCACCGACAAACCCAAATTCTTCCCCAATAACAGCAAAGATAAAGTCGGTATGAACTTCTGGTATCCTTCCACTTTGTACTTGATGCCCTTGATTAAATCCCCAACCTGTCATTTGACCAGATCCTATTCCTAAGAGAGACTGCGTCAATTGATATCCATAACTTGAAGCAAAACTTTCCGGACTTAGCCACCCATATATTCTTTCTAATTGGTGGGGCTTAATAATTTTAATAAAGATATCAAAAAAATGATTGTGTAAATAAACTAAAAATGCCAATAACCCCGCGGCACTAGAGATTATTAAAAGAATCATTTTATAAGAGATATTAGAAACGACCATTAAAGTGATTAATACCGCACCGATTACTAAAGCCGAGCCTAAATCAGGTTGAACAAGAATCAAAAAAAACGGTATCATCGTAAAAACGACCATCTTAAGCGTAATCGGAATGCTTTCAATAAATGATAAGTTTCTTTCTCCTAGCTTATTTAGAAATACAGATAGCAAGAGAACCAAAAATACTTTTACAAATTCGGATGGCTGAAGTTCAAATAATCCAAAACTAATCCATCTTTGCGAACCGTTTTTAAACGTCCCAAAAAAATGGACAAGAATTAATAATCCGATTCCGACAAGATACAATGGCAATGCCCATTTTTCAAGCAATTCATAATCGAAATACGCTACAATTGCCATAACGGTAAAACCGATGATATACCAAATCACTTGTCGCTTTACAAAATACAACGAATCATCTGTCTGATACTGCCCAGAAGCACTATATACAACAAATAGACTGAAAAAAAACAACGCCATTAATATAAGTATTAAAGGATAATCAACTTGTGTTTCATTTCGTTTCATCATTCCACCTATAACCATTCTCTTTTTGCTCATTCTTGTCGCTACGTTCAAATGGTTCGTCTTTCGTAAGGACTTTTACACCGCTTAAGGTCAATTAATCGAAGCCTTCCAATGATTCGGGGCTTTAACTGGCAGCCAATCATGAAGCAAGCTTCACCAACATGTATGAAATTCGCTATTTTCATGGGAGTTAATCTGCGATAAACCATTAAGCGAACCCTTTTTATGAGTTAGAAAATGCCTTTCTAAATAAGATTTAAACCTATTTTTTGAAAATATTTAATACTAACTGTATTGCCATTGCATCGTCAAGATACCCGATTGGGAAAATATAGTCAGGGATAAGGTCTATTGTTAAAATAAAATACAACAATGCTGCCCCGGTAAGTGCAAGCTCTTTCGTCGTGCCCTTTCTCATCCGAAATCGTTCATACATTTCTTGTAAATGATTGATATATGGCCCAATACTGTCTACTTTTTTTAATTTTTCCTTAAAGTCATTGTGAATTGATTCTCGCCCCTCTTCCGTTTGGGCGTATTGTTCATATTTTGCTAATTCCTGTTTAATCTCTTCAACAGATAACTTTTCCCCAAATAGATTCGTAGATTCAAGAATCGCATTCATTTCAATTGAAGCCTGTTCCTCAAATGCAATCTTCTCTGCTTTCCTTTCAACATGATAACCAGCTGCATGCATTAACTCATTTATCGAAACATCTAAGGAGTCAGCAAATTTTTGCAAATGACTTAAATTAGCCTTCCTTTTGCCATTAACGATTCTCGAAATCGTTGCTTTATCAACCTGACACATTACACTGAACTTTCCCATTGACAATGAACGTTCCTCTAACAACTCCTTTAATAGAGTTCCTAGTGTATCTTGTTGACTCAAGATCAACATCCCCTTCCGTGCCGTTAAACTATGAAAATATCTCCCTGCCGTATCTTTTTTTGATGCTATCAATATATCTGTGTATTGACAATTTGTCAACATCCGACAATACTAGTCAATAGTTACGTTTTTTGTCTAAAGGCAGTTTTAAAACTAAAAATAGCCTAACCGCAAATTTTGACCTACGGTTAGGCTTGTCTCTATTCTCAAAAAGTTTTTGTTTAGTCTATGCTTGAACCTTATTCTTGGCAATATTAATCATTAACTTTATCCGGTTTACTTGATTTACTTTACTAATATTTGAGTCATAATCAATTGAAATGAGATTGGCATTCGGATATTCTTTTTTGATGGCGTTAAACATCCCTCTGCCTATCACATGATTTGGAAGGCAGCCAAAAGGCTGAACACAAACAACATTTTCTACTCCTGAGTCCATTAATTCAGCCATTTCTCCAGGCAGAAGCCAGCCTTCCCCCATTTGGTTTCCTAAACTTAGAAAGTTTGCTGCCCTATTGGCGATTTCTGTAATTTTCGGTGGTGCTTCAAAACGATTGCTAGAGATTAATGCTTGACGAATTGGATTTCTATAAAACTCTATGAATTCTGTAGCCACTTTACCTATCAACTTATTATATTTAGGCAGACCAAAATGATCTACTTTGAAGTTTTTATTATGAAGTCCGTACAAAAAGAAATCAATAAAATCCGGTACGATCGCTTCTCCTCCCTCTTTTTCAATCTGTTCAATCAGTTGGTTGTTGGCATAAGGATGGAATTTCACCAGGATTTCACCAACAATACCGACACGTGGCTTTTTATGAACAAACACTTCTACCTTTTCAAAACTCGAAATAATCGCTTGAATCATCTGCTTGTATTCTTTCATAGAAAAGTTTTCTAATAGCTTCCGACACCGTTCCATCCATTTAGAATAGACCATCTCAGTACTTCCTTCTATCTTCTCATACGGTCTTACCGCAAGCTTCAGGCGCATGAGAAGATCACCAAGACATGCGGACACCACAAGCTTTTTGGCAAGCAGGGGCGTAATTTTAAATCCTGGATGTTTCACTCCATCGACTCCGCCAGCATTTAATGAAAGGACAGGAATTTGTTGCATACCAGCGTTTTTCAAGGCTTTTTTCAACAAAGCCAAATAATTTGTTGCCCGACAACCTCCTCCTGTTTGTGACATGATGACCGCTGTTCGATTCAAATCATATTCACCCGTTTTTAATGTGCTTACTAATTGTCCAATCGTAATGATTGCTGGATAACAAGCATCATTATTTACATAGCGTAAACCTTGTTCGACAGCCTCATCGGTGACATTTTTAATGACCTTCAATTTGTAGCCGTGAAGTTGAAAGGCCTTTTCAAATAACTCGAAATGAGAAGGAAGCATTTGTGGAGCGAGAATCGTATACTCCCTCTCTTTCGCTTCTTTCGTAAAAACTGGTTCAAGTTCTTTTAGGCGACAATTCGTTTTACGAACAGCAAATTCTTTATCGCGTTGTTCTGCAATAGCTGCTTTTAATGATCGAAGACGGATTCTAGCAGCCCCCAAATTGCTTACCTCATCCATTTTTAACCATGTGTATAACTGATTGTTTTCTTCCATCATTTCCTCAACTGCATCGGTAGTAATCGCATCAATCCCGCAACCAAAAGAGGTAACTTGCAATATTTCTAACTGAGGGTTTTCTTTAATCACAGCTGCTGCCCGATACAACCGAGAGTGGAAAGTCCATTGATTAACAACATCTACATGACTTTGGTCTATTGCAAGATGGGATATCGCATCTTCTGTTAAAACCGCCATTCCTAGGCGGTTGATTTCCTCTGAAACCCCATGGTTAATTCCTGGATCGATATGATAAGGGTGTCCAGCCATAACAATGCCAATTGTTTTTTCTGCCTTCAATTGATTAATAACGTCCTCCCCGCGTTTTTGCAACCATTCTTTATAGTCAGCCTCCATCTGTTTCGCTAGTTTGACGGCTCGCTTCATTTCTTTTTTCGAGAGATCATCGAAGGTTCTACCTAATTCTGTTAACAGAGAGTTAGGTTCGTCAAACGATATGAACGGTGATACATATTCAATTTGATTTTCTACAAATATTGATTCCATATTGACACGTATAACTTCAGAATAGGAGGCAACAACTGGACAGTTAAAGTGATTTTGTTGTGCTTTACTTTCATTCTTTTCATAAACAACTGCAGGGTAAAAAATCTTTTTAACCCCTTTTTCTATTAAGTTAATGATATGTCCATGAGCCAGTTTTGCTGGGTAGCAAACTGATTCAGATGGAATGGTATCCATTCCTTTTTCAAACATTTCCTTACTCGTAGAATCCGATAACACGACCTCATAGCCTAATTCACTAAAAAACGCATGCCAAAAAGGATAATTTTCATACATATTTAATACACGCGGAAGACCAATCTTACCCCGATAAGCATCCGTTCCAGAAAGACTAGTCCGGTTAAATAATTTCTCGCGTTTTTCTTCTACTAAGTTTGGAAGTGCACTTTTAATTTTTGGTCTCCCAGCTCCGCGCTCACAACGATTTCCAGAAATGAATGTCCGTTTATCAGCAAAACGGTTGATTGTAATTGGACAATTATTTTCACAAAGGCCGCATCGGCGGTGGGTCGTTGTTACATGAAAATCATGAATCTTCTGTCCAGTTAGTAATGAAGATTTCTTCTCTTTTATCCACTTTTGTTTGGATAAAAGCGCACACCCATAGGCACCCATCAGTCCTGCTAAGTCAGGACGAATGACTTCTTTTCCTGTCAGTTTTTCAAATGTCCTTAAAACGGCATTATTTAAAAACGTTCCACCTTGAACAACAATTCGGTGTCCCATCTCATCTACCGATTTTAGCTTTATTACTTTATATAAAGCGTTTAATACTACCGAATACGCTAAACCTGCTGAAATATCAGGGATGCTCGCACCTTCCTTTTGAACTTGTTTAACTTTTGAATTCATAAATACGGTACACCTAGAACCAAGATCGACTGGTGCTTGTGCCGTTAAAGCAAGCTGAGAAAATTCTTGCACATTTTCCCCTAAAGTTTCAGCAAAGCTTTCTAAAAACGATCCACAGCCAGCAGAACATGCTTCATTTAAAACAATGCGATCAATGACACCTTCCTTGATTTTTATACATTTCATATCTTGGCCGCCAATATCGATAATAAAATCTACATCAGGTTCGAATTTTTTTGCAGCCGTATAATGGGCAACTGTCTCAATCTCACCATCATCGATCTGAAAGGCAGCTTGAATCAATTTTTCTCCGTAACCTGTCACAGTTGAACGTTCGATGGTCACATCATTAGGAAGACTCTGATACAAACTGGAAAGTCCTTCTCTAACGGTTTCAAGTGGATTCCCTTTGTTTTTATCGTAAAATTCAAATAGCACTTCCTCTTTTTCACCAATTAGAACAATTTTCGTTGTCGTTGACCCGGCGTCAATTCCTAGGAATGTACTTCCTTTGTATGTAGAAAGTCGATGTTTCTTTACCTTTGACTGACCATGGCGTTGCATGAACGCTTCAAGTTCACCTGATTGATGAAAAAGTGGTTCGTTTCGGTTGGAAACTTGTTTCCTTTTCGAGTTGCTCATTTTCAATAACATTTGGATTAGTTGATCAGCCTTGACGGAAGAGTTTTTTTCACTTTCTAACGCTGCACCAATTGCCACATAATAATGACCATCTTGACTAAATAATACTTGTTCATTGTTTAGTTTGAGTGTTTGTATAAACCGTTTCCTAAGCTCTGGAAGAAAAGTTAAAGGCCCTCCAAGAAAGGCTATATTGCCTCGGATTGGTCTTCCGCTAGCGAGTCCTCCGATTGTCTGATTCACCACAGCTTGAAACACTGATGCTGCAATATCTTCTTTCCTTGCTCCTTCATTAAGGAGTGGCTGAATATCCGTTTTTGCAAATACCCCGCATCTTGAGGCAATTGGATATATTTTTTCTGCTGAAATAGCCAGTTTATTCAGTCCTTCTGCATCGGTATTTAACAAGGAGGCGATTTGGTCGATAAACGCGCCCGTTCCCCCCGCGCAGGCCGAATTCATCCGCTGTTCAAGGCCGTTTGTTAAATAAATTAGTTTTGCATCTTCCCCTCCAAGTTCGACAATAATATCAATATTAGACACCGTTGATTTTACTGCCTCTGTACAAGCTACTACCTCTTGGATAAAAGGAATTCCTAAATCTTCACAAAGCCCTAAGCCCGAAGATCCGCTTGCATTTATTTTTAATCTTGCATCAGGAAACTCGTCTGAAAGTTGTTGTAATAAACGAAGTGTCGTATTTTTAATATCAGAAAAATGGCGTTGATACGATTTAAACACCATTTCATTCTTATGATTCAAAACGACCATCTTAGCTGTTGTTGAACCGACATCAAGCCCAACTTGAAGTTCCACATTCATCTCTCCCTATACTTCTCTCTTAATCAAACTACTTTAAAGATCATTTTGATAACCAAAATAACGGTCTAGCAAAATCTCTACCCTTGTTTCAACATCTGGAAATGAAAAGTCAGTAACCAATTCGTATAGAGGCTCAATTAAAGTAGGCAGGAATAAGGCGCCCATAATGTGAGTCATCATTACTGTTAGAATTTGCGAATCCTGTTCGCCAGAAAGTTCTTGAATCGTTTTTTGTACCTTCTTTAATCCAATCACTTTTATAAAATTCATGAAATTTATTTGACTTTCAAACATAGCTGGCTCTTGCATCACCAGTCTCCGAATAATAAATGGATATTGCTGGTTTGTTTTTAAATATTCAATAAGAAAATATTTTAATCTTTCACGAGGAGTGATTGATGCATCATCTAAAATAGCAAAAGACTCTCTAAGGGAATTCAATAAAATCTGAATGGCCTCATTCAACAATTTATCTTTTGATCCAAAATGATAATTAATTGAGGCTACATTTACCTTAGCCAAACTAGCAATTTTACGCACCGTCACCCCGTCAAACCCTTCTTTTTTCATTAATTTGAGTGTAACGTTTAAAATGAGATCTCTTTTAGATACGTCTTTTTCTGCTTTCATCATTATCCCTATTTTCTTAATTAAGTTTAAACATTGTTTTAAACACTGTTTAATTTAACTATAACAAAGCTAAATTATGCTCACAAAATGAACGTTTATTAACTTTCTCTGAACAAAAGTGACTTTTGTCACATTTTCTAGCAACAAGAAAAAAAGTATTTACAAACCCCTATGAATCTTTTACAATATAAAACGTAACAATTACGATTAATGATATTGGTTTTATTTTTTAGATTTTAAATCGTAATTATTACGATTATTTGCAAAAAAGATCATTTTAGTAACGTTAAATAAAGATTGGAGTGTTTTAAATGAATGTAAGAAAATGGTTTACTACTTCCGTATTAGCTTCTAGTCTCTTACTTGCAGCCTGTGGAAACTCTGAAACTTCTAGCAATGAAGAGAACATTGAAAACGAAACGTTAAAAGTGTTCACTACCATCTTTCCCCTAGAAGATTTCACAAAAAAAATTGGTGGTGATCATGTAGATGTTCAAAGCGTTTTACCACCAAATGTCGATGCCCATACATATGAACCGTCGACAAGAGACATGATTGCACTCGCTGAATCTGATTTATTTATTTACACTGGTATAGGTGTTGAAGGGTTTGCGGATAAGGCTACTGAAATATTAAAAAATGAAGAAGTTACCATTCTCGCGGCTGGGAAAGGAATCGAACTGATTGAATCAAGTGATGATCACGACCATGCTCACCATCACGAAGACGATCACGATAATGAGCATGGAGACGACAACCACCATGAAGAAGCTCACGGTCATGAACATGATGACAGCAACCACCATGAAGAGGCTCACGGCCATGAGCATGATGACGACAACCACCGCGAAGAGGCTCACGGTCATGAGCATGATAATGACAACCACCATGAAGAGGCTCACGGTCATGAGCATGATGACGACAACCACCATGAAGAGGCTCACGGTCATGCCCATGAAACAGAAGATGACAATCATAACCATGGTGACGAGGATCCACATGTTTGGTTGGACCCGATTCGTTCAATTGCTCTTGCAGAAAACATTAAGAATTCATTGTCCGAGTTAATGCCAGAACAAGCTGAGGAATTTGAACAAAATTTTGTACAGTTAAAAGCAGAATTAGAAAAGCTTGATCAAGAATTCATCACAACAATTGACAATGCTCAAACGAAACACTTATTGGTATCCCATGCAGCTTATGGATATTGGGAAGAGAGATATGGAATTAAACAGATTCCTATTACTGGAATTTCGCCAACACAGGAACCTTCACAAAAAGCGTTAAAAACGATTATCGAAGAGTCGAAAGAACATCAGATTCAGCACGTGATTTTCGATCAAAATTTAACTACAAAAATCGCTGAAATTGTTCAGAAAGAAATTGGAGCTGAAGCTCTTACCCTTCATAATCTCGAAACAATTACTGAGGAAAATATCGAACAAGGGGATGACTACTTCAGCATTATGAGAAAGAACTTGCAGACCATCGAGATTGCATTAAATAATAAATAAAGTGAAAAAGTTATATTCGATGATGGGTTTCCCTGCCCTACTACTTTAAGTAGTAGGGTGCTTTGTTTTCGTATAATTAAAAAATTCGTTTTATTTCAATTGAAATTCTAGCATAATCATAAATTTTTAAAATTTAACATAGATATTTTTTGATAGATATACAATATGCTATATCAAAGGAGGTTTAAATGTTTCGAGTAATCCGTTCCTATATCATTGATTTTACTGGAATCATTCTTATGGGAATTCTTATCCTATTATTTTCGTTTGGCTCAGGATTTTCGTTTAATATGCCAGATTCCATTTTGAACCTGAATACGATTTTCCTCAGTATTTTAATTGAAGCGATGCCGTTTGTTTTAATAGGGGTGCTAATTGCAGGAGTCATTCAAATATTTGTTACCGAGGAACATATTCAGAGATGGATTCCTAAAAATAAATTACTAGCTGTTATTATGAGTTGTGTAGTAGGTGCTTTCTTTCCGGCATGCGAATGTGGAATTGTCCCAATTGTCCGACGATTAATCGCTAAAGGTGTGCCAATTTATGCTGCAATGGGCTTTATGTTGACTGGCCCTCTTATCAATCCAATTGTCATCGCTTCTACATACATGGCCTTTGGTAATGATTTGCAAATTGCAGGGCTACGGATGGGATTAGGCTTTTTCATCGCCATCATCATTGCTTTCATTGTCAGCTTGATATTTAAAGGCACGCAATTTAAGCATACAAATTTAAACGTTCAGGTGAAAATGGAGCAAAAAAAAACAACCTTTTATCAACAAGTTTTGGGCGATGCTAACCCACTCGATTGATGAATTTTTTGATATGGCTAAATTTTTAATCCTTGGTGCGTTTTTAGCGGCTTTTGTGCAAACCTATATGCCTGCACGAACTCTATTAGAGGCTGGGAGTGGCCCAATGTCGTCACTATTCATTATGATGGGTTTAGCATTTATCCTCTCACTATGTTCTGAAGCGGATGCATTTATCGCTGCTTCTTTCAGTAATATTTTTCCAACACACTCGATTTTAGGTTTTTTAATTTTTGGACCGATGATTGATTTAAAAAACACGCTAATGATGCTAAGTGTTTTCCGATTTCGCTTTGTACTAGGAATGCTTGCACTCGTTTCAATAACTGTATTTATAACATTAATGCTGCTGCAAAGCTTCTTATAAGGGAGGGGAACCTATGACTTTTCATTTCCAACAAGCAATAAGAGCTTTAATCTTACTGGCATTTACTGGGCTAATTTTTAAACTTCACGTAACAGGCGAAATTACAAAGCTGATTAATCCTAAATATGTCGGATTAAGTCAAACAGCCTCTGTTCTATTTTTAGTGTTATTTTTTATTCAAATTACAAGAATATGGTCAACGAATAATGAAAGTCATCATCAGTGTGATCATCAGCATGATTCCACATGCAGTCATCAGCATGACCACGGAAATAAACCTTTTACTTTTAAAAAGTTCATCTCTTACACGATAACTGTGTTTCCTTTATTAACTGGTTTTCTCCTTTCTCCTAAGGTGCTGGACGCATCTATTGTTGACAAAAAAGGAGGCATGGCGATATTTGCAAACCAGTCACAAAGCACCGCTTATAATGCGGATGAATTTTCTTCAAATACAATAAATGACAGTGAAGACCCATTTGCACAAACCCATATAATTGATAATGAATTTGAAAAGCCAGATGAGGAAATAGAGGATATTTCTTTTATTGATCACTATGCAATCCCAGATTTGGAATATAAAAACGTAATGTCAAAAGCAGAGTATGATCAACTTATTCAAGGCGTCAAGGAAACAAATAAAATAATCATGGATGAACCTGTTTTTGCTGCCTACTATGATGAAATTAGTTTTGATATCGAAACGTACAAGGGCAAAGAAATAGAACTTACCGGGTTTGTCTATAAAGAGGAAGGACTTAAAGAAAATCAACTCGTTCTCTCTCGATTCGTTATTACCCATTGTGTAGCAGATGCAAGTATCATCGGATTTGTTACTGAAATTGCCGAGGCTCAAAATATTGAACAAGATACTTGGATTCGAGCAACTGGTGTATTAGATGTGACTGGATATAATGGAATTGAGTTGCCCGTCGTAAAAGTAACCAATTGGGATATCATTGATGAACCTGACGAACCGTACCTTTACCCAATAACAATAAGAATTTTATAGGCTCTTTTTTATTGCTATTTTTCTACTCCTGTAACCAAAGGAAGTGCGATGAATGATTGAAATTGTCGCACCTTCCTTTGGTTATTATTTAATTTCCCTTCAGATTCTCCTTAAGTTAGTATCATTCTCCTACTGTATTCATAATGTTTCCGCCATTTTGATTATTCCCATATAATAGAGTACACTTTTAAAGGATAGGTTTATAGATGAATAAGGAATCGAGAAATGGGGAATACTGATGAGCTTTATTCAATCAGGAACGAAAGAGTATAAACAGGCGAAAATCGCCTTATTTATTGCTGGATTAGTCCCTTTTATCACAATTTATACAACACAGCCAACGATGCCGTTATTTGCTGAAGAATTTAATGTTTCGGCCCCAATTGCTAGTTTAACTTTATCAGTAACAACTGGTTTATTAGCAATCACCCTATTAATTGCCGGTTCTATTGCTGAAAATATAGGAATAAAAAGAATAATGGTAGCGTCGATGTTCCTCACCTCGATAATGGGAATCTTATCGTCCTTAAGTCCAAACTTTTATACTTTATTAATTTTCCGCACGCTATTAGGAATTTTTGTTGCAGGAGTCCCCTCCATCGCGATGGCATATATTGGAAAGACATTCAACCCGATGCACACGGCGATGATTATGGGCTTTTACATTTCAGGATCAAGCATTGGAGGAATGTCTGGAAGAATCGTTGCCGGTGTATTAACTGATTTATTTACATGGAGAATCGCTTTTGCAGTTATCGGATTTACCACATTGATTTTAAGTATCATTTTTTTGTTTTCTTTGCCAACGATACGAACAGAAGCAAAAACGAAATTAGCCTGGGCGTCCATATGGGGTGCCTACAAAACACATTTAACCGATAACAAATTAAATTATTTGTTTATACTTGGCTTTTTATTAATGGGAAGCTTCGTATCAATGTATAATTACATTGGTTTCTTACTTATCTCCCCACCTTATAATCTAAGTCAAACCGTGATTGGCTTTATCTTTGTCGTTTATTTATGTGGTACGTTTAGCTCTATTTATATGGGGGAAAAAGCGAATAAGTATGGAGGTATTTTCATTTTAAAGTTTTCAATCCTTATTACGATTAGTGGAGTATTACTTACAACAATACCGATTTTACTATACAAAATAGTAGGAATTGCCATTTTTACATTTGGCTTTTTTGCAAGCCACTCAATCGTAAGTGCGCTAATTACAGCTCGAGCAGCACAAAATAAAGCACAGGCATCCTCTCTTTACTTATTGTTTTATTATTTGGGGTCTTCAATTGTTGGCTCATTTGGTGGTTATTTTTGGGAACATTTCCATTGGGGAGGAGTCATTGTATTTAATTTATCATTACTAGCTACTGGACTCTTTCTTACCACTGTCCGTGAGCAACGGGCCCTGTCTCAATCTACAAGAACAATGTGAAGCCTAGTCCTTATATACTACGGTTCAATCTACACGAAACAATAAAATAATCAACAAAGACACATTCTTTATGCTTACAAAAAGGATGTGTCTTTGGATCATCTTATTTAAATAGTTTGTCCAACAAAAAACTAAAATTGCGGACTCATCGAATGCTACATGCTTTCCATTCTTTGTTTCTTATTGCGCCAAAAATATAGATTAGAAAAGCCAGTTTTACTGCTGTAAATGGTATTTGCTGCAGTACATGCGACTACATGGCGATTTTCTTGTAGTGAATTGACAGCTTTCTTTGAACTGAGTGCGCTAAGCTTTTCAACTGTCAATCCTTTCTTTATTAAAGCTTCTTCAAACTCCTTCTGTGCTGCCTGCTTCGCCTTAAATAGCATCATTTGAATTCGGCTATAAACATTTATTGCACCATCACCCGTTGTTTCTATTGGAAGAAAAATCGCATCCGGATGAATTTCTGTTATCAGCGATTGTACCCCGTCAGAAACACCAGAAGAAGGCATACATCCAAACGGCTTAACCGAAATTGTCATATTTACTTTTTGTTTTACAACATTCAAAATCAACTTTCCAACTTCCATATGCCCTTCACCACCTCTAAGATGGTTATTGTAATAATCATGCGCTACTTTGGCAATTTCGTCCATATCTGGCAAGTGATAACCGCGAAGTCCGATAATTTTCGCATATGTTTGGAACATGACTCTAACTGCACGATCTGCTGCATGGAGCATTAGCAACCGCTTTTGAGCATTTTTCCCTTCCAACCCTTTACGACCGGCATCTGTTTTTCGCAAACGCATCCGTTCAAGGGTATCATATCGTCCTTCCCATATTAAGAATAAAATCCAAGCAGTCATCGACTGTACTTCAACTTCAGCCCCTTCGTCCTCCAAAAATTGTTGGAGGCGATAATTTCCATCACCTTCTGTCGTCATTGCCCAAAATTCGCCAATAATACTTACTTTTGGTTTGACAAGCGTACGGTCAACTTTCACGGCACGTAATTCCCGCTTACATTGATGTAAAGCTTTTACAATCGACTTCCGACCACTGAAAGCTTCATATATTATGTCTTTACAGCGCTGTAAAGCTTCATTCGTTGACCCTGAAACAACTTCATAAGGACGAATCCGATAACCTAACGCGTTTAAGATGTCACCAATTAAAATAGCCTTTAAAAACGTTAGAAAAAAAGCGCTGTCTAATTTAAGGGCAGATTCCTCACCCGTAGCCTGTTTTAAACCGCTTTGCTGTTGAAAGATTAATACTCGGAAACCATCAAAACCAGCATCCCTTAAGGCCTTACGGTACTCTGTCACATATGTCCCAAAGCGACAAGGGCCACAGGATCCACTTGTTACAAAAAGGTATTTTCGAATGATTTCTTCTTTTGACTTTCCTTCTACGTCTCTTAAATGGGTTAGATATTTAATTAAATTCCCTACGGTGAAATAAGTAGGGTTGCATTGTCCTCTATTGCCAAACTCTTTTCCAAAGCGGAGCGACTCAGTATCTGGACAATCCATATGCTGTACATTATATCCGAGACCTTTTAGCCCTCCAGCAATTAAATAGTCATGGGCCATTGTCAATCCACCAAAAAGAATGGTTGTTGAATCTTTATCCTTCGCAAAAAATTGCCGTGGAACAGGATCAAACCACTGGTTCTTTGCTTGATTTAATCCTAGTTCCATTTCTTGCTCTTGTTTAAATTGGTTCAAATGTTCTTCAAAACGGCGGACAACCTCTTTTTCTTCCATTTCTTGAGCACTAGATTTTCGCTTTGTTTGTTGCACTTTCGAATCACTCCTTTAATGATTATTCAGAAATGGCTTTTTTCTCTGATGATTGATCTAATCGGTCATAGATCGATCCGTGCATCAATTCGCGACGCTTTTTATCAATAAGACGTTCTAACTCTAGCTTTTTACGCGCTAAATCTTCGAGACGTTCTTCATGCAACCCTAGGCTATGCGCATACGTCTTGACCCGAATCTTAATTGAACCGCTCGGCTTATTTGCATCAATATCATGGAGTGCTGAATATGGTGTTCCTGCTGTCGAGATAATTGAGTCAATTAGCCCATATGTTGGTGCATCGTGCCCACATTTAAAGCTAGATAAATCAAGGACAGCAACATTTGGGTGACGTGCGGCAAATTTCGCGGCCCAAACTTTTTGGACACTATTCGAACTAAAATTTTCCGGCCAAACATCTGTTACTTCAAGTGCATTTTCAACTCTGCCGTTTTCCAGATCGGCTTTAAAGAAACGACGGAGCCATTCCTCATCTTTTGGTAGGGAACGCATCGATAAAATTGGATATCCTAGCACTTGGAATTCGTCTAATACATTATGGTTAAGTCCAGGATCGGAATGATAAGGACGACCTATCATTAAGATTGCAAGCTTATTTTCGGCTTCTACTTGTTCTAAAATCATTCGACCTTTTTCTTGCATTTCCGTTTCAAACAACTCCATCGCCTTCCATGCTTCGTCTGCGGCAAAGTCGCTTTCGTCTTCTGTAACTTGCAGAAAATCTTTAAATGCTTCAAACAACTGTTTCCTCAGCATATTTGGCTCGGTAAACGTAAAAGCCGGGTCAAAATACGAAATTCCTCTAGTCTTAAAAAAGTCCGTTTCTTTAGTAAACGCCGCTTTTATGACATTCGGTGCTCCAGCGACAATCGGACAACTCGAGGAGTCCATCACATTCTTTAAGTGTGTCGGAATGTGAGTGATACACGGGAAGAAGATTGCATGTAATGGTCGGTTTTCGCGATGATGTTTAAATAACAAATTATGAACGTGAGCTTGAGCTACTTTTGATGGGTAGCAAGGATCAATCGAACCGTACTTTCCTCCCTCCTGCCACATTTCCTCACTTGTATCATCACTAAAGACAATATTGCGTTGATCGATGCCAAGCGTTTCAAAATATGTCCGCCAAAATGGTGCCGTCGACCAAATATTTAAAACTTTCGGAATGCCAATTCGTAATTGTTTTCTTGATTCCCATGCTTCGTGTGATGATCGTTGGAAAGTACGCGTATATTGTTTGCGGCGTATCCCAATACCAAGTAAACCGGGCTTGATTTTTATATCCTCAATTGTTTTGTTTTCTTCAGGTATCGGTTCAGGATCATAGAAATGCCTAAACATCCGCCTTGATTCATATTCAACAAGGTTCGGATATTGCTTTTTCAACTGATTTCGTTCCTTCGTCAGCTGCATCATTGCTTCTTTATCTTCGACGGTTCCCTTTTCACAGCTAAAACCTGAGATATAACGAGCTGTTTGTCCATCAGGTGTTGATGTGTCAATAAATGTACGGCTGCAATTGTTCGGACAGAAATTGCAACGTGTTGATTCGTCATTTCGCGAGGTATACTGCATACCAATCGCTTCATCGAGGCCAAGAAATGTTGAATACCCTCTTCGTTTCACGACGCGAAGTGTTTCCATCGCAGCTCCGATTGCACCTGCTTCACCAGTATGTGGATGAACAAACACTTCAGCATCGGGGACACGTTCTTTAATATAATCGACCTGGGCTTTTACCGCGGCGAGGTTATGCTGTGTTCCCCCTTGAAGGACAAATTTTCGTCCGAGCTCAGCCATCCGGGGAATTTGCACAACGTACTGCCAGACATTTTTGGGCAATACTAACGCTAACCCCGCTAACAATTCTTCTTTCGCGTAGCCTTCTTTTTGGAAGTTCACACGGTCTGAATCAAGAAAGACCGCACATCCATAAGAAAATTTCGGACTGAGATCGGCTCTAAATGCGGTATCCGCATACTCTTGGATTGGAATGCCAAATTGATCAGCCATTGCCTGTAAAAGCATGCCGTTTCCAGCTGAACATTGGTTCGACAACCGGAAGTTTCGAATATCCCCGTTTTTAAGAAACAGCACCTTTATGTCTTGGCCGCCAATATCACAAACAACATCAATGTCTCCAAAATAATGAACGGCACTCATCATATGTGCGACAGTCTCAACAATATTCACATCGGCTTTTAACGTTTTTTCTAACACATCAGCAGCATAACCTGTTGCTCCAAATCCGATGATTTCCAGCTTGGCGCCTGAAGCTTGTACTCGATCATAAACCCGCCCGAGGAGCTCCTTCGTATCTTGTATCGGGTTTCCTTTCGATAGCTGATATTCTTTCAACAAAATCTCACCATCGGTATCAACTAAAACAGCCTTTGATGACGTCGACCCTCCATCTAAACCAACGACGGCTCGCACGATCTGACCTGGTTCGAATGTCGCCGGTATAAATTTCGGAATGCTATATTGGCGACGGAATTGTTCCAATTCATCAATACTTTTAACAAGTGGTTTTCCTGCTTTTTCACCAAGCTTCGATTTGCGACCATGAGTGATAAATGTTTTTAATTCCTCTAGCCCTTTGTAAACACCGACTCCTTCAGGTTCATGTAAACCATACATCACGGCACCGAATGCCGCGTAATATTGAGCATTTTCCGGAATAAAAATCAATTTTTCAATCGGGATATCTTTCGGATAATCATATCCCCTTTGTTCCCATGATTCCGGGATTCGCTTTCGCCAGCATTGTTGTAGAAAAGGCAAGTATGTATTAGGACCACCTAACAGCAACACTTTGTGTCTTAACGTATTCCCGCGAGTTAATACGGAAAGATTCTGCATGACAATCGCATCGGCAAGAGAACACATAATTTCAGCTGACGGGATACTGCTTTTAACTAAGTTTACAATATCGGTTTCGGCAAATACTCCGCATTTCGCAGCCACATGATGAAGCTTTGAATCATCAAATTCCAACTGCGCAACTTCATCCTCAGGGAGACCAACTTTGATCATGCATTTATCGATTGTCGCTCCTGTACCTGAGGCACATTTGTCATTCATTGATGTAATTGCCTGCTTGTTTCCAGTTTCTTCATTTTCTTTGAAAATAATAATTTTCGCATCTTGACCACCGAGCTCAATGACACTTCCTACATCTGGGTGAAGTTCTTCCACTGACATGGTTACTGCATTAACTTCTTGGACGAACTTTGCACCGATATGTTCCGCAATCGGTGATCCCCCAGAACCAGTAATAAAGACACGAATATCCTCTTTTTTGATATCAGAAAATTCATTCCCAATTTGAATTAAAAATTCCTGAACTTTTTCTGCCTGTTTCGTGTGATGACGCTGGTAATCTGACCAAAGAATTTCTTTCGTTTCAGGATTTACGACAGTTGCTTTAACCGTTGTAGAGCCAACATCAATCCCAATGTATAAAGAATTCACATTTTGGCGTCCACCATTCACAAAATCACTTCCTTTCCAATAACATACAAACCTGTCTTATTATTGGCAGTTTATTAAACATTATACTCATAGTGAAAACCTGTTTGTTTTTTTCGGGCGAAGACTTAATTTTAAGTATTATTGTGAATATTAAGTATATTTAAGTTATACATAATTTGGTAAAATAAAGCAATTTATTAACTATTAACAAAGGATGACCAGTACTCGGATTAAAAATGCCTATGCCCATACACGCTTTTTTTACTTGATTTTTTAGAAAGGTAGATTGTTCAAAAATAATAGGCTAAGTTTTATTGCTAGTACTTGGATTAACCTTAATTATAAGGCTGTTTTTTTACTAGTACTTGGATTAAACTGATTTTTGGCCGTTTTATATTGCTAGTACAGGGATAATATCGGCCTTCTGACTTCATTTTATTGCTAGTACTCGGATTAACCCCTCATTCTACAGCGTTTTATTACGAGTACTAGTATTATATCAACGAAATTTGGTGTTTTTAATATGAGTACTTGGATTAAAAAACGCGTTACCAGCATTATCGCTCAAAAAACCTTCGTATTTCTTCGGCCAAATGATTCATAAATGACCTTTTTCGCCAAAAAATTACAATATTAGCTTTGCTTTTACAATTAACCTCTAACCCATTTTTCACAGCCAAGATTTATATTTTACTTTTAAACAAAAACCTCAAGACCAAATAATAGGTCTTGAGGACTCCAGTCATTATAATAGATTATAACCCTTGTAAAAAAATTGTAGCTGTTACGTATTTTTGAGTAAGAGTTTGATAGTATGCTGCGAAAACAGTGAATGTCGTTGTAAGTAATACATTCATTACAATATCCTTTTGTTCATCCTTTACATCTTTTAGTAACTCGACCTGTTCTCTTGCTCCTTCTTGGACATATTGTTCAATCTGTGCATACAATGGCATGTTTACATTGGGTCGACAACGGTGGAGTTTTTCAAATACCGCTGCATACGCCCGATAAAAATGCAAAGGACCCACGACATCGTCGCTTCGGTCGGTCGGATTATTAAAAATTAGTCTTAAGGTCTTTCTAATTGAATCAAAATCAAGACATGCTTTCAAATCTTCGACTATAAATAATGTCGCCACTTGATCAATCGTATATTTTTTTCCTAACTGAGGAGGCCCTATCAACTCTTTTACATCTCGTTTCACCCAGTTTTGAACGGTCGTAGACGAGAGGTTACTAAACTCAATTTGATTTCCGAGTTGAACGATTTCGTTAATTGAAAAGCCAATTTGATGTTTCTCTAATTTTATTAATTTAATAAATATTAACGGAATCTCTGTTTCAATAAAAGCTGAAAAAAAACTGCCATCCTTAAGATTTTCATTATGCGTCTCCGCCCATGCTTTTTGTAAAATAGTTTTTGGCATCTGATCTCCTTCTTTATTTAACGCAAGAAGAAAATCGGCCATTTCTTTTCTCGAAAGATGGAAAAGCTCCACAATAGATCAACCCCTGAATTCAAAAACTTAACTTTCCTTCATCCTAAATCTTACATTTTTTATAGTCAATGTCCTTCTTTTTAATTGTGGACAAAAAATATTAATTGAAATCATTTGTTCACAATTATATAATGTTTCATATGACTAGTTCAAATGAACTCAAAATAAATGAAATTAAAGGGTGAGATTGTGGGTAAACGAATATTTTATTTTTTGTTAACAAATGTGCTCGTATTAGTAACCATTAGTATTATTTTTTCATTGATTGGCGGCGCGAATTACATTAACGCTCAAGGTGGTATCGATTTCGGGGCTCTCCTAGTAGTAAGTGCCGTAATTGGTTTCTCAGGATCTTTTATTTCCTTGGCAATGTCACGCTGGATGGCGAAAAAAATGATGAATGTCCGTGTCATAGATCCAGATGCTTCTTTAACTGGATATGAAAGAGATATTGTTGAAAAAGTTCATCGCTTATCTAGAGCAGCTGGTTTAACACATATGCCAGAGGTTGGCGTTTATGATTCACCGGAAGTAAACGCATTTGCAACAGGGCCTTCTAAAAATCGCTCATTAGTTGCAGTTTCTACTGGACTATTACAGGAAATGGATGATGATGCAGTCGAAGGTGTCATTGCTCATGAGGTTGCCCATATCGCTAACGGGGATATGGTAACAATGACCCTTCTCCAAGGGGTAGTCAATACATTCGTTGTCTTCCTTGCTCGTATTGCTGCCTGGGCTGTCTCTCGATTTGTTAAAGAAGAACTCGCACCGATTGTTCATTTTATTGCGATCCTCGTTTTCCAAATTGCGTTTTCTATTTTAGGAAGCTTAGTTGTCTTTGCCTATTCAAGACATCGTGAATACCACGCAGACCGTGGAGGTGCAGATTTAGCAGGAAGAGACAAAATGGTTCATGCATTGCAAATGCTTAAAGCCTACTCGAATCGAATGCAAGGAGAAGAACAAACAGCGATTTCTACTTTAAAAATCAATAATAAAGGGAAATCCATGTTATTCTCTACCCATCCAGATTTGGATGACCGTATTAACCGACTAAAAATGTAAAATAAATTAGAGCCAATCAAGTGTGATTTCTTTTGGATCTCCACACTTAATTGGCTCTTTCTATTTAACTACATCCTCGGGGATACAGGGTGTATATGATATAATAGTAATAGAAAAGCCCCCCGACACTTCTTCCTCTTCTTCATCCAACTAGTATGTAAACATATTTATTATAAAATTATATTTTTTAACACCTAACGTTAAGGGGGAAATGAACATGACGAAAATCATTCTTTTCGTTGCTTTCGTTCTACTTGCTATATTATTTATTCTGCGTGCAATTACCTCCAAGAAAAAGCTATTTTACACCTTTTCCATTCTTTCAGTCCTCATTGGATTACTAGTTATGTTTGTCCCTTGGAGCTTATTTGACAATGAAGAGGTAACTACTCCTAGAATCGAGAATCGACACCCTGATATGCCTTCTCCAAGTGAACCAAAACCAGCCTCACCTGTCAACAAGGACCATGATGTGCCGACGACACCGATTAATGGTGAAGATCCTACCGAGCCGAACGACCGAGGGAAAGAAACGATTCCGAATGAATCCGAAAACGCTCAAGATGATCCTAAAGAAAACGTCCCCCCTAAAAGTGAAAAACCATCAACTCCAACCATGCCCAAACAAGAAAAAATCAACGTCCCCGCTGACAGAACAGTTGATTACAAAGTTATTATAGGTGATACTTTATGGTCCATAGCAACCCGGAGCGGGGTAACTGTTGCCGAGATAAAACTATGGAATCATCTATCTTCCGATACCATTTACGTTGGACAAACTTTGCAACTATATGGAAAAAATGTGAAGCCTGTACCCACGCCTCCACCTGATAATGCAAAACCCGTCTATCCTAATTCAACGCTAATTTCCCATGGTAACCTTAGCAAAAAGCAAATTGCCTTAACCTTCGATGCGGGGAGCGATGCAGTCGGTATTCGGATACTAGATGTACTTGAAAAATATGATGTTAATGCCACATTCTTTTTAACTGGTAAATGGGTCGAAATGTTTCCCACCTATGCGAAACGAATTGTCGCGAGCGGGCATGATATTGGAAATCATAGCTACTCCCACCCTGATGCTGTTACGACTGAGTCAAATACTTTCAAACAAGATATCATCAAAGCCGAACAAGCAATTATTCATGTTACAGGAAAATCCCCACGCCCCTACTTCCGCTTCCCATACGGTTCCTATAACAGCAATTCACTGAAAACTGTCGGAGAAGTAGGTTATTCTCATAGTATTCATTGGTCACTAGATACGATTGATTGGCAGCAACCAGAAACGAGTGTAATCGTCAATCGAATACTCCAAAATGCGAGCAACGGAGACATTATCTTAATGCATATCGGCGGAAAGAATACACCGGAGGCCGTTGATCAAGTTATTCCTAAGTTAAACGAAAAAGGTTTTCAACTAGTCACCTTATCTGAAATGTTTAAATGACTTCCTCAATATAATCTGATAAATATTTAAATCGTGAAAAAGTGGGGACAGCAGACCTGTCCCCACTTTTAATTGGCTGTTTGTTGTAAATCGTACATTTTGAATACACGTAATTTTCGTGGAAGAAAGCTTCGAATTTCCTCCTCGTTATAGCCGATCTGTAATCTTTTTTCGTCTAAAACAATTGGTCGGCGCAACATAAGCGGGTGGTTAATTATTAATGTATATAAATCTTTAAGTGGAAGGGCTTCAAGGTCAATATTCAACTCTTGGTACGACTTCGATTTAGTTGAAATAATCTCGTCCGTCCCATCTTCTGTTAAGCGTAGAATCGATTTGATCTCATCAATTGTAAGCGGATTTGTTAGAATGTTTCTTTCAATATAATCAATTTGATGGTCTTCAAGCCAAGCTTTTGCTTTTCGGCATGAAGTACAGCTAGGCGTTGTATATAAAGTCACCATATCCATTACCACTCCCTATCCTTTTTTTCCCTAAGGAACTTTTCTTTAAATGCTGTTGTTAATCGTGTATAAAGATGTTTTAATCTGCGTAGAAAATATCCGTTTTATTTCCACTAGTTGAGTGATTTTTTTTAAAATCAAAATTCTGGTTAGGCTTCTTTCTAATTGTATTTAATCTTTCCGTTAACTCCATGAACCATTTTTCATCTTTTGCTTGTAAGGCGAGATCAATTAAACTTCTAATTTCTCCCTCTGTTTCTAATACAGAATCACTGAGTTTACGAACCTTAGTATAAAGGTCCATTGTCTTCCCGATAATTAGACTATTATCACTATCAACGACGGTCACTTTAACTACCCCATTTTGATGATTTACGGCTTCGATATACCCTAGTACTAGCTCTCCATTAGTTGCTTCACCTTTCACCCAATCGCCAATTTCGCAATTAAAACTTTCCATCTTTTTCACCACCATTTTTAATGTAATAAAAAATAATACAGTTTAAAGTTTTTGAAAGGTTTACTATATAGTAAGCATATATTGTTCAAAGTGTTATAAAAAAAATTACAGTTTTGCTAAATAGGCTTAATGATAATACCTCATGCCTAGTCTTGGTTTTTGATTTTAGCCAAAACAGAACTGATGGTAATTTCTTTTAAATAGTTTTGAAGATATTCTTCTGCTTCATAAAATATATTATCCATAACATATTGTGTATTTGAAGATATAATACAGGTTTGATCTGGGTCACCTGTACACCAATGAGGCTTAAGAGAACCTGCTGAAATAGCAAGATATACTTGAGAAAGAGTCGTTTTCTCCGGATTACAGCTCAAGATGTAGCCACCGCCAATCCCTTCTTTCGTCTTTACATAACCATTTTTCCTCAAAATACTCATCACTTTACGGATTCTCGCAGGATTTGTACAAACATTCTCGGCTATTGTCTCACTATTTGCCATGTGATCGGGTAAGTTGGCTAATAAAACAAGGCTATGTAAAGCAATAACAAAATCACTATTCATACTATCCCAACTCCTTCTCCCCAATCGAATATATCTTGTTTATACTGTAAATATAATATATACAGTTATAATAGTCAAATGAAATAACTCAAAGGGGCTACTCTTTTTTCATAATGAAATGTAAAACATGTGTTAGTAGCAAATATCTTTGCATATAAATCCAGTAAGGGGGGATCTATAATGCTTGGACTTTGGCTGACAACAATAAGTATTGCCATCCTTTTCTTTATCACACTTTTTATCTTTTATATGTTTGTTAAAAGTTCGGTTAACATGGAAGACGCACAACGTGTCGATAAACTGCCTAAAGATGATTCTAATTGAACGATTATGCATTTTTTCTAATTGTTAAACTCAATTACTAACTAAACACAAAAGACTAACTCTAATTAGAGTTAGTCCTTCACATAAGAAATCATTCAGTTTTAATAAACATCACGTTGATAACGTTTTTGCTTTTGTAGATTATTTAAATATGTTTCCGCCTCTTCAGGAGTTAAGGATGCCTCTTTTTCAATAATGGAGAGCAACGCGTTGTGTACATCTTTTGCCATATGCTCCTTATCCCCACAAACGTAAAAATATGCGCCCTTTTCTAGCCAATCAAATAATTCTTTCCCATTCTCAAGCATTTTGTGCTGTACATATACTTTTTTATCTGAATCACGAGAGAATGCTGTATCTAGCTTTGTCAAAATCCCATTTTTTAAATACTCTTCTAGTTCATTTTGATATAAGAAATCCGTCGCTTCATGCTGGTCACCAAAAAACAACCATGACCGTCCTGTTGCTTCACTAACTGAATGCTCTTGAATAAATGAGCGGAATGGGGCAATTCCTGTTCCTGGACCGACCATAATAATATCTGTATCTTGCGACTCCGGTAGATGAAAATGTTTATTTGGCTGAACAAAAACTGGTAAGGTATCCCCTTCTTGAAGACGTTCCGCACATAAAACAGAACAAACTCCTTTACGCTCGCGGCCATGAGCATTGTAGCGTACCGCTCCAATTGTTAAGTGGACTTCATCCTTATGAGCAGCCATACTGCTAGCAATTGAGTAGAGTCGTGGTGGAATTTTCCTTAATATAGATACAATTTCTTGTGCGGAGACATCCCACGGACCAAAATCCCGTAACATATCTAATAAATCGCGTCCGTCAATATATTCTTTCAGCTTGCCCACATTTTCCACTTCAACAAGTTGTTGTAACTCCTCATTTTCAGTTAATTTCGCAGCTTGTTGTAGAATTTTTTTCGTTAACAAAGTAATCTCATAATAAGTTGCAAGTGCTTCTCTTAGTGGTAGTGTGTCCCCTTGTTTATTAATAACCACACTCTCTTCTGGGTCCCATTGCATTTCATCAAGCAGCATAGCGACAAGTACTGGGTCATTTTCCGGGGCAATCCCAAGACAATCACCTGGGACGTATGCAAGTCCCGATCCCTCGAGGGACAACTCAATATGTCGTGTTTCTTTGTTAGAACCATTTCCATTTATATTAATATTTTTAAGCACTTTTGCCTGAAATGGATTCATTCTAGAATAGCTCGTTGACGCCCTTTTGTTTCCTTTTGCCTCTTCCAAAGTATGTGTCATACCCTTCACCTCATAAAGTAATATAAGCGATCATAACATAAAGCTAGTATTTACGTTATATCTTTTTTCACATAATTTTTAACAATTCATTTTATTTTTACTATTTGCGGTCGTTACAAATTTACTGACCATCTGGTGTAAATGTTCGTTGCGATAGTTCATTATCAAGCATAAAGACTGCCGTACTATCATTTTCAATTCGTTTTAACTTTTGTATCAGGTTATCAAATAAAGCCTCTTCTTCAACCTGTTCTTCGATGAACCATTTTAAAAACGAAATTGTTGCATGCTCCCGTTCATCCAATGCAATATCTGCTAGTTTATAGATTCGACTCGTTACCTCTTTCTCATGAGAAAAACCTTTTTTAAACACATCTAAAACCGATTCAAAGTCATTATTAACAGTTGGAAAACCCTCCACCGTTATCCTCGCCCCGACATCGTTTAAAAAATGATAAAATTTCATTGCATGGAAGCGTTCTTCCTCTGCCTGTACTAAAAAAAAGTTAGCAAACCCATCTAAATTTTCAGAAGAACAGTATGCAGCCATAGCTAGATATGCATGTGCTGAATATAATTCATAATTCATTTGGCCGTTCATTTCCTTCACTAGCTTCTCGCTTAGCAAGCAATCCCCTCCTCATATTGCATTTTTTATTATATCACCAACAAAATTCTTCTTCGAATATAATCCCTTAAGATTGAAGATTCATTTTAAGCAGGAGTATATGGTTTCTCCACCACTTTTATGTTTCTAAAAGGACCTCTTTATAACATACTATGGTGAAAAACAGCTATTGATTAAACAGATAGTAGATTTTTCATAAAAATCATTATCTTTTTACAGTATGTGCAATGCCCAATTCTCGGTAATCTGTTCCTGTTAAAGGATGAATTAACTCTTGTTATGAAGCAACCTTTCCCATGGTAAATCGGTTCCATATTTGAGCGCACGTTTTTCACTGTCTTTCCGTCTTTTTTTACGAATTTCCGCTCGGTCTTTAGCTGTTTCATATAAGTTTTTTTCTTCTTCCGTTTCAGGAATAACAGCCGGTACAGGAGTTGGCTGCCCATTGTCATCAAGTGCAACCATTGACAGAAACGAAATAGCGCATACATTTCGATTACCAGTGATTAGATCTTCAGCAATGACCTTCACAAAAATCTCCATCGATGTTCTTCCTGTATATGTAACATAGGATTCTAAACAAACTGAATTTCCTTCATAAATCGGATGTAAAAAATCGACTGAATCTGTGGAAGCAGTGACGACAAGCTTTCGACTATGCCTCATCGCAGAAATAGCCCCTACATCATCAATATACGTCATTAATTTTCCACCGAATAGCGTTCGATGACCATTCGTATCCGGGGGCTGCACAATACTTGTTTTCACAACAAATGACTCCCTGCAAAATTTCGTCTCCTTCATAGCTGTCCTCCATTGATTATTTCAATTCATCTCAATTGTTTATATTATCATATTTATCCCCTTAATTCAGTAATAAATTCTACTTTCCTTACATACAAAGCGGTAAAAATGTCAGCAAAACGAATGTCATTCATATAAACTTTTATATTGCAAATGCTATTATTTGTTATGTACAATTTACTATTAGTGCTCATAATGTTGCTTCCCCCAAAAAACTCACATGAGCTTTCGCTCCCAACCCATGCATGAAAATTAATCTCCTCAGCCCATAATGTTAGTGACGCAAACAGTTAGTAAAACGTGGTCTTTTTTGGTGGCTCGACCCTGTACAAAAAACTGTTTGAGTGAGCTTGGTGTTCAACCCTTTGTTAGCTCTTTCCTTTTGGAAGGATGACTACGTACAGAAAAATGCTTAGATTCAATCTCACTCACTGTTTGTGATCCTACTTTAAAGGAGAAGTTTTATGGAAGTTTTTATTGAACGATGCGCTGGTTTAGATGTTCATTCTGAAACAATAGTTGCTTGCGTTATAACTGGAAGTCAGAATGAAGAGTTAATCAAAGAGACAGAGACATTTCCTACCTTAACAAAGGATTTATATCGTCTCTTAAAATGGCTTGAAAACCATGGTGTTTCCCATATTGCAATGGAAAGCACTGGGGTATATTGGAAGCCTGTATACAATATTTTAGAAGGATTCTTTGATATTACACTGGCAAATGCGCAACGAATTAAAAATGTACCAGGAAGGAAAACAGATGTATCTGATGCAGAATGGATTGCTAAATTATTACGACATGGATTAATCGAAAAGAGTTTTGTTCCACCAGTTGATATTAGAGAACTTCGGGATTTAACTAGACTCAGGAAGAAATGGATTGGTCACTTAACATCTGAAAAGAATCGGATTCAAAAGGTATTAGAGTGTTCGAACGTAAAATTGAGCACGGTCATTTCTGATGTTTTTGGCGTTTCGGGGAGAAAACTACTTGAACGACTTGTAGAACAGGGTTATGTGGACGCTTCCGATGTAGAAGAAAGAATACACGGCAGAATGGCGCCGAAAAAACAGATGATTACGGATTCTTTGTATGGCACACTTAATGATCATCAGCGTTTCCTAATTCGTCAATCCTGGTCGCACATTGAATACTTAGAAAAGCTTATCAAAGAAATTGAGGAGCGAGTCGATACCTTATTACAAAACTATCAAGAGGAACTCCAGTTACTTACAACGATACCAGGAATAAAGAAGGATACTGCAGCAATTATCATTGCCGAGATTGGTGTAGATATGAGTCAATTTCCTACTTCTCAACACTTAGCTTCCTGGGCTGGTGTTTCGCCAGGTAATAAAGAAAGTGCAGGTAAACGGTATAGCACCAAGACTGTAAAGGGAAATCCTCATATTAAATCGGCAATGTGCGAGGCTGCGTGGGCTGTTTCTAGGTGTAGGAATAGATGGTTAGCAACGAAATACTGGTCAATAGCTGCAAGAAGAGGAAAGAAAAAAGCACTCGTTGCACTATCGCACCGAATGCTTCGAATTATTTACTCCATGCTTATAAACAAGGAGCCATTTAAAGAAATGCAAGCTAATTAGTATAACCAAAACCAAATAGAAATATTCAAAGTTACCCTCCAACAGGTACCTCTGCTTTCTTATTGGCTTTTTTAAGTTATTTATAGGGTTTCCTACTTTGATCAATGATATACAGGAAACCCGAGGGACTTTTATTTTCACAGAAAAAGACGTAGCAACACGAGAAAGGAGACAAACAGATGTCATTTTATCAGGTTCTAACCCCATATTACGATGAAATATTCCCATTAAATCAGCAGGCATTTTCCTTTTTATCCACATATTTTCTTAAAGAGCAATCCATTTTAGATATTGGTGCCGGAACAGGAAGTATGGCAATTGCTCTTGGGGAACATGGTGCAAATGTTACAGCAATTGAACCCGAAGAGACGATGTCGGAAGAGATTCGACTAAAAGCTGGCTTAAAAGGGCTTTCAGTGGCAGTCTCGACGTTATCAATGGAACAAATCGATGAGTTACGGGGCACATTTGATGGGATGTATTGTATCGGAAATACACTTGCCCATTT
Source organism: Bacillus sp. B15-48 (assembly GCF_016879755.1). GTDB lineage: Bacteria > Bacillota > Bacilli > Bacillales > Cytobacillaceae > Mesobacillus_B. The sequence continues at coordinate 219,607 of NZ_WOFU01000003.1, forward strand.
GCAGACTTTAAATGCAGTTGAAAAATTTTTAGGTAATTGTTATCAAAATTTACAAGTGAATGGAAGGTTTATCGTTCAACTAGTCAATTATGATAAAGTTTTGGCAAATGACAATTTCGCCTTTCCGGATATAATAAAAGAGAATTTTACTTTTACAAGAAAATATAAAAAGGACAAAGATAGAATCCTTTTTAAGACGATTGTGAAAACAAAAAACGAGTTATTTGAAAACACTGTACCTTTATATCCGTTGACTTCTGAACAGTTAATAAACAAGCTGGAAAATGCAGGGTTTCAAAAGATTGATGTTTATGGAAATTATAAAAAAGACCCTTTCACGATTGATTCACAAGCTTTAATTACCGTCGCCTATAAATAAAGCGAAACTTCCATCAGAGGGGGTTTTCTTCATCCCCCACTGATGGTTAGTTGAGCCAATCGGGCATTTACTGGCAGTTTATCCCCCACTTATCCTTCACTAGTGTGGACTTGAAGTGTTTAAGTGGGGGTATTACTGCCAGTTAATCTGCGATAATACACAGCAACGGCGCCAATCTTAAAATCCCGTACTGCCAAGCACGTTCTTGGCAGCACGGGTATTTAAAACTGCAAATGCAATTTCTATTAAAATAAAAATTTATGCCTTTATTAAACTTTTATTATATCCATGAAACTGATCGACAAATTCGAAATTTTGAGATGTACGTTTTTTCAAGATGATATCGCGTAAAAGAATGCCTTCGTGAGTTGTATTATGAATAATCTCTCCCCATGTTCTTGCTGATCCTTGAACGTGAGCAGTACGTGGAATACGTTCTTTTTGATATTCTAAAAGTGCTTGTTCGACATCATCACCATGTTCATGCAACATATTCGCTAAATACCCAGCATCTTCAAGTGCCTGACAAGCACCTTGTGCCAAATATTGAAGCATAGGATGAGCTGCATCTCCAATTAATGTGATTTTCCCTTTTGTCCAATTCTCAATCGGAACACGGTCATACATTGGCCAGCGGCGTTGACGAGAGATGAATGAAATCGCTTTTTGGACAAGGTCACATGTCCCTGCAAACACTTCATCCATTTCTTGAGGAGTTCCCCAATTCTCAGTATGTTCAATTTCCTTAGTATAACTTTTACTTTTAAACACTACAACCTGATTGTATAGCTCCCCTTTACGAACAGGGTACTGAACAAGGTGTAAGTCTGGACCAATCCACATGTAGACATCATCCATACTATTAACTGAAGCTTTTACTTCCTCAATTGGGATCGCGCCACGGTAAGCAACATATCCTGAACATACAGCGTCGTCATCGCTGAAAAGCTTACGGACATTTGACCAAATGCCATCAGCACCTACTAAAGCATTTCCGGTGTGCACTGCTCCGTTTTCAGCTTTTACAGTTACCCCATCATTTTCTTCTGCTATTGTTACAATTCGTTGGTTTGTAACCAATTCTATAAATGGATTTTCTTGGCAAGCCTCAAGGAGGACACGATGAAGATCACTACGATGGAGCACAACATATGGTGCACCATATCTTTCTTTATAGACATCACCAAGGTCTAAGGCTGAAAGCTCTTCCCCAGAGAATGCATCCATTAAAACTAATCTTTTCGGAAAAACAGCAATTTCGTTAATTTTATCCATAACACCAAAACGTTGTAATACATTTGTCGCATTTGCAGCTAACTGTATGCCCGCACCAACTTCACCAAACTCTGGTGCTTGTTCTAATACTTTTACGTATTTTTTTGTTTCAGCTATTCCGAGAGCCGTTGCTAAACCGCCAATTCCCCCACCGACTACAATCGTTGGATATTCTTTTGAATTCCCCACTCTAATTCCTCCTCTTGATGTGAATATAACATTTAACTACTAATATAGAGCGCTTTCATAATAGATTTGATATTGTAGGAGACGGATCATTATATTCCGTCTCCCTTGCTTTTTAACTTTTTAACGATACGCTTTAAATTCGCTTTTTACTTCTTGGAAACCATTGTTCGTATCTAAGCTTTGTGATTGTTCTAGATCAAATTTCTCCATGATTGGCAAGTCATTAACTGAGAATAAATAAGAATCTTCAGAAGCTACATGCTCATGCCATGCCCAGTTTGGAATACAGAAATAATCTCCTTTTTTCCAATCAAAACGTTCACCGTTCACCACTGTGTAACCTGAACCTTGATGCACCTGATAAATCGTCGAATGCGTATGTCGATGAGCTTTTGAATGGAAGCCTTTCGGTAGTTTTTGCATCCACGCACCCATCGTTGGATTCGCCGTTTCACCATTTGATGGATTAATATATTCAACTGCATACCCATCATGGGGATCTGGATCAAATTTCTGTAATCCTAAAATTGCCTCTTCCGTCTTTTTCCATTTATAGTTTGCAAGCGGAGCTAACTTAGAGTATCGATCGTTAATCGGACGAACCATCCCCCCGCTATAGCGTTGTTCAGAAAAATTATCCGGGCGGGTTGGTGTTTCAATTTTATCAGGATATGGTTCAAAGAATGTTCCGCCAATTGCATAGATTGTCGGGATATCAAGAGCATCCATCCAAATCATCGGCTTTTCACCAACATGGCCGTGTCCGTGCCAAAGTGTTCGTGGAGTGATTAAAAAATCTCCTTCTTGCATGAAAATTCTTTCGCCTTCAACAATTGTGTAAGCACCTTCCCCTTCGGTAATAAAACGAAGTGCATTTTGAGTGTGGCGATGTGAAGGAGCTACCTCCCCAGGCAATAATAGCTGCACTGCCGCATATAAACTTTGCGTTGTAGAAGCCCATCCCCATGGTTGACGATAAGTTAAACCTGGATTTTGGAAATAAATGGCTCGTCGTTCACCCCCACGATCCGGTGTGAAAATTTCAGCCGCTTCATACAATTTCTTTGTTAATAATTCATCCGACCAAAGATAAGGAACTGCTTGTGGCTGCGGAGTTTTGTTCATCAAGGTTGGAATCGCTTCCCAAAGTGGTCCAAGATTATGTTCTTGAATTTCCCTCGTAAAATCCTTTACATCTTGATCTTGTAAATAAGCGTGTTTCTCACCCATGTTTGCTCCCCCTTTGTATCAAACATTTTCCGTATTCGCGAAGATTACTTCTCTTCTAAACGTGAAACCTTGTTTTCCAATGTTCCGATTTGATCGATTTCAATTTTTACAACATCTCCATCTTTCAAGAAAGATTGTGGATCCATTGCAAAGCCTACTCCACCTGGAGTACCTGTAAGAATTAAATCACCTGGTTCAAGAGTCATAAGATTCGATAAGAATTCAACAAGATATTTCACATCAAAGACAAAATTCTCAGTATTCGTATTTTGACGTACTTCCCCGTTGACTGTTAAGCGCATCCCAAGACCGTTCGCAGATGGATCTGTTAATTCATCAGGCGTTACCAACCATGGTCCTAATGGAAGACTTCCTTCAACCGCTTTCCCTTGCATCCATTGAAGTGTACGACGTTGAATATCACGGTAAGTGACATCGTTTGCAATTGTATAGCCTGCTACATAATCAATTGCATCCTCTTTAGATACATTGCGTGCACGTTTTCCAACTACAAACGCAAATTCTGCCTCATAGTCTAATTGTTCAGAAATTGGATAATACGGAATATCATCTTGCGGTCCAGTTATTGTGTTGGCGAATTTAGCAAAAACAACTGGGTATTTAGGGATTTCACGCCCCATTTCAGCAATATGCTCACGGTAGTTATGGCCAACACAGATAATTTTCCCTGGCTTTGTGACAGGTGCTTCAATCTTCACATCTGCAAAGCGATGAACAAGAGGATGCTTAAAAGAATCACGGTTATTTAAAGCAAAATCACAAACTTCCTTAGCTATAGAAAGGCTTTCATTTCCTCCCTGTAAAAACCCTTCCATATTTGCTGGAACATACGCTTCTGCGATTAATTCAGCACGAAGTTTCCCTTGGCTCTCGAGAAGAGCTTGGTATCCATAATTTAAATCTACCACTTCATTGTCTGTTACTACTCCAATACGTGAAAACCCATTGCTGCTAAAAGTTACTAATTTCATAGCCCAAACCCCTTTTCAGTCGTTAATTTTCTTAAACGCCTTTTATGGCAATCAATGCTTTTTAAGTTTTTCTAAAAATAAATTAGCGAAAGTTGTCACTAATAGATAACTCTGTTCACTATTTAGACATATTTTAACGTGAATATAAGGAAAACGTCAAGGGAATATTTTTAAATTAGGATTTAATTAAAAGGTTTTGATTTTTAAAAAACTTCCACCTATTTTTCTTTATTATTTGAATGTTTATGTTGTTAGCAATATAATTATTATATAAATAGTGGAAAGGGTGTAATAATAGTGAACAACTTGCCAACCTCAATCTTAACCGAAATTTTATCTGAAAAAATAAAAAGAGCTTCTAGTGTTGAATATAATCAATTTGTAACAAGTCTCAATGTTATAGCGAATAATTGTGATTCTGTAAAGGAGCTTCAACAAGCGATAGCACCACTTGAAAAATTTTTACCGCATTTAGATTTATTCCTATCAGTGACAGATGATTACGAAGACATCATGAACATGAAAGCGACGCTTTTAGATTTATTTGTGAATGACTTAAATTATAAATCTATTTATCTATTATCATTTGCACTCTCAAATAATCATTCCTTAAAACATCTTCAAACGTTTGTATCACCCATTCAATATTGGGTTGCTGTAATCAAAGCAAAAGAATTACTTGAATCAGCTTAATAATAAGTTAAAGAGAAACCTCGTATAACTTCTTTTAACAATTCACATCATAATGTTATGTCCTAAATAACTTTGTGAGAGTGATTGTCATGTTACTACTTATTGCCTTAAGTGCTATTATTGTTCCTTTTCTTATGTTAGTAATTTTAAAAATGCCTGCAGCTAAAGGAATGACAGTTAGTGCAATAGTCGTTATTGTTTTAGCGTTTTTCACTTGGGGAATGGAAGGCCAAGTCATTTTAGCTTCAATATTACAAGGGGCTCATAAAACACTAACGATTCTATGGATTTTATTTGGTGCCTTAATTTTGTTAAATACCCTTCGCAACACAGGTGCGATTACGAGAATTAATCAAGGTTTTCAATTTATCTCTGCCGATATGCGTGTTCAAGCGGTTATTGTTGCTTTCTTATTTGGATCACTTATTGAAGGCGCTGCAGGATTCGGAACTCCAGCAATGGTTACAGGGCCTCTAATGATTGCTTTAGGTTTCACACCGATAGCTGCAGCAACAATTGCTTTGATTGCTGATAGCACCGCCGTTCCCTTTGGGGCTGTTGGAACTCCTGTTGCCGTAGGATTGAGTAATATTCCAGGAGCCAGTATCCCTTTTTATGATGAAATTGCCTATCAGATCACGTTTCTCGATTTATTTGCCGGAACATTTCTTCCTTTTATATTAATTGGTATTCTAACTAGTTTCTTTGGAAAGAACAAAAGGTTCAAAGACGCATTACCAATGCTTCCATGGACTTTGGTAATTGGAATCCTTTATACTAGCTCGGCCTTTCTCTATGCAACCTTTTTTGGACATGAATTTGTCTCGATTTTAGCTTCCCTTACCATATTGCTATTTGCAACGGTCACCGCAAGAAAGGGCTGGTTGTTACCTAAGACCGAGTGGAAGGAAGCAATGCAAGCTGGATTCAAAGAGGATCGAACAAAATCGGATATGGGATTGATAACAGCATGGTCTCCTTACTTAGTTGTTGTTGGATTGCTGCTTCTGACACGGATTGTCCCGTGGTTAAATCATTTTGCACTAACAGCTATTGATTTTTCATGGCGCGGTATTCTCGGGATCGAAGAGATTCGTTCTAATTGGGAGTTCTTATATTCTCCCGGAACAATTCTTACTGTATCGGCTTTCTTCGCTTTTCTAATCCAACGGAAATCAATCAAAACGTTTACAGGTGCAATGAAAGAGTCGTTAGGGACGATGAAAATGACTTCATTTGCGTTACTAGCAACTTTAGCAATGGTGCAGGTTTTTAGTAACTCTGGACTAAACGCAAGCGAATTAATGAGCATGCCACAATACATCGCCCAAACCTTTGCTGTTAATTTAGGTTTCATGTGGATATTCGTAGCACCATTTCTTGGTCAACTCGGCGCCTTCATTACCGGTAGTGCAGCCGTTTCTACCCTTACTTTCTCTCCGATTCAATACAATGTAGCCAATCAAATCGGGCTTGATCAAAACATTGTTTTGGCTTCACAAATTCTTGGAGCCGCTGCAGGAAATATGATTTGTGTCCATAATGTCGTTGCCGCCAGTGCTGTTGTTGAACTTGCCGGAAAAGAAGGAGAAATTATTCGTAAAACATTGATTCCAGCCGTCATTTACGGACTACTCATCGGAATCGCCGGATTTATTAAAGTGAATTTTTTGTGAACTTAAAAAGGAGTTCAGTCCTCCCTGATACATAAGAGGATTGAACTCCTTTTAGTTGTTTTTGCCCCTCTCTTGTGGAACAAAAGCAAAATCTTTATTTGCTATAATTTTTTAGGGCAGTTTAACACCAAGCTGCTCCTACAATGACGAGCAGGATAAACAATACGACAATTAACACAAAGGGACTTACACCTACTGGAGCAGCGACTGGGGCTGCATATCCAAAACCGCACCAAGACATATTCGTTATACACTCCTTTTTTATTATTTTAGTAACCTAGATAGGCTGAGCCTACAATCACAAGTAGGATAAACAATACTACGATTAACGCAAAACCGGAACCATGCTTAAATCCAGTCATACAAACACCTCCCATAGCGAGTTACTATACTATATGTAATTGCTCGATTCATGTTATGGACAAGAGTTTATTTTAATTAAAATTACTAATGATTTTCGACTTTCATTGCTATTATGACAATTCCTTCCTTAAATTTAGGACAATGCCCTTTCATTTCATTCCATTTGTACATACATTAAAGCAAGTCTAAGAAAGGAGAGTTGTTTTTATGTCAGCTAATTACCAAATGGTTAAGAAGTATGTTGGAAAGACGGTTCGTTTTAAAAACGAGGAAGATCAATGGGTGGTCGGTAAAATTGTTAATGTAGATAGAAATGGGATTGAAGTCGAAGAATTTGAGCGTGTGACAGAGGAAGAAGGATATGGATATCCATTTTTTGGAGCTAGGAGATTTTGGGGACCTCGCCCATTCTTTCCGCGTGCTAGACGATTTGGAAGGTATCCATTCGGCCGTTTTGGCGCTATTGGTCTGTTGCCATTCTTTTTCATTTAGAGAGTATCCCCCTGTTCACATATTCAGTAATATACTATTTTTTATGTGAACGTTACTAAAAATTCTTCAAGGCTGCCTACAAAAGTATGCAGCCTCATATTTTTGAAAAAAAGAAACTCATGAACAAACATAAAATAAAGTTTTAATGGCCTTAGCCAATTCTTACAAACTTCGTTCCATTATTGTGGAAACGGCTTGAAATCCAAGTTTTTTATAAAGGTGTTTTGCTCTGTTTCCTTCAAATACATTTAACTGTACTTTATTGTAGCCCTCTTCTTTAAAGAGACTCAATGCTTCTTCACATAATTTAGCTGCTATCCCTTTTTTTCGATAACGTGGGAGTACATAAATTTCAGCAATAATGCCAATCATATCATCTGTATAGACATCTATTGATTGCCCTATTCCTACCCAACCTTGGATTGTATTTTTCTCAACATAAACAAGATAGTACCCACCGTCATTTAAAAAAGGGGTCACCAATTGCCGTACTTTGTCCCTGTTTAGTTTCGCATAGCCAACAGTTGCTTCATTAAATACATCAAACGAGTGAGCCAATATTTTTTGCGTTTCTTTATAAGTAGCTTTTCTAATGTTCATCCTCTTTTCATCTCCTTTGACTATTTTGCCAAAAGCGATACAGAACAAGTATTGATGATCTTCCCACCATAGATAAAGTGAAAATTTTATTTAGTGGGTTCTAATAACTGATTCATGTATTTTTATTTACGCAGCGAAAAATGATTATTAGATTCATATGTTTTACAATTCTAATTATGTTTCCTATCAAAAAAGAGGTCAACTCTCTGCTGTTTTAAAAACAACTTGGATTGACCTCTTGAATTTCTATAATTAATTGTTCCTTGCCTTCTCTACCTCTGAAATAAATGCCTTCGCAGTATCTGTTAATTCTTGTAAATATTGGTCATTCATCGGTTTTTTACAATTTACTAATGTACTTCCTACTCCAACAGCAACTGCTCCTGCATTAATAAAAGTTCCTGCATTATGAAGGTCAATTCCACCTGTAGGCATAAGCGGAATATGTGGCAATGGTCCGCGAATGGCTTTTAAATGTCCAGGTCCACCAGTATTTGCTGGAAATACTTTAATCAAATCAGCACCATGCTCGTAAGCAGTAAGGACTTCAGTTGGTGTAAACGCACCTGGAACACTTATCATTCCGTAACGTTTCGTCATTTTGATTGTCTCTACATTCACAGTTGGTGCAAAAACAAATTTTGCACCCGACAGAATCGCTGCACGTGCAGTCTCAGGATCTAATACTGTTCCTGCACCAACTAGTACATCCTCATCCATCTGATCGGCTAATAGCTCAATAATCGATAACGCCTTAGGCGTTTCCATTGTAATTTCTAAGGCTGTTACTCCACCTTCCTGTAATGCTTTTGCAATTGGGACAATCGTATCCCGTTTTGCATCTCGAATAACAGCTACGACTCCACGTTTTTTTATCTCATAATAATTCATTCGTAATCTCCTCTTTTCAAAAAATTAATGGTTATACTGGTAATACACGAATAGCACCAGATGCAGAAGATGAAGCACTTATAGAATATAATCTCAAATATTTGCTTGCCTCTAGTTTTAATGCCTCTAGTTTTTCACGACGTACGAGCAATTCTTCATCTGATACCTCTAAATTGAGTATTCGTTCATAAATATCAATTTCGATCATATCTCCATTTTCAACTAGAGCAATATTTCCTGCTTCCGCTGCTTCTGGACTTAAATAACCAATCGACAATCCTGCAGATGCACCGGAAAACCGACCATCTGTAATCAAAGCTACTCGCTCGTATTTCCCTAATATTTCTGTACAACGGTGGAGTTCGCGCATACCTGGACCACCTTTTGGGCCTTCGTAGCGAATGACAACTGCATCTCCTTCTTCAATTTCTCCAGCCTCAAATGAATCGAGAAAGAGCTCCTCAGAGTTATACACTTTTGCCGGCCCCCTAAACTTTTTCAAACTTTCCGCAACAGCTGATTGTTTGATAAGAGCTCCTTGAGAAGCAAGATTTCCTTTTAAAACGGCAATTCCACCTTCTTTGTCGATTGGTTGATTTAACGGAAAAATAATCTCTCGGTCAAGAACTTCAGCTTGTCCAATATTTTCACCAACCGTTTTTCCCGTAACAGTTAACGCATCCAGTTGAATATTGTCTGCTAACTCTTTCATCAATGCAGGAATCCCACCGGCACGTTGTAGGTCATTTGTTGTATATTCGTTATTATTTGGTGTAACTCCTGCAATAAACGGCACGTTTCGACTAATTTCATCAAATAAATCCATCGGCAACTCAATCCCTAATTCATGAGCAATTGCCGGTAGGTGTAGGCAAGCGTTTAAAGAGCCGCCCATTGCTAAGAGGACAGAAATCGCATTTTTAAAGGCATCAATCGTCATAATATCTTTTGGTGTAATTCCTTTACGGACAAGTTCTACTGCCTGACGACCAGCGTCCTTAGCAGCTTCAAGCTGCTCATCAGATAAAGCGCGCATCCAAGAACTATTTGGCATCGCCATCCCTAGTGATTCGGTTAACCCTTGCATCGTATTTGCAGTTCCTAAGAACGGGCATGCGCCTGCACTTGGATAGTATTTGTTTGTTATTTCCACAAGTCCCTTCTCATCTAATTCGCCAGCTAAAAATTGCTTACGTGCTTTCTTCGATTCTTTTGGTTTGATATGATTTGGCATCACTCCACCTAATACGACCACACTTGGTAAATTCAAGCGCGCTGTAGCCATCAACATACCCGGCACAATTTTATCACAAGAACTTAAAGCAACCATTCCGTCAAAGATTCCATGCGCTTTGATCATCACTTCCACACTATCAGCAACCGTTTCCCGGCTGGGCAAAGAGTACTTCATACCATCATGGCCTTGTGCAATCCCATCACAAACGGCAATCGTATTAAATTCTAATGGTAGGCCGCCTGCTTCAATGACCCCTTCCTTAACAGCGTCTGCCACTTGACGTAAGTGAACGTGTCCAGGTACAATCTCGTTCCATGAATTCGCAATCGCAATTACAGGTTTCCCCATCTCATTATAATTCACTCCACAAGAGCAAAGGTGCGCCTTTAAAATCGCGCGAGTATAGGGCTTAATTGTTGAGAGTCTGTTTTCCATGATTATCGTCTCCTAATTCACTATAAAATTGTAAACCTGTTATCCTTTTGGTAAAAAAATTTTCTTCATAATTTAAATATATCAAAAAAAATTTCTTTAACAATCATTAACACAAAACATTCACAAATAATGCGCTTACAATTTTTTAAAATGATCATCATTTACGATCATTCCAAATAATAAATACTTTTATTGCTTTTTATGGGGTCACTATGTAGCAAAATAAGGAAGGGAGAGGCTAATAATAATTGATTGTTAGACGGGTTTGGGGAGTTGCGTATTGTTGGAAGAGCAATCAAGGTGAAAATTGGCTTTCACCTTGATTATTTATCTCTCATGTATACGGATGCCCACTAGTCCTTATCATCCTTCTCATCATTATTCGGATAATATGGGTTAATATGAACAAACACCTGATTGACATTACTATGATTAGCTAGCAGTGCTTTTTTCACTTGTTTGGAAATTAAATGTCCTTCTTCAACAGTAAGGTGTGGATTTACTCCCACTTTTATATCGATCACAATATAATGTCCATGTGTCCTAGCTAATAATTCATCCACCCTTTTTACATCTTGAACCTTTTTTACTGTTTCAATAAAAGGTTGAATCTCCTCGTGCGCTAGAACTTGCTCCAACATGACTGAGCTTGATTCTTTCGCCAGAGAAAATCCGATTTTAATAACGATTAATGAGACTAACAGCCCTGCTAATGGATCTAAATAAACGAGAATCGCGATGTTAAATTGTTGACCAATGATTGCACCAAAAACACCGACAAAAGCAGCAATCGATGAAAGTGCATCTGAACGGTGGTGCCATGCTTCAGCTAATAAAGCAGGACTATTAATTTTTTTCGCGAGACGAAACTTGTATTGAAATAACGATTCTTTCACAAGAATTGAAATCATAATTGCAACTAACGCTATGCCTCGAGGTGCACTTGGCATCTCTCCTAAAAATACTTCAAAAGAGGAAATGGCAATTTCCACACCAACAACAACCAAAAGAATTGCTACTATGATCGTTGCAACATTTTCAGCTTTCCCATGTCCATATGGGTGGTCTTCATCAGGAGGTTTTTTTGCCGTCCGTATTCCAGCAAGAACAGCAATCGACCCCGCCACATCTGAAGCAGAATGGGCTGCGTCCGCGATTAACGCTCTACTTCCGGAAATCCAACCAATCACCCCTTTCATAATGGCTAATAAACCATTTACAATGATCCCAATCCATGTCGCAAATTCAGCTTGCCTAAAACGGTCATCCATCTGTTTACACCACCACTATAATTATGTATAAAATCGACCTACTCACTTGTTTACTCTTGTTAAATGTAAATATTATGTGGGTTTTCGGCCATTATTATGTACATGGTAAATAGCCAACCAAGCTTTTCTAATCATAGTAAAAAACTATTTACATAGCAAAAAAGAGATAAGAAATTTATCTTATCTCCCTTTTTCTAATCAATAATTTATTATTAGTTTTTAACTGTTCTTCATACTGAAAACTTAATCATCATGTAGTCGTCTGGCCAATCGTTCTTTGCTTTCTCTTCGATGTTTGCGAATTTTACTTTTCTAATAGATATTTTGAAATTACAATTCTTTGAATTTCATTTGTTCCTTCATAAATTTGCGTGACTTTTGCATCACGGAAGAACCTTTCAACAGGATACTCTTCAGTGTACCCATATCCACCGAAAATTTGAATCGCCTCAATCGCCGTTTTCATCGCTGTATCTGTAGCATATCGTTTTGCCATTGACGCTTCTTTCCCACAGGAAATCCCTCGATTTCGAAGCTCTGCTGCGCGGTAAACCAAAAGCTGCGCTGCATCTACTTCTGTAGCCATATCAGCAATCTTAAAAGATATTCCTTGATTGGCAGCGATAGGCTTGCCGAATTGAACGCGCTGCTTTGCATAATCAATGGAAGATTGGAGGGCAGCTTCGGCAATTCCCAAAGCTTGGGCTGCAATACCGATCCGACCAACCTCCAGATTCGCCATCGCGATTTTAAAGCCTTCCCCTTCTTTTCCCAACAAGTTTTCAGCGGGAATTTCCGCATGATCAAAAATTAATTCGGTCGTATTTGAACCGTGTAAACCCATTTTCTTTTCTTTTTTACCGACAGAAAAACCGACCGTGTTTTTTTCAACGATGAAGGCTGAAATGCCATTGGAACCAGCTTTTGGATTAGTAACAGCAAACGTCACATAAGTATCCGCCACTCCCCCGTTCGTAATAAAGACCTTCGTTCCATTGAGAATATATTTATCTCCTTTTTTAACTGCAGTTGTCCGTAAACTCGCAGCATCAGATCCTGCTCCCGGCTCTGTCAATGCGAAAGCTCCAATATACTGACCTGATGCAAGTTTAGGGATATATTTCTTCTTTTGTTCTTTCGTTCCAAAATAAAGGATTGGATTCGTCCCGACAGATGTATGAACAGATAAAATGACTCCGACTGTAGCACTGATTTTGGAAATCTCATGGATGGTTAGGATATAAGAAAGGAAATCAGCACCTGCACCTCCGTACTCTTCCGGAATTGGGATTCCCATTAATCCATACTCCCCCATTTTGTGAACAATGGCCAAGGGGAATTCATCTTTTTGTTCCATTATTTTTACAAAAGGTACAATCTCCTTTTGAGCAAATTCCCGTACCATTTTTCGCATCATCTCATGCTCTTCTGTTAATTGAAAACTCATGATTTTTCTCCTCCCGGGCTTGGGCTTCATTCCTTTTCTTATATTTCATTGAAATCTTACGCTAATGATTTTTGTTAAATTTTCGTGTGGAAAAAGTTAAATGCTCTTCGGGGACTATATTTTCGGACTACGGTCTGTGATTCCATTTTAATCAGGCAAATAACAATAGTCAATATTTTACAACAATTCAAAATGTTATATTATAATAAAAATGGCTAGTAGAGATTCTCATCGGAAATACACATAAAGCCCTCTTCAACATTGGAAATGAAGACCTAAGTGAACAAATCTTGAAAATAATATTGCAAGAAAGTGTTATTTTGGTCATAATTATTAGAATAGTATAGCGATTGAAAGCGAATACAAGTGAATCTAGAAACGGAGAAAATAAACGGATGGACAAAAAAACAAGTTCAATTAGAGGAATAATTAGCATTTCGTTTATTGTCCTTATGGTAGGCACACTGATTACAATTGGATCGATTATCTTTTCTAGCTGGAAAGCGTCGACTGACAGCATCATTTTAAAAATGGAAAACTCTTCAAGTAAATATATATTAAAAGAAATTGAAGAACTTGTTCACCTTCCATATGAAATGAATGCAATCAACCATAAGCTCATTGAAAAAGAGATTGTCAATATTCATAATCCGGTTGAGCGAGATATTTTTTTTGCAAGCATTATCCAATCGAGCAACAAAAATATCTATAGTATTAGTTTTGGGTTAGAAAATGGCGACTATTATGGTGCTCGCAGGGATGGAAACAACAATATCGAAATTTATCGAAGAAATACAGAAACAAATGGACACTCCTTTTATTATAAAGTAACGGAGGATTTGACAGAAGGGTCGTTTGTCGAGGACTTTGGACCATTCGACCCCCGTACAAGACCTTGGTATAGCTTAACTAAAGAGGCTGATAAGCCGCTTTTTTCTCCGCTATACAAACATTTTATCAAGGATGATTTAGTTCTTACCTCAGCCTTTCCAGTTTATAAAGACGGAAAGCTTCTAGGTATTTTAGGTACAAGGATTACTCTCTCCAGTTTAAACGACCATTTGAAGGAGGTTGTCGCCGATCGAATGGCAACGGCTCTTGTTGTCGAAAGAAACTCTGGAGATTTAATAGCAAGTTCACTTAATAAACCATCCTTCCATACCCATTCCGATGGTACATATGATAGAGTTTCAATTGACACAATTGAAAACAAAGAAATCCTCGAAGCCTTTGAAAATTATATAAAAACAAAGCAGGATAAAATAATAAAGAAAACTGAAAATGGCCATCTTCATATTAAACTCACAGAATATAAACTAGACGGAGTTGATTGGCTAATTATTACCGCTATTCCCGACCATCAGTTTACGGGGGAAATCAATAAAAACATTCAAACAGCCATTGCTTTATCCTTAATTGCCTTGCTAGTATCAATGGTCATCTATCGAAAAATCACAGATGTTATTTTAAAGCCAATCAATAATTTAATCAATGCTGCAGAAAATTTTTCAAAAGGTGAATTACTTCAAAGAGCTAAAGTCTATAAAAATGATGAAATCGGAAAATTATCCCTCGTTTTTAATATTATGGCTGAACAATTGTATAAACATATTAATCACCTAGAAGAAAAAGTAAAAGAACGAACGACTGAAATCGAAAAGGCCAATATTGAGTTAAAATATGCTAAATTAGAAGCGGACAAAGCCAATGAAGCTAAAAGCGAATTTCTAGCAAATATGAGCCATGAACTTCGTACACCGCTAAATGCGATTATTGGGTTTAGTGAACTTTTGCAAACAACGATAAAAGATGAAAAACACCAAAACTATATTCGTACAATTCATAGTTCTGGAAATAGTTTATTAGTTCTTATTAATGATATTCTTGACCTTTCTAAAATTGAGGCAGGGAAAATGGATATCCATTACAAGCCAATCAAACTTTTCGCAGTGATTAAAGAGATTGAAACCATTTTTATGCAAAAAATTGATAGAAAAGAGATTGAGTTCTTCATAGACATCCCGAATGATTTTCCAAATATCATACTATTCGACGAGGGAAGGCTTAGACAAATTTTATTAAACTTAGTAGGAAATGCCGTTAAATTTACAGAAAAAGGCTATGTAAAGCTATCGATAAAAGCTACATCTTTTTACAAAGATGATAAGAGTTATGTCGACCTTCACCTTTCTGTTGAAGATACTGGGATTGGTATTCCTGATAAGGAAAGAGAAAGAATTTTTGAAGCTTTCACCCAAATATCCGGTCAAAGTATTAAGAAATATGGGGGTACCGGTCTAGGGCTTTCGATCACTAAGAAATTAGTAGAAACGATGAATGGGGAACTGTCGGTCAAAAGTGAAATTGGAAAAGGGAGCATTTTTCATATCAAATTTGGGAATATCCAAGTTTTAGACAATGTATTATTTTCTGAAGAGACGGCTTGCTTCAACGATTGGTATAATCGATTTGAAGGGGCAACCATCCTTGTCGCTGATGATAATGAAACAAATCGTTTCTTTTTATATGAATTATTGTCAAAGGCTGGGGTTCGGGTACTTTTAGCTAAAAATGGTCACGAAGTCATTACTATTTGCGAGACTGAAAAACCAGATTTAATTATAACAGACTTGGTGATGCCATTAATGAATGGGGATGAAACGGTTACGAAGTTTAGAGAGCACGCTAATACACCTGAAATTCCAATCATTGCTTTAAGTGCAGTTACTTCTCAACAAATACCTGAGAATATTGAGTATAATGGTTATTTAATGAAACCTGTCCATATTTCAGAGTTATTTAGTAAAATTTCTCCATTCCTTCAACAGAGGACAAGTGACAATCGTAAAATCCCTTCCCATGTCGAAGTAGGAAATAAGAAAAATTCAATACCTCCGGAAGTTCTAGTTGACATTAGGAATCAATTGAATCCTTTGATTGAAAAGTTAGAGACCTCCATTCTTATTAGCAGCGTGAAAAAATTAGCTGAACAATCCATTTCATTAGGGCAGTTACATCAATTGGAGTTTCTCACATCGCTAGGAAACGAATTAATGAATCATGCAGAATGCTACGAAATTGTAAACATTAAATTGAAATTAAAACAAATTGAAAAAATACTAGCAGAGGATAATTCATATGGAAAAGATAAACAATAATCTAGTATTAATCGTTGATGACAACCCTAATAATATTCAAGTTCTAGCGACGATCATGGCAGAGTGTCATTATGAGCTTGGAATTGCTCAAAGCGCAAAGGAAGTTTATCAGTTTTTAGAGGAATACACCCCAACACTCATTTTATTAGACGTTGAAATGCCCGATATCGACGGCTATGAAGTTTGTTGTACCATTAAAAGAGACGATAAGCTTAAAGAAATCCCGATTATCTTTTTAACTGTTAAGGGGGAGCCCGAAGATATTGTGAAAGGGTTTGATTTAGGGGCTGTTGACTATATTACAAAACCTTTTAATAGGAAAGAACTCATCTCGAGAGTACGGACTCATATTGCTCTCAAAAACTCAAGGGATGAACTAGCTCGAAAGAATTATGAACTAGAAGATGTTATAAAAACTAGACGAAAACTTGAAAGAGAAAAAGATTTGTTAACGAAACAATTGCTTCAACATCATGATCTCTTAGAAAAAAAAGTCGAGGAGCGGACAAAAGAATTAGCAAATGCGAATAATAAAATCAACAAAATTGTCGAAAGCATTACAGATGGTTTTGCTGCACTTGACAAAGATTGGCGTTATGTTTATGTCAATAAACATCACTTTTACACCGAACAGCTAACAACAAAGGAGCTATTTGGAAAAAACATATGGGAAGTATTTCCGAAAGCGATTGGTACAAAGTGGTACTTAGAACTTCATCGAGCAATGAAAGAAAGGATCCCTTCCCGATTCGAAACGACCTCACCTTATAATAATGCTTGGTATGAAGTGTCAGTTTACCCATTTGAAGATGGAATCTGTGTGTTTTTTAAAGATATAACTGAAAAAAAGACCTATGAAAAGGAAATGAAACGGTTATCTGGGCTTGACTTAATCGGACAAATGGCGGCAGGGATTAGCCATGAAATTCGTAACCCTATGACGACTGTTCGTGGTTTTTTACAGCTATTAAACACCAAAAATGAATTATCAGAGTTTAATCATTACTTTACATTAATGATTGAGGAAATTGACCGTGCGAACTCCATTATTACTGAATTTCTTTCCATGGGAAATACAAGGACAACTAATTTGGAGATGTTAGACTTAAATTCGATCATAACGGATATAATTCCCTTACTTCATGCGAATGCATTTAACCAGAATAAGCAAATTCAATTGGAGACCTCTGAGATTCCCCGCCTTCGATTGAACCGGAATGAAATTAGGCAGTTGATTCTGAATCTATACCGAAACGGCTTAGAAGCCATGGACGAAGGGGAAATCCTTACGATTAGAACTTACACAGAATTGGATGTTGTTGTGCTTGCAGTTGAGGATCAAGGAAAAGGAATCGAACCAGAAGTTTTGGAAAAACTAGGTACCCCCTTCTTCTCGACAAAGGATAATGGAACGGGCTTAGGACTAGGTGTCTGTTATGGAATCGCTAACCGTCACCAAGCAAAAATTGATATTCAAACCGGAGAAAATGGGACAACCTTTTTAGTGAAATTCAAAACGGAAAATTCACAGTCACCACAGTTACTGTCAAACTTATAAGTTACTTGCGAAAACAACATTCATTAAATGCACTACTAGGAGTTGCTTGTATATGTCAAAGAGTAAAAACAAATTAAAAGATAAGGCATTGTCAGCTGTAAATAAATTTAAAGCGACCATTAAAGAAAAGTATTTTCAATTAGCTGATATCCCCTCTGTCTCTGTCCAGGAGTTGGCCGATTTTGTTCAGAGTCACCCTAACACGGCCAAAAATCAAAAAAAGCTTTTAGGAATCACTTTCACATTCTATCACTTACAGATTGAAAATAATTCTTTTTATTTAGAAACGAATGACTTTCGCATTTTACAACTAGATGTTTTTTTAAACGGAACCCCATTTATAGCTTATCGTTCTTATCGAGATTTCTATAGGCTCAATACCCCAATAAAGTGGAAGCAATAACCTGCACGAAAAAAGGTGTTCGCTCTTACATAAAATTGTAAGAATGAACACCTTTCTTTTATCCTCATTTATTTGTATCCTTTCAATACATTCGTTAATTCATCTGAAATCATTTTTAACGGTTCACTTGTCTTTTTCGTTAAACAAAGGATAATCGCTCCTTCGAAAATGGCCAACAACACAAGGGAAATTGAATTGGCCTTTTCAGTCGAAAAACCCTCTGCGATTAATTTTTTAAAGCAGATACTTTGTATCTTAGCGTAAAGATTCGTACAAGTTTGGCGAACAGATTCACTTAGGGAGCCCATTTCACTAACGATACTTGTTATCGTATAACCAGTGATCGTACCGTCTCGTTCAAAATCAGCTATTATCATATCAATCATTGCTTGTGAAGCTTCTTGAATCGTTTCGTATTGGTTGAAAATCCTTTCTATATTTGATGTAATTGTATCACTCATCGACTGTAAACAAGCAATGAGCAATTCTTCTTTTCCGTTGGGAAAATGATGATAAAGCGAGCCTTTTGTCACTTTACTTATTTTTAAAATTTCATTTAGTCCTACCCCATTATATCCTTTTTGCTGGAATAGGATTTTTGCGTTTTCAATAATCAGAGATTTTGTATCCAATTCTGTCATGCCCTCCATAAAAGCGTCTGATCGATTTAATAGAAACATATGTAATGACGTGCCTAAAAGTTATCTAAAATCTAAACTATAGTTTACCACGTAGTTCATTTAAAAACTATTTCTTCTAAACCACCCTGAAAAGAAGAGGCTCAGTTTAATTGCTCAATAAAAAATATTGTAAAATAGGAAGGTTTCCATTATTAGAACGCTCCCAACCGTCAACTCAGTTGACAATATTCCAAAAATAGGCTATTATTAACTAAGTCGACAATATGAAAATAGGAGCGAAAAAATGTTTAATATAGGGGATTTGATTATTTACTCAGCACATGGTCTATGCAAAATTGATGATATTTGTGACAAAACGATTTCCGGAATTACACGCAAATATTATGTCATGCACCCAGTGAAAAATAGCCAACAATTGACCATTAGTACTCCTGTTGATAATGATAAAGTCGTTATGCTAGAACTTATCGATAAAGAAGAAGCAAGAGAGATCCTTGAGTCCTTTAAACAACCAGGAATTCGTTGGGATGACAAACCTAACAGTCGTAACCAAGTATTTTCTGACATTGTTAATACAGGGAATCGCAAAGAAATTGCTAAAGTGGTAAATACTTTATTACGGAAAAAACTAGCAGCAGAAGCAAACGAAAAAAAACTGTATGAACAAGACAATCGACTGTTAAATCATGTTCAAAACATATTGTTTGAAGAATTAGCCATCTCATTGAACACGAATATTGATGGTATAAATAATACAGTTATTCGTTTCTTAAAATGCAATGAACCAAACTAGATTAGAATAACCGGACCATTATTTTAAAAATGGTCCGGTTTTTTATATCAGTTTGATAAAGCTATACATCTAGATTTTTTACATAGATCGCATTCTCCTCAATAAACTGACGGCGTGGATTCACATCGTCTCCCATTAACATAGCAAACACCTCATCTGCATCAATCGCATCTTGTAAGGTAACGCGCATAAGTGTTCTCGTTTCAGGGTTCATCGTTGTCTCCCAAAGTTGCTCGGGATTCATTTCCCCAAGTCCTTTATAGCGCTGCAAGCCAGGCTTAGGTGTACTTGGCAGTGTCGAGATGATTTCCTCTAGTTGTTCATCATTATATGCATAGAGAATCTTTTTTCCTTGCTGAATTTTATATAACGGCGGTTGTGCGATATAAATATACCCCTTTTCAATTGACTCTCTCATAAATCGATAGAAGAAGGTGAGCATGAGTGTTCGAATATGGGCACCATCCACGTCAGCATCTGTCATGATAACCACCTTATGGTACCGAGCTTTCTCGAGATCAAATCCCTCACCAATTCCCGTTCCAAATGCTTTAATCATCGTACCAATTTCAGCATTATGAAGGATCCGGTCCATCGTAGCCTTTTCTACATTTAATATTTTCCCTCGCAGTGGCAAAATCGCTTGAAAATGGCGATCTCTACCTTGTTTCGCTGATCCACCTGCGGAGTTCCCTTCCACAATGAACAATTCGCATATACTAGCATCTTTGGAGGAGCAGTCTGCCAGCTTCCCGGGAAGAGTCGAAATTTCCAATGCACTCTTTCGCCTCGTTAATTCTCGAGCTTTCTTTGCTGCCATTCTTGCTTTTGAAGCTAGTAAACTTTTATTTATGATCATTTTGGCTATTGTTGGATTCTCTAATAAAAAACTTTCTAATTGATTAGATAAAATTGATTCCGTAATTGTTTTTACTTCTGAGTTACCAAATTTCGTTTTTGTTTGACCTTCAAATTGTGGGTTTGGATGTTTAACGGAAATAATCGCTGTGAGACCTTCACGAACATCTTCACCAGAGAAGTTCGTTTCGTTCTCTTTTAATAAACCACTTTTCCTTGCATATTCATTAATTGTCCTTGTTAAAGCGGTTTTAAAACCAGACTCATGCGTACCGCCCTCATGTGTATGAATATTATTTGCAAAGGAAAGGATTTGACTCGTAAAACTCTGCGTATACTGAAGCGCAAGTTCTAACGCTATGCCATCACGATTGCCTTCGATAAAAATCGGTTCTTCATGCAGGGCACCTTGCTCGTTATTTAAGTGCTCGACATAAGAAATGATTCCGCCTTCATAATAGTATTTATTCTGCCTTCCATTCTCACGTTTATCCATAACTGAAAACGATATTCCCTTATTTAAAAAGGCAAGTTCCCTTAAACGGGATGCTAGAACATCATAATCAAATTCCCTTGTCTCTGTAAAAATTTCATCATCCGGAATAAAATGAATCTTCGTTCCAGTATGGTCCGTCTCGCCAATTTCGATTAATTCTCCTTGTGGAGCCCCACGGACAAATTTCTGATAATAAATGTTTCCATCACGATGCACATAAACTTCTAATAATGAAGAGAGAGCATTAACAACAGAAGCGCCGACCCCATGTAATCCACCAGAAACTTTATATCCTCCACCTCCAAATTTCCCACCGGCATGGAGGACAGTCAAAATGACTTCAACAGCTGGCTTGCCTTCTTTTTCATGAATATCGACCGGAATTCCCCGACCGTTATCAGTGACCGTAATACTATTATCACTCTCAATTGTAACAGTGATTTTATCACAATAACCTGCTAGTGCTTCATCAACACTATTATCGACAATTTCCCAAACTAGATGGTGCAGACCCCTGGAAGCTGTAGAACCGATATACATACCTGGTCGTTTTCGAACCGCTTCAAGCCCTTCTAATACTTGAATTTGATTCGCATCATAAGCCTGTTTTTCATTTTCTAGTTGTACCATTATTTATAAACTCCTTCACTACTCGCATTTTAATCATGATGTATGTTAATCGTGGAAAACAGTCGCTTTATCGTCAACATGGTTGACTAATTAATTGTAATAAAAAAACCTTGCATTTGTCAACTTAATTGACAAATGTAAGGTTTTACATCCCTCATCAGAAAAAACTAAATTTATAGTTCCCAATCTAATTTTAAAATCTCTTTAAGGCGATTTAATTGTTCAATACCGATTTTATCAGCTATTTTCTGTTCTAAATCGGCCTTTAAAGCCGCATTTTTCTCGTAACATTCTTCTCCTAAGGCTGTTAACTTTATCGATTTTTCTTTCTTGTTGTTTACAACATTATTGATTTCTACTAAACCTTTTGATTCAAGGTTTTTTATAAACTTATGTGTTGCCTGACGTGAAATATCTACATGTTTGGTAACATATGATATCGTTGGTTGCTTTTTATAAACTCTAGCCATGATAAACCATTCTGAATTTGAAATATAAATATTACTGCGATCATTCCATAATTGCTCAGCAATTTTACGCAATCCAAGATGGCGCTCGCTTATTATATCTAATAAGTCTAGATCTTGTAAATCATCGTTCTGGTTCAAACACTTCACTCCAATCTAAATGTTCGCCACAACTATACAAAACCAAAAGAACAATGTCAACTAAATTGACAAAAAACCTTCAAAAAAGGGTCAGTCCCCCATTACGTTACATTTTTATAAGACTGGGGGGACTGACCTTTGATCACTTAATCAAACAACTTCAAATAGACTCCATACCCTTCTTCCACAAGTTTATCTTTAGGGACAAAACGAAGAGCTGCTGAGTTAATACAATATCTTGCCCCATCTGGGCCGGGACCATCATCAAATACGTGGCCTAAGTGTGAATTGGCGGATTTAGCTCGTACTTCAATTCGTCTCATTCCATGAGAGGTATCTAGTTTCTCTTCAATTTCAGAACGGCGAATTGGCTTTGTAAAGCTAGGCCATCCACAACCAGCGTCATATTTATCTTTTGAAGAGAATAACGGCTCTCCTGAAATAATGTCGACATAAATTCCTTCTTCGGTATGGTTCCAGTATTCATTATGAAAAGGAGGTTCTGTTCCATTGTTTCGAGTTACTTCATATTGCATCGAAGTAAGCTCGTGTTTCAATTGCTCATCGCTTTTTCGTTTTTTCCATTTATCCCGGATAAATTGTGCGCGACCAGACCCCTCTTTATAAAGATTATAGTGAAATGAATTTTTCTTATAATAGTCCTGGTGTTTTTCCTCTGCTCGATAAAATGGAGCAGCGGGTAAAATTTCCGTTACAATTGGCTTTTGAAACTTTCCACTATTAGCCAACTCAGCTTTAGATGCTTCCGCCAATTCCTTTTGTTCTTCATTATGATAAAAAATCGCTGTTTGGTACGATGAACCTCGATCGTTAAATTGACCGCCCGCATCTGTTGGATCTATTTGTTGCCAAAAAAGCTCTAATAGTTTTTCATAAGGAAAAACGGTCGGGTCGAATGTAATTTGAACCGCTTCATAATGTCCAGTTGTATCGGAACATACTTCCTCATATGTAGGGTTTTCTGTATGTCCTCCTGTATAGCCGGAGACAATCTCTTTAATACCCGGTTGTTCATCAAACGGCTGGACCATGCACCAAAAACAGCCCCCAGCAAAAGTTGCCTTTTCCCATTGTTCAGACAAATTTACCACTCCTTCAATTTGTTTTCTAATTTCTCCCTTAAGTGTATTATAACGTGTTTCACGATAAACCGTTCAACCCAAAACAAAAAAGGGATCGTCCCCCAATTTACAGACCCCCCTTTGCCTATTTATCCATTTAAAACTTTCTCTAAATGTTTAACGGTTGGCGTGAGGTTTGCAAAAAAGAAGGCCTCGCGTAATCTGCGGGATGGTGCACAATCTTTCAAATAACCAGCACTACCATTATGCAACATACTTGCTTGAACCGCTTCTAGAGTTAGATATGCTGTTTTCAGTCGGATTGCTGCAATTTCTTTCCAATGTACATTTTCTCGCTGATTAAGTGATTGGATCTGTTCTTTTATTTCAACTAATCCATTACGTAAATCTTGCGGTTGTTTTTTTAAAAATTGATTGCAGCCATTTTGTTTTTGACACACTTTTTCAATCGATTCAATGGAGGCTTGCGTAACACCTAGGCCAAGTGGAATTTGATACGAGATAAATGCTGGGCGAATCTCTTCCACAAACGTAGCCGCATTCTCAGTTATGACCCACTCGTCTGGGACAAAGACATCCTTAAATGAACATGCATAAGTTGCGCTACCGTTAATCCCGAGGTAATCGATTTTTTCTTTCAATTTTAACCCTTCTACATTACATGGAACAACGCCCATCATTTGTTGATGTTCGTTTACACCTGCAATAAAGCCAAACCAATGTTCCTTCCCCAGATTGGATACAGACGGCAATACCCCTGAAATGAGATAGCCATCTTTTACTCTTTTCGCTGATAAATGGAGATTTTCTAAGCCTGCATAAAATTTCATTGGGTTAGATAACCCCGTACCAGCTAAAATTTCCCCTTTTTCCAACGATGATAATAATTTACTTTTTAATTGCTCATTTTTTGCCTTTCGTACGTACGTCATAGCGGCAAGATGACACCAGAGGCAGAATGCAGTTGTCATACACAATTTAGCCGTTTCTTCAACTAAATACATCTCATCTGAAAGATATTCCTTCTCCGTTTTATTTACGGAAGATAATAGCCCTGCTTCTCCAAGCTTTCTTATATAATTCTCAGCATAAAACGCTTCTACATCTATTTTTTTTACATACGGCTTTAATTCCTCATTAATAATCTTTTCTAGGATCGATGTCTTCTTTAAAACCCCACTGTCCATCTCTGCCACTCCCATCCTTCGCTTTTCAGTCTTCAAAACCAGTAATTCCAATTAGTTTAGTTGGTTATTGATATAATATTATACTTTGTTCAAAAAATCAACCTACGTAGTAAAATTTAAACTATTAATTTAATAAAAAAAAAGCTAAAAACCACTGACAGGTTTTTAGCTTTTTCGATTTATTATTCTCCAGCTAATTCAGTAATGCTATCAATTGGTGTGTTAACCGCTTCACGTGCACGTTTAACCGCTGCTTCGTCTGGAGCATCGTAGAAGCATAAGCATTTTGACATATCTTCACACACATATGTTCTTGAAAAAGCAACTTCAGGAACTTCTTGGTAATGAACGGAGTTTTTCTTTTTACGAGCTAAATATTGATCCATAGTAATGTCAGCAGGAATATTCCATTCTACCAAGTAATTTACTACATCGTCTTTTTTCTTCACATCATTAAGGTCTTTTCCGACAAGACGCACTTCTTTAACAAGTTCAACTGGGATGCCTGCGGCTTTTAATACTTCCGTCGCAACATCTTGATTTTCTCCTTCAACAATAAAGAATGAACGAGCAAAATCTTTTGAAACTTGAACTTCAATTAACGATGCGTTTTTTTCATTTAATGCGGATTGAAGCGTTGAAACCTTTTCATTCAACTCTTCCTTTGCTGAAACAACTTCCTTTAATGATGATTCAATTAAATACAATGCCATGCTAAATCCCCCACTTATGTTTGATATAAGGTTATCTTATTATACTTAGTTAAAAAAATCAACCTTATTGTTTTTTTATTTTTATGATAAAATAAAATAAGAAAAACTTTGAAGGGATCGTCACAATGAAGACAAGATATAATTTACCGTGTAATATTGCGCAATCACTCAACATTATTGGTGACCGATGGTCATTATTAGTTGTTCACGAGATCCTAAACGGGCAAACTCAGTTTAATGAAATTAAAAAAGCACTTCCTGGGATTTCTTCAAACCTTCTATCCGAACGCTTAAAGTATTTAGAAAAAGAAGGATTAATTCAAACAGAGTTGTATTCCGATCACCCACCACGATATTGTTACACATTAACTAAAAGTGGCGAGGAACTAGACGTTGTCTTCAACGCCTTCGTTATCTGGGGGAGTCATCATCTAAAAAAGTGTTACAAAAAATTAATTGATGCTGAAACTGGTGATGAAGTTGAAATTGCTTATTACAATCAAAAAACCGGACAGCGTATTGAAAAAATTAAGGTCATTCCTGTTGAAGAAGAATTGCAAAAAACTGGAGAAGAATAATCTCCAGTTTTTTTATGAACGCGGAACTAGTCCCCAGTGCTTTCCTACCCATCCTTCAAATACTCCAATTAACCGGTCTAGTAAGAAGCCACTTACACCGATAAAGATAATCCCGGCAAGAACATAATCGAGATTTAGTGTATTTCTAGCATCGACGATTAAAAAACCAAGGCCTGACTGGGCACCAACCATTTCACCTGCTACTAAAAAGATCCATCCTGTTCCAACCGCAAGGCGGAGACCACTGACAATCGAGGGAAAGGCCGCAGGAAAAATAAATTTATACATAAGCTGCAATCGTTTAATTTCTAGATTTTCCGCGATTTTCAAGTAAGAGCGTTCAATTTTATTAACACCTGCTACAGTCGTTAATAGAATCGGGAAAAATGCTGCAATAAAGATAATGACAATTGCTGGCATATTGCCGATTCCAAACCATAGAACGATAAATGGTGACCAAGCAACTGGTGAAACAGGCCGTAGTACTTGAACGATAGGGTCAAATACTTGCCACACTTGTGGAAGGCGTCCTAGAATCATTCCAAGCAGAATCGCAGGAACAGCTGCTAAGAAATAACCGGCAATAAATCTTCCGAGGCTTACTTGCATATGTTCATATAAAATCCCTTCTAGAATCATCGCAATAATTGCTTTGCCGACGCTTAAAGGGGAAGGAAGCAATGCCTCTGGATAACTCCCTACCCAAATAACTAATTGCCAAATGATCACGAGGATCGTCATCCCAATTAAAAAATTCACCAATTTTTTTCCGATTTTCATTTCTGTCACATCACTTTATCAATAAATGTATTATCTACAAATTCCTCATAGGACGGTGGATTTTCCATTAACCTCATTTCTAGCACTAAATCGCGAAGCTTATCATATTCTTCTTTTTCGATCCGTAAATCTTCAAATGATGTCCATTCAAGCGATAAATCAAGGACATCTCTATCAACTTTCATATATTGCTCAAAGGCTTCATAAACTACTTCACCTTTTTGACTCGTCAATTCTCCAGCATGAAGATATTGAGCAACTATTTCTTGAGTAACTGTCTCGTTGTTTCGAATAAAATCATTTCTGAGCACGAGCACGCAACAATAGGAGTTTGGCCAAATATCCTCAGAATGATGAAGAACATGTCCTGTCTCCATCTTCACGCCCAAGGCGCCAAACGGTTCGGCAACGACATAACCAGCAATTCGGTTCCCAGCTAATGCTGCTGGCATTTCGGCAGGGGGCATTTCAACAATATTGACATCCTCATATGATAGACCTTCATTTTTCAATGTTTCATATAATAATTGATTATGAGTTGAATATTTATGTGGAATCGCGAAAGTTTCCCCCACTAAATCGTGTGTATGTTCAATCTCTTTCGATGAAATCAGTACATTTCCATCTTTATGACCAAGGGCAAGCGCCTTTAAATCGATTCCCTTTTCCTTCGCCTTCATCGCCAATTGAATTAACACAGAAGCACCATCTACCCTTCCGGTATTTAAAGCGTCCATTAAGTCTGGCCACGAATTAAATTTAACTAATTCAATATGATAATTTTCATATTCCCCACCATGAAGATGGGCATCCATAAATAATGGACCCGCATGTGTGATCGGAAGATATCCGATTTTAATCGTAGGCTTCCCCATCACCGGATGGGCAGATTGACCGCATGCTGAAACAAAGATAACAACAAAGGCAATCATCATTGAAACGACCCAGTTTCTTTTTTTACGCATAACTTCATTCTCCTTATATAACATACTCTGGTTCTTGCTGTTTTCCACTTAGTTCAAAATCATTCAATATTCTGCGACGGTAATAATGGAAATCCTCTGAAGCACGATCCCTCGGCTTCGAAAGATGGATAGAGATGTCTTTAAAGATTCGGCCAGGGTGGGAACTCATAATTAAAATTCTGTCAGATAAATAGACCGCCTCGTCAATATCATGTGTGACAATTAACATCGTTGTTTTCGATTTCGCTTGAATTCGAATAAGTTCGTCCTGTAAAAGATAGCGATTAAACGTATCTAACGCAGCAAATGGTTCATCCATCAAAATCACATCCGGCTGCATCGCAAGTGCTCTTGCAATCGCTACACGCTGCTGCATCCCACCAGACAATTCACTTGGAAATTGCTGTAGATGTTGCTCCAATCCGACAAGGTTTAACGCATCCATGACCCGTTTGTTTTTTTCCTCAGCATCAAAGGATTCCCCTTCAAGACCTAGTTCCACATTTTTCAAAACGTTTCTCCATGGTAGTAAGTTGATTTGCTGAAATAACATAGTGCATTTTCTTGAGGGACGTTTCACATCTTTTCCATCTAAAATGACCGCGCCACCATCTGCCTTTTCAAATCCACCTACCATATTTAATAGAGTGCTTTTTCCACAACCACTTTTTCCAAGCAGTGTGACAATCTCCCCTCGTTGAACTTGAAAAGAAATATGGTCCAAGACATGGATAGACTCTTTTCCATTTGCAAACTGTTTTTCAACGTCCTTTACATCAATCATTACTTCTGTCACACTTATTCCCCCTTGCCGACCAAACATTAAATTCCTATAAGTTTAGTTGGTTTTAGGTTATTTTATTATACTTCATTCAAAAAAACAACTATATATTTTCACTTTTCGCAATGTAATAATAATATTTTCAGAGAAAAGGAAGACCACTGACGATAAGGGATACAGAATCTATCTTTATTTCACTAATTTCTATAGAAAAAACCCTTTTGCTTTATAAACAAAAGGGTTCCTTTTTGGTGAAGATGTTTCTGGGTAATTTAATTTCGCTCATTCATTGACCAGATTTTCTGGGATAATCTCTGTTTCTAAACTAATTTCTTCCAAGCTTTCTAAAACACGCTTTGCCATTTGTTTATAGCCACTCGTGTTTGGGTGAAAATAATCATCAGCCAACACTACGTCGGATTCAATAAATAAGTCATCAATTGGTATAAAAGAAACATTATTAAAATCTTCGGTTACGGTTTCACTCGCCTTGTTCCAATCATTCATAATCATCCCTAATTCCGAAATCTCACTAAAATGTTCTTCGAATGGATTATAAAAACCGATGATATATGTTTGCGCATCAGGATTTAATTCGTCTATTTTGTTAATAATCGTTCTTAATCTCTCAATATAACTCAGCTTTTCTTTTTCGAAAAGCTCAAGATGAAGATTCATGAAATGATCTTTTACCACCTTCATCACATCATTGGCCCCGATTGTAATTAAAATAATATCAGCTTTCGCAATTGAAGACGCAATTTCTTTATTATCCAGTCGTTTTAATAATTGGTCTGTACGGTTTCCCTTTTTTCCGTAGTTTTCTATCTTTATATTCGCATGATGATCTTCAAAAGTGTGATTGAGAATTCCAACGTAACCACCACTTTCTGTTTCATCACCGATTCCTTCAGTGAGAGAATCACCAATTGCAACAATCTTTAAATCTTTTTTAAACAGATTGATCGTACCCTCAACGACTTCTCTAATTTTTTGTTTAATTTCTTCGGTTATTGTTCGTTTCTCAATTTCGTTATCTGCTTCTAGCTGTTCCCCTTCTTCAGTAGCAATGTCTATTACGTCATCCTCGATCGGTTCCTTTTCTTCAACTATAGGATCTTCAGCTCGATTCTCTAATTGTTCCGCCAATATTCCCGGAGGCTTTACGATTACTGACTTTGTTTGATTAAACTCTGAAAAGGTTAAAAAGGAAAGGAAACAGACGATTAGCAAACTAGCAATAATAATCATTGCTTTCCTAGTTTTCATGATGACAACACACCTATCATTTTCATAGAATTCGATTCCATTTGGCAAGTAGTTATTTTTGTGCACGCTTGCTTAGAAATGGGGCAATTTAATTTATTTTAGCACGAAATTAAAACGATGCGAAAGATAACAAATTATAGAAAATTCTAAGATAAAAGCTCGATCTCAAATTGAGGAGAAAGAACATCCATTTTTTCTAAATCCCATTCAAAATATAAAATCGCCGATTCCTTGGATTGGTGTGAGAGGAGTCGTTTTCCGTCCTTGATGACCATACTTTCTGCTGCCCAAAAGGAAACCGTCTCATCTTCCCCGGTGCGATTACAAACAAATAAACATAGTCCGGTATCGATTGACCTTTGTTCCCACTCGCCATTTGGACCGCATGAACCTGGCCCCCAAGCGGATGGAGCAACAAGAATTTCTGCTCCTTTATCTAATAGTGAATCGGCATATTTTTTTGTATAGGAATCGGCGCAGATCAAAACACCGACATTCACATCCCCTAGCTCAATTGGCTCAAGATAATCGCCTGATGTTGACCAATCATCTATGATACTCGTAATCTTTCTTTGTTTCCCTATTATATTTCCCTGTCGATTAATTACAAATACAGAATTATAAAGTTCTCCATTTCCCCCCTTTTCAGGACATCCAAGAAATACATTTACATTTCGGGATTGAACGAACGAACAGAATTTCGTCATCCATTCGTTTGGTTGTTGGTCAATCCAATCTGTGCCAATTTTAGAGGAAAACTGCAGCCCGCTAACAGCCAATTCAGGTGTGACAATCCAATCGACATTTTTTTCCGAAGCACGTTTGACCGCTTTTTCAATAAGAGCTTGATTATAGTGAATATCCCCCGCAATAGGCAACAAATGCAATAAAGCCACGCTTAACTTCCTCATGATTGACTCCTTCATTTCTCCAATTACATGAAATTATATTTTCTACTTTGTTTAGAAAAAGGGCAATCCTATCTTTTGTAGGATTGCCGAGATATTCAAATCTCCCAATTCTTAGTCGATTAAGAAACCGATTTTACCTAATTGAACAGCTTGATCCATTCGTTTAAATGCTTGTTCAAATTGATCTAATGGATACATTCGGTCAATAATAGGTTTGATTTTATGCGTTTCAATAAAATTCAGCATTTCCTTATATTCTTCCGCACTCCCCATCGTTGTTCCTAAAAGATTGAACTGTCCATAGAAAAAATTACGGAGATTTATTTGAACCTCATCCCCTGCAGAAGCCCCAAATGTAACGATTGTCCCTCCTGGGCGAAGTTGATCAAGCGACTTATTGAATGTAGCGGCTCCAACGGATTCAATAATGACATCCACTTTTTCACCGCCTAGTGCTTTACCCCAATCTTCTTCATTGCTATTAATCGCTTTGTCAGCGCCTAATTCAAGTGCTTTTTGACATTTATCCATCGAGCGAGAAGTCACATACACAGTTGCCCCTACCGCTTTTGCAAATTGCAATAAAAACGTCGCTACGCCACTACCGATTCCAGGGATCAGCACCTTCATATCCCCATCTACTCGTGCTCTTGTGAACAATGCCCGATAGGCTGTTAGCGCAGCTAATGACAATACACCAGCTTCTTCCCATGTTAAGTACGAAGGCTTATGGACGACATTATCTACAGGGACAACGACCTTTTCTGCGAAAGTCCCGTGGAAAGGAAGACCTAAAATTTCAAAACCAGCAGGTGGAGCATCACTCTTTTCCTTCCAACCAAGGCCTGGGTTTATTATTACTTCATCGCCCACCTGAACATTCAAAACTCCTTCGCCAACAGCTTCAATGATTCCGGCTCCGTCAGAACCGATAATAAGCGGTGGGTCAGTTGGGTTATGACGATTAAGAACGAATAGATCACGGTGATTGAGTCCGGCTGTTTTTAATTTCACCGTCACCTCGCCAGTTTTTGGCTGTTGCTCCTCTATAGCACAAAAATTAAGTCCGTCAAAACCTGTTTTCCCTTCATGAACGACTGCTCTCATCTAGATCCACTCCTACGTTTTATCATTTCTTTTATTTATTCTGCATTAAGGTTATCCTAGTGACAAAGTTAACCATATATCTAATTTAACATATATACCGTTTCCCCTCGAGTGGATGCTTTAATCTTAAATTATGTAGAACATAGAGAATTCTTCTATTTCCAAAAATATTAATGTAAAATGGCTTAAAGAGGAGGAAGAGAAAAGTGGATTTTTTAACAATCGTATCTTTTTTAGGTGTAGCCACTCTCCTGACTTTAATGCCAGGACCAGATAATTTATTTGTTTTGGCACAAAGTATCGCCAAGGGGAAAAATGCAGGTATTTCAACCGCTCTCGGTTTATGTACAGGACTTTTAGGCCACATCGCGGCTGCCACCATTGGGATTACCGCAATCATTTATCAATCAGCATTAGCGTTTGCCATTGTCAAATACGCCGGGGCTGCTTACTTATTATATTTAGCTTATAAGTCTTTTCGCTCAAAAGACTCTGATCTAAAACTAGCGAGTGAGAACTCCTTAAGTTACAAGTCTTTATATAAAAAAGGGATTATAATGAATCTACTAAACCCAAAGGTTTCGTTGTTTTTCTTGGCACTGTTTCCACAATTCATTCATTATGAAGCTGGTTATGTTTCTCTGCAAATGCTTGTTTATGGCGCTTTATTTTTGCTTCAAGCTTTCGTAATTTTTGTTTTCATCAGCATCTTTGCAAGCAAAATTGGATCATATTTACGAAAAAGTCCTTCGTTTTCAAGAAAAATGAACTTAGTTCAAGGTTCATTGTTGACATTGATTGGGTTAAATATCGCTTTTAGTCAGAAATAGCAAACAGAGGAGGAAAATAAAGAATCCCTCCTCTATTTTTATTTTTAGATTGGAAAAATTCTAAGTTTACATCAGCAGTCAATTCATTCATTTATTCATTTATTTCGCAAAGGGAACATTTAATAACTCAGGTATTGTAACAAACTCATATCCTTGCTCCTGCAATGTCGGGATAATTTGGTGAAGCGACTCAATGGTATTCGTTCGATCTCCATCCCAATCTGCTCCATCATGCATAAGAATAATAGCACCTGGATGAATTTGGTCTAAAACGTTTGAAGCAATGATTTCTGGTGGGTCTTCTTGCCAATCTAATGAATCAACTGACCAACCGATAATCAGGTATTGCATTTCAGCAAGCTTTTCGACCAATTCATTGTATAGAAAACCATATGGCGGACGGAAAAGACTTGTTCGAAACCCAAGAATTTCATTAAGAACATCTTCCGTTCTTGTTACTTCCCTCTCTAGTGTTGGAATATCCGCTTCTTTTACAAGATTCGGATGGAAGTATGTATGATTCCCAATTACATGACCTTCATTATTCATCCGTTCCACGATTTCAGGATAAGCAATTGCCCGTGATCCCATCAAGAAGAACGTACCAGGTACATTGTACTGTTTTAGTACATTTAATACATCCTCTGTAAACCTTGGGTCTGGGCCATCATCAAAGGTTAATGCGATTCGATTTTGAATAGTAGGTCCTTGTAAAATAAATATGTTAGGAAACTGTTGCTGTAAAATGTTCATATCGACAGGCTGCTGTCGATGTCGTTCTTGTTCTTCTGATCCTCCTTTAAGATTTGGAAATTCTCCCTCACGCTTTTCAGTCCTGTCTTTTTTCCACCATGCAGGTTCATCAACCACCTCGTTACCCTCGGTCAGTTCATTCGCATGGGCGATGACCCCCGATATGGGAAAGCATAAAAAAAGGACAACAATAACTATCGACTTCATCAGTCTCTCTTTCATCTATTCATCTCCTACTAAATAGTCTTTCAACGTTATTTTTAATAAATAAGAAGGGTTTATTCATTTAAAAAAAGAAAAGATAAATAAGGATGAAATTAGCACCATTTTGCATTGGAGGAGTTCGAATGAATTTAATCGTTTATTTAGCAGGGCAGATTCATGATAATTGGAGAGAGGAGGTAGTGAGGAAAGCCGAGGAAAAGAATCTCCCGTTAACTTTTGTCGGGCCACAAACAAACCATGACCGCTCAGATGATATTGGTGAGGCAATCCTCGGGAAACAACCAAGCAATTTATATAAGGATGATACTGCTTCTGATATTAATAATTTTAGAACACAAGTATTAATGCAAAAATCGGATATCGTCATCGCCTTATTCGGTGAAAAATATAAACAATGGAATACAGCAATGGATGCAAGCATGGCCATTGCTATGAATAAACCGACGATCATCATCAGACCTGAATCATTCATTCATCCCTTAAAAGAGCTCTCTAATAAAGCGAATGTCACGGTAGAAACCACCGACCAAGCGCTTGACGTTATCAGTTATATTTTTGAGTAGTCTATGAATAAGCCCGACAAGGATACAGCAGCATATGTGCGCAGTAAATACCTTGTCTGGCTTATTTAGCCTGAATTTCTAGCGACGAATAGCAAATTTAATTCTATTCATCCTGTTTGTCTTCAATTAAGGCCACTTGATTCCGGCATTTAAAGGGCAACCACCCACATATTGTTCCCTAGGTGTATAATGAATCGGTAGATACGAAGCTGGGCTTCCATGAATCGTGTAATGTGTGTGAGTTGGATGAAGTGCTTGCCATGTATGAGGAACGATAAACGGCTGATGACCCTGAGGATAAATATAATGTGCTTGGCCATAGCCAGGGTGTCCAGTATAGGCACCTGTGATAACAGTAATCGTCATTTGTAACAACTCCATAAATGATTTTTCCTATTTTATGATTTCTTGTTGATGAAGGTGTTTAAGCAATTGATGCTAAAACGACGATTACCAAAAATGCTCCATCTCCCTTGAATCGACGTAAGTAACAAGGAAACGGAGCATTTACAAATTCAACGTGGAGATTCTACTCCTGTTGCTAATCCATTTGTTTAAAGTCCTCTAACAAGATCGATAGGATCCCCTTACTTGCTGCTGAAACAAGTTGTTCTTTTGGAACGGGTCGTTTTTCCTCTTTTCTAGATTCTATCCCATTCCGATATACATATTTTCTACGGAGGACTCCTTTTTGCTGATTATAATAAAGAACAAATCGTTTTAAATTTGATTTCATATCTGTATTTTTCCAAATAATATAAAATGACTTCTGGTCCTTCCATTCATCAACTGTAATCATCGAATAGAGTAAACTTAACTGTAAAATGTTAAAATCATTATTGAAAACTTTAACATCCGTTTCTATTGTCACTTTAGGTTGATCCATCGCTGGTAAAAATTCGTCCGTAACCCCAAATTGCTTAAGCTTTTCTATTAGTTGATTATAGCTAGTGATAGGAATCCTCCCCCTCATATTTTGAATTATTTCCTGTCACTTTTTACTATACCTGAAGTTCATATATGTTCGCTATAATTTTCCCTTATAGTCCTACTTTCCAATCATGACTTTTTCATGTTATTCAGATATAGATGCTCGTGAAACTTTCAAATATTGTCCATCACCTAAATTTACGCTATAGCGCCCCTCAAAATTCTCATTATCGACGATATTGCTTTTGCCAACTGGTCCAGTCATGACGGCAACATACCCTCTTCCATAACTCTCCATCACATACTGACCAGGATCGATATCTAATCCAGCCTTATAGTAACCAGCATCTTTAAAATCTTCAACATTATTTAGGGTTTCATAAATTTCTTTCGCACCA
This sequence comes from Bacillus sp. B15-48, assembly GCF_016879755.1. Classification (GTDB taxonomy): domain Bacteria; phylum Bacillota; class Bacilli; order Bacillales; family Cytobacillaceae; genus Mesobacillus_B. The sequence continues at coordinate 255,015 of NZ_WOFU01000003.1, forward strand.
CTTACTTCTAGTTCGTCAAAAGCGTCGACGCTTATTAGTACTCCTTTTGTTTCTAAATTTCCCGCTTCATGAACATGAACATAGCCAAAACTATCAAAGTTTTCATTATCAATAATATTCCCACCTGAATCCTTTTCAACATAATATTTTCCGCTACCTTCAAACGATACAAAGGCATATTCTCCTGCAGGAATATCTCCTTTAATATAGTTTCCAGAATCATATACTTGTCCTGTTTCAATTAATTGGACGATTTTATTCACCATTGCTCTTTGCGGCGTTTCTTCGACCGGCTCATCTGGTTCTTCTATTTCAGCCGTTTCTTCCTCACTTACTGGATCTTCAGCTTCATCTGCCGCTTCAGAGTCTTCTACAGCCGTATCATTCTGAGTTTGCTCAATTTCATCATCATTTCCTGTCATCGCTATGAAAAGAACAAAAATTACAATTGCCCAAACCCACCACTTTTTATACCATGGTTTTTTCATGAAAATCCCTCCGCTATTGCTTTGATTAATCCTTAGATTTCATATGTGAGTTTATTATCTCCGTGTTTCTTTGCAATATGAATGGATTTAACAAGTAAAAATGTAAGACTGTTACATAGAGGAAAGGTATACGGATAATAAAAATCAAGCTTGGTTGCCCAAGCTTGATTTTCATTCAATCTTATTCAATATTTTCCATGATCTCACTCAATTCTGGAACGGTTTCAATTAAACCAACTTCTTTTAACCAGTTAGATACCTCTTCCCAAGATTGTTCATCTTGAGAACCAAATTCTGCCCCATCCACTTCCATTTTTGGAAGTAAAATATGAATGCTTTCTGCCTCAACTTCTTCCACTAATGGGAAGTTTGCTTTATCTTGATTTGCTAATAAAATCTCAAGAGCCTCTTCTGGGTTTTCTTTCATGAAGTCATAGCCTTTTTTTGCTGCCTTCCAAAAGGATTGGATGGCGTCTTTTTCCTTTTCCCATGTCGCATCACTCGTCACAAGTACAATTGCGTTATAATCAGGTACACCATAATCAATTGGATTAAAATAACGCGTTTCATAGCCTATATGACTTAATACAGGTACTTCGTGATTAATAAACGCACCAATGATCGCCTCTACATTTTCTGTTACTAGCGCTGGATTAAGCTCAAAACCGACATCAATCATATTGACTTTGCTAAACTCGCCTCCATCATGCGTAACCATCGTCTCAAGAATCGCTTCATTTAATGGAATTGCTGGATATCCTACTTTTCTGCCTTCCAAATCTTTTGGTGATTGAATCGTACTATCTGCTAAAATAACTAGGTGATTCAATGGTGAACGAACAATGTTTGCAATTGATTTTACAGGAACATTCTCATTCGCTCGTGCGACAATTACATCTGGTTGATAGTACAAACCTAACGTAATTTTATCAGCAGCAACGAGATTTAACGGGTCGGTTGGATTTGCTGGAAATTGAATATCAACCTTTACCCCTTCGTCCTCAAAATATCCTTTCTCTTCTGCTACATATAAATAACTATGAACCGCATTTGGGTACCAGTCGAGCATGATACTAACTTCCTTCAATTCTTCTACTTCCTTCTTTTCACCTGTATCGGTTTCATCCCGTTCTTCCTGCGCCGTGCTATCAGCCCCACATGCGGCTAATAGAAAGATCAAAAAAACCGCTGTACCTATTCGTATTATCTTTTTCATGAGATCATTTCCTCCATTTTAAGTATATTTTTTCTAACCAAGTTACAAATAAAAATAATAAAATTCCAATAATTGATAATAAAACAATCGGTGCAAAGACCGCCGCACCATCAAACTGCGTCATCATTCGACGGCTAAAATAACCAAGCCCCGATTGTGCCCCTAACCATTCGCCAATTGCCGCACCAATCACACTGATCGTTACAGCCACTTTTAAACCAGAAAAAATGGAAGGCAACGCAGAAGGTACATCTAATTTAAAGAAGATATCCTTTCGTGACGCTCCCATCGTAAGCATTAATTCTTTTAACTCTCTACTCGACGATCGTAACCCATCAAAGGTACTAACTGTTAATGGAAAAAAAGTAATTAAAAATGTAACGACAACTTTACTCCAAATCGAATAGCCAAACCAGACGACAAAGATAGGAGCTAGGGCGATTGTCGGGATTGTCTGTGAGGCTACGATTAACGGATAAAATGTTTTCTCCGCCACCTTACTCATGTACATCCAAATAGCCAGTCCAACCCCAATGACAATTGATGCCGCTAATCCAATCAGGATAATCAACAAAGTCGACGGCAGGTGCTCGAACAATAAAATCGCCCTTAACTCCCAAAGCTTTAAGGCAACATCCGTTGGCCCAGGGAGGATGAACGTTTTATTATAAAGCTTTGCGCCAATTTCCCACAAAACGAGAAGAAACAACACCAGCATACTTGAATAAAGATACGACTGAAAACGTTTCATTCTGCCACCCTCGAACGGAGCTGGTCAATTAAGTGTTCTTTTAATGTAAGCACCTCTTGATCGCTTAAATCACGAACCGATCGAGGACGACCTAACGGAACCTTTACCTCTTGGATTGAATGATTCGGTTTTTCTTGTAATACAAAAATACGATCGGAAAGAAAGAGGGCTTCATCAACATCATGGGTAATAAATACAATCGATTTCTTCCATTTCTCCCACTGTTCAAGGAGCCATTCTTGCATTGTTAATCTTGTAATCGCATCTAACGCACTAAATGGCTCATCCAATAATAAAATATTCGACCCACTTAACACTGTGCGCAAAAATGATACCCGTTGTTTCATCCCGCCAGATAAGTCCTTCGGAAAGGCATCCTCAACACCTTTTAACCCAAAGTCCGCTAATAACCCTCTAACCCGGGCTTCTGCCTCTGTCTTTTTTACACCTTTTATTTCTAACGGTAGCACCGCATTCTCCATAATCGTCCGCCATGGCATTAATAAATCTTGCTGAGGCATGTACCCGACCATCCCTAAACGATTTGAGGCGTTTTCACCATTTAATAAAATAGAGCCTGTTGACGGTTGTTCAAGTCCGGTAATTAAGCGGAAAATCGTACTTTTCCCAGAACCGCTCGGGCCAATGATGCTGACAAATTCGCCCTCTTCTAACTGAAAGTTAATCCCATTAAGAATAAGAGATTGGTCACTCTCTTTATCAGCTTGGTATTGGAAGCTGACATCATTAAACTGCAAAACTTGCTTACTCATCTGTCGGCCACATTTGCTTGTTATATGCCATATCCCAGAACATGTATTCAAACCGAGTTGTATTTAAAAAGATCTTTTCCAACTGAAGGAGCTCGACATCTGATTTCCCCGCTGCCAATTTATCTAATAACTCAATACACCACGTTGCCGTTTGTGCAAATTCTTGCGAGCTATACATTTTAATCCAATCCCCGTACAATTCATGATCACTTGCCCCTGGTATGTCACTTAATTCCTTGCCAATTTCCCAATAGCTCCAACTGCATGGCAGCAACGCAGCAACTAGCTCTGCAAGTGTTCCATTATAGGCTGAGGCAAGCATGTAATGGGTATAAGCTAATGTAATCGGTGATGGGTTTGCATTTTCTAGCTCCTGTTCAGAAATTCCAAAGCGAGCGGCATATTGACGATGCAAAGCCATCTCTTCATTCATCGTCGCATGCAATAAATTCGCAAATACAGTCATATCTTCTAATTCCGATGCCTTAGCTGCACCAACCGCAAACAGTTTTGAATACTCAATTAAATATAGGTAATCTTGGACCATATAAAAACGGAATTTATCAGGATCTAATGTTCCTGCGCCCATTTCTTGGACAAATGGATGTGAGTGATTTTTACGCCAAATCGGCTGAAGCTTCTCTAGTAATCTTTCTGAAAATTTCATTGTTTTTTCTCCCTCTTTCTCTTAATCTATTTTTGCGAATGACACCATTGATAAATAAATGTTAACATCACCTTTGTATACTGAACGAGCTGTTCAATCGATACTTGCTCATTGACAGAATGCGCTTCGCGAAGAGTCCCCGGACCATATACTGCTGCAGGAATGCCAGCATGGCCAAACCAACCACCATCATTTACCGATGGAGAGACACCGACAACGGTCTCTTCATTTGAGATGCGTTCATGAGCATTCATTAACGTATGAACAGCAGGATGATCTCGGTCAATTTCAAGTGCAGGGAAAATCTCTCCACGGTCTTCAATCATCGAAGAACCTCCCCACTTAAAAGTTGGTGGGTTTTCCTTTAACCACGGATCAGCCTGAGCAATTGCCAGGATATGTTCTTCAATTTCCTTTGTTACTTGTTCATAAGTCTCATTCGGGTAGAAATGGACAGTAATCCATAAACGACACTCATCAGCTATAAACGCGGCATGTCTTCCCCCTTCGATCACTGCAGGGTTAATCGTATTTGTTCCTGGCGGGAAACCTGGATAACTTTTCATTATAGCCCAATGTTTTTCAAGTTCTTGTAAACCTTGAATAATTTTAACCATTTTTTCAATTGCACTGGCAGCGAATAAGTTTCCACCTGCATGGATCATCTCTCTTCTTGTTCCATCATGAAAAGTTTGTTTGCTTTTCACAGTGATCCAGCCTGTAATAACCCCTCCCTGTCCTTGTATATGTAAATCCGTGGTATCACAAACGATAGCAAAATCAGCTGTGTATCCGCGATTGCAGCATTCCAAAGTTCCAGCTTCACCTACTTCCTCACCAATAACGGATTGAAATGTTACATCTCCCGGTAACCGTATACCAGCTTCATGTAACAATTGAATAGCAAATAAAGCACCCGCTAGCCCGCCTTTCATATCAGCAGCCCCTCTGCCAATGACTACACCATTTTGAACAACTGGCGTAAACGGATCTGTCTGCCAATCCTCGTCTTCATTTATTTCTGCTACATCGATATGACCATTAATAATTAAACTTTTATAATGCTCTGAATCTATTCCTTTGAGTACTCCAACTACATTCGGATCTCCTGGATAAACATCCCACTGGTCGATCACAAAACCCTTCTCTAATAAAAAGGAAGCAATATATTGTTGAGCCTCCGCTGTATTTCGGGCTGGTGGTGCTGGTGTTTTAAAACGAATTAAATGTTTTATTAAATCAATTAATTCTTCTTGACGTTCATCTACTTGCTCGATTAAGTTTTTCAAACGCTCTTCCATGTAACTCCTCCTGAAGATAACAGTACTTTGTAAACCAGGTATGATGGCACGTTAACGATCACTAGTTCAGTCTTTTACTCCTGTAACACCAAAAAACCGCTTCTCTGGAAAGAAGCGGTCTCATTATTCATTTGCAAAAATGCATAAAATCACAATGAATTGAAAATTCAATCACCACTTTCCTTCGCTAGCATTACCTAGTGCAGGTTCAAGGGTTAAGGCAATACACCTCTCTCAGCTATTAGCACCCCTAGTGTTTCTTTATTCAGTTATAATTTGACTATCTATATACTGACATAATTCAAAAATTTAATCAATAGTTAAATCAAATTATTCTGAAACAATATATTCTCCCCTTATTCAAACTAGTTTTTTTGTTTAATATCATATAAACTTTTAAAAAACATGTTAGAAGACCTATTTTAAATTTTATGTCGATTCGTTGGCAGTACTCAGATTAAAAGCTGGATTTGCTTCATAAATAGGCTATGTTTTATTCTAAGTACTTGGATTAACCGTGATAATAAGGCTGTTTTTATGCTAGTACTTGGATTAAACCGATTTTTGACCATTTTTTATTGCTAGTACAGGGATTATATCGGCCTTCTAAGCTCATTTTATTGCTAGTACTCGGATTAACCCATCATTTTATAACGTTTTATTTCGAGTACTAGCAATATATCAACAAAAGTTGGTGTTTTTAATACTAGTACTTGGATTAAAAAACGCATTACCAGCATTATCGCTCAAAAAGCCTACGAATCTCTTTGACCAAATGTTCATAATTTAACTTTTTCATACAAAATTAAAAGATCGAAGTAAGATTACCTCGATCTTTTAAGTGGGCCTAAATGGACTCGAACCATCGACCTCACGCTTATCAGGCGTGCGCTCTAACCAGCTGAGCTATAGGCCCCTATATGGAGCGGGTGATGGGAATCGAACCCACTACATCAGCTTGGAAGGCTGAGGTTTTACCAGTAAACTACACCCGCAAAATTATATATAAGTAGAATGATGGAGGCGGCAACCGGATTTGAACCGGTGAATAAAGGTTTTGCAGACCTTGGCCTTACCACTTGGCTATGCCGCCATATTAAACTGGAGCGGAAGACGGGATTCGAACCCGCGACCCCAACCTTGGCAAGGTTGTATTCTACCACTGAACTACTTCCGCATAAATGGCTGGGCTAGCAGGATTCGAACCTACGAATGACGGAGTCAAAGTCCGTTGCCTTACCACTTGGCTATAGCCCATTAATGTACTATTTAAATTCCATATAAATGTGTTTGGAAAATGGGGCGATCGAGGGGAATCGAACCCCCGAGTGTTGGAGCCACAATCCAATGCGTTAACCACTTCGCCACGACCGCCATAATAAGTTGGCAGGGGTAGTAGGAATCGAACCCACACTGGAGGTTTTGGAGACCTCAGTTCTACCTTTAAACTATACCCCTATCATGAAATAAATGGTGGAGGGGGACGGATTCGAACCGCCGAACCCTGAGGGAGCGGATTTACAGTCCGCCGCGTTTAGCCACTTCGCTACCCCTCCGATGTAATATATATATATATCGGTTTTTATTTTACTAAATTCCCACCAATATTTCTATCCAAAACAATGAATAAATGGTGGCTCAGGACGGAATCGAACCGCCGACACATGGATTTTCAGTCCATTGCTCTACCGACTGAGCTACTGAGCCATATAAATGGCGGTCCGGACGGGACTCGAACCCGCGACCTCCTGCGTGACAGGCAGGCATTCTAACCAACTGAACTACCGGACCAGATTGCGGGGACAGGATTTGAACCTGCGACCTTCGGATTATGAGCCCGACGAGCTACCGGACTGCTCCACCCCGCGATAATAAATAATTTAAATGGCGGAGGAAGAGGGATTCGAACCCCCGCGCGGTTTAACCCGCCTGTCGGTTTTCAAGACCGATCCCTTCAGCCAGACTTGGGTATTCCTCCACTAAAATGGACCCTGTAGGACTCGAACCTACGACCGGACGGTTATGAGCCGTCTGCTCTAACCAGCTGAGCTAAGGGTCCAATCCATTAGTTTTAAAAAATATATTGGTTATTTATTTCATCATTAATAATAAATGGCGCGCCCGAGAGGAGTCGAACCCCTAACCTTTTGATCCGTAGTCAAACGCTCTATCCAATTGAGCTACGGGCGCAAAAAAAGTAGTGCCGGCCAGAGGACTCGATCCCCCAACCTACTGATTACAAGTTAGTTGATCTACCAATTGACTGCCCTTCCTGCGACAGGAATCTTATTATATAATACCTAACTCATTCTGTCAATTACTTTTTCAGGATATTTTCTATAAACATTAAACACAGCTGAGCCACATTCACGGCAGGAATATAATATACATCACAAAAATGTAGAAATCAATACTTTCATCAATAAATTTATCGTCTTTTACTTTAGTTTTTATCTCGCTAACGAATCCGCATAAAAAAGTTATCTTAGCGAATGGTGCGTTGTACAATTTCTCAGCTGTGCATATGTTAATCTACTTCGGTTTAAAATTTTTCAAACTATATTGATGTTTAACTGCGTTCTTATCTAAACAATTTGGCTATGAACCCCATAACTATTACCACGATAACTGCACCTAATAAGGCGGGAATTAATGCAAAACCGGCTATTACCGGTCCCCATGCTCCAAATAATAATGGTCCAAGCCATGCACCAAGAAAACCTGCAAACATAGCACCAGCCCAACTCCCTGGCATACCAACAGGCGACACCTTGTCTGCCACAGTCCCAATTACCATTGCAATTATAGCCATAATTATAAATGAAAGGATATCCATTTACTTCACTCCTTTTTCATACATTATGTACTTAGTAGAAATTCAGTGACTTAATGGATATAAAAAAATGACGAAGCACTTTTTATATGCCTCGTCCTCTCTTGCCCTTTTATGAACAGCATGCATAATAAAGCCTTATGACTCACGGTTGAGACACTCAAGCAAACGAATCACTGCCTTCGCTTGTGCTTGGGTAGTTAAACCAATACTATTGCTACTGCCAATTAGACCATTTGCTGTAGCCAACACATCATTTACAGTAGCATCTACAGGTAATCCGACTTCTTCTAAAAAGTCTCTACAAGCAAGATCCCTAGCAATTTGGTTATTGTAACAAGGTAGAAAACGAATATTATAAGTTAAAGCTAATGTTTGTGCGATTAACTTTTCCATTGTATTTTGCTGAAGATTACTGCTTCGGTTCGTACAATTGCTACCCGGCAAGCTGCAATATCGATTAATCAAAATGGTATTAGATTGAGCAATCCTAGAAACAGAGAGAGACCTTAAACCAACTCCAGATGTTCCTAATAGTACCGGTGGATTAATATTCCCATCTTGGTCTGGATCAAGGATTGCCTGGCCTGGATTACTTTGCCAAAACCCGGTTGCCCTACCGCGAACCACAACAGGGCAAGTAGCCACAGCGGATTTTTGAATTTCGTTTGGTAACTTAAGACCCCCTTCAAATTCAGCCACAGTAGCTGTAACGTTTACTGTATTGCCCACTTCACGGGGACATGTTCCATTAGAAGCTGATGGAACAGGAACATTTACTAAAAAACTAAAAACATTTCCAGGTTGAAGTCGGTCATTTCTGTAGAAAACCCCCTGATCAACAGCAACAATTGTTAATGGAACATCTCCAGTGTTCGTAATATCTACTTGGAAAGTCGCTGTTCCACCTGCTACCGCTGGCTGTCTAAAACAAAATTTATTAACTGAGAAATCAGGATGCACGAGATCAACAATATGTTGATCAGAAGCTGAGAGAATATTTGCAAACCCTTCTGGATGGTAGTTAACCGTAACTGTATTGACTAACGGATCTGGATCATCACCAGTTACTGTATGATTTACGCTAAATGTACGAACAGCTCCCGGTGGGAGATTAGACCAGCCAGATGCAAAAGCAGTTTGCGTCAGATCGCCAAAAAGATCATCAATGACACTATCTAATATAAGGTTCGGACTATCACTTGAACTCGTATTTGTTACGGTAAATGTATAAGTAACCGTATCGCCAACCTTACTAAAAGAGGGACCAGTCTTTTCTACCGTTACTGCTGGATTGAAGAGGTCCACATTCACGGAATCACGAGCTATTAGTGTTGTCCTATAAATAGCCATAACGGTATTTTCAAGTGGATCCGGGTCCGTTTCCAGCACAATATACGGAACCGTCACAGTTGCTTCTTGACCCGGAGCCAATGATTCAGGGAATAGTTGGGTGATAGGACCCAACAGTGAATCAGCGACACTTATACGGGATAAGGTCGTATCTCCGGTATTTCGCACTATAATTGTATAATTGATTGTATTACCAACCTTCGACCGCTCAGTATCAGCGGTCTTTATAACCTCTATACCTGCATTCTGTGATGTCATGAAAACACCAATCTCCTTTCTAGGAGGACTTTCGTCACCCCTCAAATAAACCTTGAAAATGATTCTGCTTTACATAGAATGCAGGAGAAAACAAAAAGAATAGGCAGAAGGTGACAAGATCTTAAAAATGAGGAAAAAATCTAGATATGAGCAACACGATAACTAAATAAACAATCCCCAACTTATTACAAATCGGAAAATCCTAACCAAAGTATAGATTAGCTTTTTCGTTTCAAAAATAAAATCCAAGCATTATGCTTGGATTTCACAAAGTCTCTTATCCTACAATTTCCCTGAATAACCAAATATCTGTGAAATTGTTTTATGAAAGTTCATTAAATACTGACTTATTGGTTCAGATGGCGTTGACGGAATGGTTTCTGAAAAACCAATAACTGCTATTGCGCCAATTAGTTCTTCACTAAAATCAAAAATTGGAATTGAAGTTGATGAAATCGAAGGAACAAGTGGTTCTTTTGCAAAAGAAATTTTATTCTTTTTTATATTTGCAATTTCCTGCTCAGTTAGTTGATAATGTCCCTTCCCTTCCTTTCCTCGCCATTCTTCTGTTTCCCCTTCTCTTAAAAAAGTAGTGAAAATCTTGCCGACCGAAGAAGATGGAGGAAGAATGCTCCCTAATTGCGCACCGATATTTAATGCGTGGTTGGAACTCCAAATTTTTGCAGTTACTGGACCATTATGCGTCCATACCGAAAATAATACAGTACAGGAAGTATAGGCACTAATTTCTTGTAAAAAAGGGGTTACTCGTTTTGTCACATCATTATGTCCAATTGCAGACATGCCATATTGTATTAATTTACTTCCTAATTGGTACAAATTCGTTTGTTTGTCGCGATAAAGCAAATCCAATTGGGTTAGTGTATTTAAATACTTATATAAGTTACTCTTTGTAATCCCTGTTTCTTCTTGAATATCAGCAAATCGCATTGGAGTGTCTTTTGATGAAATCAAATCAATAATTGAAATACCGATTTGCAAAGATTGAATCATCGTGTTGCTTTTCTCAATTTTCATTTTTATCCAATTCTCCTTACTTTAACAATCAACCCTACTATCGTTTCAAGGTTTAAATTCTTTTTTTCATAAATTTAACACTTTATCTCTTTTCCAACAACTTTTGTGCCTATCTAGTTGTTTAAACTATCGAAAAATAAAAAATCAATTAAATAACCGTCTCAAACTCTTGACAATATTTCGAAATTTAGATTAATATAATTATAGAAATAGTGAACCGAGTTCCCTATTTGTAGAATTAACAACGTAAATAACTTATTGACCTTCTAAAAGGTGGTGACACATTCAAATCGTTGATTATTTGAATGGAACATGGTTTTACGAGTAGAAAGAGACTATTTTGGTACAATTCGTTTTTAATGGTTTATTTCAAAATTACTCTGAAATAAAGGAGAAGATTATGAAACTAGTAACGTTTACTCAAAATGGTTTTACCCGTACTGGCACATTAATCGCCGAATCAAACAAGGTTGTCGACCTCAATTATGCTTATCAGGCATTATTGCAGCAACAAGGAAAATATCGTTATGAAAAAATTGCGGACGCTTACGTCCCCGCAAATATGACGGAACTACTACAAGGTGGCAAAGAAAGTCTATCTTATGTACAGGAAGCCATTGTATTTGCGCTTAACAATGAAAACGCTTTTACACATAAACTCATTTATAACTTCGACGAAGTGAAAATTGAGGCTCCTGTTCCAGCACCCGGAAAAATGATTTGTGTCGGTCACAATTATCGCGATCACATTTTAGAGATGGGAAGAGAATTACCGCCATATCCAGTCATATTTGCTAAATTCGCAAACACGGTGGTTGGACCGCAAGATGACATTCCATTTTATCCTGTTTCTGAACTATTAGACTATGAAGCAGAATTCGCCTTCGTCATCGGGAAAAAGGCTCGTAATGTTTCACAAGAAGATGCTCTTGATTATGTTGCTGGTTATACAATTGTAAACGATGTCACCTACCGTGATATTCAGCGTCGAACTCTTCAATGGTTGCAAGGAAAAACGGTTGAAGGAAGCGCACCAATGGGACCATGGTTAGTCACAACAGATGAATTAACCAACCCTAGCGGACTTGAAATGGTCTTAACAGTTAACGGGGAAGAACGTCAACGAGCAAACACCGATAATTTAGTATTTAGTGTTCAATACTTAGTTGAATTTTTATCAAACTTAATGTCTCTAGAGCCAGGTGATGTCATTTTAACTGGAACTCCAGGTGGGGTCGGCTTTGCCCGCAAACCTCAAACTTTCTTAAAAGACGGCGACATTGTCAAAATCGAAATTGACAAGATTGGCGTTTTAGAAAATAAAGTCTCTAAAGTCAAGTGAGTTGAATGAAAACAGTAAATAGGCAAATGTTTGCAGTGCATAACCTCTGTCTTAAAAAACTATTTTAAAATGGGGATGGGATGAAAAATGGGAGAAACAACTGAGTTCATGAAAAGTAAAGTCGTCCAAGACTTTACAAAAGACATTCAGCAATACAATTTAGGGCCTCTTTGGGAAGCGATTCCAGATTTAATGCATAAACAGCCAGAGCCACAAGCGAAAGCATACTTATGGAAGGCTGAGCTCATCAACAAAAAATTATCAGAAGCAGCTGAAATTTTCACTCCAGAACGCGGCGGAGAGCGAAGAGCAATCTATTTCCAAAATCCTGGATTAACCTATCGTCAGCCTTGGGGGTGGGCCTCAACAACACAAACTTTATATGCGGCAGTACAATTATTGCTTCCTGGAGAAGTGGCGCCATCGCATCGCCATTCACAAAATGCAATGCGCTTTATTACCGAAGGAGATGGCGCTTACACGATTGTTCAAGGCCAAAGGGTGTTTATGGAAGAAGGAGACTTTTTAATTACACCAAAAACACTTTGGCATGGGCACGAACACTTAGGTGATAAGCCGATGGTATGGATGGACGCTCTTGATATCCCTACTGTTTATTCAATCGGTGGCACCTTCTTTGATCCGTATGACGGTTATCTCCAACAACCGAATACACCTGATAATTTCTCTGAACTACGTTATCAAGGCGGAATGGTTCGTCCAATCTCTGATCGTCATTACACTATCGCTCCTTTAGCTAATTTCAAATGGAGCAGAACTGAAGATGCCATTCAAGGGCTAACGAACTTTGAACCAGATCCTTATGACGGATATGCTGTCGAATATATTAACCCATCAACTGGTGAATCAGCTAATCCTACGATGTGTACAAGAATGCAGTTATTACCTAAGGGGTTCCATGGAAAAGCACACCGCCACACACATTCTAGCATCTATCAAGTATTTAAAGGTTCAGGTTATTCAATCATCAATGGCGTTCGATTTGACTGGAAAAAAGGGGATTACTTGGTTATACCGAACTGGGCTTGGCATGAGCATGTAGCAACAGAGGATACTTATCTATTTTCTGTTAATGACCTTCCTATTATGGAGCGTTTTGATCTCGAACAACAACAAGAGCTTGATTCAAACAACGGAAATCAAGTTGTAAAGGGAGAATTTGAACCAGTACTCGTTTAATAGAGGCCAAATGATAGATAAACTAATACGATATCTTAAACATTATGCTCATTTCTACTCTTCTTTATGTAAGCGTTATACTTTTCTACTAATAGATTATAAATTTTTAAGGGGGATTTTATTATGTCAAACAAAGTGAAGCAACCATTTATTATTGTCGGTGGAGGAATTGGCGGTCTTGCCGCTGCTTTAGGTCTTGCTGAAGCTGGAAAAGAGTCCATGGTTTTAGAAAGAGCACCTGAATTCGGAGAGGTTGGTGCTGGAATTCAGCTTGCACCAAATGGGACTGCAGTTCTTGAAAGATTAGGAGTCATGGATGAAATTAGTAAATTTGCTGTATTTCCAAAACGTTTAGTATTAATGGATGCAGTTACCGGCAAGGAATTAACTGTTTTAAATTTACAAGATGAATTCAAGAAAAAATATGGCCATCCTTATATTGTAATGCATCGTGCTGACCTACACAGAGTATTATATGAAGCATGTCTAGCAAAAGGTGATATTTCACTTCTAACAGATAGCGAAGTTGAGAGTGTCCAAGATTTAGGAACTGGTGCTCAAGTAACATTGACAGATGGTACAGTTTATGAGTCTGAAGCTGTCATAGGTGCGGATGGAATTCATTCTAAAACACGGAAGTTAATGAGTGATGATCAACCTGTTTGTTCCCAGTATGTCGCTTATCGTGGAACGATTCCAATGGAGGAAGTGACAGAAACAGCTGGAACAAACCCAGATGATGTTCTTATGTGGGTTGGCCCAAATCTTCACCTCGTTCAATACCCTGTTCGTCGTGGGGAATTATACAACCAAGTTGTCGTATTCAAAAGCTTCAAATATAAGCCAGGTACTGAAGATTGGAAAGCAAATGATTGGGGAACTCCTGAAGAAATGGATGAGCGTTTCGCTGATACATGTGATTTTGTCAAACACTCTGTATCGTTCATCTCTCGCCAGTTCCGCTGGGCGATGTGGGACCGCAATCCAATTCAAAATTGGACAAAAGGTCGTGTAACATTGCTTGGTGACGCTGCCCACCCAATGTTACAATATATGGCTCAAGGTGGAATTGCAGCGTTAGAAGATGTTGCCTATTTAACAAATATGCTTCATAAACATGGAAATGATTATAATGCAGCATTCCTTGAGTATCAAGCAGAGCGTATGCCACGTTCAGCGAGTGTTCAAACAAATGCCCGTCAGTGGGGAGAAATTATCCATGCAGATGATCCAATTGCCATTCTTTTAAGAAATCACATCATGTCACAACGGGATGAGTTTGATGTGAGCTATGTTGATTGGCTTTATTCCAAACGTTACGATGCGGACAATTTAGTAAAAGCATAAGCTAGCCTTTGATCTTGCTATTATATAATGAACGAAAGCGCGAAAACCTATCTCGCGTTTTCGTTCATTTTTGGTTATGTACAAACCATATATCTTTGTATTGTGTTATTAAGCTTTTTTAACAAATTCAGATTTTAATTTCATTGCACCAAAACCGTCAATTTTGCAATCAATGTCATGGTCACCTTCAACTAATCGTATGCTTTTAACCTTTGTTCCAATTTTCAATACGGATGAACTCCCTTTTACTTTTAAATCTTTAATAATGGTAACCGTATCCCCATCATTAAGAACATTTCCATTGGCATCTTTAACTTCTTTATTTGCTTCACTCTCTTCAGTTGCTAAGTTCCATTCGTGCGCACACTCAGGACAAACAAGCAGTACTCCATCCTCATATGTATATTCTGAGTTGCATTTAGGACAGTTAGGTAAATTCGACATCTCTATTTCCTCCATTCATTTCTAAACATTGGATGATGATGTTACTATCCAATGTAAAGTCATTTACCTTTATACTACCATAAATTCAAAATTTTAATTTCTACTATTTAAATCACAGAGCTAAACAAGCTACATCAAAAACTAGTTTAGTGAAGAACATGGGATTGTACTCCCATGTTCCCTTATGTGATAACTGGCGGTCTGCCTACCGAGTAGTACTCAATGTTTTTGCATGTACGAAGCTGAGCTTCATCAAAGCAGTTCCTACCATCGAAGAGAATGACTTGATTCATTTTCTCTCCTAAACTTGCAAGATCAAGCCGTTTGATATCTTCCCATTCAGTAACAATAAATATCGCATCGGCACCTGTTACCGCTTCATCGATGCTGTCAACATAGGTTATGATATCGCCTATCACTTTTCTCGCGTTTGACGTAGCAACAGGGTCATATGCAACAACATCCACACCAAGTCTCGATAACCGTTTAGCAAGAAGAATGGAAGGCGCTTCTCTCATATCATCCGTATCAGGTTTAAATGCAAGACCGAGCATGGCAATCTTTTTTCCTGTTAAATCGCCAAAACGATTCAATGCTTTTTTTACTAAAAGGACTCTTTGTTCCTCATTTATTCTCATCGTTTCTGCTAATATATTAAGATCTGCTCCATGCTGGCTTGCCGTATGATACAACGCCTTTACGTCTTTTGGAAAACAAGAGCCTCCATAACCAATGCCAGCTTGTAAAAAATGAGCACCGATCCTTTGATCAAGTCCCATTCCTTTTGCAACATCCAACACATCAGCCCCTACCAATTCGCATAAATTTGCAATTCCGTTAATAAAGCTGATTTTTGTTGCCAAAAAGGCATTTGATGCGTATTTAATCATTTCTGCACTTCGAATACTAGTCATCACAAATGGTACATTTAACGACTCATACATCTCTTTTATCTTCATGCCAGCCTCTTGATTTTCAAATCCAATAATGACTCGATCCGCTTTCATTGTATCCTTAATTGCCGAGCCCTGTCTTAAAAACTCTGGATTTGACACCATACGAATCAGCACGCCGTCATGACAATTTGCTTCGATGATACGTTTTATTTCATCATTTGTTCCGACTGGAACGGTGCTTTTTATTACGACTATACAATCATTTACAAGATGAGTGGCAATATCTTTTGCTGCTTGTTGCAAGTAAGAAAGGTCCGCTCTACCATCATCCTGTTGCGGTGTACCTACTGCAAGAATGATCACTTCCGCATCTGCAATTCCTTCATAATGAGAGGAAGTGAAATGAAGCCTGCCTGCAGCTACGTTTTTCGTTAACAGTTCTTCAAGTCCTGGTTCATAAATCGGTGAAATACCTTGACACAGCTTATTGATTTTATTTTCATCAACATCTATACAGCACACATCATGGCCAATTTCCGCTAACACGACTCCTGTTGATAAGCCGACATAACCTGTTCCTAAAATCGTTACCTTCATTCTTCTCCCTCTCGCTTCTCTCTAGGTTGTTCTTGAGATTTACTTTTAATAAAAGCAAAAACCTCATCACAGATGTCTTCTCTTTGTAGAGCAAAATCAATCGTTGCCTTTATAAAACCTAATTTGTCGCCAATATCATATCGTTGACCATCAAATTCATAAGCATAAACAGTCTGCTTTTTCGACAACTCATGAATCGCATCAGTTAGCTGTAATTCATCGCCTCTACCGATTGGTGTTTTCTTGAGGATGTCAAAGATTTCAGGTCTTAATACGTAGCGTCCCATGATTGCATATTGTGAAGGAGCCTCTTCAATGTTCGGTTTCTCAACTAAGGAGTCAATTAAATGGAGATTTTCTTTCAGCAATGTTCCTTTCGGTTTAATAATTCCGTATTTACACACATCCTTCTTCGGAACTTTCTGAACAGAAACAACCGAACTATTGCCATACTCAAATATATCTATAAGCTGTTGTAAACATGGAATATCTGATTTAACGACATCATCTCCAAGCATGACAGCAAAAGGTTCGTTACCGATAAATTTACTCGCGCAAAGGACAGCATCGCCTAAACCTCTTTGCTCTTTTTGATAAAGATAATAAATATTCACCATATTTGATATCTCTTGGATATCCTTTAAAATCGCCATCTTTTGCTTTTTTAATAGCATATCTTCTAACTCATATGATTTAGTGAAATGGTGTTCAATCGATCTTTTGCCTCGCCCAATAATAATAAGAATTTCTTCAATTCCGGAAGCGACCGCTTCTTCAACAATATACTGAATCGTCGGTTTATCAACGATTGGCAACATTTCCTTAGCAAGTGCTTTTGTTGCAGGTAAAAAGCGAGTACCAAAACCCGCGGCGGGAATAATTGCTTTTTTTATTTTCATACGCTGTCCCTCCTTGAATCACAATCATCAAGTGGGCATAATTGGACATTTGAAATCGCTCTTTTTCTCGTAATCGTCCAATCCTCCAATAACTTTTTGTGAATTTCACTTATTTTCAGCAGATTACTAATTATCTTTTTTCATAAATTGATAAACTTTTTGAATAAACCTTCGTATGAGTTTTGGCAACACTTTATCCCGGCGAAACAAAAGAGTCGTCACGATCGCTTTCTTTTCTTCTTTTGATACTCCCCACTCATCAGGAATCATGTCGACAATTTCTTCGATTAAAAGAATAGGCATTGTTTGAATGAACTCAAGTTGTTGATAAAATTCGTTCTCATTTTCTATAAAACGCGCCATCATCTTATGGGCTGCACTTTTTATAATGCCATTAGGTAGTTTCTCAAGGTCAGCCTGCTCCCAATTAAAACTACCTAAAATTTCAGCTTGATCGATTGCCCATAGTGTATAGACCCCTTCCTCTTGTTGCTGAAAGAGAATATTTTTCCGCGTACGATCTCGATTCGCTAACCAATAATCAAATAAAATAATTCGTGCCATCATAGAGGAATTGCTAAGGGAGTGAATCTTTCCGACATGATGACCATCCTCACAATTTGGAACATATAGAGAGGCAAATTGATAGCGCGTATCACTTGAAAGCGTTTGTGTAGCTACTTTCCGTTCTTCCTGTGGAGATAGCAACCCATTACTGGAAATGTCCTCTTGTTCGTTCCTTTCATCGTTCGGTTTTGTATTTTCCTGCTCCTTTTTCATCATTTCTAAGCGAAAGTCATTTTCAATGTCAACAATTCGTCCATATGGAACAGGTAATTGGAGGTACCGCGCGAGACAATATCCAATCCATTCATTTGGCAATGTTTTTTCAAAGCCAGATTGGAAGAATTTCACAACATAATCATTTCCATCGTTAAACGTAATTAAATGGGCATTTGATTTCCCTTCAAGTTTTTTATGATAAGAAACCGGCTTGATCATTCGGATCCACCTCACAATCCCCGGCGGCATTCAATGGAACAAGCTTTTGCAAAAGGGCAATATACTGCTCTGCAACCGATTGAATCGAAAACATCTCTTGTGCATACTTTATCGCAAAAGCGGACATTTTTTCGTACAGGTCACGATCATTAAGGAGGAAATGGAGCTGTTTGATGGCATCATCAACATTTTGCCCTCGGTAGAGCAACCCTGTTTCTCCTTCCCTCACTAATTCTGTAACCGGCATCATTCTCGATGCGACCACTGGAACCCCACAAACCATTGATTCAATAAATGTGTTACCAAATGATTCTGATTTTGTGGTTGCTAACGTACAACCTCCTGATTCGCGTATTTTTGAATACATATGGGGCATTTGCTGATATGGAATGACAGGAAACCATTTAACAATATCTGTTAGTCCTTCTCTAATCCATTCCGTTTGAAACTCTTCACGTTGCACACTTTGCGCACCGCCAATGACCCAAAACTCTACATCATCACGCTCAGTCTTCATACGCTTCGCAATTTCAAGGAACATCGGCCAATTTTTCCGCTTATCCAGGCGGCCAATATAGGCAATAACTTTCTTTTGTTGAGGCAAATGTGGTTCACTTGTAAAATCGATTTCATCACGACTCAAAGCCCGAAAAAACGAAGTGTCGACGCCATTATAAATGACATGAACGGGAATATCGTTCGTTAAGATGGACACCATTCGCTGTTGATAATGCGAAGGGACAATAATCGATTCCGGAGTAATTCCTTTGAAGGATTTCAAATGTGGGGTTAGTTTAACTAGCTCTGGTGTTCTTGCTTCAACAATCACCGGTCCTTGAAATTTGGCTTTCCGAATCCATTTATAAGCTTTCCCTGTATCAACGACAATAATGGCATCATACTGATTTTTACGGATAATTTTGATGATTTCTTCTTCATCTTTTGTTAAATAAACCGGAGCTACATCCTCCATAATGTGTAGCCCCCCATGGTCAGTAGTATAGAGAAATTCGGTCTCGATTCCATGTTGCTTAAAATAGATCGCTCGATTCCTCCATCCAGCATTTACTCCACCGACCGTGAGTAAGCGCCAGATAATTAACACTTTCATTTTCGTCTCTCCTCACTTTTTGATCGGTTTCTATATTAAGCCAAGCGTTAGCCATTTCTTATATTCCTTCAGCCTTGCTGATTCTTCTTCATCGATTTCAGTTGATTTTCTTTTTGTTGATTTTCCGTTCTTTTTTGATTCTGCTCTAGCTTTCCTTCTAGCCTCACGTTGTTTCTCTTTTTCTCGCCATTTCCTTCTTTCTTCTCGTTGCTTCTCCCTTTCTGTCATTTGTCCTTTCTGTATTCTCGCCGGTCTTCGTTCTGCTTTGTTTCTAATTGTAAAAGTCGAGGTTCCCAACTTAAATTCTTGTTCACGGAAATCCCAATATTCTTTCACTTTCTCCATGATTTCATCCGGTTCTTCCCCTCTAGCCAACATCGTTCTTACCCATTGCTCTTTAAAAACTTTGTGCATCAAACCGGACATTAACACAACATACTTTTCTTCGTCAGCTGTTGTTAAAAGTTGGTCACTTAAATTTTCAACCACCTTCTCTTTCTCATCAGAAGACTGTAACAACACTCGATAGATTTCTTGCGCAATTTCTTCCATACGAATATAGTGGCGCCATTCATCATATAGTGCTGGGGACAATTCTTTGACATGAGTTAAAAATACTTCTTTATTTTCTTCTCCTAGCGATTTTAATAATTTTCGTGGATAAGGATATACGCGATCGCGCCAAACCGTTCTAGCGACATCAATCACTTTTAGGCTGCCATCCTTTTGCAAATAAATTTGTCGTTTATGGTGATCGATTCGCTCAAAACCAATTTCTTTAAAGGTGATAAGCATCTCAATTAATTTCACCGAAAGTTCCTTTGTAAGTGGTTGTGATTGCAAGTATTCTCGTAAGTCGACTCCTCTAATGAATTCCATAGCAATATGAAGTGTGCCTTTGTCATAAACTTTAGGGAATAACTTTGTGTGTTGCCCAAGTGACAGCGCATAATGTTCACGCTCACAATCATCGGTATTGCCGAACACTTTCACACAAATGTCATCTGTTAACTGAAAGACCGCCCCTTGACGGCCTTTCCCAATCATCGTTAACGGTGATTCATTCTTCACCTCGACATCTTCATTTGTTTTATTTTTAACTTGAATCTTTTTTATCCATTTTAATAAATGGCTCTTATCCATACATGCACTCCCCTCCAATAGAGTTATTTCTATGTTGGACAGATAAAGGTGATCTTGATCCCATTAATACAATTAATTCAAAGCAGAAATGAAATGTGAGGACGAGTATCATGATTTTATAAAATATTTTTAGTATAAAGGGACCAAACTGTGATGAGTAACGAAGGGACGATCAAATATAAAGGGCCATTTGTAAAACAGGAAAGAGGGCATGACTTCACCCTCTTTTTTGTCTGTTAATTCCTACTAAAAATGTAAAAAAACATACTAAACCCCTCTGTTTGTGTCTAAAACCTAAACTTTATTCTCATTCGCTTGTTAAAGAATATAAGCGGTTTATAATTAAATTAAGACTTTCACAAATTTTTCAAGGAGTTGAAAAAATATGAAATATAACCACGTCTTTAAGCCGATTGTCATTCGAGGTCTTGAACTCCGAAACAGAGTTATTTTTCCTGCAATGGCTACGAACATGATTGACGAAGGTGGGTTTGTTACGGACCAACTGATCCATTATCATGCAGCACGAGCATTTGGCGGAACTGGACTAAATATAACTGAAGCGGCATCTGTTCATTCCCCTTCTGCACCGAAAAACTTTTTATCCATCCATGATGATCAATTTTTACCAGGGTTAACGAAACTGGCTGATACGATTCATAAAGCTGGCGGCAAAGCATGTGTTCAGTTATGGCAAGGAGGCGCTGTTGCTGCCGGCAGTGACCCTAACGCCATATGTATTATGCCTAGCGAAACACCATTAGGTAAGACGGTGGTTCCTGGGGCCACGATTGGAATGATTCAAGAGGTTGTTCAATCGTTTGGAGAAGCTGCAAAACGAGCAGTAATAGCGGGGTTCCATTGTGTAGAATTTCATGCCGCTCACGGTTATTCTCCGCATGCATTCTTGAGTCCAGCAATGAATAAGCGGACTGACCAATATGGTGGTTCCCTTGAAAATCGGGCAAGATACGCACTTGAGTGTATTGAAGAGATCCGCCGCAATATCCCCGAAGATATGCCATTGTTGATGAGAATTGTTCCATTCGATGACTATGTGGACAACGGTCTAACCATGGAGGAGATGATTGAGTTTTGCAAGATGGCTCAAAAAGCAGGAGTCGATGTTTTAGATGTGTCCCGTGGAAACGCTTGGAGTGCGGCTGTCAAATATGAAGTCCCGCCAATTGATCTTCCGAAAGGATTTAATGTTGAAAATGCTGCGAAACTAAAAAAAGAAACAGGTATGCTGACAATCGCTGTAGGTCGAATCAATGATCCACAGCAAGCAGAAGTCATCCTTGCTAATGAACAAGCAGATATGGTTGCCATTGGCAGAGCACAGTTAGCCGATCCCGAATTTTGTTATAAAGCGAAGGTAGAAGATGAAGAAAGAATTATCTCATGTGTTGGTTGTAACCAAGGATGTGTGGACAGATATTCATCGCCAGAGCAACATGCACTCTCCTGCATACGCAATCCGTCATTAGGAAGAGAAAAAGAATATATTCTCGTTAAAACAAAGAAATCGAAAAAAATTCTTGTTGTCGGTGGTGGGATGGCTGGAATTGAAGCCTCCATTATATTAAAACAAAGAGGGCATCATCCCATTCTTTGTGAAGCATCCGATCAACTCGGCGGCCAATTTATTTTAGCTGGTGCAGCCCCGAGAAAAGGTGAAATGCGCGATGCAGCTATTTTACGAGGAAAACAAGCTGAAATCGAAGGGGTCGAGATTCACTTGTCCACTCCCGTTACCGCCGCGCTCATTGAGGAGATTGACCCTCAAACGGTCATTGTTGCTACAGGAGCAGAACCAATCGAGTTAAATATCCCTGGTGCAAACCTTCCCAATGTAACAAACTCATTTGATGTACTGGGTGGCAAAATCACTCCAAGAGGAAGGATTGTCGTTATTGGCGGAGGAATCGTTGGCCTTGAAGTAGCAGAGTTTTTAGCGATGCAAAACAATCATGTTACCATAGTAGAAGCAATGAATGAAGTAGGTCGAGAACTAGGGAACTTTCGAAAAATTTGTGTAATGGAAAGTTTTTATCATTTAAAAATTAACACGATTACAAGTGCACAATGCCTTGAAATCAAAGAAGAATCCTTAACCATTGCCAAGGACGGAAAACTGGAAGATATTGAGTGTGATTATGTAGTTGTCGCAATTGGTTCAAAACCTAGAGATTATGAGGAAATAAAGTTATACTGTGTAACCAACGAGATTCCCCACTATATCATCGGCGATGCCCTTCTTGCCCGGAGAGCTAGCGATGCAATTGAAGAAGCCGCAAAAATTGCTAGATTAATATAATACCTAATGAAGAAAAGAGACGCTAATAGAAACGTTACTTCTCTTTTCTTCTTCCTATTTTGTCTCATTCAATATTCTTTTCGCTTCTAATAATCTTTGCAGCCCAGTAATTAATTCCACTACGATAAAAATAATCGTCACTAGTACGAGATAAGACTGGAATAAGACCATTAGTGAGAATAGAATAAAGCCCTCTGTCCGTTCTGCAAGTCCTGGTTGATAATAAAAAGATTTTTCACTTTCTTTATCGGAAACCGCTCCTACTGTTAAAAATATCGTCATCGTTATAATAATTGAAATCGACAACAGCATGAGCAAAAACAAAATCGTTGGGTCTGGATGGCGAAGAGCTAGAGCAATTATAATCCCTACTTCCACAATCCGATCAAAAGTAACATCCAAAACGGTTCCCCAAGAAGACGAAGAATGACTTTGTCTCGCCATACTCCCGTCGACCGCATCAAGGAAACCTGAAATCCAAAGAACCGCAACACCTAAAAATGGGTGGCCCCAAAAAATAAGTACACTAGCTGAGATTCCGATCATAAAAGCAGCAAAAGTTACTTGGTTTGCTGTTAGCCCCCAATTCAGCAATCGATTAGCTGTTCGTTTAATAATTGGTTGCACATAAGAACGTCCATATGTATCAAGCACTTTTATCGTCCTTTCATCAATACTATCATTTATTTAAACCATTTTTATATTAGCAATAGAAATATGGTTTAATTCCGTTTTGAATACCAGACAATTTTATCAACTGGTAGTCCCACAGCTACCTGTGTATCCACCGCTGGAGCCTTCTCCCAAATAGGAAGCTCTATTTCTAGTCTGCCCCCGTCAACTTCTACCATAATCAATTGAATTTTCGGTTCATGTTTTATACGTTTAACAATCCCATCAATGATCATATAGCAATCCTTCTGCGAAATAAAATCTGATTGTTTGTTGAATAATTGAATCGCTCCCGCCGGTAACCATCCCATATCGCCTTTTTCTTTAACTGCTCCCCATTTTTTCCACTGTTCACGAGGGAATCGATTTTTTAGTGAAAAAAACGAAGCTACCTTTTCACTCTTAGGTCTTTGATAAAAATCAAGTGGCGTCCCTTCCTGTAAAATTTCTCCATTCATCATTAATCCGACCCGATCTGCCACCGAAAAGGCTTCATCCATATAATGAGTTACCCATAGTATTGAAAATTGCTGCCTACTCTGTAATGTATAGAGCCACTCTGTCAATTGAACCCGTAACGGTGCGTCAAGTGAAGCAAAAGGCTCATCCAATAATAGTAAATCTGGTTTCAGAACTAATACTCTCCCCAGTGACACCCGTTGCTGCTGTCCACCTGACAGCTGGTGAGGGTACCTCGCCTCTAAGCCATCAAGCTGCAAAACACTTAAATACTCTTTAACTTGATCATTTCTTGCCTTTTTTGGAATCCCTCTTGCTCGAAGACCGAAGGCGATGTTCTCCAATACAGTCATATGAGGAAAAAGTCTTGGCTCTTGGAAAACAAGTCCTGTTTGCGCTTTTTCCTTCGTCCAAAAAACTGACCCGTTCGTGAAGGGAACAACTCCAGCGATCCCGCGTAATAATGTCGTCTTCCCACTTCCCGAAGGACCCATTAACACATAAATTTCACCTTCATTTATATCCAAATGAATCGAATGGAGAATCTTTTGATTTCCGTATTGAACATCAACCCCACTTAATTTCAACATCCATTTCACCTCTTACAATGTAAATTTTTTATTATACCATTTTAAAAGTACATAA
Source organism: Bacillus sp. B15-48 (assembly GCF_016879755.1). Lineage (GTDB taxonomy): Bacteria > Bacillota > Bacilli > Bacillales > Cytobacillaceae > Mesobacillus_B. Next base: position 279,770 of record NZ_WOFU01000003.1, read on the forward strand.
TAGATAAGCACGAGGAAGATGACAGGGACAAAGAACCAAATCGAGTATACAGCCACGATTGACGCGTTTCCACTATTGGCAAATGGAAAGATAATTAATGGCAGCGTCATTAATGTCCCGCCGCTCATAATCCATGTGGGCAAATATTGGCTCATTGAAATCACGATGACTAATAAACTAGCTACTAATATTGCAGGAATAACCAAAGGCAATTCAACCCATAAAAACACTTTCCAGCGACTCGCACCGAGGCTTTTAGCCGCCTCCTGTAATTTAAACCCAAGGAGATTAAACTGATACCACAACATGACAATAAAATACGGGAGAGTAATAATCGTGTGAGTAAGTACAACACCTACAAAAGTAGGTAAAAAATCCATCCGAATGGCTAAATGGTGCAGCCCCATTACAGAAACCGTCATTGGGATGAATAGCGGAGAAAGCAGGAGTGCAAATATAAGCCCTTTTCCATTAAAAGCTTGTTGACTTAATGTCCTTGCAGCCGGGAACCCTAACACGATATTAAAACAAACCGTAATAATCGCGATTATGATGCTATTAAACAGACCTTCAAAAGCTCTGCCTGAGGGAGAAAATAAATATCGCCATGAATCAAGGCTTAACTTGGCTGGAAAAAGCTCAGGCCATGGCCATAATTTTGTAAAACTCCATATCAATAAAGAAAAAAACGGAAGAGTGATAAATAAGCACATTCCGACGAAACAGAACGAAATAAAGGCTTTTTTTAAGTGATTTATTTTCCCCATATTCTTCTCCCACTTGCATACCATTTCTTTTGAAAAAATAATAATATCAGCCCAATACAAAATGCGACGAAGGCAAGAACAACATTCATAGCGATGGCTAAAGGTTGCCTTTCTAATCCAAATTGAGTATATTCTTGCCATGCCATGATCGGAATAAAACCGAATGATGTTCGGGCCATTAAAGCGGGAATTTCATACGCTCCTAACACAAAGGAAAAAACAACCCACATTCCACCAACCCAAATTGGCAACAAAATCGGCAAGATTACCCAGCGGACCATCTGGATAACACTAGCCCCAAGCATACGCGACGTCTCTTCCCATTCCGTTAAAAGCTTTGTAATAAATGGATAGAGCAATAATACGATGAAAGGAATTTCCTTCCATAAATAAGCAAGCAAGACACCCATCCCCCATTGATCATGAATCACCACAGGAAACGCTTCAAAGGAATCAATCCAACCTAGATGATAAGTAATACGAGAATACCATCCCGTTTGCATAAAAACTTGGGTGAGCATATAAGCTGCTAATAAATGGGGAACTCCAAATGGCAACTGAAAAATCAGATGTGCCCATGTCCTGTTAAACGTAAACGAAGCCAACAACAAAGCAATAACTAAACCAATCAATCCAGAAAACAAGGCAACAACAGTCGCCATCCCAACGGTTACACCGAGTGACTGCAGAAATGATTCATTAAAAAGGGCTTTATACGTCCAGGCAAACTCATGCTCACCATAAATTTCCGGATAATTGCCAAGACTGATCGACACAGAGTGAAGAAAACCTCCGATAAAAAAGAAAAGCACAAACAAAAGGGCTGGAATCACTCCTACGAGCCCTTTATGTTTATGAAAAGAAGAAAAGATTTTAGTTGTTTGCCACATTTTCAATCCAACCCCGTTCAAGCCATTCCACATATTCTGAACTAATTTCCGGTAGTCGGTGTTCTGATAATTCCTCTTCAGATAAAGTTGCTGAACCACGATCAATTTCCTCAAATGCTTGCTTCATATCTTCAGGCAAAAGGTCTAGCGTTAGTGCTGTGTTTTCACCCCAGTATGTTATATCCATCTTTTTTAACTGAGCGTCAGGTGACAAAAAATGATTAATAACAACGAGTGCTGCCTCAGGATTTGGCGCATTATATGGTACAGCTAAGAAATGAGTATTCGCAAGTGTCCCTTTCTCAAGCACATACGTTCTTGAAGTCTCCGGAAATTCTCCATTTTCGATTAAGTTAGACGTGCCTGCTTCATCGTACCCCATCGTCAACCAAACTTCTCCATTTTTATATAGTTGATTTAATTGAGCAAGTGATTGCGGATACGAAGTTCCTTCTCGCCATAAATATCGTTTCATTCGATTCAACGTTTCCCATATTTCTTCTGCTTCTTGTTCGATTAACTCTTCATTAAAATCATTCAAATAAGCGGAATAATCCCCACTCGTTTCATTCAAAAGATGGCGAATAAACGCGCTTCCCGTAAAGTCAGGTGGTGCCGGATAAGTAAACTTCCCAGGATTTTCCTGTACCCATTTTTCAAGTTCTTGAAGCGTTTTGGGCGGGTTTTCCATCTTACTTGAGTCATAAGTAAACACAAACTGTACTTTCCCCCACGGAGCTTCATAACCATCAGTTGGGAATCCAAAATCATATTTTACTTCTGGACTTTCTGCATCTACGTATTGTTGAAAATGAGGGAGAACCGCTGTAATCGGCCCTAGCAGTAAGTCGTGCTGTTTAGCTGTTTTAAAATTCTCGCCGTTGATCCAAATGACATCCATAACACCTTTTGCTTTTTCAGCCTGCTTTTCTGTAATGAGTTTATTAATAAATTCTACCGCATCCATTGGCTGCCGTTTCAAAGAAATCTCATATTCTTCTTTTAATTGTGGAGCAATATACCCATCAATGTATCGGTTGATCCCTTCATCTCCACCCCATAAATAAAAATTCACAGTACTCCCTTTGGCATCTGAAACGATTGTTTCCCAATCCTTTTCTAAAACGGAACGGCTCGTTTCTTCTTCTAAACTTTGTTCATTTTTGGCTGAACAACCCGCAATTAAAAATAAACATAAAATAATGAAAAAATAACCATTTTTCAACTTCATTTTCTCCCTCCAATTATATTTGGCAATTGGACTTGCATTCATAATAACCCTCTAGCTGCCCTAAGAGGAAATAAAGTGCAAAACTAAAGCCATTCACGCCAATAAAGACATGAGTTTCCAATCCATTCATCCATCCGATAATATTAAACAGCATGACGATTATTAACAAAATCCATTGCACATGCCAAATGACCCTTTGACATGTACGCGCTTCATTCTTTTTCACCGTTTACTTCGTCCTTTCCATTTATATGGAAGCTTCACCATCGTTTCCGGCTCAGTCATTTCTTTTAAATAATACAAACAGTCAACTAAAATTTTCCTTTGCATCTCAATTTCTCCTGCTTTCCCGAAGCTGCGACCAAGGGGAAACTTGATTTGTAACGCTCTTGGAACACGTACTTTTTTCGTTAAATGTCCTAAATGAGAAATTGAAATGGTAGAAATCCCCGCTTTTTCAATGGCATACTGAATCAATCCCACGGATTGATGACAAATATATCAGCCGGGATTCAAGATGACAGCATCAACCTTTTCATCCTGTAATTGCTTAACGATCAACGGAATCGACTGATTAACTAACGGTTTTGTATCCGGTATATATCCCATTAATCCATAATGTGTAGGTGCAATACTACCAATTACCCTCTCTTCAACCAACTCTTTAAGTCTTGTAATCGGAAATACACAATTAATATCTTGATCCGCATCCGAACGATCATAATGGGTATGACTAATCATTAACTCGTCCTCACTGCATTCAGCCGGAATCAATCGAACCGTAGGGTCTCCAGCTTCGACATCAAAAACGTCCTGTGTTTTCAAATGGACACCAGCTGTCGTCACAAACGCAACCTTTGATTCGCTCATCGACTTTTTATAGACGGTAAAGGGAATATCTCCTTCGATTGGGTGAACCATGCTACTCGCTCTCACACCAACTAGTGACTCAATTACCTTATTGCCTGATAACTTCATGATACGTTTTCCTCCTTTCTGCCAGCCAAAAAATTCCACCAATTAAGCTTGAAATGGTAACAAGAAAGAAAAATAAGAGTGAAACGGATAAAGCGATTCCTCCAGGGACTCCTAAAGATTGGAAGAACAAGACATAACCTGCTTCGCGAACTCCTAGCCCATTTAACGAAATTGGCAACATCGTAATGACGGAGATCAACGTAATAATTACTAATAAGTGAAGAAAAGGAATTTCGATTCCAAAGCTAAGAAAGAGTAAATCATTGATCCACGCCATACCTACTTGAAATAACAAGGAAAGCAAAGCCACTTTGGACCACCAGACCCACCCTTCGTTCCGATAATTCCCAAATTTTCCTCCGATGCTTTTAATCGCTTTTTTTCCTTTATATAATAAATGATACCATTTCCTCCCTGAAGGGGTTGTAGCGTTTGAGGTTAATTCCTTTTTAGACCAGTAAAAAAACAGAAAAAACACCACTGATACAATCAGAATTAACATAACGACAGAGATTAAATAGGATCGCGTATGATCCAAAAACAGCGCAGAAAGAAGAACAATTCCGACAAGAGCAGCCCCACTCGTTATCCGTTCAAATAGGACCGATGCTGTCGCAGATGAAGTCCTTATCATCTTTCCTAAATAAAAAATCCGCATCACATCTCCACCAACACTACCAGGTAAAAAGTTATTAAAAAACAAACCGATATAATAAAGTTTCCCTAATTTCCCGATTGACACATCGGAGGGAACCTGTGGTTTTTCAGCTGAATCAACTAATAACTTCCACTTCCAAATACTTGTTATGACGGTGATTTGGATAGCAATAAAGGCAATCAGCAAATAAAAAGGAGAGCCCTCCTGCATGACATGGAGGGCTTCTTGCCAATCAATCATTGTAAACAGCCAAACCATTAATATCGAGCTCACCGCTAGTTTGACGATCATTTGCAATTTTGAGTTGCCTTTCTCTTTATTGTGGCTCATTGGACGTTAGCCCCTTTTTTTGCTCTTAATTTTGCCTCAATCTTTGGCTTAAAAATCACGCCAAGAACTGCTAAAGCAGTAACGACTGTAAATAATATAAATAAAATCTGAACAGTGCCTGTTGCATTTTGCCCTAAATAAGAGTATAAAATGGTTGCTGGCAATTGCCCTAAACCTGTCGCCCAAAAAAATTGCCAAAAACGAATAGAGGTAACTCCAGCTGCATAACTAACTAAGTCGAAAGAAACAATTGGCAGAATCCTCGCTAAAAAGACCGAATGCTTTCCATATTTACCAAAAAATTGATCCCACCAATCTAACGCTTTTTTCGTCACGATTTTCTCCACGACTGGACGTCCTAAAAACTTAGCAATATAAAAACAAATAACCGCACCAAGCATTGCACTGCTCCACGAAAGAATCGCACCGTAGAACCAACCAAACAACAAACCGTTTGCAAATGTAATGACAAACGCTGGCAATGGGGCAATCACAGATTGAAACACCATTAATAATGCCGAAACAATTGCCGCTAACGGACCAAAGGAAAGCAAATAATCCCGAAAGCCTTCCACATCCGCATCTTTTAAATAAACGACAGAATGGTTTACTAAATCACGGACAGTACCTTGACCTAAATAAAAAGCTAGAAAGACTCCAAGCAATCCAAATAATGACATCATGCCAACCCTACTTGAAGCAGATAACTTATTCCAATCCATTTTCGGATTGCTTTTTACAACAAGCGGGTTCCTTTGAGCAATAAATAAGGCAATGAAACCAATGATTAAAAACAAGATTAATAAGACATTTACCGTATTTAGCGAGATGACATTTCCTAAAAATAACCCTTTTCTCGCTATATAGGCTGGTAAAATAGAAAGACTGCCATTTACAGTATGAATAATTAAGCTCAATGCTAAGCTAATCAATGCCGCAAACATGCCCGCTCTATTTTTCTCCCATAATGATAAGCTCTTTGCATTCATAAATACTCTTGCAAAATAATGCCATAAAGCAACTAAAAGCGCAATGGTAACCAGTACTTCGCTATCAAAATGCATATCGATAAACTCACTTTGAATGAGCCAACTCGAAAGAGCCATCCCAATCATGAAGTATAAAAACAAAGCTGCAATTAAATGAATGATTGTTTGAAAGAAAAATTTCATATTCATCGCCTTTCTTACTGAAAAGAATACGTTAAGAAAACAGGTGTACCATCCCCTGGAAGGACATCCGGATTTCCATGGAATTCTGCCTCGCCATTATCAAAGGTGGCAACTGGTTGATTTGCGTTACTCGTGATTCCTACAGGACAACCATCAAAACACATAAAGGATGAGCCACACCTGCAGCTCACCCTCTCTTGTTATTCTAGTAAGTTTTCATATGGCCATTCACTTTGGCCATTTTCAAGAATAAAAAGTCTTTCCGCTGCAATTCCTTTTGTTGTTAAATAATCAATGGTCCTTGTTGCTCCGCCTGCTCCACCTGGGCAAACAACCACAATTGGCTGATCTCCTTCTAACATTGGTAGAACTTGATCTAATTTTTCCTTTTCTTCATCCGTCTTCACTGGGTACGCATACGTAGGAATTGCCCCAGCAATATGGTGGGCATCCCACTCTTCAGCTACTTGAATATCTAGTAAGATCATCTCTTCATCATTTTCAATCGCTGTCTTTGTTTCTTCTGCTGTATAGTATTGGTAGATTTCTGCCTCAGATGTTTCCGTTTTTCCAGAACAGCCGATCATAGTGACTGTAAACATCACAAGTAATAAAAACATCAGTCCTATTTTTTTCATCTTTTTTCTCCTCGTAAGTATGATTATATTTATGCAAAGAAATCGTACCATGGAGGAAATGAGTCCGTCCAATTCATAATTTCCATACGACGAATCATTTTATATTGTAAATTCCCATCTCAAAATGTGACAATTCTCATTGCAACTATAAGGGCAAAGCTATTCAACATTTAAGAAAAAAAGAATCAGTAGATTTCCTCCACTGATTCTTCCTTTTACTTATTTTTATAAAATCGATCTCTTACTTTTTTCAAACGGGCATGATAATTTAAAATATCAAGTCTTGCCTTTTCCGCTTCAGGTGCGATTGGTCGTAATTTCTCCAATTCCCAATAGTCAATAATGACATCGAGAACTTGGTCGAAGTATTCCAATGGACCGTAATTGGCTTCTTTTGCAATAATCGACATCCGATCTTCAAAATCAGGCATCACCGCACCAGGCATTTGGAAATTTTTAACAACATGACCCAAGTAATAACAATAATTTGGCTCCAACTGAAGATGAAATTTAATCACATCACGATAAAAGGCATAATGCAACGTTTCATCCTTTGCTAAACGTCGGAGCAGAGTGGCTAAGTCCTTATCATGTGGACCGGCCACTTTCGCCACATTGTAATAAAACACCATCGTCGCCAGCTCTTGCATCGAAGTATAGACCATCGTTTCAAACGGTGTATGAAAGTTTGGATTCCAGCCATGTTCAACCGTTTGTTTATGCAATTGATGAAGTCTCATCGGCTCTACATTGCGAGTAATTAACAGATAGTTTTCAAGTAAGTTTGAATGCTGGTCTTCTTCAGCTGTCCACGTATGAACAAAATCTTTAATAACCGTTAATGACCCTTTAAACGTCTCATTTAAATGAGTCGTAAACCAGGGGAGGTTTACTTCGGTTAAAAGCGCCGTTTCTACCGCTGTAATGACCGATTGAGGAAGTGTCACTTGACTCTCATCCCAAGGTACACGCCTAAAATCCATTGCCTTATCCCATGGCAGAAACTCATGATAACCCCAATCAATTTTATCTGCTCGGTTTTTATGTTCTACATACAATTCTTTTAATTTTGGTTCCAATCGAAAATCCAAATCATTTGTTAACAAAATAGCCCCTCCGTATTTCAACAATCTTTTCAAATTAACCTAAATTTTAACATTAGCTATTAGTACCTGTTGCTAAATTGATTATATCACAACTGTGATTATAGGGAAAACTACATTACCCCCTTTTTGAAACTTAGGAAGCAAAGTTCTAGTGAAACTTTTTTGTTTAACAAATATACTATATCCTACCGTAGGAGCATTTTATTCTGTTTTATCTTATAAAGAAAAATCATTTTGTTAAAATTAAAATAGAATTCGGGTTCGAAGAATTTGGCGAAGGCTAAATAAGAATCAAATGATTAGTAGAAGAAAAAAAGAAAGCCTGAATGAACCTCCCATGCTGAAATCGCGGATGTTCCTTTGTCTTTATTATGAAGTGGGCTAAAATAAGTGGAAAAGAATCGTCCGCTTTAAAAATAATTGTTGGGGACATGGGCCCCCTCTGTCCCCTTATATTGAAAAATACAATTACTGAAGATTTTCATTTTGAAAAATCATTGCAGTCGCTTGTGCTTGCTTAAGTTTTTCTTGTGCATTTTTTACATCTTGTTGTTCTTTTAGAACATTTTGTTGCGCAGCATGCAATTTATGAATTTCCATTTGCACCTCTTGTTGTGCTTCCAATAATTGTTGATTTTCATTTTGTAACTCTTCATATGCTTTTTGAACTTCTTGTTGCGCTTGCTGTAATTGTTGATTCTCTTGCATCATGATAGATTCCTCCGTTCTTTCTTTATTGGATTTCAATAACTATCATTCGCAGGAAGAAATAAAACTATGCCAAAAAACACAGGAATGATTACAGTCCGAAAACATTTTATGAAACCTTTCCGTTTTGCAAGTGTATGGTACCTAGTTTCGACTTATTGATAAACTAAGTACCCTTTACATACGAATGCTTTATCAATGCATAATGATTTCCGTTTCTAAAATCTTTTCATACCATTTAATTTTTTCTCGTAAACGAACAACTTCACCAACAAGGACGATCGCAGGGTTTTGGATGTTTTTTTCGACAACAAGTTGATGAATCGTCTCAAGCGTCCCAGTAAGTGTTCGCTGGTTGTTCGTCGTTCCCCATTCAATGACCGCTACAGGTGTTTTTTCATTCCTGCCATTGGCGATTAATTTCTCACAAATAGAATCAAGATTTGCAATGCCCATATAAAACGCGAGCGTATCAATGCCGGTCGCTAAAGCAGGCCAGTTGAGCGAATCCTTTCCTTCTTGGTCACGTCCGTGCCCAGTAATTACAGCAAAACTTGATGCAAAATCACGATGTGTAACTGGAATCCCTGCATAAGCAGCTGCTGCAATACCTGCGGTTATCCCGGGAACGATTTCATATTGGATATTATTTTGGGCAAGGATCTCCGCTTCTTCCCCTGCACGCCCAAATACACATGGGTCACCTCCTTTTAGGCGGGTGACCATTTTCCCTTCTAAAGATTTTTCAATTAATATTTGATGAATTTCTTCTTGAATAAGGTGATGGTTCCCGGGGGATTTTCCACAGTAAATAAGTTCTGCGCTCTTTTTTGCATGTTCCAACAGCTGTGAATTGACTAAGCGATCATAGACAATCACATCTGACTTTTGAATGCATTCAAGACCATAAACGGTCAATAATTTCGGATCGCCTGGACCTGCACCAACTAAATAAACTTTGCCTTTCCTCATTTAAGCTCTCCTTTTTGTTTATGCTGCACACAAGCTTCAACCCAACGTTTAACGAGCTTCGGATTAGAAGCAAAATGGAAATGCGTGTAGCCAGCAACAAGATTTCCACTTAAGTATCCTTCTCGCTTTTTACTAAAACGACTTTGCGTTTCATAAGCATGACGGATTTCCTCTCCCACCGATCCAAAGGCAGAATAATGAAATTCATGACCTTTCGCTGAGTCATTTTCGCTGATTAAAAAATTCCCTTCTGTCCCAAATATTTCACGATAGCCTAGTGCCGCAAGCTTGTTTTGCATTTTCACCTTTCCAGGTATGAGCCCAACCATAGGATATTCCTCACCAGAGGAACTTGAAATGGACTGTGTTAAATACATAAAACCACCACATTCAGCAAGTGTAGGCAAACCTCTTAAAACCGCGGAACGAATCGACTGTTTGGCTTTTTCTTCACTTGCAAGCTGTCCGGCAAATTCTTCAGGAAAGCCACCGCCAATATATAATCCATTCGCTTCAGCGGGAACTTCTTCTCCATGTAAAGGAGAAAAATAAATTAACCTTGCCCCGTAAGCCTCTAATAATTCAAGATTTTCTTGATAGTAAAAATTAAATGCCTCATCTTTTGCTACGGCAATGGATACTCCTTTATCAGGACGCTGTTCAAAAAAATTCGTTGATTTGTATGTAAGCTCGGGCGCTTTCGCTAACTCATATAGACGGTCAACATCAATCGTTTCGGAAATGAGGCCACCCAGTTTTTCAAAAAAAGGCGTCAACTCGCCTCGTTCAATCGCTGGAATCAGCCCAAGATGACGACTTGGGAGTTCGATATTTGTCTCTTTTTTTAAATACCCAATAACTGGTACATCACATTCCTGTTCAATCGCTGCTTTGACAAGTTCAAAATGGCTTATACTACCAACCCTATTTGCAATCACTCCAATGATATTTGGTCCTGTCGAGAGCATTTGAAATCCCTTGACAATCGCTGCTGCACTTCTCGCCATGCTCGCACAATTGACTATCAGCAAGACAGGACTTTCAGTAATCATGCTAATTTCAGCAGTTGATCCTGTGTTGTTAAGTGGACTTTTCCCATCATAAAAGCCCATAACCCCTTCAATAATCGAAATATCTGCACCCGAACTTGCTCGGCTCAACATTTCCCGCACTGTGTCATGGGAAAACATCCAGCTATCCAAATTACGCGAAACTCTGCCCGTCACTGCCGTATGATAGGATGGGTCAATGTAATCTGGACCGCATTTGAACCCCTGAACGGTATATCCTTTTTGCTGCAGTGCAGCCATAATCCCAATCGTACAAGTCGTTTTACCGACACCACTCCCAGTACCGGCAATCACTAATCTTCTATTGCTCATAAATTTCCTCCGTTGGTTTAACTTCATTGCAAAAATTTTTATTCCCTTAAAAGGAAATGAAGCCTTTAAAACGGAATTATCCCCATAGAAATGGTCACGTTTCCCGACTTTTTCTTAACGAGTTCTAGTTTCTCTGCGCCAGTATATAATCGAACAGCCGGTTCACTTACGCCATATGCCCCTGTATACTTAAACACTGTTTCCGACGGTGCTTCCATCTTCATCTTATTTAGTTCTGCTGGCGGATAATAAACAAACTCCCAATCATATTTATTAACAACCTCAAGCAGGCCAGCCTCATCCTTTTTTAAATCAATCGTGCAAACTGCCTTCACACTTTTTATCGAAAGTTTCAGCTCAGCCAATGTTTCGACGATGACATCTTCAATTTCCTCAGCAGATGTTCCTCGGTTGCATCCGATTCCAATGACAATTGTTTTCGGTCGATACAGTACGCCATTCCGAAGAAGGACCTCTTCCTCACTTGACAATAAGCGATGAGTCACAATTAAGGCAGCTGCCGGTTTTGCGGCGATCGCTGCATCAATCGATGGATAAACGACTAATTGTTCAGGAATCGGTGTATCGTACATCCACCAGTCGCGCTCCCCCGATTCTTGAACAATCGCCACATGTTCCTCATTTACAACCGCTGCACTCACCGGCGTCAATTTCTCATCCGACTCCCATACCCAGCCAAACCGAGAACCCAATATATCAACCGGAATTGTCTTTTGTACATCAGATGCAGTGGTAATGATTGCCTTCCCGCCGATCACAGCTGCCACTTCATGTGTCAACTCATTCGCACCGCCTATATGACCAGATAAGACACTAATCACATTTTCGCCGCGATCATCAATGACAACGACTCCAGGGTCTGTTTTCTTATCTTTTAAAATCGGCGCAATCATGCGGACAACCGCCCCAAGAGAGATGATCATAATGATTCCTTTGTATTTCTCAAACAACGTTGGTAATAGCATCCGGACACTGCCTGAAAACAACTGAATCTCCTTTGTCTCCTCATCCCCTCTTGCAAATTTCTCCATATAATAGACATCTGAATGGGCAAACACCTTATGTAATTCCCTCGCTATTTCAACACCGTGCTTTGTAATGGCGACAACTGCATAAGCGTTCTTTTGGACAACGGAAGGTCGAATCCCTTCTTGCAATTCAATCATTTTGCCTGAACCCCTTTACGGTATCCGTGAGTGAAAGCAGCATCATATAGTTTTGAGCGGTATTCTTCTTTCTCATGAATGTTTGGATCTAACGCCCAGCCTGCCAAAATCATCGCATGTTTGCGAATGCCATTTTTACGCATGTCTTCATCTAAATGAGCCAATGTTGTTCGGACAATTTTTTCATCTGGCCATGTTGCTCGCTGAATAACGGCAACTGGTGTTTCGTCTGCCCATCCTGCTGCTTGCAGTTCTTTTACAATTTTCTTTGTTAATGTCGCGCTTAAAAATAACGCAATCGTACAATGATGACTTGCTAAATCTCGCAATTTTTCGAATTCTGGGACAGGAGTGCGTCCCTCTGCCCTTGTTAAAATGAGCGTCTGTGTTAAATCTGGAATCGTCAATTCCGCACCAATCGCCGCTGCTGAAGCAAAAACTGAACTGACACCTGGGATGATTTCATAGCTGATTTCTTCCTTTTTCAATAGTACGATTTGTTCCATAATTGCTCCATACATGGCTGGATCGCCAGTATGAATCCGAGCAATGACTTTCCCAGCATTCACGCGGTCTACCATCACTTCAACGATTTCCTCTAAGTGCATTCCCGCCGTTTTGACTACTTCTGCTTCCGGTTTTGCTTTCGCAATTAACTCTTCATTTACTAAAGAGTCCGTATATAAAATGACGTCTGCTGTTTGGAGGATCTTTAACCCTTTTACCGTAATTAGATCTGGGTCACCAGGTCCTGCACCAACTATATATATTTTCCTCATTTTCTCACCACCATTAGTGTTAAGTATTCAAGCTCTGCTCCTTCTAAGTCTTGGACATTCCAAATAATTTCTTCATCAGAAGTTACTTTCGTGACGACTGACGCTTTATCTAACAGGTCCAAATCTTTTAAAACGGTCAGCATTAAATCAATCACTTTCGCTACTTTAATAAATACGATTGCATCATGGTCTTCGATTGCCCTTTTCATCGCGTCATAATCATCTCGAGCAGGGATAATCGCCACATGTTCATCGCCATCTGCTAATGGAATTCCTAGTCTTGATGCCGACGCATTAAAGGACGAAATGCCAGGAATTGACTTAATCTCGACTTCAGGATGCTTTTCCTTCATTAATTTCATCATATGAATGAATGTGCTATATAAAAGCGGGTCCCCTTCGGTAACGAAAGCAACGTCTTTTCCTTCCTTCACTTTTTGCCAAACGACTTCCACTGTATTTGCCCACTCACGATCTAATATTTCTTGATCTTTTGTCATCGGAAACACGAGCCCAAGCATTTCCTTTTCTTCCGGGCGTATGTATACTTCGATAATTTGATGTGCATAGCTTTTACTGCCTTTCCGTTTCCGTGGATAAGCGATTACAGGTGACTCTTTAATCACGCGAAACGCCTTTACTGTAATTAATTCTGGATCGCCAGGACCGACTCCAAGTCCGTATAATGTGCCAAGATTCGTCATTCTTTGTCTTCCTTTCTTTTTGCGCTAATAATATAAATCGGATTAAGCGGAACAAATCGTGTCATGTCTAAAATCGGTTTACTTTTCGATATTTGTGCTTGAGTTATCGAAACTTGGAAATCAGCTTGTTTAAAAGCTTCAATCGCTCGATATAAATTTTCAATTGTCGCGGCATTAAGGACGATTTTCCCGTCAGCTTTCAACCGAGTACAGCATGTTTCAATCAATTCGTTCATTTCCCCGCCTGTTCCCCCGATAAAAATTGCATCGGGATCGGGAAAATTCTCCAATCCTTGCGGGGCTTTTCCATGAATCGTTGTCAAATCGACGCGAAACTTTCGTTGATTGAGCAGACAATTTTCTAAATCAGCTTGATTCTTTTCAATCGCAAACACTTGACCTTCGGGAGCTAGTTTCGCAGCTTCAATCGCAAGCGACCCTGTGCAAGTCCCTATATCCCAAACAATGCTATTTTTTTTCAACTCCATTGCTTGAAGACTTAAAACGCGAATTTCCTTTTTCGTAATCAACCCTTTATCTGGTTTACGTTGTGAAAACTCTTCATCCTGAATTCCCAAAGACCAGTTCGGTGCATCTGCCACCTTTTTCAAAATCACTACATTTAATGGTGAAAACTCGTGCTCAACCATTTCGTCTAGCTCATACCACCCTGTCTTTTCATTTACTCCTTGGAGATTTTCCGCGACAAATGCGCGATACTCCGTCAATCCAAAAGAAAGAAGGTATTCAGCGATTCGATTCGGACTATTTTCAGCATCTGTAAGGAATGCTACTTTGGCTTTGCCGTCGATTCGTTGCACCAATCCTTTCATCTCGCGACCATGGACACTAACAAAATAAGCATCTTGCCAACTTTCCCCCATTTTTGCAAACGCTAATTGAACAGAGCTTAAATACGGATGCACCTCAATTCCAATCTTTCCGGCTAAATAGCTGCCTATTCCGTAAAAAAGCGGATCACCTGATGCCAAGACCACCGTTGGTCGCGTTTCTTGCTGCAAGCGCTCGGCTATTGCCTTCAATCCTCCCTTGATGACAATCTTCTCCCCATGATATTTAGGGAAAAAGGATAACACTCTTTCACCGCCAACGAGCACTTCACTTCCCTCAATCCATTGTTCATATTCTGGCAATAGACTTGCTCTCCCATTATCTCCGATTCCAATCAGTTTCATCGATCGTGTCAATGCCAACAGCCCTTCCTAATAATTGTCCTTTTAGCGTATAAATCGCCGTTTCTAGTTCGATTCCACCTTTTATATCGTGAAGCGATGAATAACAACAATACCGACAAAGCTTATTAAAAAATTCAAAATGATTTGCCTCTGCCATCATATCGCCAACCTGTGAAGCCGTATTTGCATTCTTAATCTCAGTTATTAACTCTCGATTCGCACCGACACTCCTCGCAATTTCAGCTAAAAAGCCAAAATCAACTGCTGCACTTTTTGAGTGAACCATCATTACTCCTTGGGCCACTTTTGAGAATTTCCCCATCATGCCTACAAGCGTGACTTTTTTTATCCCTTGTTTCTTACATTGTTTTAATGAAAATCCGACGAAATCACCCATTTCAATAAAGGCTTCTTCACGTAATTGTGGGAGTAATTCCATCGCATATTTTTCACTGCGTCCACCCGTTGTTAACACGAGATGATCACATCCACCAGCCTTTGCTACGCTTATCGCCTGTACGATACTTGCCATATACGCAGAACTAGAAAAAGGAACAACGATGCCCCTTGTTCCTAATATCGAAATTCCGCCAATAATTCCAAGCCTCGCGTTCAAGGTTTTCTTTGCAATTTCTTCCCCATCTGGAACGGAAATAACGACTTTTACCCCACGATTAATTTGAAACTCTTTTAACGTTTCTTCGACGGTCGTGATAATCATTTTTCGCGGCACAGGATTGATTGCCGCTTCACCGACGGGGATGGGAAGGCCTGGTTTCGTTACTCGCCCAACCCCAACTCCTCCGTCCAAATGAATTCCCGGTGTATCTGCCCAACTAACCGTAGACACAATCAATGCTTGATGAGTCGCATCAGGGTCATCACCCGCATCTTTAATCGTTTCCGCTCGGACACTGCTTCCATTCCATTCACATGTTTCAATCGTAAACGTAGCATCTTGGCCGATCGGTAAATGAATCGTTGCTTGTTCTTGAACTTCTCCAGTTATTAATGTCAATAAAGCCGCTTTCGTCACAGCTGTTGAGCATGCCCCAGTTGTATAGCCGTGCCGCATATTCGCTGTTTTTTTCTTCGCTGCCTTTTCCATTTTTATCCCTGGTCAGCTAAGAGCGAAATCGCATTCAATGCTGCAACCGTCACTGTACTTCCGCCTTTACGACCAACATTCGTGATGTAAGGAACTTCGGTTATTTTAGCAAGTTCCTCCTTTGATTCTGCGGCAGAAACGAATCCGACAGGCATCCCGATAATTAAATCTGGCTTCGCAATCCCTTCTTTTATTAAACGAATCAGTTCTAAAAGGGCTGTTGGTGCATTACCAATCGCATAGATTCCTCCTTCATTTTCACGGACAGCTTTTTGCATCGATATGATTGCTCTTGTTGTACTTTGCCTTTTTGCCTCTTCCGTAACATCTTTATCAGCAATATAACAATGTAAATCTCCCCCATGCTTTTGGAAGCGC
This sequence comes from Bacillus sp. B15-48, assembly GCF_016879755.1. GTDB lineage: Bacteria > Bacillota > Bacilli > Bacillales > Cytobacillaceae > Mesobacillus_B. The sequence continues at coordinate 295,954 of NZ_WOFU01000003.1, forward strand.
GCTCTTCCTGTGCCACTTTCAATCATTTGTACATCAGCAATGACATGCCTCCCTTTGCGAATTGCTTCCACTCCTGCTCGAATCGCGTCTGGATGAATGATGACACTTCTTCCAAGTTCAAAATCAGCTGATGCGTGAATAACGCGGCGAACGATTTTCCATTCGTCTTCTGAAAACGAGTGCTCCCCCATTTCCTCAGCGATAATCGCAAAACTATAATCATAGATTTTGTCAGGGTCGACAGTTAAAGGTTTAAAGTCCGTTTTAAAATCCATTTTATCCTTCCTCCTAATTCGTGATTATATGGTTTTTCAATTCATGTAATACATCCTTAAAACGAGAATAGACCGTTTGATACTTAATATTTGGGCGAGCAATCATGATCGTTTCGATTCCGCATTCCATTGCAGCTTCTACTTTTTCATCCACTGAACCGACTTTGCCGCTTTCTTTTGTGATCATTAATGACACATCATATTGTTTATATAAGGCCTTATTGAGTTCTTTTGAAAAGGGCCCTTGAATTGCAACGATATTTTTCTGCTCGATCCCGAGTTCTGCACATTTTTCCATATTGTCTACTCGAGGCAGCATGCGCGCAATCAATCTCGTATTCTCTAAGCCAACTAATTCTTTTGCGAAAATAGATAATGTTTTACTTCCTGTTGTGAGCATGATCACGCCCTTTTTTTTCGCCGCAAGCTTAGCTGCCTCTTCATAATCGTGAACAACAACCAAGTTTTCATGCTCAAATTGCTGACTTTCCCGTTCATAGCGAATATATGGAACATTCTGTTCTTTTGCAGCTTGAAGTGCATTTTTGGATGCTTCCTCCGCAAATGGATGACTCGCATCGACAACGGCTTTACATCGATTATCGCTAATAAAAGCAGCCATTTCAGCAGCTGTTAATCGACCTATTCGTACCTCAATTCCTGCATCTGTTAAACTTTTCGCTGCGGAATCTGTTACGACCGTTGCAATTACCTTTAATCCCGATTTATTTATTTCAACCGCTAACTCTCGCGCATCACTTGTACCTGCCAAGAATAAAATCATTTGACAGCTTCCACCTCGTTGAATGCAGAATCATCGTGGTCATGTTCATGATGATGATGGTCTTCATGGTGATGATGGTGATCATGATGGTGGTGGTGGTGATGGTGCCCATGCTCCTCTACATGCAAACGATAGTTTTCTAAATCCATCGCCCCACTTGATTTTCCTTCGATTGCTCCCGCTACCCGGTCTTTTAAAATAGTTTGTAGTTTTGAATGATAGCCAAAGTATTTCGCTAACACAAACTCATGCTCGGGATATTTTTTTTCGTACTCTGCAACCATTTTGTTCATCCGTTCCATTAAGATGCCTGTAAATAAAAAGTAAGGCAACATCACAACTTTTTTCGCACCAAGTTGAATACACCGTTCAATCCCTTCATCTACAAGCGGAGCAGTAACACCCATAAAGGAACTTTCCACCCATTTGACATTCAACTTTTCCCAAAGCAATCTCGTAATTTTATAAAAATCGCTATTTGCGTCAGAATCACTTCCACCGCGACCAATTAATAAAATGGCTGTATCATGGTGCTCCGCTTTCGGATCAAAACCTACTTCTTCTAAACGATCGACTAAAATCTCAAATACTTCGGATTGAATGCCGATTGTTTGACCGTATGTAAATTGTACATCTGGATATTTGTTTTCAGCTTCAATAATCTCAGCAGGAATATGAAGTTTCGAGTGACCTGCATGCAGTAAAATAATCGGGATGACATTTACCTCTGTTGCCCCTTTTTTTACACAATTCGCGATTCCTTCGGAAATCGTTGGTGAAGCAAATTCTAGAAAGCAAGTTTCAATCATTAGATTCTCGTCCATCGTCGGAATCATTTCTTTTATAAAAATTCGAACCTCTTCATTTCCGGCCTCTAACCTACTGCCATGACCAACGAATAATACAGCTTTCATTCCCTTCGCCCTCCTTCTTATTAATCCTCGCATGGTGCTGGCTCTAGCTTGATTTTAGGGGTGATATCTTGATATTGATAACCGTTAAGCACCTTAGCCCGCTTGAAATATTTAAATAATCGCTCGTTCGGATGAGCGTTCTGTTTATACTCCTCTACAATGTTCGTTATCGTTTCAACAAGCCTCTTCGGTTCAATTCCTTCAGCAACAGGCTGTCCTGGATGAGCTGTACGGCCGACTGGCTTGGCACCTAAAAACAAATCGAACTTCCCTCTTCGAAAAACGATGCCGATATCGTCCATGACGGCGCGGTAACAAACCATCCCGCATCCATTAAAGCCGATATGCAATTCCTTTGGCATTTCCATGCCACCTACAACTTTTTGCAATTCTTCTGCATAAGGAATGGCTTCCGTTTTTTCGCCATCACAAAAGTCACATGCTTTCAGTGTGACTACATTCCCAACTGGAGAGAGCAAAAAACCTGCTGCTTGCAATTGTTCGGTGATTCTTTCTGGTTCCGTTGTTGGAACCTTTAACAAAATTTGATGGTTTGGTGTGTACTCGATCGTCCCTGTTTCGCCAACTACCTCTGCAAGTACAATCATTTGCGCAGCGGTAAACTGCTTATTTGCCACACCAGGACTGACAGCTAGTTCAAAAATCGATTCAATTTTTTGTTGAATGAACGCAGGTTCAAATGGTTGACTACTCATTCCTGAAACCCGAGTTAATGCATCCATCGCGATTTCAAATGAAGAGTCTCTTTCCTCAGGTGCTTTCGTTAACACTGCTACAGCCGATGTACTTTCAGCTTTCGGTTCTTGCTCCAAAGCCCACGGCTCCGCTTCCTTTTGCAGACGTTGATGCGGCTTTAACGGTTGTGTTTCTGCATTTAACGTGTATTTTTTTTGATAGCCACGCGGCGTGATCAGTTTATTGTCATATAAAAACGTCGAAGAATTTCCGATGATGACCGTAGTTAGCATCCCAATTTCGTAGTTCAACATTTCTGCAAGATTCGTAATGACGACCTGCTGACGCTCGCGATAAGCACTTTTCACCAAACCAACCGGCGTATTGGGTGAACGATACTTTAGTAAAATCTTCTGTGCCTCGACAATTTGTCTCGTTCTGCGACCACTCCGTGGATTATAAAGGGCAATGACAAAATCCGCTTGCGCCGCTGCTTCCACGCGTTTGGCAATTAAATCCCATGGTGTCAAATGATCACTCAGGCTGATCGTGCAAGAATCATGCATAACTGGTGCGCCTAGTAGCGAAGCACAAGAGTTAATCGCTGAAATACCTGGAACAATTTCAATTTCAACGCCTGTCTCCTCCTTCCAGCCCTTTTCAATGAGCACCTCATAAACAAGACCAGCCATCCCATAAACACCTGAGTCTCCACTTGAAATGACAGCTACTTTTTTCCCGTTTTCCGCTTGTTTTACTGCTTCTTGTGCCCGTGTAACTTCTTCCGTCATTCCTGTACTTATAATCGTTTGGTCAACTAATAAATCTTGAATAAGATCCATATACGTTTTATAGCCAATGATAAAATCACTTTCCTGAAGTGCTTCAACAGCACGGTGGGTAATATGTTTAAAATCTCCAGGGCCAAACCCTACTACGAACAGTTTCCCTTTATTTGACACACACTCCATCTCCTTCTATACCTATTTCTTCTTTGAAATCCCTACGGGTGCGCGAGAAGCTGGGTTCACTGCCATCTCCCCATTTACGAATTGATAGATTATATTTTCGTTAAGACTCTGTTCGTTCTGATCACGAACAATTTGCCGACCGATTTCTGGAGATTCGACTCGGTACCAAACCCCTTCAGGGTAAGAAATGACAATGCAGGCATCTTGGCACCGACCATTGCAGCGTGTACGTGTTGTATGGATTTGTTCGTCTAATTGTAATAACTCAATTTCATTACGAATCGCTTGAGTCAGTTCCTCTCCACCTTTTCTCATACAACTGCTTCCGTTGCAGATGAATAAATGCGTACTCATTCCTTTCAAATCCCAAGTTGTCATATTAAACTTCCTCCTTTAAATTAGAGGGAAATAAAAAAACCTTAACTCATCGAGTTAAGGTTTTGAGAAGCCAAGCCAATTTTAAATACACATCCGTGCAGCTAATAGCACTTGATTGCTTCATCATTCCCTCCGAATGAGATTCACACATGTTTTAAAAGCAGGTCTCCTGGCTTCGCTTCGTTTTACTCTTGTCCCTTCCCAGTAATTAAACCAGTGGTTATGACAATTTCATCAGCTTTACAGTAGCGGGGGCTGCATCGGACTTTCACCGATTTCCCTATTATCCCAAGCATTTAAGCATTGGGCACTTTTAAACCAAAATATTAAATTATAGATTACGTTTGAACTTTGAATAATATCATAATCTATTTTTCTAAAATTTTAAACACTAAAATACTTTCAATTCGACAAAAACGAGCGCAAAACCCACATATTTCAAGTGTTTATGTGGGTAAAAATAAATTTTTCGACAAATTTATTACGAGAGTTTGTAATAGTCTTTATACCATTCCACAAACTTCTCGACCCCTTTATTAATTGAGACCTTCGGTTTATATTGAATATCTTTTACTAAATCGTCAATTTCCGCAAATGTCTCAGGAACATCCCCGGACTGAAGCGGTAAAAATTTTTTAATTGCTTTCTTCCCCAAATGCGCTTCAAGTACTTGAATAAAATCATGTAATTGAACCGGACGATTATTACCGATGTTATAAATTTTATATGGAGAGAAAGAGTCTGTCGGCGGGGCTTTCTTCATTAAGCGATAGACGGATTCGATTACATCATCAATATAGGTGAAATCTCGTTTCATATCTCCATAATTATAAATCTCAATAGGCTCTTGTTTCATGATTGCATCTGTAAAAGTAAACAACGCCATATCAGGTCTTCCCCATGGTCCATATACCGTGAAAAAGCGTAAACCAGTCGTTGGTAAATCATATAAATGACTATACGTATAAGCCATCAGTTCATTTGACTTTTTCGTAGCTGCATATAAACTAATCGGGCGATCAACACGATCAGAAACAGAAAATGGGATTTTTTCGTTCTCTCCATATACAGAACTTGAGGATGCGTAGATCAAATGCTTAATTTGATGGTTTTTACAACATTCGAGAATATTGGCAAAACCTACGAGATTGGATTGAATATAGATGTGGGGATTGGTTAGACTGTACCTTACTCCGGCCTGAGCTGCTAAATGGATCACAATCTCAAACTTATACTGATCGAAAAGACTTTCCAACAGTTCTAAATTTTCAATGGATCCTTTTACAAAAATAAAATTTGGATGTTTTTGTAAAAGACTTAATCTGTCTTGTTTTAAACGGACATTATAGTAATCATTCATATTATCAATTCCTAATACGTGAAACCCTTCATCTAGTAATCGTTTCGATAAATGAAAACCGATAAAGCCTGCACAACCGGTGACAAATATAGGTTTGAAAGTAGTCTTCATGAATGCACCTCCTTTCTACATTATCCAGTTATCATTTTCCCTTAAAACACATCTTGAAATATGGATATGAAACATTTATTAAAACGTATAAGTAGTCTGTCCTAGTTCAAGAAAACATTTTCCACTGCTGCTCCCTCCCCCGACTGACATAGGCATTACCAATATTTTCACAATAAAACCCTCAACTTAGTGTACATGTCCATACATTCCTTCGAAGAATACATAAGTTAATTTAAAGTATTGTTTCTGTGTCAACTTCTGATGATTGCACCTTGTATAGAACTTCACAATATCTCTTGATTGATCATAAAGCGAAACTTCCATCAGAGGGGTTTTTACTTTCAGCTAATCTGCGATAAATAAGCAGCCACAGATGATCATAATCAAACTTGCTTTTTACAGTAACAATTACTTTTAACTATAACTAGGAGGGATGATATGGATAAGGTTTTAATCGAACCTTGGAGCATGGAAGGACAGACGGATGAATTCTATGTACCTGAGTATATTAACCAAATCGGTGAACAGGTTCTTCAACATTACGATTTCTCCGTTCAAAGCATCCAAATTGTAACAACAAAGCATGACAAAGGCGGAGCTATTTGGCAACTTGAAACAAATAAAGGACCAAAAAGCTTAAAATTATTACACCGTCGGCCAACGAGAAGTCTATTTAGCTTAGGTGCGCAAAATTATTTAGTTCTTGATCAAAAGGCGAATGTACCACCAATCGTTCAGACGAAAGATGGAGCTGATTATGTTGAGGCTGGTGGGAAATTATGGTTTGTGGCAGAATGGATTGAACCTTTATATCAGGTAACAAAAGATTTAGAAGGTGCAAAATTGCTTTGTGCGGCTCTAGGAAAGTTCCACCGTTTAAGCACAGGTTATATTCCCCCATACGAAGCAGAAGTCGCTTCACGAATCCACAAATGGCCTAAAGATTATCAAAAAGTGATTCGTAAAATGGAGTGGTTCCGCAACATCGCTAACGCCTACAGCGAGATGCCAGCAAGTGCTCATCTATTGAATGTGATTGATGTCTTTGAAGGACATGCAAAAGAAGGCTTAGAAAGATTAAATCAATCTAGCTATTATATGCTAGCGCAAAAAGGCATGGAATATTGGGGGTTAGTCCACCAAGATTATGGTTGGTCCAACGGTCAAATGGGGCCTAATGGCATGTGGATTATTGATCTTGATGGCGTGGCATTTGATATTCCTATTCGTGATTTGCGCAAGCTGATCACTGGCACAATGGCCGATCTGTACCAATGGGATGCAACATGGGTAAGAGAAATGATTAAAGCTTATCATGAGGAAAATCCAATCTCTGGTGAAGTTTATGAACTATTAATGATTGATTTAGCGATGCCAAATGAATTTTATAAAAATATAAAAGAAGTCGTTTATGAACCTGAAATCTTCTTAGACGACCAAGCAACAGCTCTAATTCAAACCATTGTTAATACCGACCAAACAAAATGGCCAGTTTTAGCTGAAATTAAAGATGATTGGAAAGGGGTGGAATAACGTTGAGAATACTAATGATTTGTACTGAGAAACTTCCTGTACCTCCTGTATTGGGCGGGGCAATTCAAACCTATATTGCTGGTACCCTCCCCTATTTAAAGAAATCACATGATATTACTGTTTTAGGGAAAAGCGATCCATCCCTCCCTGAAGAAGAAATCATTGAAGGCATTCGCTATGTTCGGATTCCAGGGGGCATCTTTGAAGTCTACCGAGATGGCGTCGCTCAATTTGTTAAAGCCAATCAATTCGACCTTATTCACATATTCAATCGTCCACGTTTAGTTCTCCCGGTACGAAATGCAGCACCTAATGCCAAAATAACGCTAAGCATGCACAATGATATGTTTAATCCAGAAAAAATTAGTCGAGAAGAAGCGATTTCAGCCCTAGAAGAAGTTTCAAACATTGTTACAGTTAGTGATTATGTAGGAGGAGTCATAAATGGACTTTATCCACAGGCGTCAACTAAACTCCGCACGATTTATTCGGGGGTAGACTCTACTCGTTTTTTACCAGGAAAAGACCCGAAAATGACCAAAATTCGCAATGAAATTCGCAAAACACATGGATTAGAAAATAAAACGGTCATTTTATTCTCCGGTCGACTTTCACATAACAAAGGGGTTGATCGTTTAGTAAGAGCGATTCCTGCTCTTTCAAAAAAATACAAAAACCTTGCTTTAGTCATTGTCGGCAGTAAGTGGTTCAGTCAAGATGAAATTACTGATTATGTGGCCTATGTAAGAGCATTAGCAAATCGTTTACCAGTTCCAGTCGTAACGACTGGGTTCGTTTCACCGAGTGAAATTCAGAACTGGTTCGCTGCCGCTGATATTTTTGTCTGTACTTCAATCTGGCAAGAGCCTTTAGCCCGTGTTCATTATGAAGCAATGGCCGCAGGTCTCCCCATCGTTACAACAGCTAGAGGCGGAAATCCTGAAGTCATTCTTGCGGGAGAAAACGGTCTTATCGTTGAGAATCCAGAAGACCCTCACGGTTTTGAGGAAAAGATTGCACAAATTTTATCAGACAAGTCTTTGCAAAAGAAAATGGGAGAGAAAGGCAGAGAGCTTGCTATTTCTCAGTACAATTGGGAGAGAGTTAGTTCTGAACTCCTAGAAGTTTGGGAGAAATCAAGATTTGCTTCGATTACTACTACACCTACAGACGCTGATACCGAAGTGAACGATGTACCTTCAAGTAATGAAATAGAAATGGGAACAGATTCTGCAGCAGACAATACAGCACAGAAAGAAATAAGTCTAGAAACGGATAAGAAAGATCGCGAAGATAGGCAGGACAAAAAAGAGAAAAAACGAAAAAAAGAGAAAGAAGGGACAAAAGTGAAGGATAAAAAAGATGATAAAGATCTGAAGGACAAGAAGGATCGCAAAGATAAGAAGGATGACCGTAAGGACAAAAAAGATCGCAAAGATAAGAAGGATGACCGTAAGGACAAAAAAGATCGCAAAGATAAGAAGGATGACCGTAAGGACAAAAAAGATCGCAAAGATAAGAAGGATGACCGTAAGGACAAAAAGGATCGCAAAGATAAGAAGGATGACCGTAAGGACAAAAAGGATCGTAAAGATAAGAAGGACGACCGCAAGGACAAAAAGGATCGTAAAGATAAGAAGGATGACCGTAAGGACAAAAAGGATCGTAAAGATAAGAAGGACGACCGCAAGGACAAAAAGGATCGTAAAGATAAGAAGGACGATCGTAAAGACAAAAAAGACCGCAAAGATAAGAAGGACGATCGTAAAGACAAAAAGGATCGCAAAGATAAGAAGGACGACCGTAAGGACAAAAAGGATCGTAAAGACAAGAAGGACGACCGTAAGCGTAAGAAGGATCGCAAAGATAAGAAGGACGACCGTAAAGACAAAAAAGACCGCAAAGATAAGAAGGACGATCGTAAAGACAAAAAGGATCGCAAAGATAAGAAGGACGACCGTAAGCGTAAGAAGGATCGCAAAGATAAGAAGGATGACCGAAAGCGGAAGAAAGATCGCAAAGATAAGAAGGACGACCGTAAACGTAAGAAGGGTCGCAAAGATAAGAAGGATGACCGTAAGGATAAAAAGGATCGCAAAGATAAGAAAAAATAATAGGAAACGGGGACAGATGTTTACACTCTGTCCCCGTTGGTCATTAACGTAATTATCTCAAAGATTATCATGTTATTATTTTATAATCATAACAGGTGCTTTTACACGTTTCGCTACTTTATGGCTTACACTACCTAAAACCATTTCCTGAAGTGCATTTAAGCCGCGACTACCGACAGCCACTAAGTCAAAGTCATGTGAATTTGCATAACGAACAATTTTCTCTGGAGCTTCTCCGTACAAAATCTCATGTTTATAAATGATTCCTTGTTGCTCTAGAAAATCCTCTACTTTTTTCAAACGCCGCTTTCTCGTCTCTTGAATCAATTCTTTAGAAGGATAATGAAGAACATCGCCTTTTGAAGCAGCACTATCAATAACATAAACGATGGTAATCTCTGATTCTTCCATATTCTTTGCGAGAGACGCTACTTTTTCAGCCGCCCTAAACGCATGTTCAGACCCATCGTAAGCAAGCATAATATTCTTAAACAATTCATTCACTCCTCTAAAACATATGTAGAAAAAAGCACGTGTAACACGTGCCTTTAATGTCCGGATAATTTTGCCCCCGTTTTGTGGTGTACAGCTAATCGTTCAATTAAATTCGAACTAGGAGTATTCAATCCAGTTAACCGGACATTTTTCCCATTATCTCTTAGCTTTAAAACGATTTTGTCAACAGCAGCGACAGCGGAATCGTCCCAAATATGCGCTTGTGAAAAATCAATTTCAACTTCCTTCACATCATCAATAAAATCGAAAGCTGCAACAAGTTCATCAACAGAAGCAAAGAATACCTGTCCTTTGACAGAATAAACCTTTTTGTCGCCTTCCAACGTTGAGGAAACTTTTACCCGAGAAATTTTAGCGACAAAGAAGATCGCACTTAAAATAATTCCCGCAAAAACACCCTTGGACAAATCATGCGTTACGACAGTCGTTACAGTCGTTACAACCATGACAATTGAATCGGTCACTGGTGCCTTTGCCAAGCCTTTTAAGGATGACCAATCAAACGTACCAATTGAAACCATGATCATTACGCCAACGAGCGCAGCCATTGGGATTTGAACAACGACATTTCCTAGCACCATAATTAAAAATAACAAGAACAGACCAGCAACTAATGTAGACAAACGACCTCTTCCGCCCGATTTCACGTTAATGACAGATTGCCCAATCATTGCACATCCTGCCATTCCACCGAAAAAGCCAGTAATGATGTTAGCAATCCCCTGTCCTCTCGCCTCTTTATTTTTATCGCTATTCGTATCGGTCATATCATCGACGATTGATGCAGTTAATAACGATTCGAGAAGTCCAACAATCGATAAAGCAAATGCATATGGAAAAATAATTTGTAAGGTTTCTAGATTAAAAGGAACACTTGGGATAAAGAATGCTGGAAAAGAAGATGAGATTGCCCCCATATCTCCCACTGTTTTTACCCCAGTATTTGTCATCATTGCAATCAATGTAATGACGATAATCGCCACCAATGGAGACGGAACAGCTTTTGTGATTCTTGGAAGTAGATAAATAATCGCTAGCGCCCCAACAACCATTGCATACATAATCCATGTCGCACCGACAAATTGCTCTAATTGGGCCATAAAAATCAAGATAGCTAACGCATTTACAAAGCCAATCATAACTGATCGTGGGATAAATTTCATATACTTTGCTACTTTAAACACACCAAATAAAATTTGTATAACCCCTGTTAAGATTGTGGCCGCAAACAAGTATTGCACCCCATGGTCAGCGACCAATGTAATCATTAATAACGCCATAGCTCCCGTTGCGGCTGATATCATTCCCGGTCTACCACCGACAAAAGCAATGACAACTGCAATACAAAATGAAGCGTACAACCCAACCATTGGATCGACACCTGCAATAATCGAAAACGCGATTGCTTCAGGAATGAGCGCCAAAGCGACAACAATCCCTGCAAGAACATCGCCCTTGATATTGCCAAACCATTGTTCTTTTAGTGAATGGACTTTCAAACAAAAACACCTCTTCTAATTTATTTTTGACTTTGAACTCTCATCAAAGTCGAGCCGTTAAAGATAAAAAAACTCTATCACATTTTCACTCTTTTACAAAACAATAATGAAAGCGTTTATATCCTCTTTTCTTGCTTGTTTTCTTTCTTTTTCTCTTAAAAACTGCATAAGTAGTGGGAATATCAAATTTTATTTCTTTATTACAAATCTCATTTTTTATTACAAATCTACTACAAATTCGATTTTAATTTTGTTACAATTAGCAAAGAAAAGGTCGCTAGTTTACATTTTTTTGGTAAATAGAGAATATTTTAAACTAGATTCGACTTGTGATTTACATATGGTAAACTCTTTAAAGAATTAAGGGGGAGATTCTTTGGAAAATGAAGTCATTGTTAAATATGTAAATGAAAGCGATATTCGCTTTATCGTCACGAAGGAGAAAAAAGTTTACACATTGAAATTTCTTAAAGAACAAGCAGACTCATGGGTAGCAATGGTGGGGAATATTAAAAGTGATGATACAGAAGAATTAATCTCTTCTCTATTAGAGAAAATTTTCCAAGACCAACAAACAAATTCGATTTTAAATAAACTGCAAATTCCAAAAGATCTCCCGATTGTAGGTTGATCTTAATAGTGAACATAAATGTGGGACAAGAGTTTAATCTCGTCCCTTTTTTAATCCAACCATTTCTTTAGTTTTTCAGTCCATGTCTGATCCTCTTCTTGCTTTATCGTTTTAGAATACAGATTTGCCTCACCAATTTGTTCCTCTTCAAGAAAAACTTTTACTTTTCCGACTGACTTATCAGAGTTTCGTGCTTTCTTAACGGCCTTTCCTTTAAAAAGTTGAATGGAAACAGAAAGTTTATCTATTTCATTTTCGGTTAACGGATAAACGATGTCCTCTTTTAGTTCTAGGCCACCAAGGACATCCGCATGTGTAAATTCTGCCTCTTCTTTATTAATAATCTCCACTTGTTTATATTTACTAAATGCGTGCTCAAATAAATGAATATGATCCTGCCAATCGTTTCCGTCGTTAATCGTTACAGCAATTAAGTTTAAACCGTTTTTGCTGGCCGTTGAAACCAATGTCCTTTTCGCTCTTTTTGTGTATCCTGTTTTACCACCAGTTGAAGATGGATACAGCTGCGTTAATAGCTTATTTTTATTTCTCCAAATGTATTTAGCCCGCCCTTTATCCTCATAAGCATATTTTTTCGTTGCCGAAATTTCTCTATAAGTCGGATTCTTCATCGCATAACGTGTTAATAGCGCCATATCATAGGCGGTCGAGTAATGGTTTTCATGATCATCTAAACCATGTGGATTAGCAAAAATCGTATTCTTCATTCCGATTTCAGCTGCTTTTTTATTCATTTCTTTAACAAAGTTGTCCAAGTCGTCGCTGACATGTTCTGCAATCGCTACTGCCGCATCATTTCCAGATCGTAGCATCAAACCGTAAGTTAAATCTCGAAGCTTTATCTTTTGTTTAGGTTGAAGATAAATCGATGAACCTTCCGTGTACGCTGCCCTCTTACTAACGGTTACATATTCATCAAGCTTCCCAGATTCAATCGCCAGAATTGCTGTCATAATTTTCGTGATACTAGCAATTCGCATTTCGGTATGGGCGTTTTTATCATAAAGTACCCTTCCGGAATCCTGTTCCATTAAGATTGCTCCTCTAGCTGAGGTGGCTTCAACGTTCATTGAAAATGGACAGCTCATTAAAATTACGGCTAAAAAGAGTGCAATCATTTTTTTCACCTTCATTGCTATCCCCTCTCAATCGTTTTAAGAATCAATCAATATTAGTATTATTTGATGCATGAAAAAAAAATATCCGTACGCCTTTAACAAAGAATGGAATGAGTTTTTCTCCTTTCTTATTTATATCTTTTATCATTTTTGAAATTGGGAATATCTTCCGTAATAAAAGAGGTGGCTCGATAGATAATATGTTTGTCTACTTGGCAAGTTTGCGAGTAGCTACCGTTGGAGGTGCATTACCATTTTCGGAATGTTATTCCTCATAGTTGTTGTTTCTGCCATTGTAATCGGAATCTTCCTCAATAATAACGAGAGTGAAAATCCGATTCCAGCAACTGGAGGAACACAGCCTAATTTAAAAAATCATTTTAAGGAGGAAATAAGTATGGAAAAAGAAACAAAAGTTATTAAGGAAAGAGTAAAATCAGCTGAAGATGCAAAAATCGAAAGAGTAGCGGCAGCAAAAGTAGAGGCAGAGATCGGTGAGGAGCTAGCTCCATTGAAAAATCAATTACAAGCCATACAAAGTACTCTTAGTCAATATAATACAGAGGGTCAGCAATATTCGATGACTTCATCCGGACAAAATCAACAACAACCGAACGAATTGCTAAAACAAATGCAACAGTTTAGTTCGCAAGCTCAACAACAACAACAAAAAACATTCCAGCAGCTGCAGCAATCCATTCATCAAGCTACGCAAATGCTAACAAGTGTTGAGCAATCATTACAATCAGTGAATATGTTAAATCAAATTACCCAACAAATTAATCAATCACAGCAACAATTACAACAACAGCAACAGCAACAGCAACAAGGACAATCTGGACAATCTGGACAATCTGGACAAATGAGTTCTAATAACCAAAATCAAAGCTATCAATAATAAAACTTGACCATTCAGTGGGATTTTTCCCACTGAATGCTTAATAAAGCTTCGTAACCATTTATTTTTTTAAAAGGGCAAATTTATGCTTTTTATAGACGATTGTAAAAAAAATTTTTAAGCAGGGGTTATTATGCTATTTCCTATATTTAATTTCTCCTCCGATAATCGTCATTTCAATTTCGGTTGTTAATAGTTCATCAGCATCTTCCATCGTAAATGGATTAGTTGAAAAAACCGTCATATCAGCCAATTTCCCGCGAGCAATTGTCCCTTTTACGGTCTCTTCATTGGTCGGATAGGCACCAAGTTCGGTAAACAATCGGAACGCTTCTCTCATCGAAAGTTTCTGTTCCGGATAAAAGCTATGTGTTTGCCCTGGTTTTTTCCGAGTAAGAGCCGCATGAATTCCAAGCAATGGATCAACTGGTTCTACTGGCGCGTCGGAACCTCCGGCACAAATGACTCCGGAATCGATTAAGGATTTCCATGCATAAGAAAGCTTGATTCTGTCTTTTCCAAGCCGCTTCTCTACCCACGGGAAATCACTTGCGACAAAACGCGGTTGGATATCGGCAATTCGGTTTGGGTGAGCAAGGCGTGAAATAAGGTCCTCGCGAAGCACTTGCGTATGGATGAAACGGTCACGATAGGAAGTCACCGGAAATTGATCCAACACATCTAGCACATTTTCTAACGCTTTGTCACCAATCGTATGAGCAGCTATTGGCATGTCCAAATCACGCGTTTGTCTGATGATTTCGGACAGTTGTTCTTGATTATACATCGCTTCACCATATTGACCAGGTGCATCGCTATAAGGCTCTGATAATAGAGCTGTTCTTCTGCCAAATGCCCCGTCAGCAAACATTTTCACTGCGCCGATTTGCAAAGTATCATTCCCATATCCTGTGTACATCCCTAATTCTTTTAAATCAGGTAAAAATTCATGGTTAATTAATAGATTGCTTCGCAACCCTAGTTGTTCTCCGTTTAAAAGTTCATCAAAAATGTTCCACGTTTGCTTAAGTCCCCCTAAATATAGAGGGTCATTCGTATGAACACTTGTTAACCCTTTTCCGATCGCAAAATGAATCGTTTTGCGCATCGCTTCTTTCCAAGTGTCATAAGAATGTGAGGGAATATGCTCTTTAATAAGATCCATCGCCGATTCAAGCAAAAGCCCAGTTGGTTGTTTCGTACTATCATCTAAAACAACGGTTCCTCCTTCTGGAACGGTCATACCCACATGGAAACCGCTAACTTCTAATGCTTTGCAATTAACAAGTGCTGCATGTTGACATACTCTGCCAATGAAAAGTGGGTTAGCAGGAACGACATGGTCCAATTCACTAATCGTTGGGATTCCCCCATCTGTAAATAAATTATCATCCCAACCACTACCTACTAGCCATTTTCCAGTTTCTAGCTGCTCGGCCTTTTCTTTCAGTTTTTTGAGCATTTCACGTTTAGAATGAATCCCCGTTAAATCTAAATGAATAAACTGACCTGCAATGATTGAAAGATGCAAATGACTATCAATTAATCCTGGAGTAGCCGTTTTTCCTTCTAAATCAATGGTATGAGCAGATCGACCCCATTGAAGCAGCATCTCTTCAGTAGAGCCCATATCAACGAAACGACCCTTTTCAACGACAACCGCTCGTACTCTTGGTTTATTGGAATTGAATGTATAGATATTTCCATTTAAATAGATTTTTCTCAAAGCTGTTCTCTCCTAAATGGGTTAAACTTTAAAAACCGTGTTTTTTCTATTGCTATTACGTGAGGGCAGAATTTTTTATTTCGTTCGCTCCTCTTCTTTAAAATTATACCACGTCCATACGGGTAACAAAAAAAGCAAGGATGCGTAGAAACCCGCTCCTTGCTTATCAAATCTATATAATCATTGTTTTCGCTGCGCGTTCTCGAGCCTTCCTCTTGACCGTTCATTGTCAATTGCTATCCAACAGATGATTCCTCCATATAAAAGAAATTAACCCTGACTTCTTAGTTTTTCCGCTGCAGCTACTATCACTTTTAATTTTTCAACAGCGATTTCACTGCCATTCATCGGACGTTGCGCAAACGTGCCAAAGCCACAATCTGGATGTAAAAAGATTTTGTCATCTGAAATGTAATTTCTTGCTTCTTCCACTCTGGTGATAATTTCGTCTACAGATTCGATCGTTTCCGTTCGCGGATTGACGACGCCAAGCCCTAACTCTTTTCCGCCAATCTTATTGATTGCATCAAGTTCCCCTGCTCTTGGCGTTGCATATTCAAGGGCCAATTGATCAACTTTCACTTGTTCAAGGTATGGAAGCAATGGATAATAAGGTCCCCGTAGCAGAATTTCATCCTGCGTACTCCAGTTTCCCCGACAAATATGAACCGCAATTCTCGTTCCTCTGCCAAGCATTCCGTCTGTCAGTTGATTCATTAAGTCTAATGCAAAAGCAAGTTCTTCCTCTGCATCTGCTTTTGCTGTCAGGGCGCCGCACATAAATGTCCGATTGGCATTTTTTTGCGTAAACACAATTTCAGTTAAAACCGGTTCATCGAATTGGACGAATTCCACTCCAGCCGCAATCAAGTCCTCCAATTCTTCCCTCAGTACTTTGATAATATCAACAGCTAAATCTTCCTTCGTCGGATAAGCGTCCATAGACAGACCCTCTACCCACATCGACCTCGTTAACAGATAAGGACCTGGCAAGGTAACTTTGACCGCTTTGTCTGTATGTTTTTTCAAAAATAAAAAGTCATTTAAGGCAAGCGGAGTTTTTCGGCTAATTTTCCCCGTCGCGGCCGGATTAGACATCGAAAAGGCAGGTACATCCAACGTTCCCAAAATTTCTTCAAAACTTGATTTATCCTCAACATAGTCTAATAGTTCTGAAACACTAAGCATGCGGACATTTTCTAAATGATCGGCCACAAAGGAAATATAATTATCCCGTCGTTGTTCCCCATCTGATACAATATCAATTCCTGCCTCTTCCTGCCATTTTAAGCATTGCAAGCTAGCCTGATTAGCAATTTCCTGAAATTCCTCATCACTAATTCGTCCAGCTTTTTTTTCACGCATTGCCCGTTGGACTTCTCTTGATCTTGGCCAACTGCCGATTACCGTTGTTGGGAATTTGGGTAATGTCATTTAAAGATAACCTCCCAATCAAAATACGATTGAAAACTGTATTTTAATTTCAATTGATTGTTTAAGAGTTTGATACATAGGGGAATGTGCAAGTGTAGTTTCCCAAAGAGCGTGTAAAGTATCCTCCGCTTCCGGTGATGAAACATAAAAAGTCCCTGTGATTTCTTTCACTTTTGGACTGCCCTCGTTTTCGATTTCTAGGTGAAATAAGACATTTTCTAGACCTGCTTTTAAAGAGACTTCGATATCGTCTATTTCAATAGTTCTTTTTGAAGCTTGTGCCTTAAAACCGACTGTCAGATCACCAGCGAGTGCTCCAAGAAAATAATCAATTGCGCTTGGCGCCTCAACCTTCGGACTAAAATCTGCAGGTTGTCCAATCGCAAATGTATGGTTTCTTGAATGAACTTTAGCGGTTAAGCCTCCTTCCCCTTGAACACGAACATTCCATTGGTAGCCTTTAGCCGCTTCCAAATCTGTCGCTAATTCCTTTTGATCCGACCCTTTGCGAATAAAATATCTCGTTGTATTGTCTCCTGGTTGTGAGCCAAGAAATTCATGTTCAACCATTCTGCACCAAGCCGGCAAATCGTCCGCTACCGTCCTTTCGCGACTACGGACTTCCAACACTTCTCCACCTGAGAGGGGATCCATCGCTTTTTTAATAATTAGCAATAACCCTGAACCACAATCTAAGTCTCCACCATCACATACCGCTTTTGGATTTTCCATTTTTTCACCCTTTTCTAGGATAAGAAAATATCATTTTCGCACTTTAGATACAAGAAAGCTAAATGATTTTAAACAGCTTGCGCACCGCCCGTTCTCCTCTAAGAAACAACGAGCGTGCACAAATTAAGAACGTTTAATAAGTAATCGAAGCTGCACCTAAGCTTAAAAATTCAACAACCTTTGCCCCACCGACAATCGTTGCGCCTTCAAGTAAATCTTCTTCTTGTAATTCACGTTTTTTATAGCAAGGGCTGCATACCCATAGATTTCCACCAGCTTCAATAAACTGATCCATCAGTTGTTTTAATGGCGCAAATCCTTCTTCATGAATATCATCTGCATACCCTTTCGCTCCTAAGTAAGCGCCTTCAACATTTAAAAATACGACCGTCTCCTGACCTGAGGCAACAGCTGCATTCGCAACAACAAAGGCCACAGTTGCTTTATCCTGATCATTTTTTGCATGAGTTAAACTAACTAAAAATTTTCCTGCCATTTTGAATTCCTCCTAAAATTGATGTTTATGTAAAAGACTGAATTAGCCCTTTTCAATAAAATAATGACTAATCTTTCCGTTATCTTCCCGGTGCAGGAGCGTATGTTTTTGCAGGCGGCACCAGGCCGGAAGATCTTCACGGGCTCCAGGATCATAAGAAATGACCTCAATGATATCGCTGCTCTCCATTTTCTTCATCGTTAAGAAAAGGTTCATAATTAATTCGCCACAGCCGGTCGGTCCGGCATCATAAGTCAATTTGGGACTAAATTGTTCAACCATCTCTGACAATCCCTTCATAAAAAAACACATGATCTAATTCTTTCTTTCTCTATTATAAGCAAATATAATACGAACATAATAATCATTTTATCTATCCAAACGATATTATTTAATCGTTTTTTTAGATATGAAAAATAGGTAAATTGATAGCGAAATGCGCATAACAAACAAAAAGTGCTCCATTGAATTCAATAACGGGTTCTCTTTTGAGGTGCAAAAAACAAAAAAGCAGGGCACCCTGTTGGAATTTGCCCTGCTCTTCTTTGACACTTAATAATAATAGACGTAAAAATTCCGCTTAATTTAGTAAATAGCATTGAAAATTGCTTGAATAAACGGAGAGATTCCGTCTATTAACTCAATAAACGTGAAAATGGGGGATTTTTATTTACATAAGCGGAATATCTCCGCTTATATACCCCCGAAACGAGCTCCATTCTTCATCTAAGCGGAAAATCTCCGCTTATTTTACTTTTGCTAAATGGCGGACAATTTGATCATGATGACCAACGACGTGTTTAACAATTAAGTGATCAATTAAAAATGATAGTGGTTTGCCATCAAAGTTCGGATTGTAACTTGGCGCTGTTTTTTCTAGATCCGCTTCTTTCACTTTACCAAGTGCTGCTTCGACTCGCGGTACTAAATTTTGTAACGCTTCAATCGCATCTTCCTTTTTAAGTTGGCCGACCTTATTTTCCTCTACGGCAGCTAAGCGGCGGACATGTTCATGGTTACGCCCCCATTTTGCACCAGGTACAATTAATAAGGCTTCTAAGTCCTCTACCCAAAAATCAACTGCTTCTAAAACATGAGCAACAATTTGCATCGCTGACCATTCGGTTTCAGAAGGTTTCACATAAAGGGTTGATTCTTCTGTATTATTTAGAAGCTCAACGATATCGGTAATACTCTTCTTAAATACTTCAACTTTTTCATTTAGGACTGCTGTAGACACAATAAACAACCTCCCGATTTTATTTATAGTGAATTTGCTCCACTATAATTATAATGCGAATACAGACTATTTGCATTATAAAAATTTTAAATATTCTTTTTTTCCGGTTGAAGC
Source organism: Bacillus sp. B15-48 (assembly GCF_016879755.1). Lineage (GTDB taxonomy): Bacteria > Bacillota > Bacilli > Bacillales > Cytobacillaceae > Mesobacillus_B. The sequence continues at coordinate 315,515 of NZ_WOFU01000003.1, forward strand.
TATTGAAGGCAAAAGGGGGTTCTCCCATTACAAATTGTTGAAAAACTGCTTTTATTAGTATAGAGAACATCTACAGGAAAAGCTTATGATAGGATATAAATGAATCAACTGTAATTTAGGAAGAGGGATTAATATGCCTGCAATCTATTTCGACAATAGTGCAACGACAAAGCCGTATCCTGAAGTAACAAATAAAGTAGTAAAAATGCTTACAAATACATATGGCAACCCATCATCTTTGCACCGACTGGGAAAAGAAAGCAAGATGGAAATCGAGACAGCACGTCAGATCATCGCCGATTCTCTAGACGTAAACTCAGATGAAATTTACTTTACATCGGGTGGTACTGAAGCAAATAATCTGGCAATAAAGGGCGCTTGTCTCGCTAATTCACAGCACGGAAACCATATCGTAACTACTGCAGCCGAGCATCCTGCAGTAACAAAAGCAATCCGGGATTTAAAAAAGCAAGGCTGGATTGTTACTTATATTGAAGCTCCCAACGGGGAACTAGATATAGAAGCGTTGGAACATGCTGTTAACGAAAAAACGGTCCTTGTTAGTGCAATGTTGGTTAACAATGAAATTGGTTCTATTTTTCCTATCGAGAAAATAAAACAAATCATTCAACAAAAACAATCACCGGCCATTGTTCATTGTGATGCGGTACAAGGGTATGGGAAGCTACACTTTACTGCTGCAAGCTTAGGGGCTGACTTGATCAGCATAAGTGCCCATAAAATTCATGGACCTAAAGGGGTCGGTGCACTTTATGTGAAAAAAGGAATAAAAATGTTCTCGATGAATCTCGGTGGTGGTCAAGAGCGCGGTTTGCGTTCTGGTACGGAGAATACTCCATTTATCGCTGCCTTTGGGGAAGCCGTCCGAATTACATTTGCCAATCGCAAAAAAGATGTTGCCCATATGATTACACTTCGTGACTACTGCCTCGAAGCAATCACCCGTTCCATCCCAGAAGTGATGATTCATTCAAGTCAACAAGGAGCACCTCATATTGCCCATTTTTCGTTGCCAGGTGTGCATAATAAAAAGGTCATCGAATTCCTTGATTCGATGAACATCTATATTTCTAGTGCAGCTGCATGTAAGTCGAATCATTCGCGAGGTCCATCCGTGCTCGAATCGCTCGGCCTTAGCCGCTCTATTGCCGAATGTGCGCTAAGGGTTAGTTTTTCGTATATGAATACGAAAAAAGAAATTGATCTGTTTGTTGAAACACTCGTCGACTACTATAGACAGGAACATATAGGTATAAAACAAAAGCCGTACGAGTGAAAAAACACCAAACGGTATTCATTATTTGTGATTAAGGCAGCATTATCTACTTTAATTATTTGTCGTATTCAATGTACTCAACATAGGACTTTACTTGGAGAAGTGGGTATTATAGGCTCATCAGCCTGATGAAACAACCGCTTCATCCTTCATACCCACAGAGGCTCCAAGTCAAGTCCTTAACCACTTAACTTGGCATACATGTACTCAAAGATATAAGGTGCATTTTATCAATCTTTTGTCGATGACACTATAGATAAGGGACAGTTAATTGAATAACAAAGAACTTTAATTATATTGTTTTGATTCTATTCTCTTGATAAAGTCGCCCGTTATTTCCTTAGATTCATCCTTAGAATACTGTTCAAGAGTATACCCGAACATATAATGACCATTTTCATCATCAACATAATATCTGTATTCAGTGCCATTATTAGCAAATAAAACTTGGTTCCCATCTATTTCTATCCACTCTTCTTCAATACCGTCACCTTCATTGTTAAACATTTTGGGGATATCCATTTTGCTGAAAACAAACCACAAGGACATATCTCCATTGTTTACATAAGGTGGAATAAGAAACTTCATACCCGTCTCTTCTTTTTTCTCTTCAACTACTATTTGATTTTCAAATTGTTCTTGCTTTTCTCCTCGTTCTACGTGATATTGTACATCTATTTGCATTGGTTCATCGGTCTTATACGAATAAGAAACAAATGCATTTCCAATTTTTAATTCCTTCATTTCAGGAATAAAGATTTCTTCTATACCTAATTCTGCTCTTCCCTCGTCTCTTATTTCTTCTATTTCACTATCATATTGTTTTTCTTCATCGCTTTCTCCATCAGCATCATGTTCGAAATTTTCATCAGAGCTTCTGTCTTTATTATTTTCTTCCTCAAAAGAATTTTGAGTTTCCGTTTTTCCTAAGTTGTCTTCATTGTTATTTGCCTCATTATCAGCACCACAACCAAGTAGGGTTATACTTACGATAATCAGTAAACAAACAATTAATGATAAGTTCCTCATGGTTAGTTTCCCCCTTATAATTACAGATGGTTTGTGAGAAATTTAGATTTACTCGACAACGTTGGGCATGAATTGGAACGATTAATGCTTTTATATCGCCTTTATGGCGTTTTTCAGCAATAATTATTATTCGTAAAGTTAGGTGACGTTGGAGTAAAACACCATTTGTTAAACGGTGAATAAGACAACATCTTAATCTGAAATTAAAGTAACCTTCTCCACCATACTTTCAATTATCGAATCTATATCTGCATAGCCAGAATAACGAACATACATCACTGCTTTTCCTTTAGAAGCAAATACCTTTTTCATATCCTCTTCCATATGAACAATCAAAAGATCCAAATCTTGATGTTCTGTTTCAACAAAATCTTCTCTACTATTATATCTATATCTTTCTATTAAATCAGAAATCAGATTATCTGCCAGCGCTGGTATGTTTAGCTGATAAACCTGTGTATGAATAGCCGGTGAATATTCACCGCTTCCATCCTCCCACATTTCCCCTGGTATTACACCCTGTTCATCTGTTTCATATTGCACGGGTGCCAATAGACTCCAATTGTATGAGTACCGGTTGCCCCAATCCACATTGTTACTGATATAGGAAGGTTCGCCTCGAACCATTGCTGAATTTCCTTCTACATCTGCTAACCTGACAATCGGTAAGTCAAGACTTGCTTCGGGCAATGTTTTCGTATCCATTTTTACAAGTTGTACGAATGGAATGATCGCACTCAATCCGACCACTACTGTAAAAAGAAAAGCGCTGGTAGAATGTAATCGGTAGTGTTTCTTCCAAGTTGCATGATGGTCGATCGGTTTGCCTTCGATAAGATTTCTCCGCAAAGCACGAATGGAAATGGCTGCTTGTAGCGAATGATAGGCCGAGTATCCGATGAACATTGCTAAAATGGTTTGTTGAATAGCCCCGCCTTTCACCAGAACAAAGGTAGGTGTCCCATCAAGAAGCCAAATAGATGATAACATACCGACCATTAAAATCATTGCGACAATTACGATAACAGCATTCAAAGCTAACTTCTTGTCCAGTTCCTTTAATGTATAAGACTGCTCGGCGGGGTCTGTATGAAGCTCTGGTGCATTCAGTCCTTCAGGTGATGAAAAGACATGAAAAAAACTATAGCTTATTACATATTCCCAACCACTTTCCGCATACATTTGGATTTGTTCTGAGTTAATCCTTTTCTTTATGGATACATCTATTCTGTACCTCATTTTCTTCGGTTCACCTTTATCAAATTTGGCAAAATGTATCCCCATCTTTTTTAGATGCAACCCTTTAGCAGCCATGTCTGCAAACCAGCTTTCATGCTCACCAATTCGCCAATAATCACTGGGCCGAAGTTTATAGGCTGTTTTATTCATGCTCATCACCTTCCTCTAAAATGCTACTATCTTTTATCAAGGCTTTTAATCGACCATACTCTATCTTCAAAGCTTGTTCCCCTTTTGGTGTTATTAGATAGGTCTTCCTTCTGCCATCATCTTCTGCTAGTGAGATAAGACCGTCTTTTTGCATGCGTGAGAGTACTCCGTAAAGTGTCCCCGGCCCCATTTTTAATCTGCCATTTGATACTTCTGTAATTGCATGCATAAGCTGATACCCATGGTTAGGACGCATTAACGCTAGTAGGACATAATACATTGCCTCGGTCATAGGTCCCCCATTATATGCCATTCCTTACATCCCTTCTTTCGTTATTCGAGATATTATGTTGCGGTATTATGTATAACGATATATCGTATGGCATAATAATAATTCATGAGATATCCTTTGTAAATGAAAACAGAAATAATTTTCACTATCTTCCTTTTTGCAGCAAAAAAAGACCATATAAAAAGTGATCTTCTTGTTCAACTCTTCCCAATAGTTGAACAAGCGAAAGTTGTAAACTGCTATCGCCCCCGTTACCTCAACAAAAAAAGGCGAATACCCTTGTTTCAGCATTCGCACCAGTTACTTTAATTACTGACCTATTATTTGAACTCCTTTAAATTTGGTCTTTGCTAGGAATTTTTTCACAGTTCAATTAGTAAAGACATATGTCCTAATGAAATGGGGATGTTGCCTTTATGCTATATTTAAAATCATTCAGTTGCTCTTTTTAGTTAAGATCTACCGCGGCTTTTGGCCGACAAATTGAATGACATGGGATAAGCCATTGTGCAAATCCCCTTCTTGTCGTTCAACCTCACCCATAAAGAAATGTATCACCCGCCAATCAGCAAAGGTTTGTAAAAACTCCTCTGGTTGATACAATAATGTTTCATCCCGGGGTCCGCCACTATTGTAAGGAATTTGTTTATAGGAATATACTTCCGTTACATAATAGCCCCCTGGTTTAACAGCCTCTTTTACTCCTAGCAATGTTTTCTTTCGTAAGTCTGTAGGAAAATGACCAAAAATGCAGACAATTGCGTCCCACTGATTTGCTTGCCAATTTGCTTCATTTAAATCAACAAGCTCGGTATGAAGATTGACCCCACGTGTAGCTGCAAGCTTTTTAGCTTTCTTCAGTCCTGATTCTGCATAATCCCATGCCGTCACATTCATTCCTTGTTCTGCTAAGAAAACGGCATTACGACCTTCCCCCTCAGCAATGGCCAACGCATTTCCTGAAAGTCGCAATTCTTTTTGAACATCCGCTAAAAAGACATTCGGTTTCGTTCCGTAAACATAATTTTCTGTTTGAAAACGAGTATCCCAGTGATTCATCATCCATCCACCTTTTTCATCTTTATTAAATCTATCGTACCATTAGAAATAAATGATGAAAAATATTGTGGTTACTCAGCTAAAAACTTCACTTCGTTTCTGCCGGCATCTTTTGCTTGATATAAGGCTTGATCAGCTAAAAGAAATACATCTTGCAGAGAACGATCTTGGCTCGCAGATTGCGAGGTCACACCGATGCTAACTGTAACCCACGAGCTGACAGTTGAACGTTCATGCGGGATTTGAAGCTCCTCAATTGTTTCTTTCACTAACAGCGCCATAGCGATTGCCTGACTCTTTCCTACTTCTGGCAAGATGACAATGAATTCCTCTCCACCATAACGTGCGACCAATTCGCCTGAACGTTTAAAACAATCATTAATCGCTTTCGCAACTTGTACGAGACATTCATCCCCTGCTTTATGACCGTAGCAATCATTATATAATTTAAACTGATCAATATCGATCATCATTAACGAAATAGGCTGATTATTTGTAGCACAACGATTCCATTCCAGTTGAAAGCTGTCATCAAAATGGCGACGATTCCATAAATTAGTAAGCGGATCTTTCAGTGAAACGACACGTAACATTTGATTTGCCTTTTCCAATTCCCGATTCTTGTCCTCAATTTCTTTCCGCGATTGCTCTAAAGCTTTCGTTCTCTTAATCACTAATTCATCTAACTTGAGGTTGTTGCCTCTCAGCTGCATGGTCATGACTTCCTCTAGTTCAAGAGCGTTTGAAAATCGTTGAGCCATAACTAAGGAGTTAGCGAATACAAAAATTAATTGTCCAATTGATGAAAGATTTCCGCCCGTAAATACCGTTCGCAAAAGCGAAGAACTATAATCACTCATCCAAATACTTGAAAAAACGATATCGTTTAAACTCGTTAATATTAAAAACATCGCTCCAATGAAAATGACGATTGCCCCGTCTTCCTTTTTCAGAAGAATTTTCATAAAAACGATCAAGATATAAACAATTACAATTACAGTAAATACTTGATAGACCGGGTTAACAATTGTAAAAATCTTTGCTGGAGTGAGAATGACTAGCGATCCAAAGGTGATTCCTACACCCCAGATAGTTCTAGTTATTTTTGTATGATAATATGCAGAAAATAGCGACCTTAAAAACTGCAAAATGAACGGCAAACCAAGGTAAAAGGTTAGAGTTTGAATTTTATGAGCCGCTTCCCAGCTAAAATCAGGAACTAAGAAAATAAAATATCTTTCTCCTACTAATAAAGTCCGGATGGCGATAATCAGGCAAAACAAGCCAAAATAAAGAGGCGCGAAATTCTTTCTTCTAAATAAATATAAAGTAACGTGATAGATGCCAATAATTGTTAGACTTCCTACTATGAAAAGCTCAAAAGCGATTCTATTATCACGAAGCCTACTAATCTCTTTCTCATTTCCGATTAAAATACTTTCAAGGATTCCGCCACTACGGTGATAAAAATTGGCTACTTGAACAATGATTTCATTTTCTCCTGCTTTCGACTCAAAGAAAGCCACTTGTGGGAGGTATTGTGGCGTCATTTCCTCCCTCTTTTTCCCTAACGTTCCGGCTGCAGCGATTTGCCTCTCATTTATCCATAGCTGATAAGCAGTAAAGATTCTTGGAATTTTAAGTGCTAATCTTTCGCTTTCCTTCGTTTCAAAAACGAATCGAAAAGTCGCATAACCGTCTCCACTTCGTTCTTCCCCGTTCATGATCAAGCGATTCCAAGAGCCAGGAACCTCAATAAACCCGGTTCTTTGTGGAGAACTTTCTTTTAAATCTTCAGGTTCTATTAACTGCCCCCAATAAAACTCCCATTCTCCATCTAACTTATGAATCGCGCCATCCCAATCAGTTAAATCGAGCATCCCTTCTGGGGCCGTTGGGCGATCGAATGATACTTTGTTTGTGCAGGCTCCTACACTAAAGAAGATGATGATAAATGCGAATACGAACCAGCTATACAATTGTGTCCTTTTTTTATTCATTAGGAGCCCCCAATCAAACGCTGTTTTTTTCTAAAACAACTGAAAACACTTTCCTAGATTCATGTTTAGCTTTACAGACAACACGCTATAATAAATATATTAATAAGCAATATTACAATATTCGACAAATATGACTAAAGCTCCTTCTAAGCGATTGTTTATCTTATTAAAAAAGATAAACCATTTCAGGTAAAGAGATGATCGCACTAGGGAAAAGCGTTAAAAATATGACGGCGGATGTCGCTGAGAAGATTTCTGGGATGAAGCCTGTTGCATTAGAAGAAATTAAGCTTCGTCAAATTCAACATTTTTATAAAGTTAAAAACACATGTTTACTAAAAACACGTGTCGGAATATAATCTTATTATGCTTATTTAAGGAAAGGATTTGATAGAGTTGGTTTATAAGTTTGTAACGACAATTGTCAGAGTTTTTTTGCACATTCGTTTTAAAATAAAAATTGAAGGAAAAGAAAATATTCCCAGTGGTTCAGCGATATTAGCGATGAACCATACAAGCAATTTCGATGCACCTATGGTTGGCGTTCATACTCCAAGGAAAATGTTTATTATGGGAAAAGAAGAACTTTTCAAAAATAAATTTTTTGCTTGGCTCATCCATGAGTTAGGATGTTTTCCAATTAAAAGAGGACAAGCAGATATTAAATCACTAAAACACACACTTAGACTATTAAAAACTGGAAACTTATTTTCGATTTTTATTGAGGGCACTCGTTCTAAAACTGGAGAAATGCAGGAAGCGAAAAAAGGAATTGGTTTTATCGTCGCCAAGAGCAATGCACCTGTTGTCCCTACATTTATTTATGGCGCAAAAAATGGTTGGTTTAAGCCCGCAGGTATTATTTTTGGTCCCCCGCTTACATTTGAAGAAGGGTTAGGACATGAAGAAATCGCTAATAAAATCGCTGAAGAAATAAAAAAACTCAACCCTGAAAGAGAACTTTCTTAAATTTGAAAGTTCTCTTTTTTAAAAGGATTCATTAAAGAAAACTATTTTTGTAACGGTATTTTTTCAGATTGAACTTTTTGAAAATGAATTTCAAGATCTTTTAACGCAGCTATCAATGCATTGGTTGCTTTGCCTCGGTAAAAGGTTTTAATGGCGTCAACGACTTCATCGACACCGTCTTTTAAACTAGCACCTTTCAGAAGACTTCCAATATATTTCTGGCCTTGTTCTGTCGCTAGTGTACAAGATGCCTCTAGGATAACGCCATATTTAATATCAACTTCTGCGGTAATCGTTAATGTGTCAAAGACACTTTTCGCCGCCATTCCTTGCGGTAAACGAGCATGCCCTGCAATAAACATCGTTTTCCCAAAACACATAAATGAATTCCCCCTCTAATACGATTAAATTACTACTTCTTCTTTTAAGTTAAACTGTTCTTGGATTCTACGATTCGTTTCAATCGTGACTCCCTCTGACTCTCCATATACTCCCTATTATTGTTTTTTCTTGACTTAAAAGCTCAATCTATTGAGTCACTTCCATTCTGTTCGTAAAATTGAGATGCTTTATAGCTATCCTTCTCTAGATGTACCACCCATAGAATGATTCAAAGTGAGTATTTTTCCTATTTGAATACAAAAAGAGTCAATAAAACAAACCATGAAAATTCCATTGGTTGTTTTACTGACTCTATCCATAGCTCGTCTTCCGGCAAAGGAAGATCAAGTGAATTATAGTCAATTTTAAATAGCTTTTTTTACGAACGAACTGGTCACGCAGCAAGGACATTGCTGTCACCCAATAGTTACTATTATTATAACAATTTGTTTGAATTTTTCAATAACCTCTCAAAGGAATTATTAAAATATTATTAATTTTCAACAATCCCCTTAGTGTACCGAAGCAATTTGTTTTTCATCGCATATTTATTAAAAAAACGGGATCTTCTTAAATTTATGTCTCCCTACCCTAGTTCATTCTCTTTAATTTGCTGAAAATGGAGGTCAAGATCTTTTAATGCTGCTATCAATGCATTCGTTGCCTTTCCTCGATAATACATTTGAATCGCTGCAACTGCTTCATCAATACCGTCGGTTAAACTCATTCCTCTTAACAATTTTCCAACAAATTCACGACCATGCTCCGTCGCCAAAGTACAGGAAGCCTCAAGGATAACGCCGTATTTTCTATCGATTTCCGCGGTAATTGTTAACGTATCAAAGACACTTTTCGCAGCCATCCCTTGGGGTAATTTTGCATGTCCTGCAATAAATAGTGTTTTTCCATTCATGATTCGTATTTCCCCTCTTTTTAAATGAAAGAATATCTAATAAATAATCCACCTTGACTCTATTCATTAGGCTTCTTTAAAATCAATCTTTCACCCAATTTTCGAAGTGGATTTTATTTTAGACTTTAACTCTAGCTAACATATTCTCCATTTTAATCGATAATCCTTTTCGTTTTTTGAAATAGTGAACAAAAAAGCGACAACCTCCGACAAATTTAGCCTTCAGGGCGAATGTTTTCGCGAATTCCTTCCCCAACCAATTCATCTATTTTAATAATCCATGCTTCTAATCCATATAAACACAAACCCCTCAACCCGATTTTCCCCCAAAAAGGCAGAATTCATATGGTACTGCATGATGTATGCGTTATCACTGGCGATGTTTCCGTTTTCATGGCCAATGTTCCCGTTTTCATTGGCATTGTTAAATAATGACTCCAGTGCCATAATGAGAATATAGTAAAAACCAAATCATTTAAAATATCGAACAAGAAAACACTCAATCCCACCAAGTAACCGACTCTCTCTTATGTACTTAGAAGGTCGGTTTTTTATATTTGATGCCATTAAGGAGTAAGAGCTATTTAGGTTGTATAGAGTGCTATGTGAATGTGTTATGAAAAAATTATAGATTGATTGGAGTCCTGTATTGTGAAAAGTGAAAACAAAGAAAAGCTTTGGACGAAAGATTTTATCATGCTTTCATCTGTTAGCTTCTTCATGTCGATGGTTTTTTTCTTGTTGATGGTTACAATCGCGGTTTATTCGGTAGAAACTTTTCATGCTTCTACTGGGGAAGCCGGCATTGCTTCAGGGATCTTTATTATTGGCGTTCTAATTGGCCGGTTGTATATTGGGCGGAAATATTCTGACTATAATACGAAGCTCATTCTTGTCATTAGTGGGATTGCAGTAGTAGCAAGTATATTCCTTTATTTTATTGAGTGGAATCTCTCATTTTTATTCTTAACCCGGCTTATCCACGGAATCACCTTTGGGGTTGTGGCAAACACTTTAGCTACGATTATTGCCGTCGTCTTGCCGCCTTCTCGAAAGGGAGAAGGGATTGGCTATTTTACGATGAGCATGACTTTAGCTACCGCCATTGGACCGTTTATCGGTGTGTTGATGTCTAAAAATGGAAACCATTTTGCGATTTTCTTCCTATGTCTTATTCTCGGCATGATTTCACTCGTTTTCATTGTATTATCAAACGTTCCATCACTAAGGGTAAAGAAAATGCCTGGAAACCAAAAACTTAATTACACTCAATTTGTGGAACCGAAAGCAATCCCTATTTCGATTGTAGTAATGGGAATTTCCTTTTGCTACGGTAGCGTCTTATCCTTTATTAATCTTTACGCTTCTGTAGTCAATTTAGTGGAAGCTGCTAGTTTCTTTTTCCTTGTTTATGCGCTTGCGATTCTTTTCTCACGTCCGATAACAGGGAAAATCGTCGATGCAAAAGGTGCTAATTATGTGATGTATCCATGTATCGTTTTACTGGCAGTCGGGATGTTTGTGTTGAGCATCGCAAACACAAGCTTCCTCTTATTATTAGCAGCTGGTCTCATAGGGATTGGGTATGGAAATATTCAATCAACCGCACTAGCCGTCGCCGTTAAAACGGCACCGCCAAAACAGATAGGATTAGCGACATCTACCTATTATATTGGGATGGATGCCGCAATTGGATTCAGTCCAGCTATTTTAGGACTCATTATTCCATTCCTTGGCTTTCAAAACATGTATTTGACCTTAACATTTTTTGTCATATTCATGGCCTTCTTCTATTATTTTGTGTATGGACGCAATGAATCTAGGATTCTCGTTCCGATCAATAAGAGTGTAACCGCAAGATAATGAACAAACGGCGTCAGTCCCCTCTTATGTAAATACTTTAAGACTGGGGACTGACCGTCTTTCTCCACTTCAGGAAATCGCTCCCAATCCATTCCCCTTTTCATCTACTGAAAGGACGGAGCTTATCAGTTTTTTCGTATATGGATGTTTGGCATCCGTAACAATAGGGCCCCCAGAAAGAACTTCGACCACTTCCCCTAAACGCATCACATAAATTTTGTCACATAAGCTTTCAGCAACGGCTAAGTCATGCGTAATGAACAAAGAAGAAAACGACGTTTTTTCTCTTAATTTTATGAATAAATTTAAAATCTGTTGCTGGACGGTAACATCGAGGGCAGAGGTACATTCATCACATATGACGAGATCTGGTTTTATGCCAATCGCTCTCGCAATGACGACTCTTTGAAGTTGCCCCCCGCTTAATTCATAAGGATATCTGTTTAGAGCCTCTTTTTCGAGTCCAACCATTTCAAGCAATTCACCTGAAAATGCCAATGCTTGTTTTTTCGTTAAAATTTTAAAATTCACGAAAGGCTCGATTAAATAGGTGCCAATTTTCATTCTAGGACTAAAAGTGGCTAACGGGTCTTGGAAGATCATTTGGACATTTTTATAAAAATCTCTTTTTCGAAAAGTAACATGGTCTTTTCCTCTAAAAATAATCTTCCCCGAACTGACATCCGTGAACTGACAAATCATTTTAGCAATGGTACTTTTCCCGCAACCACTTTCACCAACGATTCCTACACATTCGCCTTCGTTCATTGTCAAATTGATGTTATTCACCGCTTTAAAAAAGCGACCTTGATGATCTTTATACTCCTTTGAGACAGCTTTTAATTCGAGAATGGTTCGACTGTTCATTTCGAAATCCTTTCAATGTTGGGATGGATTGTAAAAGTTTTTGAGTATATTCCATTTTCGGCTGTGTGAGTATGCTTCGTTTCTGATCAAATTCAACCATTTCCCCGTTATTCATGACAATAATCCGATCAGCGATATAGGCGGCAGAACCGATGTTATGCGTGATCCACAGTATACTAGCATTCGCGTGTTCTTTAAACTCCAAAAGTTCATTCATGATTTCAACTTGAGTGACGACATCAAGAGCACTCGTCGGTTCATCTGCTAAAATCAACTTGGGTTCCATTATTAAAGCCATACCGATCGCTACTCTTTGCTTCATTCCACCGCTAAGCTGGAAAGGATAGGAATTCAAAATTCGCTCGGTATCTGTAAACTGCATTTTCCGAAGTGTTTCTTTTGCAAGAATGAGTGCCTCGTTTTTTGAAATTCTCTGATGGGCACGAATGCTTTCAACAAACTGTTTACCGATTTTAAGAATTGGATTTAGGTATGATCCAGGATTTTGAAAAATCATCGACATTTGATTCCCACGAACAGTACGCCATTGTTCCTGGCTATATTCATGTAGATTTTTTTTATTAAAAAGAATTTCACCGGAAACGATTTTCCCATTCGGTGGCAGAAGGTTAAAAATCGATTTGATTAATGTTGACTTGCCACAACCACTTTCACCGACAATTGCGATGATTTCTTTATGACCAAGATCCATCGTGAAATTGTTAACCGCCTTCGTCTTCCCATCATCATAGGTGACAGAGAGTGATTTCACTTCAAGTAATTTCCCCATCCTTTGACAACTCCTAGTTTAGTAAACTAAGAAGGTCTTAGTTTACTTTTATTCGTTCATCAATATAGTAGAGTTCCGAAATAAAGCGGTATACCCCATCAACATTTTTTCTCGTGACAACCGTTCCTTCTTGATAATACAAAAAGAGGGAAGCGACATCTGCCATTAAAATCTCGGCTCCTTTCATACCGAGTCGATCTCGTTCTGCTTTATCCAATGTATGATCAAGCTGTTTAACGATTTCATCTAGGTCAGGATGATCGTAATTTCCATAGTTCCCTGCACTTCCACTCAAAAAACTAGCTTTTAAGAAATATTGTGGATCTGCCGTTGGTGCAGATGTCCACCTTTCCCAAAGAAGGTCAAAGTCTCCTGAATTAGCCATGTCTGCATAATTTTCAACTTGAATAATTTCCATTCCAATGCCGATCTCTTTATACTGGGCCTGCATCGCGGTTCCAATATTGTTCGCATCGCTTCCATGATTCGTTCTTGAGACAAATTTTAAGACGATATTCTCGCCATCTGCTTCGCGAATCCCATCTCCATCTGTATCAACAAACCCCGCTTGATCAAGCAACTCTTTTGCTTTTTCAGGATCGTATGAGTAGAAATCTTCCCCTTTGTGACCAAAGCTCAGCAAATCATTAAACGGACCTTTGGCGGGAAGGCCATTGACGATTTTTGTCGCATACGTTTCCTTGTCGATTCCATAGGAAAGCGCTTGGCGAAATTGTAAATTTTGCATATATGGCTTATCCATATTTAATCGTAATAAAAAGATTCGTAGGTTCGGACCTTTTTGAATATGAAATTCCTCGTTGTTTTCAAATAATGTTAAATCTTTCGCCCCGATTTGCGTAGCAAAGTCAATCTCCCCAGACTGGAGAGCCATTGTCCGGGTCGAAGCATCTTGAATGTATTTCACAGTAACAACATCGACACCAATTTCACCGCTCCAATGGGCTTCATGTTTATGTAAAGTTAATCCAATATCTGGGGTAAACTGTATTACTTTAAATGCCCCAGTAGCTACTGGTTTAAATTTAATATCCTCTGAATCTCCGTCCGTCGTATCGACAATTGTAAACACAGGGTCTGCGAGATTATTTAGTAACGTCGCAAAGGGCTCCGTTGTTTGAATTGTTAGTATTTGACCATCAGCCGTCATCGATTTCAGCGGAAATTTCACATCATCGCGGTCAGAGATGTTTAACGCTCTTTCGATGGATGCTTTAACGGCTTCAGCATCTACTTTGTTGCCATTATGAAACTTGACACCTTCTCGAATGGTAAAATCGGTTGTCGTTTCATCCACTTGTTCCCAAGATTCAGCAATTACAGGTTGTAGCTCCATATGTTCATCAAATCGGATCAGTGTTTCACCAATCCCTAAACGAGATAAAGTCCAGCCGTTCCACCCTTCGGTCGGTTCAATATTTGAATCTAACCAAAATAGGGCCAGATTTAATGTTTTCTCCTCGTTGGAACTCACTTTTTCGACTTGCCCAGCTGTTTCTTGGCTATTGCAGCCAACTAATACAATCATGAAAAGAATCATGATCACGACATTTTTCTTCATTATTATATCCTCCGTTTATCTAAAGATTAGCTAAGCATGTTTCGGGTCTAAAACATCTCTAGCAAGATCTCCCAAAGTATTAAAGAGCGCAACGACGATAAAGATAGCAATACCTGGATAAATCAATAACCATGGAGCCGTTTGTAAATAAGCTCTGCCCTCATTAAGCATATTTCCCCATTCTGGTGTCGGCGGTTGAACGCCCAACCCGAGAAACGACAACCCTGCGAGAGCTAACATAATTCCACCGATGTCTATTACGAATTGGACAAGTAATGATGACAGCATATTAGGAAAGATGTAATGACTAAAAAGCTTTCTTTTACTTGCCCCGGCCATTTTTGCGGCGTGAATGTATTCGTTATTTTTAATTTCCATAACAAGCACTCTTGTTAATCGGGCATACTTCGTCCACCAAACGACCGAAAATGCGATAATCGTATTTTTCACTCCGGGTCCTAAAATACCAACGATCGCAATCGCAAAGACAATATCAGGAAACGAGAGTACCGTATCGGTGATTCTCATCATCACTGTATCAACAACGCCACCAATCCAACCTGATATTAGCCCAATTGTAATCCCAATAATCGTGACGATACATAAAAGCAAGCTCGTCATCCCAAGGGAAACACTCGCACCATATAATAATCGCGACAGAATACAGCGTCCAACTTGATCTGTTCCAAGTGGATATTGGAGACTAGGACCTTCAAGAATATGGGAAAAGTCTGGCGCGAACGGATCATTTGGTGCAAAGAGGGGACCAATAATCGCTAAGACGATGAAAAATACCGCCATTGTTCCAACAATCTTCAACCAAATGATTTTTTTATGTCGTTTTCCCAAAGATTCCTCTCCCCCTCGTCTCAACTCGTGGATTTAATGCTTGTGTCGTTACATCGACAAGAAAATTAAGGCTAACATAGATAAGGACCATAAAAATAACGTATGCCTGTAATAACGGATAGTCTCGGTATGTAATCGCTTCGAGCGCCATCAAACCAAGTCCAGGCCAAGAAAATACACTTTCAACAATCACCGTTCCTCCTAACAGCACAGCCATCGATAAACCAAAAAGTGTAATGATCCCTGTTAATGCATTCGGCAACACATGTTTTAGTAAAATCGATGTTTCTTTAATTCCCCGTGCTCTAGCACCAATCACATAATCCGCTGAATACTGATCTAATATCGCTGCTCTAATCTGCCGGATATATCTCCCCATCAATGGAATTGCTAACGTCACCGCTGGTAAAATGACACTGCCAGCTGATGTCGGGTCTGTTATTTTAAACCAATTAAGTTTTACGACAAAAAAATAGATTAGTAGAAGTCCTAACCAGAAAGATGGAATCGAGATTCCTACTAACGAGACTCCCCTTATTAAAAAGTCAAGCAACGTATCTTTCTTTATCGCTGAGAGGATGCCTAAAATAAATGAAAAAACAATTAAAATCAAGATGGCAACAACGGCTAATTTAACAGTCATCAAGATTCTTGGTCCTAAAACTTCCGTGACAGCCCCTCTCGTAGAATAAGAATATCCGAGATCCCCTGTTAATAAGTTCATCAGCCAACTTCCATATTGCACGAAAAACGGCTTATTTAAGCCCATTTCTTCTCTAGTTTTTTCGAGCATTTCTTCTGTTGGAATCACATCATGAGCAGTTAACATCATTTCAGCAGGATCACTCGGACTTAAAAAAGTCAGTCCAAAAGTAAAAAACGAAGCAAACATCATGACAATAACCATCTGTAAAAACCTTTTTAATACATATTGTTTCATGACATCACCTCGACTTTCTTCGCGGAACACCGGGAACACCGGAACGGTTCTCGCGTTTCGTTTTGAGATGAAACATCAGAACCGTCCCGGCGTTTCACGTTTGCGGTGACGAAACACCGGCGTTTCACCCACAAAAAAAAGCATTTAAACCTAGAGGTTTAAATGCTCACAAAAAAATACTATATGTATAGAACGCACACATAACCGAATTTTCCATAAACACCCCTAATATCCCGTAGGTTTCTTTCGTGTTTTTAAACAGGCAGGTTTCCTGACTTATCATCGATGCTCCCTGCGTCTTCCCACTTCTTATAAGCAGTGACTTATTGCAGTTCGCTCCGAATTACAGTGGCGGGTACCGTGTCGGATTTTCACCGACTTCCCTCTTACGTTATATCAAAATATAACACCTATCTAAAAATTATGAAATTTTATAACAGTATACGACAAGATCATGCAATTGTCTATATCTATTTTCTTTTTCCAAATGAGGACGTATTTCATTCCGTAAGTAACACTAAACAAATTAATTTCAATCACTCTTACAAATGAATTACTATCATATTCATCAACGATAAAAACTTCTTCTGCAATCCGAGCATTGTTAAAAAGTTATTTGTAAAAACGAAAAGAGCAACTTTTAAAACTTTTTGGTTGCTCTTTCCTTCTATATTTAATAGATTTAATTATCCCTTAAAATTTGGTGACCTTTTTTCTTGAATAGCCTTTAATCCTTCGTGGTAATCATCAAGTTCGGTCACAATCCCAAGAGAAGAGGAAATCATATCTAATGAAGATCTTAAATTCATCTCCAACCCTTGATAAACAGCCCTTTTCGTGAGGCGAATAGCCTGTTGTGGACCTTGTATTAATTTCTGGACATATTCCTCAACAAACATTCCAAGTTGGTCATCATCCACAACATGAGTAATTAATCCAAGTTCTTTTGCTTCGTGAGCCGTCAAAACCTGTCCAGTCCAAAGCAATTCCAATGCTTTATCTACACCGATTAGCCTTGGAAGAAAATAGGCTCCTCCATCACCAGGAACAATCCCTGCCTTAATATAGCTCTCAGCAATTTTCGTATTCTCCGCTGCAATCCGAATATCGCACGCTAAGGCCATATCAAGCCCAGCTCCAAAGGCAAAACCATGGATCACCGCAATGACTGGTTTATCGATTTCTTGTAATAAGAGAGGAACTCGTTGTACTCTTTTCCAAATAACATTTTTCCGTGCTAATGCGGTGGAGGTTAAATCCTCATTGCCCTCAGAATATAAAAAACCTTGGCCATTTAGCATGGATTTAATGTCCCCTCCCGAACAAAAACCACGGCCGTTCCCAGAAATGATTAACACTTTAACCTCTTCAGAATCCCGGACTTCCTCCAAAGCTTTAATCCAAGCGTCAATCATCTCAATACTGAAGGCATTTAGTCGCTCTGGACGATTTAAGGTAATTCTAGCAATCCCGTTTTCTACTGTAAAAAGCAAATCAGTTGTCATATATTCACCTTCTTCTTTGTATCTACCTTCGTAATCATGGACCAAAGTCCATTTTCTGGTAAATTTAATAGATCCTTTGTCACTTCTTTTTCCCAATCCTTTTCTGTACCAAACTCATCTCTCCACGACCATAATCTTCTCGTACTATGGTGTAAATTATGCTCATAAGTAAAACCTATAGCAGCTAACGCTTGATGGGCAATTCTGCTTACCTTTCCAGCTGCTTCATTAACCCGAATTTTGGCCATTGCTATTTCATTCGAACATCGATTGTTTGCATAGGAATCAGTTGCACAGCTAGCAGCAACGCTAGCGGCAACTGCTTCACCAGCTAATTGGGCAATATGATGCTGTATAGCCTGAAAACGGTTCAATGGTCTGCCAAACTGGCTGCGCTCCGAAGTATAACTTACAGTGATTTCTAAAATATTTTCTAGTGCCCCTGCCATCATAGCGATTCTAGTTAGGGCTCCCCCGTATAACAATTTGCTTAAAAATTCATCTAATTGAATAGGAATCATTTTGCAATTTTTGATAAAGATATTGTCAAAAATCACTTCATCCCTCGCTTCTCCAGCAAGGTTGCTCCCATGAATAATTTTTGCTCTTTCTAAACTAATCAAAGTTAGGACATGTCCATCCGGTGTTTCTCCAACTACAAGTACCTTTTGGGCAAATCTTGCCCACGGTACATTCTTAACTTTACCATTTATATTCCAGCCTGTTCCATTTTCCAAAAATTCGACAGGCTCAATCTCAATTGTATTTGAGAGCGTAATAATATCATCTGTTCCATTCTCACCAAGTTCTGTTAATAGCCAATTTGCGAGATACGTCTCTGCTATAGGTACAGGAGCTGAGTATTTTCCGACTAAACGAAGGATGCTTAATGCATCATCATAGTCTCCCCCATTTCCTCCCAATTCTTCTGGAATAGCAACAGTCAACATACCATATTCAGCTAAACTTTCCCATAACTCACTTGCCCATTCCCCATTTTCAGCTGAATTAACTATCTCTTTTGTAGAGTGTTTTTCTAACATTTTTGATGTTGTATCAATAATCATTTCCTTCATTTCACTCATTGTTGAATAACCCCCTTTGCTACAATGGTTCGCAGAATTTCGGTTGTACCCCCACGGAGTGTAAAACCAGGTGAATGCAGAATGGACTCGGCCATCAGTCTTTCTAGCAGCAATTCAGATTGTGTTGAAGGTAGCGCTTTAACGAGAAGGCGAGCTAATTCTGCAATATCCTGCTCAAATTGAGTTCCCATATCCTTGACTAAGGAAGCAATAATATTAGAAGGTACACCTTGCTCTAGCATTTGTGCCACTCCAAGTGACATATTTCGAAGCGTCCAAAGTCTAGAAACGAATCGACTAACATGACTTAGCCCATCTTTATCTTCATTATTCACAAGAGTATTTGTTAATTCATTAAGAAGCGGATATGTACTCAGAAATCTTTCTGGACCGCTTCTTTCATAGGCTAATTCTGTCATTCCTTGCATCCACCCATTTCCAATCTCACCAATTACTCGATTTTCAGGGACAAATACATCTTCGAAAAATACTTCATTAAAATGATGTTCACCAGTCATTAAATGAATCGGCCGAACTGTTACTCCTGGAGATGACAAGTCTACCGCAAGCTGACTCATCCCAGCATGACGTTTGTTCGCTTCTTCAGGAGATGTCCGACAAAGTGTAATCATATAATCCGCGTAGTGAGCTCCACTAGACCAAGTTTTACTCCCGTTCAGAAGCCACCCATTTTCTACCTTGACTGCCTTTGTTTTAATAGCAGCTAAATCAGATCCTGCATTTGGCTCGCTTAAACCTATAGCGAATGCACATTCCCCTTTTGCTATTTTAGGTAGGAAGAAATTTTTTTGTTCCTCCGTACCAAACTTTAAAAAAAGCGGACCTGATTGTCTATCAGCTATCCAATGCCGTGCAACTGGAGCACCTGCAGCTAGTAATTCTTCTGTTACTACATATCTCTCGATAGCCGAGCGTCCATGACCACCATATTCAATTGGCCATGTCATCCCAATCCAACCTCTTTCTCCTAATTTTCTCGAAAAATCTATGGAAACACTGCTTAACCAGCAATCACTTTTTGGTTCGAATGTCCCGTTTTCACGTTCAACTTTCAAAAATTCTCGTATTTCTTTTCTAAGTTCCGCTGTTTTCTCTGGTAAATTCACAACTGGAATATCTAATGGTTTCAAAAACTCCACCTCTTTTATCGTTTATCGATACTTAATACCATTATTTAATAATATTATAAACCCAATTTAGTTTTTAGTCAATTTGGAATTATCAGTTTTTAAATAATGATAAAAGGTGCCATGATCATCCAGATTCTAGATGATGCATGGCACCTCGTCTTTTATCACCAATTTATTGTATAAAAAAGCAACACTAAAATTTACATAACCTCTGAATCCGTATTTGTTACCGACTTTAGTTCCCGTTGACTTGTCAGAAGGTTTATCAGGATATAGCTTATCCCCGCGGATATAATTCCTATGACTGCTGGAATTAAAATTTCAGCCTGCAGAGAAAGTTAACCAGCAACCCCACCTACGAGCCAAGCAACCATTGCTCTAAGGTTAAACATTTGGTTCAGTTTGCTTCTTTTGGAAACGCCGGGACGGTTCTCGCGTTTCGTTTTCATTCACGAAACATCAAAGAGCCGTTCCCGCGTTTCACTTAACTTAATTTTCCTGTAAAAGTTTATTTACTTGTTTCTCTTCGAACGATTGGAGCAATTTTCGTTGCTAACAATTCAATACCTTTTGCTACATTCTCAAATGGTTGACCACCTATATCTAACTGTGCAAGGAAACGTTGGTGTCCAAAGAGTTCGTATTGTTTAAGTATTTTTTCGACGATTTGCTGTGGACTCCCCACGAACAAAGCAGTATCCGGACTAGCCATATGTTCAAAGTCAGCCCTTGACATCCTTGTCACCATTCCGCGCTGACGGTTCACATATTCCCAGTAATTGGAGTAATAGGGGTAAAACTCGTCCTTTGCTTGCTGAGTTGTCTCAGCTAGATAAGCATGACCGGTTACACCAACCTTCAATATTTCTGGTGCATGTCCAGCGTCTAGTCCAGCTTGACGATATAGTTCGACAAATGGCTTAAATCGTCTTGGATGACCACCCAAGATAGCTAAAGCCATTCCCGCCCCAAATCTTCCAGCACGAACGGCACTCTCGGGAGTACCACCAACTCCAATCCAAATTGGTAATTTTTCTTGTACTGATCTTGGAGCAATTTCAGCATTTCTTAAAGAAGGACGGAACTTCCCCGACCATGTGACGGTCTCATCTTGAGTCAGTTGTAATAGGAGGTCCAGATGTTCTTCAAACAATTCATCATAATCGTTTGTACTATAACCGAAAAGAGGAAATGCTTCTATAAAGGCTCCTCTACCAGCCAGTATTTCTGCTCGTCCATCGGAAAGTAAATCCAATGTAGCAAAATCTTCATATAGACGAACAGGATCAAGCGTACTTAAAACACTTGTTGTACTTGTTAAACGAATTTGTTTTGTTACTTGTGCAATAGCAGCCAATAGAACCGCAGGAGAAGAAGAAGCATAATCGAGCCGATGATGTTCTCCCACGCCAAATACGTCTAGTCCTGCCTCATCGGCAAGTTTAGCAGCTTGAATGATTTCTTTTACTCTTTCCTTAGCCGTTATCGTCTTTCCACTGATGGGATCCGGACCAATATCCGCTAGTGTATAAATACCAATCTCCATACCGGAACTTTCTATAGTAGCCAACCGGATACCTCCCTTCTTATACAGCTAACACTATTGCGTTTCCAGAAGGATCAAAGGTAATAAAATGATTATTTTCTTCTAATACCTCCGCACCAATCTGCTTCAAATTCGTAACTGCTTGTTCACGAGCTTCTTCATTATCAAAAATGAGCGTAAACGATTCGAGACCTACGCTATTTTTGGACGGAGCCGGGGCACCTACACCATTCCATGTGTTAACCCCTACATGATGGTGATATTTTCCATAGGAAAGGAATAAGGCTTGCGTTCCATATCGATTGACAACGTCCAATCCCAATCCTTTTACATAAAATTCTTCAGTCTTATTTAGTTCTGACACGTGTAAATGAATATGACCCATTACCGTTTCAGCAGGCATTCTTTGCCAAGGTTTATCCGGTGTAGCATGTTTTAGCAAATTTTCAAAACCTAAAGGATCAACAGCCATTTCCACTTCACCACCATTCCAATTCCATTCATTCGGTGCTCGATCTCGATAGATTTCAATCTCATTTCCATCTGGATCGTGTAGGTACAATGCTTCACTGACAAGGTGGTCAGAAGACCCAAAGCGAATTCCTTTGTTCGCCAAATGAACGACAATATTGGCTAAATCTGATTGAGCTGGTAATAGAATTGCAAAATGATATAAACCAGTCGTTCTTCCTTGTTTTGGTACAACATCTTCAGGTTGCTCCAGTGATAAAAAACTTGTTTTCCCTTCAGTTGTTAGTTTCGCTGTTGAAGCTGTTTGTTCTAATATATCGAATCCTAGAACATTTTTATAAAATTCTATTGAACGTTGGAGATTTTCCACTTTAACATTTACATGCCCAATAAATGTTGTTGGTTTTGTGTGAAATCCCATAAATAACCCTCCCAAAGTACATTTTTTATGATTTAAAAACTACCGCAACAACATATGCCAGAAATCCCAATACTATCAAACAAGCCAACTGTATTGGAATTCCACCTTGGAACTTTTGATGAATATAAAAATGTAAGACCTACTACTCAAAGTATAACTTTCCCCATTTCGTTTTTATTCATTTTACATTTTCCCTTTCCAAATTATGTTAGTTTATGTAAGTAAGTATATTTAAAAGAAACATCAGAACCGTCCCGGCGTTTCGCTACCCACTCCATTCTTGTTTAAATAACTTTTTATTCTTCTCATGGAACTTCCTCATATTTCTCGGAAACTTGCAGCCGGCAATTAACTGGTTCATTCCTTCTTCATTCTCTTCCTGAACAAACTTTCTCATCTTATGAATATACTTCAATGAGTCTTGCTGTCTTTTCTGCATTTCGGCATGATCTCTAGTAGGAGTACCATGACCTGTTACCAACAATTTAATGGGGTAGTGTTCGAGAATATCATCTAGTTTTAAGAGCGTTTTCTCATACTCATAGCTGCTAAAATAAATATAAGGAAATTCGATGTCAGAAAGATAATCTCCAGCTACAAGAATTCCCAGCGGCTCAACCACTGTCATGATTCCATCATCATTATGCCCAGGTGCTTGATAGAATGTTAATTTTGTCTTTCCGATTGAAAAACTGGTTTCTTCTCCTGCAATTGCATGATCAACTTCTGGATAGACAATTTCATCATTTCTTGTTACATAATATTCATCATCAAATGCCTTTATTTGTTCGATAATGTCTTCCTTATCTTTAAAAGCTTTTTTATCAAACGCATCACTTGCGATGACTTTTGCTTCTGGAAAAGCTTGATAGCCAATAATATGATCAAAATCGGAATGGGTAAATAGTAAGTAAAGGGGCCGACTTCCTTTTACTTCATTCACATACTGCTTGATTTCTTCAACTTCATGCGGGAGCCAGCACGGATCCACGACAATGACACAATCTTCCGTGGTAATGACGGAAGAAATCGTCTCATATAATGCACTGCGAAACAGCGTCAGATTTTCATCCTTCCAAACAATCAAACGATTCTCCTCCTTTATTTCATTAAATCGCTTCTATCTCTTCCACAATAATAAAAGTTGTCATATTTTATCGCTCTTTTCTAGAAGCTACAAGGAATTCGTAATATGAAAAATAAAGAGGGATACGTCAAGAAGCATCCGAAATTCGGAGTTGATTGGATGGGTGAATGAGGAATTCGGTGGAGATGAAGAAAATTAGGAAGGCGGAAGAACCGCCCCCATATTTTCTTCAACAACCATACGATAGTGACCAAGTAAATTCTCAAATATTGTCTCCCACTTCTGTGTCAATGCATAATTTCTCGCTTCAATGCCCATTGAAGTCCGCAAATGATCGTTCATAAGTACTTCGCAAACAGCGTTTGTAAATGCTGCTACATCCCCAGGTTCACATAACCGGCCAGTGAACCCGTTTTTAATAATACTTTTGACTCCACCTGAATTTGCACCAATGACGGGAGTGCCGCTTGCAAGTGATTCAAGTGCAACGTTTCCAAAGGTTTCTGTCGGAGAAGGAAAGACAAATAAATCGGAGACGGAATAAATCTCTGCCAATTCTTGTCCTTGTAAATAGCCAGTGAACATCATCGATGGTGGAGCTTCCTTTTCTACTATTTCCCGCAAAGGACCATCTCCGACAATCATCCATTGGACGTTTTCGGCTATATGCAGTGGAAGTGATTTTGCAACATCTAGAAGAATGTGAACATCTTTTTCCGGAGCTAACCTCCCAACATAAGATAAGATGTAAGGCTTACGGATTTTGTATTTTTGCCGAACACTGTATTGATCATAAAAAGGGTGGAATAATTGACAATCAACCCCTCTTGGCCACACCTCAAGATTTGAGAATTCATTCATCTTTAGCTGTTCTAGCGTTTCAATAGATGGAACAAAGGTTTTTTTGAATGATTTATGAAACCAGTACATATATTTCCATAGAAATTTTGCGAGAAATTGAAGATTATAGTATTGAAGATACTGATTAAAATCTGTATGGTAAGAGCCTACAAGCGGGATATTCAGTTTATTCGCGTAATAAACACCACTAAGTCCCATATTAAATGGAGTAGCGACATGAATGATATCTGGTTTAAACTGTTCTAACTCATCTTTAATGGAAAATACATTTGGAAATGCTAAGCGACATTCAGGATATAAAATAAAGGACAGACTCTTAAAACGATGAATATGTGTGGAGACATACTCACCCGAAGAGGCTGTAGGTGCAAAAACTTTAACAGAATGATTGTTGGCATGTAAATAATCCGTAAACCGCTTTAGCGTTCGTGCGACTCCATTGATGTCTGGATAAAAGGTATCGGTGAAGATTGCGATTTTCATAGTATCCTCCTTTACACCTTTAGCTTTTCACTCCAACTTTAAGCTTCGGCGGCCTTCCGATTGAAAGATAGTTAATATCTGCCTTCTCAACCTCTTCTAGCGAATAACAGTTTCTCCCATCAATGATGATTGCCGTTTTCATCAATTTCCCGTATAGTTCTAAAGGGAAATCCTTAATTTGCTGCCACTCTGTGGCGATGATAACTAATTCGGCGTTTAACAGAGCAGAATGAAGATCAGTTGTATACGCAATCGAATTTCCTAACACTTTTTTCGCATTTTCAATTGCAATCGGATCATAGGCGATTACTTCTGCCTCTTCCACTAACAACTCTTTTACAATTGTTAAGGAAGCTGATTCTCGTATATCATCGGTATTGGGTTTAAAAGCTAACCCAAGTAAAGCGATTCTTACTCCTTTTAAAGATCCTAACAGCTCTTTTGCCTTCATCACGACTAATGATTGTTGAATTTTATTTACTTTGATGACAGATTCAAGCAGTTCAAAACGATGATGAACATCCCCTGCTAGTTGTACAAGTGCTTTCGTGTCCTTCGGAAAACATGATCCACCATATCCAATTCCTGCTTTTAAAAAATGGGAACCAATCCGTTTATCTTGACCAATACCAAATGCTACTTCATCAATATTTGCACCAACTTTTTCACAAATGGCCGCAATTTCATTAATAAAACTAATTTTTGTCGCTAAAAAAGCATTTGAAGCATATTTAATCATTTCTGCACTTCGGATTGTTGTTTTTATGAGCGGAATTTTAAGCGGGAAAAAGATTTCCTCTATCTTTGCTGCAGCCTCTTCGTTATCCGCACCAATAATGATTCGGTCGCCATGATAAAAATCAAAAATGGCTGAACCTTCTCGAAGAAATTCAGGAGTTGAAACCATATTTATTTGCAGATGTGATTGTTTTACACTTTGAATGATGTCTCTAATTTCCTCATTTGTCCCAACCGGAACCGTGCTCTTCGTACAAACAATCACATCATTCTCGATATTCATGCCGATTGTGTATGCCACTTCTTTAATATATTCAAGATTTACTGTTCCATCATGATTTTCAGGTGTTCCCACCGAAATAAAAATAACCTCGGCCTCCCGGTAGGCATCTTTGGCATTTGTTGTAAAACTCAAATCGCCATTTAAAAGGTTTTTCTTAAGCAACTCTTCTAACCCTGCCTCATGAATCGTGGGACGCCCTTTTTTTAATAATTCAATCTTCTCTTCATGTACGTCTACGCACGTGACATCATGTCCGATATCAGCTAAACATACACCAGTGATTAAACCTACGTATCCTGTCCCAGCAACAGTAATTCTCATGCAACCCCTCCTGAATATCCTTTACCCCCATTCTATTAGCTGAAGTTCAATTCTTTCTTTAGCCAGTGTTAAGCTCTTGTAAAAAATAAAGTGGATCGATTTACATTTGGTAAATGTTAAAAATCGATGATGTTTGTATTCAACGTTGGCTATGTACAAAATGATCTAAAAAAAGAGCTCGGAATGACCATTCCGAACCCTTTTGTCGACAAACTGAGGTAATGATTGCATGAATCATTGACTTGATCAAAACAGTATATGGAAAGAATTAGGGAAAAAGGAGAGAACCGTCCCAGCGTATCTCTAATTCAAGGTAATCACCAATTCGTTTAACGATCGAAACCCCATCAGTTTTCTCCATGGAAGGCGAGCAGTTGCTAGGTGGGGATTGTCCACCTTTTGCAGGAAGGTTGCAATCGCAATTTGTGCTTCTAAACGGGCCAATGGTGCACCTAAACAAAAATGCGTTCCATATCCAAATGCGAGATGAGGATTAGGATTCCTAGTGATATCAAGTAAATGTGCATGAGTGAATTTATTGGGATCTCGATTGGCAGCACCGAGAAGAATATAGACTTGATCGCCTTTTTTAATATTTACATCATGAATTTCAATATCCTCCGATGCAACACGCGCCGTCATTTGAGTTGGACTCTCATAACGTAAAAATTCCTCGATGGCATCTTCAATAAGTGATGGATTTTCTTGTAACTTCAGCATCTGATCACGACTTTTTAAGAGGGCAAGGATTGAATTGCTGATCAGATTCACCGTTGTTTCATGACCGGCAATTACAAGCAAAATACATGTTGCCAATAATTCTTCGTCTGATAACCGATTTCCTTCCTGTTCCTCTTTTATTAACAAACTGATGAGATCTTTTTCAGGATTTTGTTTCCGTTTTTGGATGAGCTCTTTAAAATAATCCGATAAGATCATTGTAATATTATTCCCACTGTCTAAAGCCTTTCTTGACCGGGTAAAATCAATCGTTTGGATTAAGGCTACTGCCCATTCTCTAAATCGAAGCCGATCTTCTTTTGGGACTCCTAATATGTTTGCAATAATCGTGCTGGCTAAAGGAAAGGCAAAATCGGAAATCACATCCATTGATTTCCTGTTTTGGAGCTGTTGCAGTAAATCGTTTACCGTTTCTTGGATGGAAGGACGAAGTTTTTCTACCATTCTAGTGGTAAATACGTTATTGATTAGAGAACGCAACCGCCTATGGTCTGGTTGGTTTTTAAAAAGCATCATATTGTTTTGAATGGTTTTTAGCTTCTCATATTGTTTTGAAGTTTGCGGCAGCGGGGTTCGATTTTTAAATCGAGTATCTTTCAGAATAGCTATCGCTTCTTCATATCCAGTCACATACCATCCCGAATATTTTAATAATGTTCCCTGATAGATCGGATGAATGGATCGAAGCTGTTCGTAAAATGGATATGGATTCTGAAAAAACTCAGCAGCAGGAAATGAAATTGGTCTCGTTTGATCTATATTCGTTGACATGTCTTCCTCCTCACATTCATTTACAGAGACGGGGGTTCCCCATCTCTGTATATCTGATAAGCTATTTTTTTATTTTTCTCATGCTAAGCTAGCTTTCATTTCTTCTACTGACTCAACCTCAAAGCCTAGCTCGCGTAACATTTTTTCGTCTTCTGTTTCTTCTTGTCCAGATGTTGTTAAGTAATCACCAACGAAGATCGAATTTGCTGCATATAGTGCTAGAGGTTGGAGGGTCCCTAAGTTCACTTCACGTCCACCTGAAACTCGAATTTCCTTTGTTGGATTGATAAAGCGGAATAGAGCTAATACTTTCAAACAATAGAGCGGATTTAATTCTTTCACTCCTTCTAGCGGCGTACCATCAATGGCATGAAGGAAATTAACCGGAATCGAATCGGCATCAAGGGCTTTTAAACTATGCGCCATATCAATTACATCTTGCTTCGTCTCTCTCATTCCGACAATGACACCGGAACATGGCGACATTCCTGCTTCTTTGACTTTTTCCACCGTACTGACGCGATCATCGTATGTATGTGAAGTCGTGATGTTCCCATGATTGCTTGCTGATGTATTGATATTATGATTGTAACGATCGACTCCAGCCGCTTTTAGTTTTTCTGCTTGTTCTGGCTTTAAAATCCCCAGGCAGGCACAAATTTTCATTCCATAAGTGTCCTTAATTTCTTTTACTGCTTCGACCACCTGATCGACTTCTTTATTGGATGGGCCTCTGCCACTGGCCACGATGCAATACGTACCTATATTTAAATCGTACGCACGTTTCGCTCCTTCAAGGATCGATTCCTTATCAACCATTCTGTAACTATCAATCGGTGCTGTTGAGATAGAAGATTGGGAGCAATAGCCGCAATTTTCCGGACAAAGACCCGATTTTGCATTCATAATCATATTTAGCTTGACCTTTTTTCCATAAAACCGCTTTCTAATTTGAAAAGCTGCATGCATGAGCAATAAGACATCATCATCTGGACAATCTAAAATAGAAAGGGCCTCTTCATTTGTGATTTCTTTCCCCTCTAATACTTCATTTGAAAGTTCAAACCATTGATTCATTTTACTTCCTCCATTTCGTTGATTAATAAGTTCACAGCAATATGATCTTTTACCATTTTTATGATGTTTTCTTTTGTCATCTCTTTCAGTTTAGGAGTCACTCCTAAGACAGGCACACCACATAATTTTTCGATTAAGTCTGGATTTGTTTTTTCCGCGAGACCAGGAAAATCATTGATTCCGTTGATGACGATCCCGACTATTGGAATGTTAAGACTTTTTGCGTATTGAACCGTTAAAAAAGTATGATTAAATGTTCCAAGATTTGGCCGAGCGACAATGATAATTGGCAACTTCAAGACTTTGATCAAGTCACTAACTAAGAAACCTTCTCCTAATGGCACCGAAATGCCCCCAGCCCCTTCGACGATGAAAAATCGATGTTTTTCTCTAATCTTTTCCCAGTAGGTGACGATTTCTTCCATTTTGACAACCTTGCCTTCAAGCTTCCCAGCCACATATGGTGCAAGGGGGTTATTAAATTGAAAAGGGGTAATCTCTTGATGGGATAAAGACGTTTGCGACAGCTCTTTCAGCAAACTTGTATCACTTTCTGGATCTTCACGAGAAATACCACTTAACAATGGTTTAAAGACACCGACATCGATCTCTTTTTCTTTTAATACAGCAGCTAGTCCGCTTGAGATGATTGTTTTCCCAACATCTGTATCTGTTCCTGTGACAAAAAATCCGTTGATCAAATCATGTTCAACTCTTTTCCGATGGAATAAAAACAGTCTAATAAATAGTCAACTTCCTTTGCACTATGATCAGAGGTGACGGTTAAGCGAATCCGACTCTCTCTCTTTGGGACAGTAGGTGGACGAATCGCAGGTGCGTAGATCCCCTTTCCCTTTAGCTTATCAGCAAACATGACAGTCTCTTTAGACTCACCGATAATGACAGGGATAATCGGTGTTAAATCTCCCTTTACCTTATAACCCATTTCTTCTAAACTACTTTTTATTTTTTTAACATGAGAAAATAATAGATGGCGTTTTTCATCACTATCTGCAATGATGTCCAATGCTGTCAGTGAAGCAGCACAGATCGCTGGCGGCATCGCTGTTTGAAAGATAAAGGTTCGAGCATGATTGAGCAGAAAATCGATTAACACTTTAGAGCCTGCAACAAAACCACCTTCTGTCCCAATTGCTTTACTTAAGGTTCCAATCACCACATCAGGCTGAACACCAAAGTATTCACTTGTCCCCCTGCCGTTTTCTCCTAACACGCCGGTTGCATGGGCATCATCCACGATCACATAAGCATCGTGTTGTTTCGCCAGTTGCATGATTCTATCAAGGGGAGCAATTGTCCCATCCATACTAAAAACTCCATCTGTTACAATAAACCGACGTTGGTAGCCCTGCATTTTCTTTAATTTCTTTTCAAGATTCTTCATATCAATATGATTGTATACAAAGGTATCTGCTTTTGAGAGACGGAATCCGTCGATGATACTTGCATGATTGTATTGATCGCTTAAGATCACATCCCCTTTTTCAGGTAAAGAAGAAAGCACACCGACATTCGCTAAATACCCACTTGAAAACAGCAAGGCCGCTTCAGTTTGCTTAAAATCAGCCATTTTTTCTTCAAGCTTTTGATGCCAGTCACTATGGCCGGTCGTTAACCTCGATCCGCTACTTCCGACTCCAAATTCATTCAGGATTGCTTTTGCTGCATGGACCAAACGCTGATCGTTGGCAAGTCCTAAATAATTATTGGATGAAAATACGATTTGACGCTGACCATCGACGACCACCTTTGGTGAAGGGGCCGAGCTCATCGTATGAAACTTCCGGTACAAGCCTGCCGCTTTTGTTTGATCCATCTTCTGACTTAACCATTCATCAAGCTTCAACACCAGTCACCTCATTTGTGACCTCAACAATCGCTTCCTTCATGATCGTGACCATTGCTTTCAATTCTTCTTTTGTACTTACAAGTGGTGGCATAAAGACGATCACATCACCAAGTGGTCTCGTAAGCATTCCAAGTTCTCTCATTTTTAACGTAGCTTGATAGCCAACGCGTTTATTAGTGGAAAAAGGCTCTTTTGTTTCTTTTGAGTAAACGAGCTCGATGCCGCACATCAACCCAAGCTGCCTAATATCCCCAACATGCGGGAGAGATGCTAACTCTTGTTCGAAAAGCAACTTAAGGTACTCTGCCTTTTTCGCTACCTCTTCGATAATGTTTTCGGATTGGAACAAAGAGATGTTTTCAATGGCTACAGCACAGCCAAGCTGATTTCCAGTATAAGAATGGCCGTGGAACAATGTTTTCCTCTTTTCGTAATCATCGTAAAAGGCTTGGTAAATGTCCTCTGTTGTTAAGGTGGCAGCAATGGGCAAATAGCCTCCGGTAATTCCTTTTCCAATTGCCATTAAATCAGGCTGAACTCCCTCATGTTCACAGGCAAACATTTTTCCCGTCCGACCAAAGCCAGTAGCAACTTCATCGACAATCATTAACACGCTATATTTTGTACAAAGTTCTCGTACACCCGCCAAAAAGCCTTCTGGCATGACAATCATCCCGCCGGCCCCTTGGACCATTGATTCAATGGTAAGCGCAGCAATTTCTTGATGGTGTTCAATCAGCAACTGTTCAAGAATCGCTAAACATTCACCGCGACACTGTTCAGGATCACCGCTTTTAGA
Organism: Bacillus sp. B15-48; assembly: GCF_016879755.1. Classification (GTDB taxonomy): domain Bacteria; phylum Bacillota; class Bacilli; order Bacillales; family Cytobacillaceae; genus Mesobacillus_B. The sequence continues at coordinate 346,945 of NZ_WOFU01000003.1, forward strand.
GCGATAAACATAAGGAATCGGGGCTTTAAAACTCTCAAACATTAACGGACCGTATACTTGATGATACAGATCGATTGAACCTATACTGACGGCTCCAATCGTATCGCCATGATAGCCATTTTTCATCGCAATAAACTTTTGTTTCTCTTCCCTGCCAATATTCATCCAGTATTGATAAGCCATCTTAAGTGCAATTTCCATCGCCTCTGCCCCACTATCTGAATAAAAGACGCGTGTCAGCTTTTCAGGACTGATTTCAATTAGCTTTTCAGCAAGCTCTGTTGCTGGAACATTTGTCATCCCTAAAAGTGTAGAATGAGCTATTTTATCAAGCTGTTTCCGAATGGCCTCGTCCAATTCATGCTTGCGGTGGCCATGAACATTCAGCCATAAAGAGGAGTATCCATCATAGTATTCTTTGCCTTCGATGTCTTTTACCTTTATGCCCTTTCCACTCTCAACGATGAAAGGATGTTCGTCATAATCTTTCATCTGTGTAAATGGTAACCAAAGATACTTCTTGCTTTTTTCAATTAACTCGTTTGTCATTCTCTTCCTCCCATTGATTAATATTCACTGTCGTTCTTGGTAGTCTATGTATGGTTTTTTACTGGCAAATTTGAATTTTGGCTAAAAACATTAAAAAAGACATTATCTACTGAATCACCCTTATGTGTTAACCTAAAAATACTTTGGTTAACACATTAAATATTAAATGCCCTGAAAATCATTGTCAATATTTAAATTTTTCTGGAAACACCGGGACGGTTCTCGCGTTTCAAAAATGTTTGTATTCACGGGTGACTATGTACAATATCATCTAAAAAAAGGCCCGGAATGACCATTCCGAACCCTTTTGTCGACAAACTAAGGCAATGATTGCATCAATCATTGCCTCAGTCAAAACAGTATATGGGAAAAATTAGGGAAACAGGAGAACCGTCCCCATGTTTCTAATAAATTGTAAAACCATCCCAAACAGGAATAGCAGCCAAAATGATTAATGCCCTAAGAGCAAATCCCCCGATAATCACTGAGATATCAGAAACAATCGTAAGAAAAGAATGATGTTTTTTCTGTACAGTAGCCGCTATCTCACTAGCTGCAGATAATGTTTCATTAACAGCAGATTGCTTAGATTTCCGATGTTGATAGATGAATACGAACAGTGGAAATAACAGACCAAGTCCGATAAAATAACCCCAGAATACAAGGGAGTAGGCACCGGTAACAACCAATTCTACACTCTCCTTACCTACTGGTCCATTAACCCCAAAGAACATGATCCCTACAAAAACAGCGACGATGATCAGTTCTGCACCGATTAACAATATATGTGCTTGCCCTTCTCGTCCTTCAGTGAACCTTTCCTTCTCAGCCAATATAGCTAGAAGAGAAGTGAGGGATAAACCCGTAGATATAGCGGAAACCACGAAAAGAACAGGCATAATCCCTGTAGCCCAGAAAGGTACCGCTTTGATTACGGTTAGCAAAAGACCGGTATATGCACATGTCGCTAGGGCCAAAACTGCACCTGTTATTGTTACTATATTCGGCGTAGCTTTATTTTTAAATGTAAAATACGCTTTTATTAATCCAACGACAATGAATAAAGCTAGAATATACACACCCCAGGTCATAACAGATCTAGGATTCATAATTAGTCCAATCAACAGCCAAGGTTTAGTGAGCCCTTGGCCAAGGTCAAATACTAAAAGTACTGTGCCAATTGTTACAATCGGCGGAGCAAGATAATATCCCATTCGAGTCAGACTAGAGCTTTTCCCGAGCCAACCTTTTTCAGCTGCAAACGAAGTGAGATAGGTTCCCGCCCCAAGCCCGCCTAAAAATAAATAAATGACGATCAACCAATGCCAATGCATAAAACAATCCCCCCTATTCCTTTGGAATAATTACCCAAGATGGTTTTGTTAATTCGGAATTTGGCAATCCTTCAAGATGACCAACACCACCCTGAGTTTCTCTTAATATTGAAATCTCCCCGTAAGTTAAGGCACCCGTAGGACAATTGGCTACACATGCAGGATCTTCGCCGTCATCCTGGCGTTCATAGCAAAAATGGCATTTAGTGATTCTACCTGTCTCATCACTGAACTGGGGGGCATGATATGGACAGGCATACATGCAATATTTACATCCGATACACTTATCTGGGTCATTAAGAACAATGCCATCTTTTTCTCTTTTTAGATAACCTCCTACCGGACAAACAGATACACAAGCAGGGTTCTCACAATGATTACAACTTACAGATAAAAACGCTTTTGAGTTCTCTGACGTTAATACCCGACGCCACTCGGTGCCTTCTTCCCAGTTGTTGGTATCTTTACATGCTGCTTGACAAACTCTACATCCGACGCACTTTGTCTGATCAAACTTCAGGCCCATTTGGCTATTTTTTTGTGGTGCAGCCAGAACTGTATTTGATTTGATCACCCGATCTGTAAAAACACCTAAGGACAAGGTAGCAGTCCCCAAAACAGTCATTTTCAGTATTTTACGGCGGCTAAGTTTTATAGGTTTTGAAAAATACACGATAATTCAAGTCTCCTTTCTTCTCACGATTTTAGAAAGTAGAAAATAGTTTTATAGAGGGTTTAGTTTCCATTCCGCCTATCTTTAACGACTGCCCAACCTATAATCAGCATTGCAGCCATGAGTCCACTCCCGAGCAAAACATTGTTCGCTTCTCTATGAATGGGTTCGACCGGTAGAGGTTCATAATGTTCGAACTTTTGCTCCGATGCCCCTGCTGTTCCATCCGCCTGTTCCGATGCACCTGCTGTTTCATCCGTTTGCTCTGTAGTTCCAGGTTCTTCCTTAGTAGAAGTATCTGCATACATCTCATTAGGTAAAATCAAAAATTGTCCAAAAGTCAGGAACGTAATTAAAGTTAAAAGCGAGAAACCACGATGTAAGCGTTTTACTTTCTTCATTTATTTAGAGCCCTCCTTTCAATTACTGTGACAGTTTCATTACTCGTAGACAAAAGCTCCTTCTCTTTTATTTCATTGATTGCTATTTCCGCAATAGTTCCTGTAATGAAGCCAGTAATTACCGCTGATATTAAAAGAATCGGGAGGTATAATAAAATGACAGATTCAGCCAACAAGAAAGAGGCTATCGTAATCTGTGTTGTATTATGAACAATTGCTCCCACGATACTAATTCCTTTAATGCTAAAATACCTGGATAGCTTCTTATATAGAAAAGCCATCAACAAGGCACTTAGAATGCCTCCACCTAGACTAAAGGGAAGCATCATGACTCCTCTGGTCAACAAGGCTACCACTAAACTGCGGATCGTGACTACGAGGAGAACATCCCTTAGGGGGAGAAAAACAAGTGCAATCAAGGTGATAATATTTGCTAACCCCAGTTTAATGCCTGGTACAGGAATAGGTATCGGTATGAATGATTCCAATAATGATATTAAAATCGCATTGCTCACCAGAATAATAATCACTGCATATCTTCTATTTTTATTCATATTTACCTACCTACTTTCCGCTCGATACCACGTTATTACGCAACCTTATTTGTGATTGTTTTCACATTTAGTTTTTCATTGAAGAGGCCAATTATATTCTAACGATTACACTATTATTAGGGACATATGTCGGTGAGCCTTTGGTTTATTAGATGGAAATATCATCTACTTCCATTTCTTCTTTCCCATCAATATAGATAATTGTTTTAGTAGGTAGGCACACAATGCTCTGTCCTGGCTTGCTTATTTTCCCAGTGATAACACAAATCTTGTCTGGACATGTTGATTCTTCAACCCAGATTTGGTCTTTTTCCGTTACTATACGCATAAAGTGGTCCCCAGCTAGGTGCAGAGGGATCTCTTCTCGCTCATTACTGCTATCTAACGTAAGTGTAGTATAAATCTGTCCGTCAACTTTTAAAACTGCATTCCTACTAATGTTGTCAGCCCAAATGGTATCTTTAGTAAACCATCCTAAAACAGCTATGATCAAAATGATTGCTATGAAAAGATCTCCTTTTTTCAGTCTCATTTGATCACCCCTGTCCCTTGCAGCTGATATTCTTCCTTGGTAATCTTGAAATTATTTTCATCGATACCAGATGAATGGTAGACCATCTTGTCAGAGGTAATAAAGATTGCCTCGGTAGTAGGTAAATCTTCAATTAACTGCATTCCTTCTTCAAGTCCTAAAAGAAAGATGGTCGTTGATAACCCATCAGCATCGATAGAATCTTTTGCAATAATAGAAACACTGAGGATAGAGTTTTCCTCTGGATACCCTGTTTTAGGGTTGAGAATATGATGAAATCTTTCTCCATCTAACTCGAAATATCTTTCATAGATTCCCGAACTGACAAGAGCCTGATCATTAAGCATCACAATCCCCATATATTCCCCGCGCAGTTTTAAAGGGTCTTGTAAACCAAGCTTCCAATCTGTATTATCAGGTTTAGTGTTAAGAGCGAGTATATTTCCTCCTAAATTGATGAGTGCATGCTTAATTCCTGCTTCTTCTAAAATCTTAGCTGCTTCATCGGCTGCATAGCCTTTAGCAATCGAACCTACATCAACAATCATACCAGGGACATTAAGCTTGGCACGGTGGTTATCTTTATCCAAAATTAGGTTTTCATAGTTCACTAAGGGCATCGTATTTTGAATTTCAATTTCTCCGGGTAATCTTGCTTCATCTGTGCCAATATTCCAAAGTTTTACAAGCGGGCCTATGGTAAGATCATATTTCCCATTGGAAATTTCCGAGTAATATCTCCCCTTCTCCATGACATACAAAGTCTCTGGACTAAGCTTGCTATATTCGATTCCTGCCATATTATTCAATTGAGTGATTTCACTTTTCTCAGTATTTTCATTAATGGTCATTTTGTCTTCTATTTCAGAAATTCGGTCAAAAACTTTCTGGAAGATAGATTCAACTTCCTTCACTTCATCGTATATTGTTATTTTTACGACAGTGCCCATCAAAAATTCAGTTTTCACAACTGGTTCTATTTTTTGAGCTTCAGCTGCGTTTTTTATTTGTGGGGTGCATCCGGCTAGAAGAACGACCAGTAACAGTAAGAAAAAAAGAGAGGTGTTGGGTGATAATTTCTTCAGATCCATAACACTCAAGCCTCCTTAAAAGTAAAGGGAACATATTTATTGAAAAAAATACACATGATGGTAAAAGCGTTATACGTCACTTCAATAGTTTGGAAAAAAAGGAGCAGTATTAACCGCTCCTATTATTTACTAAAAAAAATTATTTAGCATCTGCTAAGGCTTGCTCGGCTAATGAAAAGAATTCTTTAACATGGATAGATACCCCTGCGATGTCATCTGTGTGACCTTCTTCATCATTGTAAGCAATCTTTGCAGGATCTTGAGTTTCAATTAGATAATCTTCTGTTAGCGCTACTTGCTCATGCCATTCAGATTGTGCTCCAGCCTTAGCCACCATACCGTATTCACCAGAAATTGATAAGCTATCTTTATCTGGATACTCTCCTTCTTTTACATGGGCATTAAAGTCAACCCCTACAATTGATCCGTTCCTAACAGCAATATGTACGAAGTTTTTGTATCCATTCTCAGTAAAGTCTGATTCTTCAGCATAATAGAAGCCGTCTTTATATTGACCTTCTGCAACAGGCCCATTAGCTAAAGCTTTTTCAGCTAAATCAAAGAATTCAACAACGTGGATGGATACCCCTGCGATGTCATCTGTGTGACCTTCATCATCTTTGTACGTAATCTTTTCAGGATCTTGAATTTCAACCAGGTAAGCTCCTGCTAGTGCTGCTTGCTCATGCCATTCAGCTTGTGCACCGCCTTTCTCAACCATTGGATATTCACCATCAGCAGATGTAGTAGCTTTATCCTTGCCACCGTTAATATTTACTCCGTTCCAGACCGCAGCAATGATTTTACCATCTTTCACTTCAATGGTTGCAGTATACTTCCAATCTTTACTATATCCCTCTTCTTCTGCAAAATAGATACCGTCAGCATACTTACTCTCTTCTATTTGTGCTTGTTCTTGTGTTGCTGTTTCTTCACCTGTTGTTGTTTCCTCTTCTGGTGCGCTCGTTGCATCTTCTGTTTGGTTACAACCTACAACTGTTAAAACAAGCATGAAAATAAAGGATACCGCGAGAAACCTTTTAAGCATAAAATAACCTCCCTCAATATATTTACATTACCTATTCATGTTGATTTTTTTATGAAGAATTGCACAATCAACATGTTACTAACACCTTATCATTGAGGAGAAAGATACTACATACTGACTTTTGCCCTGCAAACAGGGACATTTGTCCCTGTAATTTAGCATTAAACTCCATAAATAATCTCCAAAACCATTGGTATTATTGACATTTCCTGCTTTTCAAAATTTTGTCACTGACACAAAAGTTCAAAGATTATGTACTGGATATCACAACTGTGAGGAATTGAAGTATGGGAAATGAAAAGATTTGACATGGTCAAAAAAGGCGTAGGATATTACAGTTTTGCGACAAATAAAAACAGCCATCATTCGTAAGGGTTTAAGGCTGTTTTTTATGCTATTAACTGCGAATCAGGTATATTAGTGAATAATTTCACATAAAAACACCTGCCCTATTATTGGGAAGAAAGATTTTACACCGAATACTAACATTTGCCCTTCGAATATGTACATTTACACCTATGCTAATGCTGTTTGTCTCAACCAATAAATAGCAGCTTCAGTTCTATTAGAAACGTTAATCTTTTTAAAAATTTTGCTGATATAGTTTCGTACAGTTTTTTCTGAAATAACAAAGATCTCTGCAATTTCTTTATTGGACTTTCCACAGCTTAGCAATTGCAATATTTCTGTTTCTCTCCTGCTCAAATTATGTTGCTCATTACTGAGTTTTCCCCTATTTTGAGTGATAAAATTAATGGCATACTGAACAAGGGATGCATCTAATACACATTCTCCTTCATAGACTTTAATTATGGCTTCTATTAATTCATCCCTTGTTACATTTTTCAACAAATAACCATCTACTCCCGCTCGAATCGTTTCGATTACGATCGGTTCTTGAGAACATTCTGTTAGTATGATAATTTTAACTTTAGGGAACATAGACTTTATTCTATTACACCCATTAATTCCATCACCATCAGGAAAATTTGAGCCAATCAAAATAAGTTCCGGACTAACTTTGGGAATGATATCAATAGTTTCTTTGAGATTTTTAGCTTCTCCACATACTTCTATAGAATTATTTGATTCTAAAATAAGTTTTAAACCATATCTAACAATAGTATGATAATCCACTATTAAAACTTTAACCCTGTTTTTCACTCATTGCTCCTCCCTTAAGTTTCCAGCATTAATTAATTCCACAAAATCAATTATACACTTGTAAATAAATTGTGTTGAAAATGCTCTTATATGTTAAGAATAATTCACTATTTAGTGACAGTTTTCTTACACATTTTTTGAAACTACATTTTCTTTTCGAACATCTTCACAAATCTTGCCAACGAAACAATGCCTAGCATTAACGTAATGAACTAAAACAAAATATAAATAGAGTTACACTTTATACTTTTTAAACAATTAGAAATCTTTCAACTTTATTATTCACTTAATCTTCATTAATATCTGAGGCCTACAATTTCAAATGTACTATACTAAAATTATACAAAAAAATTATGGCAGGTATTGCTATGTCAGCAGATAATATTATTCTAACCAAAACAAACACACCAAAAATTGACAAGTCAATGAATATAGATGGGCTTATTAAGTTTATCATTGCCACAATGCTCGCTATCATGTCTTTTCTTTTAGAAAAACAGATTAGTTTAGTTATCCTATCTATTTACTTATTGATTGCTACTCTCGCTACAAGAATTAAATTCCGAACCTTATTAGTCAGTACTGCTTCCTATTTTATCATCGTCCTGATTCCTTATCTTTTTGGTTATTTGATGAGTGAGCTTCTCTATTTGATTACCAATAACCAATTATTTTCCTATAATAAAGAAAGCTATGAAGTCTTTCTGAGAATGTTTAGTTTGTTTGTTATTTGGTATGTGAGCATCCTGTATTTTCACACAACCCCGATGAAAACCGTAATTGGCCTACTGGATAAACTTCTTTTTCCATTAAAATTAATAGGCGTTCCTGTTAAAGACTACTTAAAAATAGTAATGTTTATCGTACAAGATCTTAAGGGGAAAGGTTTGGAAATAAAGGATAGGTTTTTAGATAATGCACGCTCGAGCATTGGCGGAAACAAAATAAAATTAAAAACGAAAATCAAAGGAATCTCTCATATCATCGTTTCCTTCCTTGTTAATTCTTTTGAAAGAATCAATGAGATCCAAAGCTCAATAGAAAACATGAATCATGAAGAGTTATATAATTACAAATTTAAAATATCGATAAGTGATATAGTTGTAGTTTTTAGCTTTATTTTATTAACTTTAGTCCTTTTACTAGTAGAAAAAGGATATTTATTTTAGGAAAAGCCATTCTTTCACAAAAACCTATATTAATATTAATGAATGATTAATTAAATGATCACAATTTTTACCTTTAACTACTTTTTTGATTTATCCTAAAGGAAATACATGACAATAGAAAAAGGCATATTGAGCAGCTAATACCCGCTCAATATGCCTTTTTTTATGCAAACCTTCCGATTGTCCCCTAAAAGAACGTCCCCAGTTCCTAACGAGATGTTTTCGGAGGTTGACACACATCACATTTACGTTGGTGATTATTTTTAAATTTCGTAAATGTTCTTTCAAAATTATTACCACATTGACATTTAAATAATAATTTCTGCGAAAAACCGTGATATTCAGTCGCTAGCAATTTACTTTCCGAGTTTTTCTCAACAAATTCTTTAATTTTACCGATTGTCCAGCGTTTATTCATTCGCTTACACCTCCAGATTTTTACGCTTGTGCGGAGGCTTTTCATGGCATCCAGCTTTTAAGTACAAGTCGTAATCATTCCAAGTTTTTCATTATACCATTAGTTGGTACACAATGAAACATGGATAAACAGAGATGTTTTAAAAAATATTCGCTCCAATGCGATGATGAGGAATTTTACGAAGGACATCAAGAGAACTTCAATCTCCCGAAAATACCAAATGGGGTATTATCTTTTCGAAAATTTACTCAATTGCTCCTTCCCAAGAAAGCATTCCACCTGTCATATTAACAGCATTAAATCCATGATAGTCTAGAAATTGTGTTGCTTGGCCGCTTCTTGCACCTGATCGGCACACTATGATATATTCTTTTGATTTATCTAACTCATGCAAGCGAAATTCAATAAGTCCTAACGGAATATTCACGGCGCCGGGAATTTTTCCAGCTACTACTTCATCCACTTCACGAACATCAATCATATTTAATTTCTTTCCTTCATTTAGCAATGTTTCAACCTTTTTAGCAGGTATTGCTTTCATTAATGATTTCCTCCTTCTTTTTATTAAAACCAGGCGTTCATGCCACCTTTTACATTTGTTACTTTTGTATAACCTAGTTTCTTTAATAGCTTACTAGCTTTTTGGCTCCTCATCCCACTCTGACAAATAACAATTACTTCTTTTTCTTTCGAAAATTCCTTCTCTGCCTTTTCAGCGAGCTGATGCAGTGGGATATTTTTAAATCCCCTAATGTGATTTCCGTTACATTCACCAGCTGTCCTTACATCTATAAAGCTTTTATGTTTATCTTTCAATTCATTTTTTAATTCTGCTGTTGATATATTTCGTACACCTTTAATTGGCATGAAACGATTTACTATAAAAAGAACAAAAAGAGCCATGAGTAAATAATTAACATATTCCAAGCTTAGTCCCTCCTATAATTTCTGGGCATTTAAATGAAAAGATTGACGTTCCCATCTTCAGCTTCTGCAAGATAGGCGGCAACACCTGCATATTCGATATTATCTAACAGTTCTTTTTCTTGCAGACCTAGTAAATCCATCGTCATCGTACATGCGATTAATTTTATATCTTGTTCCTGTGCCATTTCAATTAACTGCGGAAGAGGAAGTGCATTGTGTTTCTTCATCACTTTTTTAATTAACTTAGGGCCAAAACCAGCAAAGTTCATTTTCGATAATCCCATTTTGTCAGCGCCTCTAGGCATCATTTTCGCAAACATTTTTTCAAGGAACCCTTTTTCTACAGCCACACTTTCTTCTTTACGTAAGGCATTTAAACCCCAGAAAGTATGAAAGACTGTTACTTCATGATCATAAGCGGCTGCTCCATTCGCAATAATATAAGCTGCCATGGCTTTATCATAATCACCACTTAATAAGACGATTGTTGTTTTTTTCTTCTCTGTCACTTTTACGCCTCCAATCTATTTTTACCTACAAGGGTATTTATGTCGATATGCTTTTTACTATTACCCCTATAGGTATAATAATAAAAATAATCGAAGACGTCAACCCTTTTATCTTGAGGATGAAAGCTTCTTTCCTTTTGGTACTACGGGCAGTTTCCCCCACTTATCCTTTATCATTTTCTCAAAGCCTTGAAGTGGGGGTATTACTGCTCGTTAATTTGCGATAAATGTTATATAAAGTAGTTCTTAAATCCACTAGCCAATCTTCTGCCTTTCCTGCTGGGCGGCCAATGGAATCAAGGAGATTCAATTTGGACTAGGTATCGTCAGCAGCGCAGGGATCATGCACATTAACCAACTTTAAATACATATCATATGTTGACTGTTAGACTGAAGGAGGACAATCATGTATTCAAACCAACAATATTATGTTCCAGCTTATAACGACCTTTATCGGAATGCACTTGATACTCAACTTTTAAATGATATCCAAAAAGCAATTAATGCAGAGTATAGTGCTGTTGCTTGTTACGAGAGATTAGCCAAAATGGCACCAACACAAGAAGAAAGGAACATAATACTTGAAATACAAAAAGATGAAAAACGACATCTTGAAGAATTTAGTAGAATTTTCACAAATTTAACAGGGAGACAGCCATCTTATAAAATCATTGAGGAATGTCCAGACAATTATCAACCAGGCATTGAATTTGCCTTTAAAGATGAACAAGAGGCTGTAGATTTTTATTTAGATATCTCAGACAACGCACAAGATATGACCATCAAAGATAGATTCCGACGTGCCGCAGCAGATGAACAAAATCACGCTGTATGGTTTTTGGCTTTTTTTTCGAAAAATCAAAAGATAACGCATAACCAAAGGCAAATTGAAGACTATGGTGCTAAAGGGGCTTTAAATGCTTCTTCCTTATCCTTACCTCAAATGTTAATTTATGCCCTTCAGGACGAGTATTTAGCACAAGCAAAATATAATAACATTATTGAAACCTTTGGTAACGTAAGAACCTTCGTACAGATTAGAGAAGCAGAAATAAGACATATAAGTGCATTATTACCACTTTTCGACCGTTATCGAGTACCATTACCTAATGATATTTCTCAATACTTTGTTACAACTCCAGAAAATCTTAAGGCTGCATATGCTGCAGGCGTTCAAGGGGAAATCGACAACATCTCTATGTACGCTAGATTTTTATCACTAAACATCCCCAATGATGTAAGAATTGTCTTTTCTCAACTGCGTAATGCCTCTTTAAACCATCTAGCAGCATTTGAAAGAGGTCTTGCTAGGAATTAATTTCATTCACATATTATGGGGCGATTGCGTCGTCCCAATTATTTATTATACTTTACTATCGTGTAACGGAATGAATTACTCTTTATCAATTGGGGAATGAATATGATCTTTGAGCATACAAAAATATTTTGATTTATAATAAAGTTATTGTGCGATAAATTTACATAATGCAAAGGACTAGCAGGTGACATAAGGACCACCCTACTAGAGTAAAGAGATTTAAAACTTTAAAGGGAGATGTGATGAACAATGTTAATCAAAAATGCGAAATTATATGGCCAAGATGGAATCTGGGATATACATATAAAGGAAAATAAAATTTTTAAGATTACCCCTGCCGAGCAAGCAGCCGTTCCTGCAGATGAAAAGGTTATTGATGTGAATGGCAAAATGGTTCTTCCTCCATTTGTCGAACCTCACATTCATTTGGACTATGCATTAACAGCAGGAACACCAAGATGGAATCAATCCGGAACATTATTTGAAGGAATCCAAATATGGTCAGAACGTAAAAAAGTCGTGAAAGAAACAAAAGAAGAGATTAAAAATCGTGCAATAAAAGCGCTGCAAATGCAAATAAAACACGGGATCCAACATGTAAGAACACACGTCGATATTACAGACCCTAGTTTAATCGGTTTAGAGGCTTTATTAGAAGTCAAGCAAGAAATCAAACCGTATGTAAATCTCCAAATTGTCGCTTTTCCACAAGAAGGAATTTATTCTTATCCAAAAGGAGAGGAATTATTAGAAGAAGCGTTAAAAATGGGAGCTGATGTCGTTGGCGGGATTCCTCATTATGAATTTACGAGAGAAGATGGGGTCCGTTCCGTTCAAAAATCGCTTGAGTTAGCGTATCGATACGGGAAAATGGTCGATATTCATTGCGATGAGATTGATGACGAACAATCACGCTTTGTCGAAGTCGTCGCGGCCGAAGCCTATAAATTAGGGATGGGCGAACTTGTTACAGCTAGTCATACAACCGCAATGGGTTCTTATAATGACGCTTATACGTATAAACTGTTTAAACTGCTTAAGCAATCAAAGATTCATTTTGTTTCCCTGCCTAAAGCCAATTTACATTTACAAGGAAGATTTGATACTTATCCAAAACGCCGTGGATTAACACGAGTGAAAGAGCTTCTAGAGGCTGAGATAAATGTATGTTTCGGACTAGATTCTATAATGGATCCTTGGTATCCACTAGGCGATGGGAATTTAATGACAGTAGTCGATACAGGTTTACATGCATGCCATATGACAGGCTATAACGATATTGTCACTGCATTGAATTTAATTACAACGAATGGGGCAAAAACTTTAAATATCCAAGATACGTACGGAGTGAAAGAAGGCAATCCAGCAAACCTTATAATCATCGACTCAAGTTCAGAATACGATGCCATTCGCTGCCAAGCCCCTGTTCTTTACTCGATCCGAAATGGAGAAGTACTTGTTGAAACAATACCAGCAGAGACGGAGCTGAATATCCCTTTATTTGTAAATAAATAATCAACCTTATAAAGGGAAACTTTCATCAGAGGGGGTTTCTTCATCCCCCACTGATGGTTAGTTGTGTTTTACCTGCAACAATATTGTTGTACGCTTAATCATTTTTATAAAATTCTTTTCTCCGATCCTGAAAAACAGCGATCCTCCCCCTATCCCGGTCAACTTCCTGTAAATCTATTTCATTTCATTTTGATAAATCATCGCTGTAGCTTGGGCCTGTTGTAGTTTTTCTTGCGCATTTTGTACATCTTGTTGTTCTTTTTTGACTTGCTCTTGTGCAGTATGTAATTTTTGAATTTGTGCCTGCACCTGCTGTTGAGCTTGGAATAATTGTTGATTTTCCAATTGTAATTGCATATGAGCTTTTTGAACTTCTAACTGTGCTTGTTGTAGGTTTTGATTTCCTAGGGAAGCAACTGTTTGAAATGTTTGCAACTGTTGCTGTATTTGTTGCAATGTCTGTTGCTTGTCCTCTAAACTTATAGCTGTTTGTCCTTGCAAAGCAGTTATTTGTGGCTGTTGTAATGCTTGATTTCCTGTGGAATTAGCCACATTAGAATTTTGCAACTGTTGGTCTAGTTGTTGCATTACTTGTTCCATTTTTGCAATTTCAGCTAAATTTGTATTTGTTTGTGCTTTTATCATATTATCGGTCTGTTCGATAGATTGAATTGCTTGCTGAAGTTGTTGTTGATCCTGATTTTGTTGTTGATTTTGTTGTTCGGTCATCGTACAGCCTCCCTAAAAGAATATTTTTGTGTATTAATTGTCAATAAATATAGTGCGCATAATAAATTGGAACTATGCTAGTGCCAAAATTTGGAGGTGACTCGCACTACTCGAAACTGAAGATGGCCTTGTTCAATTAAAGGTTGAACCTTGCTACGAATATTTCAATCCAAAAGCTTCATAATAGGACAAAGGATGTGACAGGGATGACAAATGAGACGATTATTGAGGAATTAAATACTTTATTAAGAGGGACATACATGGGAATCCGTTCTTTTGAACATTATATTCAAAAGGTGGACGATAGCGAATTAAAGGAAAGCTTTCAATCGATGCAGCAGGATACTAAATTAAATGCCTTAAAAATTGCTGAACGAATTCAAAATCTAGGCGGAGTTCCAGCTGATGATGAAGGTGTCTCTGGGTCAATGCATAGTTTTATGCATAAAATCATGCTCTCTAATGACAAGCGAAAAATGATTGAGGATGCTTTAAAAGGAATGGATCGCTATGGGATTCATTATTCAGAGGAACTGGTAAAAGGAGACTTAGATTCGGAAAGTAAACGAATAGTTGAAGATGTGATTGATACGAACCGCCGACATGCTCAACAGCTAAACTATTTCCTGAATTAAAAACGAAAGGACCCGTTTGATAGTCCTTTTGCTCAAGGATTGTCGCTTTGGATATGGATAAAAAAAATTAAATAGCTATTAGTATTTTTTAGCATATAAAAATTGTAACAATAAGGAATTTCTCAGTAGACAAGATTTTGTTTATGGATATACAGCTTTTCCCCAGAACGTTTCCATAAACGATTCTCCTTCATACACCAATTGCCTATCCACTTTTTGACATAGATACTTAAAGCATATCTTTACTTCTCTAGGGAACATTATAAGTGTACAATCCAATCATGATCCTTAGGAGGTTTTCAGTATGGGCTTTTTTGATTTATTTAACGAAGAGGAAACTCAAAAGGAAACTAAAAAAAAGGGACTTGAAGTAAATCGCACAGCTGATACAGAATTTGCAACTGAGAACGTACATCTTGATCTTCGTAAGGAAGAATTGGATATCAACAAATATCGGGTGGAGACAGGCGACGTAACGCTTCATAAGGACATTATTGAGGAAGAAAAAGCAGTGGATGTCCCTGTATCACATGATCAAGTGGTCATCGAGCAAAGAGCCGTTGATCACGAACCAACAGATGAGCCAATTGTAGAAGAGGAAACCATCCACATCCCAGTAACTGCTGAAAAAATTGATGTAGATAAGCATACCGTCATTACGGGTGAAGTCTCCGCACATAAACGCCCTGTTCAGGAAACAGAACAAGTACGAGAAGTACTTCGAAAAGAAGTTGCAGATATTGAATCACATGGCAATACAGATATTATTAAAGAGGACTAATCTTTTCCCACCTACTTAACTTTTCGTTAAGTAGGTCTCTTTCCATCCCTTTTTATTTAAATTTAACATCAGGAGGCCCCATGGGAAAGTATATTACTATTAGTTCAATAATCGGTAGCATAATTAGTTGGTTAACAGGTTTTACAGTTATTACAGGCCTTATTTTAGGAGCAATAATTGGCGCCATTAGTTATACAATTGCTACGAGGAAAAATATTGGCAAACCGAATATAAAAACAGAGGATGATAAAGAGCAAACCCTACGATTAAGAGAAGAACAGCTGGACATAAAAAAAGAACGAGTACAAATAGGTGAGATAAAGGTTCATAAAGATGTTGTTGTAGAACAGAAAACGTTCACTGTTCCAATTAAGCGGGAAGAAATGGTAATAGAAGCAGGAGACGAGAACGAACTTCGAATTCCTTTGAAAGAAGAGGAAGTAATAATTAATAAACGCCCTGTTCAAGTAAATAAAGTTTCGATTACAAAACGTCAAATTGAAGAAACACAACAAATAAAGGAAAAGCTAAAAAAAGAAACCGCCCATATTGACGTTGCTGGGAATGCGGATGTCATAAAAAAAACATCCTCTCAGTCGAAAAACTAAACCATTAACCCCTATTCAGCTGGTATCAGGTGGTGGCGGCTCCCATACGTCTATTTCTACTTCACATTCTTCAAGTGACAATTCCCTAGGTATTTTGAAACACAAGTAACAAATCCTCAGGTATTTTGAAACACCATCGCAGCCACCTGAATCACAAACGATTAAGAAATATCCTGTAATACTGCATTACAATAAAGCACTTTTTCAAGAAATAAGTCCTTAAAAATTACATTCTTTAGCGATGTACACCCCTGCTACCTACACGATGAAGTTGAATGAATTGATGCTTTTTTGGTTATTTTAAAAAATAGTGTTTTTTTATTTGTTAACACTCCTAGTTATGAATCCTTCTACGGAAACATAATGAATTAGCAACTAACTTGAATTCACCTAATATGTTCACAATCGAAAGGAGCATCTAAATTTGACAAACTCAGAGAAAGACTTAAGAATACAAAGTCACGTTATTAGTGATGGAGAAAACCGGACGCCAAACAGAGCGATGTTAAGAGCTGTTGGTTTCACGGATGAGGACTTTCAAAAGCCAATGATCGGGATTGCAAGCACATGGAGTGAGGTTACCCCTTGTAATGTACATATTGACAAATTAGCCATTGAGTCAAAAAAGGGGGCGAAAGATAGTGGTGGTGCCCCGTTAATTTTTAACACGATTACCGTTTCCGACGGGATCTCAATGGGACATGTTGGCATGCAGTATTCTTTGCCGAGCCGCGAAGTGATTGCGGATTCAATTGAAACAGTAGTTGGAGCTGAACGTTTAGATGGATTGGTAGCGATTGGAGGTTGTGATAAAAATATGCCAGGGTGCATGATCGCTATTGGCCGTTTAAACATTCCATCTGTCTTTGTATATGGTGGTACGATTGCACCAGGAAACTTAGACGGGAAAGATATTGATATCGTTTCCGCCTTTGAAGCTGTGGGTCATTATAATAAACAGGAAATCGATAAAAAGCAACTAAAAATGGTCGAATGCCGCGCATGTCCTGGCCCAGGGTCATGCGGTGGAATGTATACGGCCAATACAATGGCCTCGGCAATCGAAGCACTAGGCATGAGCCTTCCTGGAAGTTCATCTAACCCTGCTATTACGGAGTTAAAGTTGAATGATTGCCATAAGGCCGGCCAAGCCGTGATCGAATTATTGAAGAAAGGGATTTTCCCACGAGATATCATGACAAAAAAAGCATTTGAAAATGCGATTACTCTTGTGATGGCCCTTGGGGGTTCAACGAATGCCATTCTCCATTTACTTGCAATGGCTCATTCAGTCGATGTTCCGTTAGAATTGGATGACTTTGAAAAAATCCGTCTAAAAGTTCCTCATATTGCTGACTTAAAACCGAGCGGAAAATATGTAATGCAAAACCTGCATGAAGTTGGCGGTGTACCGGCTGTTATGAAAATTTTACTTCAAGCTGGGCTTCTCCATGGAGACTGTCTAACTGTTACTGGAAAAACAATCGCGGAAAATCTGGCAGAATATCCTGATTTACAAAAAGGTCAAGATGTGATTCGACCGTTAGCTGACCCAATCCGCAAAACCGGTCCGCTTGTCGTACTACGAGGAAACCTTGCTCCTGAGGGCGCAGTAGCTAAAATGAGCGGCTTAAAGCTTGCCAAATTTACTGGCCCGGCAAGAGTATTTGATTCCGAAGAGGATGCAACCGAGGCTCTGTTACAGGATCGGATTCAAGAGGGGGATGTCATTGTCATTCGTTACTCAGGGCCCAAAGGTGGACCAGGTATGTCCGAAATGCTTGCGATTACTGCAATTGTCATCGGCAAAGGGCTGAACGAAAAAGTAGCCCTTCTTACGGATGGGAGATTTTCCGGGGGAACACACGGTTTTGTCGTTGGTCATATTTCACCGGAAGCGCAAACCGGTGGACCAATTGCGCTGTTGAAAGACGGGGATATCATCACCATTGATAGCGACACACAACAACTAACCTTTAATGTCACAAATGAGGAATTAGAAGAACGGAAAAAAACATGGAAACAGCCCCCTCTTCGCTATTCGCGCGGTGTTTTAAATAAATATGCCCGACTCGTTTCCTCTGCATCCAAAGGGGCTGTGACAGATTTATAACACCTCAAGGAGGCCTAATTATTGTCACCTACTTAACTTTAGTTAAGTAGGTTTCTTAAAGGGTATTGAACAACTTTGAATAACGACCGGTTTTTTTCTTAGTTTTTTTACTCGATTGTTTTTCTTAGTTTTATACAGGGTGGATTGTCGATAAATAGGCTAAGTTTTTATTGCTAGTACTTGGATTAACGTAATTATAAGGCTCGTTTATTACTAGTACTTGGATTAAACCAATTTTTGGCCGTTTTTTATTGCTAGTACAGGGATTATATCGGCCTGCTGACCTCATTTTATTGCTAGTACTCGGATTAACCCTTCATTCTACAGCGTTTTATTACGAGTACTAGCAATATATCAACGAAATTTGGTGTTTTTAATCCGAGTACTTGGATTAAAAATCGCGTTACCAGCATTATCGCTCAAAAAACCTTCGGATCTCTTAGGCAAAAAGATCATAAATGACCTTTTCTGAAAAAACATACAATATTAGCTGTGCTTTTACGCAGTAGTCGGATTAAAAAATTGTTTACACTAGCTTTATCTTTAAAGTAATTCACAAGTCCGGAGACAAGACGTACTTTACACGGTTTAATTAAAACCTCCTTATCAAACTGATAAGGAGGTGCTTCATTTCGGTGAATGAACTTGCCCTTTTTTATGAAGTAACTTCCTCCCCCTGATAAATCCGAAATGCGGGAACAATCGTGTCACTTACAATTTCTTTGCCTTTTTCACGGATGAAGTCCAATTTGTAATACGCTTCAAAGCGTTGGCTGATTTCTGTTTTAACCAATTCTGGTGGTGTAACAATGATAAATTGGAATTTCAGTTTTTCCGCAACTGCAAAGATGGGGTCAAGAACATGGGCGGATGCCGCTTGTCCAAACGGATTGTCGACGACTAACGGAACCCAACTTTGATCGGTTTCACTTTTAACCGATAAGAGCATCATCATCATCACCATTCGGGCCGATAGTTTTTGCCCACCACTTCCATCTGATTTCGTTTTCGACCCTTGGTTAATCGTCTGCCATGTCGAATAATGCTCACGTTGGGGTTTTCCGTACATAAACGCATTATCGGTGCGCATGTTATAGACGAGCAACTCCGGATAACGATTGCGCAACGAAACAAATAAAATTTGCTCATCACTGATCAGTTGGTTGATTTCTTGATCCAACTCACGATTATTGTCATCCATTAGTTCAAAACGTTTTGTAATTTTGTTAATCGCTGAAACGAAATGCTGCTTCAATAACGGCTCCACATCTTCCGCTTTTTTCGGTAAAATGTCTTCTTTAAGCTGGACAAGCGGGAAAGTACCTCGTTCGTTTTTTAATTTCATCTTTGCTATCATTGAACGAATTGCCTCTGAAATGCCCATTACTTTCATGCTCGCACGGCTCGCCCAGAAGTTTTGCGCTTTTTCCGCGCGCTCTTTGTCGCGTTCTAATTGTTCTAAGCCACTTTGTGAAAAACGCTTCATGTTTTTCACGACAACTTGGATATGACTGTAATGCCTTGTATCCAAATGGTCAAGTGTCGTTAACACTTCATTTTTAAAGCGTATCTCCCAATCTTTTCCCTCAATCGTTAACTTTAAGTTCCGCAACGATTGTTCGATTTTCGCATGCTTTTCTTGCCCTTCTTCTTGGATGTTTTGATGCCCTTCACACCAAGCTAAAATACATTGCTTTCCTTGCGTTTTAAATTTCTCGACATCTTCTTCCGTAAACGCAGCGGCTTCTTCTTTGAGGATGACCGATAACGTTAATAGGTCTCCATCATAGCCAGTAATATTCGACTCTGTTTCTTTCTGGCGTTTTTCCGCGTCCTTTATTTCCTTTTTCGTCAGCTTCGTTTGGTCTTTAATTTCAACGTCTTTCACTTCTAAATCAAGGTCTTCCCATTCTTCAGGTTGCTTTTCATGCTTGACCACTTTTTTCGCCGCTTTGTCACGCTGTTCAATCGCATGTTTTAACGACGTTTCCGCGACTGTTACCGCCGTTCCTTTTTCGCGCTCTTCTTTCTCGGCTGCTCTCGATTCTTTTTGCGCCGTTTGCAGCATGTTTTCTAATATGCTTAACGGCTCCTCTCGTTCAGGAGCATCCTTCCATTCCTCGTTCAACCCATTCAATTTCTTCTCTAATTTCTTCTGCTGCTTCTGTTCCGATTCTTTCGTCGCTTGAATCGCCAGCAATTCGCTCGCTTGTTCTTCTTTGGACTTTTGCAGCTGTTTCAATTCCTCGATGCTTCCGTTAATATCTTCTAAAATAGAAGAAGATAAACGCGGCACTTCTTCTGAGAGCTCGCCCTTTCCGGAAAAAGGGAACGCAGCGTCTTCAATAAAGACCGCCATTTCATTGATCGTTTGCTCCGTTGAAAGCTTCCATTCCAAATACGTTTGATTCCACTTATCTTGTAAATTAACAGTCGTTTCGTGCTCATCGACGATTTCCTTCTGAGCGTGTACCAACGTTTCCTTTTGTTTTTCTTTCTCTTCTTTTACGCGTTTATTTTCTTGATGGAGCGACTTTTTCTCTTCGTATTCCGTTAACGTCTCGACATCTTTTGTGAGCTTTTCAATCTTTTCTTTTGTCTTCTCTACCTGCTCTTTCAGTTGTCGCTGGTTTTCTTTTTCTTTTTCCGTTTGAACGATGATTTCCTGCAACTTCGTTTTCTTTTCAAGCAAGCTTTCTTGTTCTTTGCTTAGCGCTTTGTCGATGTCACTCGCAAGCTCATTGGCTAGGAAGCGATCGATTTCTTTTAAAATTCGCCGGAAGGAGTTTTCCGTTTTTTCGATTTCAACGAGCGTCTCTTTCTTTTCTTCTAGTTGTTTCGAAAGCTTGATTTTCCAGTCGGTAAATTGATTTTTATCACTTAACAGCTCTTTCTCGGTTCCGTTCATCACTACAAACGGTACGAGGCTCGTTTCGTTCGCCATTTCCTCACGCATGAAAATTGGAACAGGGCTTTTGAACATTCTGCTTGATAACACTTGCTGATTGATTTTCTCCCACTGCTGGCGGCTAACGACTAACCCATATGGCAGAAGTGGATAGGCTGACAAATGACTGGCCAATTCTTCTCGTTTTAACGATTGAAGGAATTGCGTTCCGTAAAACACATCAATACCGGTCTTTTCATCAATCCACTCTTTTAATTCTTTCACATCTTTATTCGCAATCCAGAAATGTTCATCATTTAAGTCATAATCGATTTGCGTTTCCCACAGCTGTTTTTTCAGTTCTTCCGCTTGCTCGCGGTTTTGAACGAGCAGATCCTCGATTTGCAGCGCGTATTTTGAGAGCAACGCCTGAGTGAACGGTGCCGTCACCTCCGCTAATAACCCGTGAAGCTTATCAAGTAATTTCGCTTCTTTATTTTTTTGCTCTTCGCTTTTCTCGTTCAACTCGGCTACTTTTTCTTCGGAAAACTCAATCGATTGCACGAGTGTCCCATGAGTAGACGCAAGCTCGTTTTGCTTTTCATTCGATTTTTTATCATTGATTTCCAGCTCAGCTAATTTCGCGTTTTTGTCTTCAATCTGCTTGGATAGACTCTCGATAAACCCTTTTAAATCATACGTTAAACGGTCGCCAAATTCTTTGATCAGCTTTTCTTCCTGCGACTCAAACTCATGTATTTGCGTATATAGAAAATCTATTTCTGACTCAAACTGAGCAATTTCTTTTGTCTTTTTCTTATCCTGTTTCGATAGTTCAGTGGCTTTTTTCTTTAAAAACTTTTGATAACCCAAATATTGCTTCACACTGTCTTGAATCGCCACAGAAGCTACTTTCCACTGCTCGACCGCTTCTGTTTTGATTTCATCCATGCGTTGATTCACTTGCTCTAAGCCACTGTTTTGTTCCAACTTAGCGATTTGCTGGGACAACGCGCGAATGCTTTGCTCGCCTTCTTGCCATTCTTTTAATAACAGTTGAAACGCAAGCTCGTCTTTGCGGTTTTGTTTCTCAATCACCACTTCTTGCAAACCACTATGTTTCTTCTTTTCTTCTGCTAATTTCTTCTCCCAATCTAGCACTTCACGATGGGCTTTCGCATACTCAAGATTGTCTTTTTGATAGCGCAAATCAATTTGTTTTTCTGTTAATTTTTCAATTTCTTTTTCTAATGAAACCAATTTTTCCTCTTCCGTTTGTTTCAAATGTTCCAACGCACCAAGCAACTGCCGTCCAACCTTGATACTGTCTTCAACAATTTCTTTATGCTCTACACCCTTTGCAAGGTTCTCTTCAAACGGAACGATATCCTCTAAAAACTCTTTATGCGCTTGCTCGCGTTTTAACAGCACTGGCAAATCTTTCGCAATGCTCGCCTGACTTTTAAAAATTTCTACTAGGTCATTTTTCTGATGTTCGGTTCGAAGTAATACTTGACTCACCGTCGGAATGATTCTTTTTTGGAACAAAGAATGATCGTCTTCCGCGCCTTCAAAGTATTTGCCAACGCCACCTTCATCTTTGTTGATGTCTTTTAAAATTTCCCAATCTTTACGGTTAATTCCGTATGTATCAAGAATGCGATAATGCTTTTTCGTATCGCGGTAAACGTCGTAACCGTTCCATTTTAAATAGTCTTTCAAACTTTCTGTTTCTGCGACTTCGCCATTTTCATAGAGGGGAATATGCTCTAGCGAGACTTCTTCTTTCCCCGCAAATTCGCGTGTATAGAAGGTAATATTCGGGACAATTTTCGCTTCCTGTTCCAACGTGTTGTTTTCCGTGCCAATTTCTTCATTCATCGAAATGCGCTGCTCTGCTGAAAACATTCCGCCTGTCACCAAATGACGATGATCGGCTCCGTCCAATTCCCATTGAATCAGCACATGAAACGTATAAGGAATAAACTGCTCCTTATTGTTAAAAAAGAATTGCTGATAATAGCGATTGTTTTGCTTTCCCCATGCGGTTCCTGGTTTGAGAATTTGGAAGATGGTTTGCAAGAATACGCCTTTCCCCCCGCCATTCATCATCGAAATGAGCCCATTTGTGCTCGTCTCCTCATCATGGAAGTTGAACGTCGTGTCCTTATATTGCTTCTGCATGCCATCATATTTCAGGCCAACAATTCTAATTCGATGAATCTTCGGCATGCTCCTCATCCTCCTCTGTTGAAATTAAGTTCTTAAACATTTCATAACGGTCATAATCGTGATATAAATAGTCAATCCGCTCAAACAATTCTTGTTTCGGAATCGCCTTCGGAATGTCATCCCGATCTAAAATGACGATTAGCCCTTCACTTTCTAATAACCGCATACTACTAGCAATCAACCCAATTCGCGTTCGGCGATTCGCTTTTCTTGCTCCGTAATCATCGGTGTCGACTTCCATGTACTTCCAAGTGGTGACCACTTCTTTCATATCGATTTTCTCGTTTTCACCGAAAGTTGGTTGATTTTTAAGAATGCTATCCCAATTCATAATCACATCATTCACTTGCCGTTCAAGTGCGTAATAGCTAATGCCTTCCCGCTTCGTACGGATTCTTGCCGCTTGGTTGCGATCGATGCTCGCTAAAAACGACATCATCACGACGCTCATTAAATGAAAGTGTTTTTTCGTTTCCACTTGTTTATGCTTGTCTTTCATATGGGTAAAATTCGTCGCAAACACAGATCCCGTCGGCTGAACGACCAATTGAATTCGTTTCGGCGATTCAATAATATACGTACCAGATTCGTCCGCTAATAAAAGCACCGTCTGTCTCACTTCCGGTTCAAAATAAGTCTGAAAGTGTTCGCTATTTTCGTCGATGACTTTCTCTTTTAAGAGCGTAAAATAGACCGCGGATGCTTTTTTAATTGTTTCTGCACTCACTTATTTCTCCTCCTGTACACAGATCTTAAACGGGGTGATTTTCATTCGATACCAGAGGAAAGGCTCTGCCCGGTGGTCAAACTTCGTATATATTTTCGCGCCTTCAAACACTTGAAATTGCGGATATTCATGCATCAGTTTGTAAAGAAGAATTTCCCGCTCATCACTCAATGTTTCTTCTTGTCGATGCAACACTTGGATTTTCAATGGTTTTTTATCAAACATCATCCATAGATCAATCGTCTCCGATTCCTCAAACCATAAATCCTGGACCTCCAATGGCATGCTTGCTAAGTCTGCTAATGAAAACTCGCCGTACGTCTGGATGTACTGAAACACATAACTCCATGCTTTGACGACAGAATCCCAGTTCGTGACGCGCTGGTAGGTAATGCTTTCTTCTGTCTCTTCTTCAACGATCACATCGGTTATTTGTTTTTCATCATATTCCTGTTCACCCCAAACCCAATCTAACGGCAAAATAAATTCATTCTTCGGGGAAAAGATTGGCCCGAGAACCTTTTCGACAAGCTTAAAAGACGTTACGCCTTCCTTCATGAACCAGTTTTCATAAAGATGTTCACGAAACGAAACCAAGCTCGTTTCCCAAAACAGCGATGGGTTTTCGGCTTTTAGCTTCATTTCATAAGAAATATTTTGAATCACGAGTTTCGCGAAACGGTCATGCAGCGCCCTAGTATGACCAATCTTTTCTTGAAGCAGCATCAATTCCTTTTGAATCCCATCGTCTTCTTCGTTTCTTCGTTTCGTTTTTTCAATCATCGAGCTAATCGTGCGAAAATGATTCTTTTCTTCCTCGAATTGCTTCTCAATTTCCACCCGATTGTCCGCTCGTTGCATTTCCTCTTCAATTAATAAAATTTTGGGATTGTTGACCATTTCCTTTTGAAAGGAGAATTCTTTTGCCATTAAGCGGTTCACACGTGAAATGAGGTGATCGAGGTTTCGAGTCGCTTTGCGAAAATTACCGTTCTTAATTAACTGCATACTGTACAATTGTTCAATCGTAATCGAGAATTCCTCCGCCATTTCTCGACTCATAAAAATCATTTCTTGCGAGACATCGGTCAGTTTGTACACAATCGACCCGCCCATCTCAAGATTGGTATATAGCTCATCCATCGTGACATAGCGAAACGTTTGCGTCTCCCATGATTGCCTAATTTCATCGTAATATAAGGTTTCAAACGGTTTCGTATACTCTTCTTTCCCTTGATATAAAAGTCCACTCGTAATCCGGTCGATTTGCTTGTCGTCGGCAAGCAGCTTCATTTGTTTGATCGAATCTTCGACGATATATTTAATATCGGATTTGCGCCGTTGGTCATCATCATTTAATTCACGATAAAAAATGGTAAGGAGCACCTGCATGAGAATCGTTTGGAGATGAGGCTTCAACTCGCCAACTTCCATCCCTCTCCCAAGCTCAAACAATGGATTCAATCGTTGCATTCGCTGGGCGAAGCCTTCCCATGACTCGTTCACATCCATCGCCTCCATGTTTCGATTGTTAGCACTTCTTGGGGGATTCGCTTATTTTCCTGCCATAACTGCATCAATTGTTTTTGCTCATCTTCCGTAAACCATTGAAAAAAAGCATCACGGTATTTTTCATTCTGTGTTTGTCCACTCTTCTGGTCATTTTTTTGCTGGTGACATTCAAGCATTTTGCGATAAATTTTCAAGGCCGGCTGAATGCAGCAATCCGGATATTTTTCCAACAAACGAATGACAATCCCGTATCCGGCGGCATCAAGGTCTCCTGCATAATAGAAAAGATAGTTTTTCGGTGGAAACATTCGAAAGAAAAATGAAAAACTCCGTTCAATTTTCGTTCCTTCCCCATAAATAATCAGTTCCGGTTCATAATCCAGTTGATTATTTTCCAATAACTGAATGGAGGTATGAAAGAATGATAGATTTTCAACGATTAACACGCGCTGAACATCTTTAATTTCTTTCCCTTGTTTCAACCAAAACACAAACGGCTCACCGAGGTTAACGATTTTCAATTGCTCTTCCGAAACGCCAATCCGTGTTAAAAAGCTTCTGCCTTCCGGGAATTGATCGCTGTCTAGTAAAAACTTTTCATGCCCAAAAAGCTCCAAACTTCTTTCTTCTAAAGAGACGATTTCCCGTTCCTCACTCGTTTTAAGGAAGTTATATACATTGTGGATTCGATTCCATTCGTGTTCCGTTTGCCATTCAGGATGATTTTCATAATAAGTAAAATCAAACAGATCACTTAGCTTCATCATCTCAAGCCGATCCCATTTGCTTTCCTGAACCTTAATATTCACCCAATAATAGAGTGGCAAAGCCGGATTTCTTCCATTATATTGATTGTTTTGTATCGGAGTCAGTACCCCATCGTCTTCCAACCTCTCAATCGCCTGGCAAAACAACGAATACCCATCCATATCAAAATAATCATCCATCAGCCTGCGCAGCTGCAGTTCTACATCGTTTATGTTTATTTTCTTTTTTTGTTTTGGGTGTTGGATATCAGCAATAAAGCCTCTTACCCGTGTTTCAATGATGTTTATTTTACTCACCTACTTGCTTTTTACTAGCTTAGTATTGTTATAGGATAAGACTCCTGATAACAAAATTCGACATCTTTTTATTATAAACTATGATGGGGGGATTTGGGGGAAGGAAATTTCGTGAAGCATGGGGACGTACCTTATGCTTCCTTTTCTAAATCGATCATTAACTTTCCCGTTGAAATAAAAATATTCCAAAGAAGCGAAGGGTACGTCACTATGCTTCCTTTGCTTCCCCATCCATTTAGTAGGTCTCACAAAAATGGTTTCACCTATGAATAAGAGGGTAAATAAAAAACTAGGGAATCTTTAACGCCAAAGGAGAGGATGGAATGGATAACAAAACGAAACAAAAAAAAGCTAAACTACAGATTAAGGTTAAAAATGCTAACAATAGCTCCATGGCACAGAATTTAGATGAATTAAAAAAGCTCGGGAAAGAAATGGATAACGCGAAAACAGAAACCGAATTAGTAAAAGAAGGAAATCTTATTCCCGATCCAAAGCAATCGTAGACCTAAGAAACTCCCATTCAAATGGAAGGAGGCTTATACCATGCAGGTATAAGCCTCTTTATATTTCAATTTTCGTTTCAGTCATTAGGGGATGAAGGTGTTTACTATCTTAAAGGGAGAAATTCTTTATTTAAACTCAATAGCAAAAACCGGGCAAAAGCTGCCCGGTTCTTTTTGGTTAAAGTCTATCCAATTCCCCGATTACTTCGAAATAATAGCTGATAAATTGACGTAGGAATGGATGGTGAATTTTGCTTTCAGCTGCGTCTTTGATTTCGTTCTTCAGCGGCAGAATATAATCGCAAACAATCTTTTTTTCTAATTGATACAATTGCTCATCCAATATTGAATTGTTTTCTTGCAGGGCTTTGATTCTTTCTTGTTGAAGTGCACTAATAAAAGCAGTTATACATCCTAGATGATCAGGGTACAACTCCTGCTCCAATGGGAAATAAAACCCTACTTTTTCATAAGTTCCGATTAAGCAAAGGAGATTCTCCTTTCGTTCTTCTACATTCACACGATTGAGTTTATAAGACGAAAAATACGGAGAAACAAAATATTCACCAGGAATTAGAAAATGATTTTCATGCCATAATTGGACTAAATCCCGATTGTATTCTGAATGAAACGGAAAGCTTTCCCTTAAACCAGCGTCCATTTGGTGAAAAATCTCTTCGTAACGATCCCAATCCCCCAACCAAACACTTGCTAAAATATTCGTTAACGCCAGTTTTCCATAGAGTTCTTCCTGCATCACCTTCATGACCATCACCTTTATGTTTAGATTTTTTCAATGTCGACAAAAACATCTTGCTGCGCCGGCCCACCAATCAACAGGTCTGCTAAAAATCCCTCAAAATAACTGTCATCTTTATCAGCTAAAGCATTGACAGAGAACCCTTGTCCTCTTCCACGTGTATATCCTGACTCTTCATGCATTGGTGTATTTGTATCAAAAGGCAGGTGCCCATATTTCTCTGTTGGCTTGACCACTTTCCCATCAATCTTTTCTTCACTTGAGCCATAGGCGTAGTGACCAAAACTGAAGTTTGCGCCGATGACACCAGGTTTGATTCCCGGAGTCACAAGGACTCGAGCTTTTTCTTTTGTACTATTCGATGTGATATAGACAAAATCATCCGTTTTTATTCCTTTTCTCTTTGCATCTAGTGGATTGACCCATAAATAGTTTTCATCCCGCACTTCGCGAAGCCAAGCATTGCTTTCATTTCGGTGTGTACCCATATTCCTAGATTTCCAGTTAATAAACTGAAATGGTAGATTTGGCTGATAAACTTCTCCATTATACTTGCGAATTTCATCCGCAATCGCTACCCCTTCGAAAAATTTTCCATTATAAGCACTCTTGAAGCCCGCTGCCTTTTCATCATAAAAGTGTACAAGGTTTGCCCACTGGTACTTAATATGAGGGCCAACATGTTCGTCTCCTTGAACTTCGTAGCGACCGCCTCGATTCAATACGTAAACAACCTTTTTCCATTCTTCCGGTTTGACTGCTTCTTTAAGTTTTTTAAGTTCAAAATATTTACCTAACGCTAATGTTCTTGCTTTCTCAAAAATAGCTAACTCTTCGGCATTGGCATCCTTTACAGGTGTTGGTCCGTCAAAAGCAATATTTGCAATCATTTTAAGATAATAATCTTCCGGACTATGAATCGAAGATCCATCTGCTAACGCATTATCTCCAACTCCCGGAAGTCCCATTCCCTTTAATAAATCAATATAAACTTGTTCCGTTTGGCGGGCATTTGGAACTACACGAGTAACCGGCTGGATAACACTGGCAAACTTATATTTTAAGATCGGGAAGATCGCCTCTGTATTCCAACTTTCTAAATACGATAAATCTGGCAAAATATAATCGGCGTATTTAGTTGATTCGCCAATGACAATATCAGAAGAGACGACAAGTTCCACCACGTTCGGATCCTGCAAAAATTTCTTCTGCATCTCTGAACGCGGACCTGACATAATCGGAGACGTTCGGTTCATAATGATCGCTCTGATTTTATATGGGTAGCCTTCTGCTGAACTCGGAAGGACATCGTGAATCAGTTTGTTTCCTAACGGATACCACGGGCGTTTGGCCGGATAGCCGTCCTTTTCATACAAGGTTGTCTTTTCATACGGTGTCTTATGACGCGTAACTGGGATTCCCCAAGCTTTATTTGGATTCGGCACCGAAACCAAATCATAACGGCCTTCTGCTTGTTTATATTTCGCACCAAGAGCCGTATCTCCGCCTACCCAATCATGATTTCCGACTAAATGATTCAGCATATTAATCGCTCGTCCAGAATAATACCCATTCGTATGCATCGCCGGACCACGGTAAGAGTGAATCCCGACTTTTTTTCCATGGGAAGTAAACTCTTTTGCGATTTGAATGATAATTTCGGTGCTGACATCACATATCTTTGCATACTCTTCTAACGACTTTTCCAGCGCTTTTTCTTTAAAA
Source organism: Bacillus sp. B15-48 (assembly GCF_016879755.1). Lineage (GTDB taxonomy): Bacteria > Bacillota > Bacilli > Bacillales > Cytobacillaceae > Mesobacillus_B. Next base: position 376,426 of record NZ_WOFU01000003.1, read on the forward strand.
ATCGTAAAGGTCGATTTCACTTGAAGCCCATTGATTGTCGTATCCACCTCTAAATCCCCAGTTTCGGCCTTTATATGAGGAACGGGTTGGCCATTCTCAAGGACAACAAACTGATCATCCCCAAGTCCTAAATCTTTTGCGCGTAAAAACGGTCTTTTTGGATCACCGACATTTACTAAATAAGTGGCGTCACTCCATGTTGGTTCATTATCTGCCTCTGCCGCTTCTTTATTTGGATTGCGCAAATAGGTTTCATCGTAACGATGATTTTCAATAATCCACCTACACATCGCCATTGCAAGCGCACCATCACCACCCGGTTTTACCGGCACCCACAAATCTGCTTTTTCAGCTGTCTTACTATAGCGCGGATCTATGACCACCATTTTCATACCACGATCAATCGCATTCGTAATTTGCGGCGCAAACGTCGTTGGCCCTCGATTGGCCGTCACTGGATTTGTTCCCCACACTAAAACGTACTCAACCTTTTCATAATCCGGAATCATCCGTTTTTTCTGCTTCTTTGTATCGAAGGAGCGAACATTTCCCATTACACTAGTGATGCCACAATACCCGCCATGGTCATAGAAATTTGCCGTTCCTAAACTATTGTTGGCAAGCTGTTCAATAAAATCACGTCGATGCCCAGCCATAATCGCAATTTGATTCGCTTTTGGTCCTAAGTCTGGATGATTGGTATCAATTAAGACGTCTTGATATTTTTCGTCAAATACGGATTTCTCCATTTCCCCTGCCATAACTTTATCCCAATCAATCATCACCTCGTCTTCCGAGACATATTTCCATATCTCTTTCAGTCCAGGAGTTTTTAAATCACTGCTGCCTTCTAAAATTTCCTGATACGCTTCCTCCCAAGTGATGCTCTTCCAAACTCCGCTGCCTCGTTCGCCGACCCGCTTTAATGGCTGTTGAACACGGAAAGTATCATACGCTGTTTGAATGCCAGCTTGGCCTTTTAAGCAAGTTCGTCCACCGCGGAGTCCCCGCCCACCTCTTGCAAGATCTCCTGTTCCTTTAACAGCTTGTTCAAGTGGAGTGTCGTAACTGATATGTCCATAGGGCACCATATTAATTGGGCTGTACTGATTGCCCGCGATCTTGCGCACAATCGATGTATAGGCGCCACCTGCGCTGCCAGCTACAATGTAAGCCTTGATTGTACAAGTTGAGTTACATTGCTGACAAGAAGTGAAAATGACATTTTCTGCCGTATAATCCTGATAATCCGTTCCAATCCCATGTGGGTCATCCGTCCAAACTCCACCCATCACCTGTTTAACTGGGCCAACAAAAGCAGGGCCGACAAGGGCAACCGCTCCAATGGTTCCAAGGGCTTTTAAAAAACCACGTCGTTTCATTGTTTTATTTTCCATCACTGTTTCACCTCTTCAGAAGTTTCTTCAACTGGTAGTAGAAGTTCGCCAAAAGAATAGATTAGTAGTCCCATTGATACAACACCGATGCTAACCATCCATTCTTTTATCGTTGGAAAATAATCTCCCCAAGGTAGCTCATGAAAAACAGGCACAATCAGGGACGGTAAGACGATATTAAAGCGAACCGCGATAATCCCAATTACGATACAGATGGCTGCGACTAAAAGAGCATTGATATTTTGACTCGTTTTCTTCCAAAATACGATTGTGATCGGTACTACCGCACCTAGGAACATCTGGACACCCCAGAAGGACCAGGCCATTTTACTGGCCAACATTGTCCGTAATGTATCTAGATGTTCTGCTTCAAGACCGTACCAACTCGTCAAGTATTCATAAAACTGCAGCCCGAGGTCAATGATGAGGAATGCAACCATCATTTTTGACAATGAAACAACCATTTTATGGTCGATTGGCTTCTTTTGTACCTTTCTTTTAATTACATACATGGCTAAAAGGAGGGCAGTACCAGAGACCATCGCTGAGACAACGAAAATGATCGGGAATATTGCTGTATTCCATGCAGGTCGTGCTTTAACGAGGGCAAAAATCGTTCCTGTTCCACCATGAACCCCTAAAATCGCTATTGGTATCCCGATTGTCCCAAGAATTTTCATCCATTTATGGTCTCGATGCTTTGTTTCCTCGTTTATAGTTGAAGTTTTAAAGATTAATAGTCTGGCAACTTTTCCTTTTAACGTGTTTGTTCTTGCGGCGCGGACCAAATCTTCTCGCATTGCTACATACAATTCCACTGTAAGGAGGGCAATATAGACAAGATAGAAATGTACTTCCCAAGCAAGCGGGGAGGTGACATTCCAATAAATAATCGCGTTCATCATTCGTTCTGGTCGTCCAAGATCCATTAATACAAAGGTAAGCGCGACAATCATACAAACAATCGCCGTGAACAGTGCTGCTTTTCCGATACGTTCATACTCTTCCATTCCGAATACATAAATCAATGTCGAGAGCAGGAATGAACCGGCACTTAGACCAACGAAGAAAATATAAAAAGCTATCCATGCTCCCCATGGGGTAATACTAGAAAGATTGGTGGCAGCTAAGCCAGTAATGAATCTTTCTACGATGAAATAACCACCAATGAGAAAGGTTACTGTAAGGAAGGCTATCCAGACTTTAAAGGATGTTGAGATATTGTCCTTGATGGAGCTTTTCGAATTGCTCTTGGATTCCTTGTCTACATTTAACGCAATATTTGACATAGGTATTCACTCCTATCTTAAGTAAATTACGCTTGGTTGAGTACCAAGCTCTTCCTTCAGGCGGAAAGCCCTTGGACTTGCAGCAAGCTTCGAAACAACACTATTTGGGTCATTGATATCGCCGAAAAAACGGGCATCACCAATGCACGTTTCGACGCAGGCAGGTTCTTCGCCTCTTTGCAAGCGATGAAAACAGAAACTGCATTTCCGTACCGTACCGATTGGTGTCTTTCCATCTTTTCTTCCCCCGCGTTCTACGCCGTATTCAGGACTTGTGACATCATTGCAGCCTTGCATTTCTTGTTCATATGAATCTCCAAAATCAAAGGAACGAGCTCCATATGGGCAAGCCACAATACAGTAACGACAGCCAATACAACGATCATTATCGATTGCAACAATTCCATTTTCCATTTTATAGGTTGCCCGAGTAGGGCAGACCTGGACGCATGCTGGCTTGTCACATTGCATGCATGGTCTAGGGAGGTTAACCGCTTTTATATTTGGAAAATCCCCCTCAAGTGACTCCATCACGACATTATAGGAAATACCTGGAGGTGTTCGATTTTCCGCTTTACAGGAAACCGTACAAGTATCACAGCCAACGCATTTTTTTAAGTCGATGACCATGACCCATTTAGGTCCAGTACTGTTTTGCTTTATTTCAGGTCCATCGGCAGCGTAATAACGACCGAATTCCTTTGTAAGGGAAGAGGAATAGATATTATGGAATTCTTCAATCTTTAAACTGCCGTTAATGACCTTTCTGGCATCATAGGCCATGTTTAAGCCTAACTTTCTGTCATATTGAGATTGATTTAATTCTTTGTCATGATCTGGAAGGTTGGTGTCTACTATTCTGTCATAATCCTTTGGTTTCATTTCCCATTTTGAAAATAACCCCATTCTTATCACCTCATTTTGCTTATTTTTCTTTATTCATTTCTTTATGGTCTTCAAACTCTTCGGTAAGCTCGCTTGTCAGTTCTTTTGTTGACTTTTTAAATTCTTTTAAGGTTTGGCCGAAAGCTCTCCCGATTTCAGGCAGTTTTTTAGGCCCGAAAATAATCAAGGCGAGAGTTAGGATTAAAATCAAGCCTGGAATACCGATATTAGAAAGCATGTTTATCCACTCCTATTCTTTTGTTTTATCCTTTGCTTATAGATAATGCAGGAAGTGTGCCAACTTTTTCCCAAGGAGCGATTTTCAGAAAAAAGGGAAGAAATGAAGGGGAAATCCGTTGTTTTACCAACGGATTTGGAAATTATGAAAGGTTTGTGAACAAAAAACACACCCGAAGAAACGAAACGCACATCTGTCCCAACGATTAGATTTCTGCCAATTTGTCATAGTTCAACGATTGACTGGTATGTCATTTTGTCATGAAATCTATTCTCATGACAATTTGGCATAGTATGATTTTTACAAAAGAGAATTTGCCTTTCTTAAAAACATGAGTGAAAAAATCTTCACGGCATTTTAGGCATAAAAATAGCTGCCAGATGTAGGCAGCTATTCCTTTAAATGATAATTCTCAATTTTACGATACAGATTCCGGACACTGATTCCTAATATTTCAGCGGCTTTTGTTTTATTCCAATTCGTTTGTTTTAACACTTTTTCAATATGTGCTTTCTCAAGCTCCTCTAAGGAACAAGTTGTACTTTGAGCTGGTTCCTGATTCGGTATATGGACTTCTTTATCTGTATGTGGTAACAAAAGGTCTTCCTTGTGGATAACGTCTCCTTTTGATAGGAGAATGCACCGTTCAATAATATGACTCAACTCGCGGATGTTCCCCGGAAAAGAATAGTTATTAAGCGTTTGAAGTGCATCAGCGGAAAGAGTCTTTCCCGTAGCTTTCGATTTTTCAATAAAGAAGCGAATTAAAGCAGGAAGGTCTTCTTTCCTTTCCCTAAGTGGTGGAACCGTGAGTTTAACGACATTTAAGCGATAATAAAGGTCCTCGCGAAAACGCCCTTCAGCGACCTCCTTTTCCATATCGCGATTCGTCGCAGTAACGATACGAACAGAAATATGCTTTTCGCGTAAATCGCCGATGCGACGAAATTCACCAGTTTCAAGAAATCGCAGCAATTTCACTTGAAGCGAAAGTGGCATCTCTCCAAGTTCATCAAGAAATAACGTTCCGCCTTTGGCTGCCTCAACAAGGCCCTTTTTATCCTGAATGGCTCCTGTAAAGGAACCGCGAACATGTCCAAATATTTCACTTTCCAATAATTGTTCAGGTAGGGCACCTGAATTAATCGGAACAAATGGCTCTTCCTTGCGACAACTCCAAAAATGCAGCGCTTTGGCAATCAACTCTTTCCCTGTTCCACTCTCCCCTTCGATTAAAACAGGAACATTACTGTCAGCAATTTTTTTCGTCATCCAGAGCAATTCCTTAAGCTTCTCACTCTCACCGATGATGTCAAATTCATTTTGACGCGCGATGATTTTTTTCATGCTATCGTTTTTTTCTTTTAATATTTTATTCTCGAAAGCTTTATTAATCGTAAGCTCCAGTTCAGATAAATTATAAGGTTTGGTAATATAGTCAAACGCCCCCACTTTCATCGCTTCTATCGCCGTATCAATGGTTCCATGTCCCGTTAGAATTAGAATCTCAGCATCTGGCTGCAGTTTTTTCGTCTCTTTTAATAACGTAATTCCATCCATTTTTGGAAGGCGAATATCATAAATCGCAACGTCATAATCTACGGTTTTCACCAATTCAAGCGCTTCTTCTGCTGTACCTGCACTATCAACATCATAGCCCTTACGCTTAAGACGCCTAACAAGTAGTTCAAGTAAATCTTTCTCATCATCCACGATTAAGAGCTTTGTTGCCCCCATCTTTTCTCCTCCTTAATTTGAATTTGTATCGTCACACTTGTTCCCTCTCCAAGTTGGCTTTCAATCTCCATACTGCCTCCGAATTGCTCAATAATTCCATAACAAACAGACAGTCCCAAACCAGTTCCTTTACCTACCGGTTTTGTTGTATAAAATGGATCTAGTATTTTTGGAAGGATTTCTTTTGGAATGCCAGAGCCCGTGTCTTTCACAATAAATGTTAAGAGGCCCCTATCAGCTGTGGCCGTAATGGTTAAAGTGTCGCCTGCATCCATGGCATCAATGGCATTATTAATGAGATTAACGAATACCTGCATTAGTTTTAAACTATCTCCTGCTAGTGCTGGCAACTCCGAATCAATCTTTAGGTTGAGTTGAATCCCTTTACTATTTAAAGTATGGTCCACTAGACTAATACTATTTTGAATCGTCTCGTTTAAGTTGATATGATCTACTGTCCAAATGGATTTCCGTGAGAAATTTAATAAATTCGTTGTGATCTTTTTGCACCTCTCTGTATTCGCAACAATCTTCTCTAAGTAGTTCCTTACTTCTTCCTCATCTAAATCCTGATCATTCATTTGAAAGCGATCATACAAATCTTCGGCGTATACATTAATCGTTGTTAACGGATTATTTACTTCATGGGCAAAACTTGATGCCATCATCCCTAAAGCAGATAACTTATCCGTTTGAATTATTTTTTCTTCCATTTCCTTTTGTTCGGTTATGTCATCAATCATAAGAAGAAATTCCCCTTCTCCTGCAATCGAATGAGTTAGCGGAAACACACGATGCTGGAAAATCCGTTCTTCTCCATTTTCATCGCGTAATGTCGTAATCTTATTGGCATAGCCTTCCTTTAAGTTAGGACATGTAATCGGACAATCTTGACAAGGAGAATAATGTCGACCAATAAATTGATAACATGGCAGCTGGATTTCCTCTTGCTGCACCCATTTTTTTAAAGTTGGATTCATCCATGTAACCATATATTGACTCGTTACAAGGGCAAGACCTGATCCTATCCCTTCGACGACTACTTTTAATCGCTCTTTCTCTATTTCAAGCAAACGAGACTTTTGCTGTAATTGCTCCGTCATCTGATTAAAAGAATCTGCCAGTTTCCCCATCTCATCCTTCCGATTCAATTTAATCGGTTCTATCTTTGCACCCAATATAAATTTTTTGATGGTAGCATCTAGCATGATAATAGGTTTTGTGAAATAGAGGCCAGCATAGATACTAATGAAACTAATAATCAATGTAGTTACTACTACAGCCATAATTCCAGTTTGAAACATTTTATTGACTGGTGCATAAGCGGTTTGTCTAGGCTGTTCCATGACCAATGTCCAATTTAAATCCTTCATCTTCGTTTTTACCTGAAGCACGCCTTCCACGCTAACGGTTGAATCTTTTTGCCACAGCTTACTATAATCCTGGTGAGCGATCACTCGATCATTTTGGTCAATAAGATAAAGATACGCGGAGTCGTCCTGTCTTAAAGACGAGATCTTTCCAACGATTTTCTGTAATTGTATTACGACCCCGACCCCTAGTCTCGTATCACCCGTTTGATACGGAATCGCTAGCTTCATAATCGGCTGTCCGAATAAATTAAACTCTACATCCCCATAGATTTGGTCTGCTGTTTGAAATTCATACCACATATCATCGGTAAACCATGCTTCTTGATGATCTGGAAGATTTAAGCGGATCCGCGAAATACGTTTCTTGACCAAACCTTGATTATCGGTGACCACTACTTCTTCGATAAAATTATTCTGCAGCAATAATCCATAAAATCCTTTATCCTCCTCTAGGAAGTTCCCTAATGCAGTCAACATTTGAATTTGCTGCAAAGTTTGATTAATTCTAATTGAATTTCATTCGATAGATTCTTTGTCATCAGCTGCTGTTTTTCAATAATTCTATTCTCTAAGTCTGCTTTGCTTTGTGTATAATAATAGAAACTCATCAATAAAAGGGGAATTGTTGACATGACAACTCCAAAGATAAGAACCTTGCTTCTTATCGATTGGCGGTTGATCCACTTATTGAAAAATAAATTTCTCATCGCTCCTCCCCTTCTGCCGCTTCTTCGATAAATTCCGCTATAGATAACAAGTCTTGATTAATCACGCTGTTATACCGCTCTACTACTTGCTTATTTACAATAAACCTTAATCTATCTGGTAGCTCTACAGGGAGCTCGCTAGGTGAGTTCCCTTGAATGATTGAACTGACAAATCTCGCCGCTTGATATCCCTGGTCAAAAAAACTAGTCCCATAGCTTGCAGCATAACCGCTTTTTACTTCATTCTCATATAGTCCCATTACTGGCAGCCTATATTGATTGGAGAACTGAACAATTTCCTCTGTTAATGATTCAATATAATAACTAGGTAAGATAAATAAGGCATCATGCGTTTTTATTTGTTTCTCGATCAATTCTCGGTAAGCAGGGTTGGTGGCATCAACCGGAATTACCTCAATATGTAATTGCTGAGCTGCTTTTAACGATAGCTCTAAGCTGCGTTTGCTAGCTTCCACACTTTGGTCATAAACAGCAAAGACTCTCTCTAAGTTTGGAATAAGGGCCTGAAACAACTCCAATCTTTTTCCTGAGAGGGAAGTATGAAAATTATTAATTCCGGTGAAATAATTTCCTGGTGAGCGATGATCAGCAATAATTCCTATTTCCTGAGGGTCAGCGATCCCAGCAAACACGACTGGGAGTTCTAAATTCACTTCCGCCAATTTTTTCTGCAATTGAATGGTTTCAATCCCACCTAATGTGACGATTAAATCGACTTCTTCGCTTAGAATTTCGTCTATATGATTGTTTAAGACATCAATATCATCGACGGCGTCCTTTACAATAAACGTAAAATCCTCATCTTTATACCCTAACTCTGCTAAACCTTCTTGTAAGCCTAGATACTTTTCTTGGCGACTTTCTCCTGCGCTCAAAACACCAATTTTATAAGTAGCGTTCTTTTCAATACTAATTAAGTTAATAATGACAATCGAGACTGTAATAATGGTTAAAAAGAACAAATACCACTTAGTTTTCATCTCATACAGTCCTCCCTATTTTTAAGGTTCCACTTCAACTATAACCTATAAAATTACGATACTTATCTTATAAAAAGGATATTTTTTGAACCTCTTCATCAGATTTCCCTTATAGAGGGCCCTAATTCACTTGTAGCCTTTCATGAGTATAAAAAATAGTCCGGAAAGTAGGTCTTCAGTAATTTTAGAAATTACTGGACATTCCCAAACTCTAGTCGTTCAACACTTGAGTATTTGGTAGTCCCCCAGTGAAGTAATGCGTTACTTCGGCGGGGGACTGACCCAATGGCCTCAAAAGACAGATCCTCTATATCACTTCGCTCAATAATCAATTTGGGGTTGACTTCAAAACGGATATCCTGTTTTAGAGAAAGGTCATAAATAGTTTCAGATTTGCTTTGAACGGCTGACCAAATCGTGTCAAAATTCAATGTGTTCGAATTGACCAGTTTCGTTCCCTGTATTCGAGGGATTATAATTATAGGAACTGTTATATCCATATCCTCCCTTATACGTTGGTGTAATTTCATTTAAAATATATACCAAATTATCCCAGTAAACATAGTATGTAACTTTTTCTCCCATTTACTAAAATTTAGTTTAAGTTATGGATAAAAACATCAAATAAACGAATAATAGTTTTTGGAATTTAAAATGTGAAAAGTAGGAGGATTTGTTAATGAAAAAAAGAAAGTTGGCAGTAATTTTGTTCATGTTGATGATGGTCATGTCATTTTCGAGTGGAGTTTTTGCAGCAGAAAATCCAGGGGCAAAAAAGGATATCGTCGATACAGCGATAGCATCTGGAGACTTTACTGTATTAGCAGCTGCCCTTGAAAAAGCTGGATTGGTCGAAACGCTGAAAGGTGAAGGACCCTTTACTGTATTCGCTCCAACAGATAAGGCGTTTAAAGAATTATTGAAGGATTTAAATATCACAACGGAACAATTATTAGCTAGAAGAGACCTGAAGGATATTCTTCTTCACCATGTTGTGCCTGGCAAGGTAATGTCAGCCGACCTGAAAGAGGGAATGAAGGCAACAACGTTAGCTAAAAAGGATGTCACCATTTCACTTAATCCAATTAAAGTGAACAATGCAACTGTCGTTAAACCAGACATCGAAGCAACAAACGGTGTCATCCATGTTATTGATACAGTTTTATTGCCATAAATAATCTTACGAGAGGTAGTTAAGGAACTGATTAGAAAAGGGAAGCATGGGGACGTACCCTTAGCTTCCTCTAATGTCATAATTTCTATAGATTCAAAAAGAAGCACAGGGTACGCCCCTATGCTTCCAATAGACTAACTAACTAACTATTTTTTTTGATTTAAGGTCATTTACTTGACGCTCTTTAACTTTAATTTCACCAATTGGTAAAATGGTTTTTCCATATACTTCATTTAGCACTTGTGCCATAGCCGCATAGATAGCTGTAAAACCACAAAGAATCCCTTCATATCCAGCAATCGTTAAAATCAAGCTAGAGCCTGTGAAATTTCCAATTGCCAATAAGAAAAATAGAATCGTAAGTGTTCCAAAAACAACTTGAAGGGCTTTGTTAATACGCAAAGTTCCAATAAACATGAATAACGTGAAAAGTCCCCACATAAACAGATAAGCGGCCATTGATAAAGAACCGGCTGCTTCACCATAACCCATTAATGGAATCATGTTTAATGCTACCAATGATAACCAGAAAAAACCATAGGACGTAAAGGCTGTTGTTCCAAATGTATTGTTTTTCTTAAATTCCATGATGCCCGCAATAACTTGTGCTAATCCACCATAAAATATTCCCATTCCTAAAATCATTGCATCCAATTCAAAAAAACCTGCATTATGAATGTTCAGCAAGATGGTTGTCATCCCAAATCCCATTAAACCTAGTGGAGCAGGGTTTGCTGTTATTTCTTTGATGTTTGTAACTGTCTTGTCCAATATATTCACTCCAAATTGATATACTTATGTTAACACACTAAGTTAGTATAGGACCGCGATACTGGCATGTCAACTGTCCCTTTTTTCAAATAATGCTGAAAGTTGCACGTTTTCTAATTGGGTTCCGTGCCTTGGAAGCATAGGGACGTACCTTATGCTTCCTTTTCTAAATAGACCATTAACTTTCCCCTTGAAATAGAAATATTCCAAAGAAGCGAAGGGTACGTCCCTATGCTTCCCCCTTTGTTTGTTAAACGTAGCAATTTCTCCTAACGGGTTCGGTTTTCGAATACAAAAACTAAATTAGCACATCAATTAGTAGTCCTATTCGCATCTGAATTAGACTGCTTCTTTTTTGTTGATATATATGGGATTTAATAAAATGAACGGTATATCCGCCCTGAATTTCGAACCCCTTTTTATCATGGTGACATAAGTTTTTGTCAGCATGAAAATTCGCATGCTAATGGTTATGCCAATTGGTGTGCTAAAAATAATATTTAACTACCAGGGAGTGGGTGTTGATGTCTGAGAGGCGGATAAATGAAGCAGACATTCTTTCTTATCCTTAACTGAGTAACCAGTGATCGTTTTAATAAGGGGAGGTTTTCCGGTTAAATGTAGAATAGAGCTCGATTCGGGGGATATAAGCGGAGATTTTCCGGTTAAGCAAAGCAAAATGGTCCATTTTCATGTTTTTTGATTAAATAGGCGGAATCTCTCCGTCTATTTAATCTATTTTTCGTGCTTTTTCTTCATTAAGAGGAATTTGTCCGTTTATTTTTCAAACTATGCTGTACCCCTCTTCTAAGTTCGTGAGGATCCGCTCTTTAATGGGTGGGGTGGAGCGCAGATATCAAAATCTTAGTTTGTCATGTAGATGGATAAATTAATAGCTTATTTCCTGGCGATTCTTGGAGATTTGGAAATCACTTAACCTGGTGCATAAAAAATGCTTGGAGCAAATGTCTCCAAGCATTTTTCTTTACTGATTTACTTGCCAAATTGCTTTTAAATTCTAGTCCGAATTACTATACTAAAAGCAATGTTCATTCGTATGTTGTACTTCAAATCCGAACCCGTTAAATTTCTCCTCTACGTTTTTAAAAAAGCATTCAGTAATATCCCCAAAATCTAGAACTTACCTCTTTCAATATAAATGTACTAGTATTGCCTGCAAATAGAAACGATCATACTAGGTTTAATCGATATATAAGCGGGTATTTATAAGGTAAAGCTGGACATGATATTCTCCAAAAATCGAAGGAGGAACTTCGAAAATGAAACAAGTCTTAAGAATAAGCTCAGTACTAGCAGCAGGCATTGGCACAACAGCTGCCATTTGGTTATCGAATAAACCGAACCGCATGAAAGCTAAAAATGTACTTAACAAATGGAAAAAGAAGGTTAATCCAGATGGATCAACAATAAAAGACAGATTTCCTATTGAAAAGGGAGGCAATCCCGAACCAGATAATATAGAAGATAACAACATGGTCAGTGAAGGTGGAATATATTCAGTAAAATTTTATAATGAGAAAATGCAATAAGGAGAACATGCAATAAGGAGAACATGCAATAAGGAGAAAAGTTGAGAATGGATGTTCACCCAATAAACAAAACCGACTGTGTAATTTAGAACAGTCGGTTTTGTTTCGGAGATTGATTATTTAATAGCTACTTTCACCAACCAAGGCTTTGTTGCTCGATTCTTCTGCCATGGTTCTTAAATCAGCCCCAGATGGGTTCTGGAATACTCTAAGTCCAAACTCTGGTGCAACGGCAAATAGATGGTCAAAGATATCAGATTGCACAGATTCATACACTGCCCACTGTACGGAATTTGTAAACACATAAATTTCCAGAGGCAACCCGTGTTCACTAGGTTCTAGCTGTCTAACCATTAAGGTCATATTCTGATTGATTCCATCGTGATTTTTCAGGTAATTGCTGATATACGCCCTAAAAACACCGATATTGGTAAGGGCCCTGCCATTGACAGGATTATTTCGATCTATTTGATTTTTGGCATTGTACTCAGTAATTTCCCTTTCCTTTTGAATAATGTAGTCTGAAAGGTACTGAACTTTTATAAATTTCTCAATCATTTCCTCGGTGCAAAACGTGATACTGCTCGTATCTATATACAAAGAGCGCTTGATTCGTCGGCCGCCTGAGCTTTCCATCCCTCTCCAGTTTATAAATGAATCGGAAATAAGGGCGTAGCTTGGGATCATCGTAATCGTTTTGTCAAAATTTTGAACCTGTACGGTATTTAAAGAAATATCAATCACGTCACCATCTGCTCCATATTTTGGCATTTCAATCCAGTCACCAACCCGAACCATATCATTGCCTGTCAACTGAATTCCTGCCACTAGTCCTAATAACGAATCCTTAAATACTAACATCAAAACGGCCGAGAGAGCACCAAGCCCACTTAATAGAATAAGAGGACTCTTACCTATTAGATTTGAAATCACTAAGATGATTCCTATAGTCATGATGATAATGTTAACCACCTGAATATATCCTTTAATCGGCTTAACCTTGGATATTTCAAAGGTTTGATAAATATCATTCAGTGCATTTAGTAAACTTTGAATAAACACTAACCCTACAACGATGGTATAGGCAATGGCCAATTTCTCAATAATAGATTGATAGCTTGGAAAAGTTGAAGCTAATGAATAAATAATAATCGCAGGAACCATATGGGATAACTTTCGAAAAACTTTTCTTTCCAAAAGAATATTCCCCCACTCGACTTTGGCGTTTTTAACGATACGAGTGATGATCCTAATCACGATTTTCTTTGAAATAAAATTTGCTACAATACAGATAAGCCCGATTAGCAGAATCTTGATAATAACCGAAAGATATTCTACTAAACTAGGATCTAGTTCCATATCCAGAAGTAGACTATTAATGAATTGCATTTGTTCTCCTCCGTTTTATTTTGTATCATAAGCAACTTTACGGGTAAACGATATAAACTGTCAATTCCTACTTTATCAATATTGAAAAAATGGGGCCTTAGCCCCCCGGGGGAAGCATGGGGACGTACCTTATGCTTCCTTTTCTAAATAGACCATTAACTTTCTCCTTGAAATATCAGTATGCTCTTTACGCACCAAATAAAGGGAGTATATACCTACGGGAGAAGATTTAACTTTTGCTAAACGGTTCATCGAATGAAATAATCTTGACCGGGGGATTTAACGAGTTGATGCCTGTCGAAGCGAACAAGGGGAGCTTTTATTAGTGAATTAGAAGATTTAAATCCCTATCTTTACTTATTAGAATTATTTGACATACAATATTTCTTTTCTCTTGTGTTGTAAGTGGGGAAATAGATTGATGTTTTAGATGTGCTTCATCAAGCAGTTGGATAACATTAGATATTAATCGCTCCGTTATCATAACTTCCCTCCTCTAAAGATTAAAATCTAGTTCAACAAATAAGGAAAACAATAGGATAGCTTTGGAGATCAACTGCTCATAAAAGGCCGATTGGTTCAACTAATAATCAATCAGTGTGGAATGAGGAAAACCCACACTGATTAAGTATTACTTTATAAACGCGATACTTAGGGAAATCAGCCCCAACCAATTCCTTCAAAGCCATATAAATTACGACCATACGTATATAGTGCATCCTCATATAAAGATGTTGTATGTGTAGCTACCGCAATAATGTCTCGTACAGTTACTTCAATTATGTCATTCTTTTTTAGAGATGAGCCACCTAGTGAAACCATTACTGTTGTAGCGATATCCTGACAAATTTTAACGATTTCTGCACGGATAGCAGCAAACTCTCCCTTTTCGTAAGGACCTTCTGTTTCATATGTTTCTAGTAAATTGTAATATTGTTCCAATAAACCATCAGCTTTTTTATATTCCAGCATAAGATGAGCTAGAAGTCGCTGACTACGTGGAGAATCTTTTTCGCTTTCTCCATGAATACGCACCCGAGCTTCCGTTCTCTTATTAAATTCATCAATTAAACGTTTGGCTCCACCTAATGTGATATTCGGGAATCCAAGATAAAATGCAGAGAAGTATGGCACATGATAATATGGATATTCTGGATCATAATTAGAACCTGCCGGTGGGCGACGTGTATCATTCGCAACTTCAAGTCTTACAATACGACTACGTGGGATAAACACATCTGTTGCTACGACTTGGTTACTACCTGTACCACGCAAACCAAATGTATCCCAGTTTTCATTTACTTGTACTTCATCTTTACGCATGAAGGCCATTATAAATTCCGGTCGATCTGATTCAGGTAATTGTGCAATTGCCCCTAAACCAATCCACTCAGCAAAGTTAACCCCGCTTGCATAGTTATAAGTACCAGTTATCCGAATGCCACCATCTACTACAGTTACTTGTCCAATAGGTGCAAAAACATCTGCAATTAAGCCATCGGAATTTACAATTTCGTCTCTACCTTCTTGTGGAAGGTGTGCTGGTAAACTATTGTGTAATGGGTAGAAATAACCTACCCACGCTGCTGATATATTATGATACGAAATTGTGCGTACAATTTCTCCAAAGCCACGTAATGAGATTTGTGGACCACCGTATTCTTTCGGAAGAATTGTGCGTGTAATGCCTGCAACAATCAACTTATTTACAAATTTTTGAGAAACAGAGGCATTTAGTTCTGAAGCTGCTAATTCTGTTTCTGCTAGTTGACCTGCTTCCCTTGCTTTTTCAATAAGCAATAGCTCAACTTCTGTAAACCCTTTAAATTTATGCTTTGTTTCAACTGACATTTATAACCCTCCCATTTTATGTTTTACTATATTTTGATTTAGCTAGCCTAAATGTTTTTCATGAAGTTTCTTAAAATTCTTTTAAGGCCACTCAAAAAATGACTTAATAATAGTCGTCTTCCCAGTGACCTTAATTTATTTTTAGGACTCTGTTAACCTGAAATTAGTAATTAGTCTTCTAATGAACTAGAAGAAATCTCTTGCAGCTTTAATAAATTCTTCACGTTTTTCAACCTGTATCCAATGTCCACACTGTGTAAATAGACGAAGCTCCGCATTAGGTAAATGTTCCATCATACTAATGCTGCTCTCTTTCGGAACAAATCGGTCATTTAAACCTTGCAATAATAAAAATGGTTGTTTCATTTGACGTAGCGCATTTGGTGGGATTAAAATTTCACCGGGCATTGGGAACATGTTATGCAAATAAGAATGGCGAATCTCTTCACGTTGAATCGTTTCATAGCGAATTTTTAAAATATCTTCCAATGAATCTTGTATTGTTGCTGGATCATAAACAAACCATGTTGTTAAATTACGTAAGTTTTCGAATGTTGGATTTTTGTAGAATCCTACCATACGTTGAATTTCTGGTGTTGGCGGTGCCTCCCCACCAGCACTTCCCATTAGTAGCACCTTTTTTACTCGCGCAGGTGAGTGCATGACAATGTTTAGAGACACATAGCCACCCATTGAATTGCCAACGAGACTAAACTCGTGAATGTCTTTTTTATCTAATAGCTCCAATAGCTGATCAACACGGCATTGTGTCCATTCCCAAAATGTTTTTGGGCATCCCTCTGGATGTTTGGTATTTCCAAATCCGTACATATCAGGCGCAATCACATGATAGTCCTTGGCAAGATCCGGCAAAATATGCTGCCAATTACTAACGGAATTTGCTCCAGGACCAGACCCGTGCAGAAATACGATTACTTCCTCATTTTCTTGTCCAGCCTCACAGTAAAAAGTTTGAAACCGACCTGTCTCTAAAATCTCTGTTTGATAGCTCATTCTAATTCCTCCTATGCTTCCGTTGAATCTTGATTACCTGCTACTGCATCTTGCCCCCAATAAGTCATTCCTAAATCAATATCCTCAGCTGTCCATTTAATTGGCTCCCAATCTGGTTCAAAAATTAAGTAGCTATTAGAGAATAATTCTACCCGGTGACCACTTCCTGGATCCTTCACATATAAATAAACTGCTTGCGAAACTCCATGTTTACCAGGTCCGACAAATTTAAGACCTTCTTCACTTAAAATGTCTGCGGCACGTAAAATATCTTGTGCATTATCAAACCAGTAAGCCAAGTGGTGTAGACGGTTTGGGGTTTCAGCATTCGGCTCACTTACCACGGCTATATCATGAACTAACGGTGTAACACTTAACCAGCCTGCCATAACACCTGCGTCCCCTAAATCGACGTATTCACGCATTTTAAACCCTAAATTATCGATTAACCACTTATGGATTACAGCAGGATTTTGTGATGTCGCTAGATTCACGTGGTCAATCCGACGTGGTGAAGCGCCTTTTCGCCATGCTTTATACGTTTGGTTTTTTAGCACGGATTTACGGTCTTGATTTGGTTGCGTTTTTTCCATCTCATAATAAATCTCAAATGGATGCTCACTTGGTAACTTAAAGCGAATGGCTCTTCCTTGACCTGCTTCTTCACCAGCTTCAATCCACTTTACATCTGCACCTGCCTCCGTTAATAATTCAGCAAATTTCTCTACATCTTCAGGACGCTTTGTACGCCAACCAATGTGATCTACTTTTGACTTTTCCCCTTGTTTTAGCGACAATGTATGGTGCTCAAAGTCTCCCCACGCACGTAAATAATGGGTACCATTCACTACTTCCGTTTCTTCTAAACCCAAAACCTCTGAGAAGAACCATAATGACTTTTTTAAATCGGGTGTGATTAACGCAATATGACCTAATTTAGCGATTTCTGGTAACATTTTCATTTCTCCTTTGTGTAAGTTTTTATATTTACACATTTACTTTATTAAATTTTGACTATTCAGAAAACAAACTAACCTACTTAACTTGTAAACGTTTTCAGTACGATTCGTCTGGTTTTTTAACTTGTATGGTATTATAGTATAAGAGATGAATATTTTTATTTTTATGATAATTCCCATAATTAACAAAAGGGGGGGATCAGTTGAACCACTCTGTTATTTCTATCAATAGGACTACTTTTCATATAGAAAATGGAGAAGCAGACATCGATAACATATCGCTTGCTAAAGCTTTAAGTTTTCTAAAAGCAGATCTTATTGAAATAAATGGGATAAAAAAAGCAACGGAATTATTGTTCAATTATGGCTATCAATTAGGCGTTTCAGACGCTCAGCAACTGAGAGAGCAATATTTGGATATACAAGATCTCCTTAAACAAGGGCCTACTCTTCATTGTAAAAAAGGACATATAAAAGGTTCTGTTTTCGAAGGGTATATCGATTTTTATGATGACAAATCTGTTAAGACTGTTTATGGTACGGGAACGTGGTTACATTCTTACGAGGCAAATGTGCACCTGGATTATTTCGGACAAAGTGACACACCGGTTTGTCATACACTTATGGGTTATGCAACTGGCTATATGAGCACCATCTTTCAATTTGAAGTGAAGGTAGTGGAGAAAACGTGTGTAGCACGAGGAGATGAACACTGTACATGGGAGATTTATACGGTTAATCATTTACCTGATGAATCAAAGGCACACTCTGAAAATCAAGTCACTTTTGATTTAATTGAACTAGGAAATATTCAAAGTAAAATGACACAAGCGATTATAGATGGAGCAACAGTTGAAGATATTTTAAAAGAAGCTGAAAAAACCTTTGGCAGAACCTTTTTAATAGAAGATATATTTTATAATCTAGCTCATTCGACGAATAGACTAGAAAAGAATAGACAATTGATTGAACAGGATATGAGGGTTTATGACCAAAAGGAAAGAGAACAATTAGGTAGTTACTTTTTCGAAAAGCGTCAGCAACTTTCCTTTAAGAAAAAGGTTATTCAGTTAGATAACCATGTTCGTTTAACCAATACGATTGTAGTTAAAAATAAAGTGGTTGCCTATTTGTCAATGATCTCGATGCAAGCTAAAACATTCACATCCTATGACTATTTAATATTATCAAAAATGACAAACGTCATTTCTGTCCAACTTATGATGAATTCAATTTTAGTAAAATCACGAGCAGAGGATGAAGCAAAACTTATTAATGAAATTTTGCATCAACGTTTGAAGGATAAAAATCAGATTATATCTAGATCTCGCTACTTTGAAATTGATATTAACCAATTATATACCGTTGCTATTTTGAGGTGGAGTTCCAATATAAGTAAAATTGAAAAAGAAATTGAAAGCTTTATGCGAAATCACCTAAAGAACCAACGCACACTTATTGCAAATAAGGAACAGGAACTGGTTGTTTTGTTATTTCATCCTTCAAAGAACCATTCTTTGATTCAGAAAATTTTTTGTAATTTAAGAGAAGCATTAATCAAACAATTTCCTAAATATCCTGTTCAAATTGGGTACAGTGAAATTGGACATAGCATTTTGGAGGCCCATTCTCACTATAATGAGGCTGCGATTGCCCTAGTTTCTAGTCCGAACGCATCGATTACTGCATTCAAGGATATTAGTATTTTGTCCATTTTCATTAATGATTTAAATACTGAACATATTAAGCTACTTGCAAAAAATCGTTTTACAGGAATCTTTTCTTTAAAGGAACAAAAACGTAATGAGCTCTTAAAAACTCTATATATATATTTAAATAACAATTTAAAAATTGAAACAACGATGCGCTTATTAAACATTTCAAAAAGTGGACTTCTCTATCGACTAGAAAACTTGAAAGAGTATATGAATACTGATTTTAAGGATGTTAACGAGAATTTCCAAATCCTTCTTTTATTGAAAGCAATCGAAATTTATTCTAAGACAAACAATATTCAAAATAGTGATTTTTTAGTGGATTTTAGCGACAGTTAAAAGAGGAGAAGCATGGGGACGTACCTTATGCTTCCTTTTCTAAATATTCCAAAGAAGCGAAGGGTACGTCCCTTTGCTTCCCACTCCCCTCAAAATAGCTGGAGGGGTGGTCAGCCCTTCAAGGATGTTTTTGCTTTCTAGTTTTTGTCGATCCAACTATATTGATAATCTTGATCTTCAAAACGTTGAGCTTTTTCAACCACTTTTAATGGTCTGAAAGTATCGATCATCACTGCTAATTCAAGCGTTTCTTTCTTCCCGATGCTGTCTTCAATTTTTCCAGGATGCGGTCCATGTGGAATCCCTAACGGATGCAGCGTAATCGATTCTTCTTTGACCCCTTTACGGCTCATAAAGTTCCCTTCCACATAGTACAAGACTTCATCACTATCAACATTACTGTGATAGTAAGGCGCTGGAATCGCTTCTGGATGATAATCATACAGCCGCGGTACAAAGGAACAAATGACAAAATTATTTCCTTCAAACGTTTGGTGAACCGGAGGCGGCTGATGAATTCGGCCTGTAATCGGTTCGAAATCAGCGATATTAAAAATCCATGGATACAAATATCCATCCCAGCCTTCAACATCAAGCGGATGATGTTTAAAGTAATGGGCATGCAGCGCGCCTCTTGTTTTTGTCAGTACTTTAAAATCTCCTTCTTCTGTGTGCGTATTTAACGCTACTGGTCCACGGAAATCACGTTCACAGAATGGGCTATGCTCTAGGAACTGACCCATTTCATTGCGGTAGCGTTTTGGTGTCGTGATCCAGCTTGTTGTTTCGACCACAAGAAACTTAGAAGGTCCTTCATTTGGATTGACACGGTAAATCGTGCCGACTGGCATGACAATATAATCACCAGGTCTATATTTGAGCGTACCAAAGCTCGTTTCAACTTCTCCGGTACCATGGTGAACAAATAATAGTTCATCTCCATCGGCATTACGGTAGAAGTAATCCATTGATTTCGTTGGATTCGTTACCCCAATCGTTAAATCTTCATTTCCAAGGACATATTGCCTGTCCAATACTGCATCTTGCGGTTCTTGACTGACTGAATCGGTAAAGAAATGTCTTGGACGAAGCGCGCTTTGTTCCTCATAGCCTATTTCGGCTTCCCCAAGAAACTCGGACTTATAAAAAGCAGTTGGCGGATTATGGTGATATAGGATCGATTGAATGCCTGAGAATCCTTTCGTCCCCATCACTTGTTCGCGAAATAAAGAATCATCTTCTTTTCTAAATACAACATGTCTTTTCTTAGGGATTCTTCCCATTTGACGATAAAACGACATTTATTTACCCTCCCTTGAGAAGTTATTTTTGATTAGTAAGTACTTTTTTTGAAAATACTTCGTTGATGTCATGTGCAGGTAAAATTTTTCCTGCCACTTCGCCAAAGCCTACACGGTACCCTTCCCCTTGGCACCAGCCAGTCATGGTCAACTCATCGCCGTCTTCGAGCCATTCTCTTTGTTCATTTTCACCGAGAGAAATCGGCTCAGCTCCCCGCCAAGTCAACTCTAATAAACTACCGCGAGCATTCTTTTCTTCCCCGCTGATTGTACCGCTTCCCAGTAAATCCCCCGTATTTAAATCACAGCCGCCAATCGTATGATGCGCAACCATTTGCGCTGGGCTCCAATAGAGATAGCGGTGATTGCTTTTGCTAATCGTTTGACGTTCCTTTTGGTTTTCACCTTTTAAAAGAACTTCCAGTTCAATATCAAATGAACCTTCAGCTTCCTGGTCAAGATATGGAAGAGGCTTCGGCTCTTGTTTTGGCCCTGCCACTCGGAAAGGCTCTAATGCTTCCATCGGAACGATCCACGGTGCAATCGATGTTGAAAAGTTTTTTGCTAGGAAAGGTCCAAGCGGCACATATTCCCAAGCTTGAATATCACGAGCACTCCAGTCATTCAATAAAACCATTCCAAAGATATGTTCTTCGGCATTTTCAATCGTAATGGGATCTCCTAATTTATTTCCAGTCCCGATGATATAGCCCATTTCCAATTCAAAATCAAGCTGACGGCATGGACCAAAAATCGGAGCGTCTGCATCCTTTGGTTTCTGTTGTCCAACAGGACGTCTCACATCTGTACCACTAAGCACAACCGAACTCGCACGGCCATGATAACCAACAGGCAAAT
This sequence comes from Bacillus sp. B15-48, assembly GCF_016879755.1. Classification (GTDB taxonomy): domain Bacteria; phylum Bacillota; class Bacilli; order Bacillales; family Cytobacillaceae; genus Mesobacillus_B. The sequence goes on from NZ_WOFU01000003.1 coordinate 397,974, forward strand.
GAGTCCAGTTAGGCATTAACGCATTTTCTTTCCCACGGAACATAATTCCGACATTTGTGGCATGCTCTTTGGATGCATAGAAATCAGTATAGTCACCAATTTTAACCGGCAAGTGCATAGTGATTTCACTTTGTGGAATCAACGCATTTTTGCGAAGATCTTCGTTATCTTTTAACACCGGATTATCAGCAGAAAGAACCTCTTGCAGCTTTGTTCTGACAGCACTCCATGCTTCTTTGCCAAGTCCCATAAAGTCATTTAAATATGGGCGATAAAAAACAGATTCCCCCGTTTTTACGATCCCTTTAAAAAAGCCTTCGTTTTCTAAAACCGCCAAATCCAGAACGTACTCACCAATGGCCACGCCAACACGCGCTGCCCCATTTTGCTTTGTGCTAAAAATTCCATATGGCAAGTTTTGAATTGGAAAATGTGATTCAGGACTTACCTCGACAAATGATTTCATTACAATGTAACCCCCTGTTGTGTGATTAATTCTCTTAACTCATCCTTTGGCTCATCAAAACTGCAGCTGCCAAAAGAAAAAAGCGAAGTTTCTCTTACCTTCTTGATATCTTCTATGGAAAGCTTATAATTATTCCAAATAATTCCATTACTTGCAAATAGAAAACGGTTTGGGTCTTCCTCTTCAAGTATCTCTTTAATTCCGGCTGCATCTAGATTTTCAGTCAAGGCAAACATTCCAGATAGGAAAATGTTTAAAAAACCATGCATTTTCGTCTGTACTTCTTCACGATACATTCTTACTGGATGATGAAGTCCAGCTGTAAATTTCATCGCAAGCTTCCGATCACGGCATGACGCGATGACAAAAGCCACTTGATCTAGTGATGGAAACATTTCTGCTTTGATTCCGCCAGTGCGAAGTTTGACACCGATGGTTAGCGGATGTTTACGGTTATAGACTTCGATCGCATCAAGGGTACCAGTCACATGCGTCTTCCAATTGGAAATCAAGGAGACCTCACAAAATGCGCGTACATTAAAGGTCGCTGCGCCTTCGGCAATTTCGTTTAATAAATCTTCAGTAGGTACTTCTGGCGGCAGTGGAACTTCGAGCATATCTACATTCGCCTTGCCTGCATATTCCTTAATAAATGCAGCAATTTCCTTTACATCCTCTTGAAATTGACGTTTACATTCTTCTGCCGATTCGCTTTTTCTGCAGACAACAGAAAGTGTAAGCGGAATTTCTTCGGAAAATAAATCCATATGAGCTGTTACTTCTTTCAACAGCGTAACAGGCATAACGAATGGTCCTAACATCCATGCATCTTTGCCCTTTTTATATGTAGCAAAATTATTTATCGCTTCGTCCAATGGGAGTTTTGCAGGTGGAAAGAGACCGGCATAATCAATCAATTGATCTTGAAAGACAGTCAAACTGGTTTCCAAAACATTCCCTCCAATTCATCTCATTACTTGAATGCAAGAATAGTATTTTATTACTTATCCAGCACCCAGGTCTTCATAAATACAAAAGTAAGCATCGACCATAACCATTTTACTGAAAGAGTCCATTCACTTCCCGGCATATTCCATAACCCTCTTTATACGGCCCTCTTGCTGTTGCCAAAATTGTTCAAGGCGAGTCGTTAAACCGCCATGGCCAAATTTTACTTTTTTACTTGGTTGCTCATTGTTGTGAATATAGTGAACAAAAGATAGGATTGTTTTTCGTCTTTTAGTGATTTGCCTTAAGCCTCTTTGGTAAAACCAGACATCAATCACATTGAGTACTCCTCTATTGATCTGAAACTTTTCGTCACAAAACTGGGCAAATAGTAAATCCGGCATATTAAACAATTCCTCTGATTGTATTTCCACTTTGTAGAACACCTCCAATTGAAAGAATGGAAGATATTCATCTAACCATTGGAAATTTTTAAGTTTATCTCTCTCCATCAAGTGAAAACTATTTTATATCCTCGTTTAATGTGAGGTTGACGGCCATGGATGACTTCTCCACTTACTTACATTTACCGGATGCATGTACTAACATTCATTTTTTCGCCTTTGAAGACGACTTTCTTCATTATATATACTTGTTTCCTTCACTGTTATTATGTGAGGAACAGCTCTGACTCTTAAATACAATTCGGTGGAATCACTTCCATAATGACATCGCATTTTCCATCGCGATGTTAAAAGGTAGCCCTCCTCTTTTTAGAAGAGGGCTTTTCTTTCGATTAACTTCTTACGCATTCACTGTTTCGAATGCAGGGATTACTTTCTCTCCGAATAATTGAACTGATTTTTCTGCATGTTCAAAATCCATGCCGCCAAAGTTCATTTGTAAAGAGAATTGGTAAACGCCGAAGAATTCAGATAACTCTTTGAAACGCTCGATTACTGATTCTGGGTTTCCAATGGCAACACGCTTTTCTTTTATCACTCTTTCGTATGTCATTGCACGTAAAGTTTCAGCAATTTTATCATAGCCTTTGTACTGAGTGGATGTAGTAGAATCCCATGCAGTTGCAGACTCAAGGAATACGTTTACATAATGGTTCATGTAACCTTCACCAAGCTTAAGCGCTTCCTCTTCATCTTCACAAACAAGCGTGTGAACAGCCATTTGAATTTGATCCTTTTGAACTTTACCGTGTCCAGCTTTTTCATATGCTTCCTTATAAGCTTTAATGTTGGCACGTAGTTTATCGTAATCAGCTAAGTAAGGAACAACCATTAAGTTATGGCCATTTTCTCCAGCCCACTCAAAAGATTCCGGTGTTTGAATCGCTGCTACCCACGTAGGGATTTTCTTTTGTGTTGGACGTGGCAGAACTGAAACGTTTTCAAATTTATAGATTTCACCACTATGTGTTACTTTATCTTCTTGCCATAATCTGCGAATGACATCTAAGCTTTCACGGTAGCGTTGGTTACTTTCTGCCATCGGAACACCAAAAGTATTAAATTCATGTGGCAAGAAAGCACGAGCGAAACCAACCTCTGCTCTTCCGCCACTAATCGCATCTAACATTGTTAACTCATGTGCTAGTTTAACAGGATGTGTAAATGCTGGAAGTACACAGCCAGTGATTAAACGCAAGTTCTTTGTGCGCTGTGAAGCAGCTGCAAGGTAAATGCTTGGGTTTGAAGAATAACCGCCATAAGCTTGCTCGTAGTGCTCAACAATTCTTGTATGATGATAGCCTAATTTATCCGCTTGTTCAGTAAGATCAAGCGCCTCACGGTAATACTCTTGACCTGATTTATCCTCCGGATGTACGTCTGGGAAAAATGAAATTCCAAATTGCATATTCAACATCTCCTTAAAATATATTATTTTTTGATTCACCAAGTGAACTGTTTGACTCATTTCGTAAATTCATTATAAAACGTTTACACTATAAAAACAATAAGAATGTTTCAAAAATTAATAATAGTTAAACGCCATAAATATAGCAATATAAAGTTTAACATGTATTCTAATCGGAAAAACCCTGGTAAATTTAGCATACAGAATAAGACACGACCACTCCATTTTTTATTAATATAGTAAAAAACAGGAATATATATATTTATTTCCGTAATAGAGTGGAAAATAGTGTAAATTACAGCTATAATTTGTCTCGCACTACAGTCTTTTTGGAAAATTCTATTACAGAAGGCATGTGTCCTGCTCTAAATGCCTAGTTCCAACAGGGATGTAGTCTGACCTGTAGAGATGGTTCGAAAGTCAAGTAGAATTCCGAACCGATAGATTTTTTAGTTTAGTCAGAAAATTTTTAAAAGTATATTGAAATCTAATTGATCATAGATTATTATTTAATCATACGTTTTGAAGATAATGACTAGCCTGCTAAAAAAGGGGTCTAATCCATAAGTTTCTCATTCTAGTAGTCAAGAACCATTCTCTAATCCCTAGATTGATAGGAAACCTTTTTTGATGGCCTATTTCCAACAGGGATCATACGGAGTGGTTTTTTATTTTATTAAAAAAATTACCTAGGTAAGAAAGGTGGGAAAAGAATATAGTGAAATTTCAAAATTTTTAGTATAATCAAAGCCTATAAAGCTTTGGCTCTTGAGATTGTTTAACATTTACGTCGATCGTTTCCTCGTGCAGCTTTTTATCCATCAATGACGATTCATTCTAAGAATAAAAGTGAGGATTACAGAAAAAGAAAGTGGGGATGAACAATATGAAAAACAAACAAAAAAGAAAAGGAATGTGGTTTGCAGCTATTTTAGTATTATTGCTAACGATGACTGCATGCAGCGGCGGATCTGCCGAAGTTTCTAACGGTGGTCAAGGGGGATCACACTCATTCATTAGCTCCCATCACTTGCCAGGTAGCCATCCTTTCCAAACAGAGGTACTAGAGGTTCTATTTGCTGATCTTGAGGAGCAAACCGATGGCAGAATTTCTTCTGATATTTATCCTGCCGCGTCATTAGGTGCACCTGGGTCTCAGTATGATATGGCTGTTACCGGCGAAGTGGATATTGCTGTGAGCGTACATGGCCATACACCCGGAAGATTTCCGCTTGTATCAGTGATTGAATTACCATTCTTTGCAACTTCTGCCGAAAATGGTTCTGAAATTTTATATACATTGTATGATGAGTTTCCTGAATTTCAAGATGAACATGGGGATACATATCCATTAACGATTTTCACGGCCGAACCAGCACAAATCTTTACTGCGAAAGATCCGATTGAAAGCCCTGAAGATTTAAGAGGAAAGCGTGTTCGCTCTCCTTCTCCATTAGCGAATCAAATGCTTGAGGAGCTAGGAGCAAGTCCAGTTTCGATTCCAATGGGGGATGTTTTTGATGCTCTACAAAAAGGAGTCATCGATGCTGCAATCGCTCCATACGAGGTGCTACACAGCTTTAATTTATCCGAAGTAGTGAACTATGTGACCGTAGTAGACCTATCTGCTACTCCATTCTACTTTACAATGAATCAAGGAACATACGATAGCTTATCAAATGAAGATAAAGAACTTCTGAATCGTTTTTCTGGATTAGAGCTAGCTAAAAAATCTGGACAAGCCTTTGATGTTTCTGGTGAAGTAGGTGTTCAAAAAGCCCAAGAAGAGGGAATTGAATTTATCGAACTTTCAGACGAAGCAAAAGGTGCTTGGCTAAGTGCATTGGCGCCGATTACACAAGCATGGATTGATGATATGGAAGCAGCAGGTTACCCTGCCCAGCAAATATATGATCGTGCTGCCGAAATAAAGAATGAATTAAATTAAGTTCCACTTATTTTAATGAAAGTACCTCCTGTTATTTAGCTTCTTAGATAACAGGCAGGTACTGTTTTCAAGCTAAAGGGGTTTTTATCCCGCCATCATTGGCAGTAAGACCCCTACCTCAAGATTACGTGTAAGCATGGAAGCTAGGTAGGAGATTAACTGAAAGTCGAAGGCCCAATTCGTTTAAGGGCTCGCAGGTCTTCTTATTGGACTAATCTTCATTGGGGGAGCTGATGGAAGTTTCGCTTTTTTTTACGTCTAATTTCCAATATATCCACAGTGTAAATCTTACAATCCACATGATTGAAAAAATAGTTTGGTTAGGCGGTGATATTATGGAGAAAGTGGTGTTGTTATTAAGCAAGGGCCTGCATGCTATTGCCCAGGTGATCCTTTTAGCCATGACAGTGATCATTACCTTTGATATCCTAGGCAGATGGTTATTTAATTTACCAATTAAGGGTACCTTTGATTTTACTCAAATAGGGTTATCTATGGTGATCTTTTTAGGCATTGCCTACACGCATGCCGTCAATGAGCATATCACCATCGACTTTATTATGGATAAATTTCCCAAGAGAGTCCAAATGCTATTTAATAGTCTCGTTAATTTTGTCATTACGGGCTTGCTAGGTCTGCTCACATGGAATTTATGGGGAAATGCGCAGCGACTGCTACAATCGAATACTGTAACTGGAGACTTAGGGTTGCCTGTATACATATTTGCCATCATTGCTACGATTGGAACAGCCGTTTTTGCGTTAACTGCATTATTGAAAGCAGTACTCTATTTGCAGAAGGTAGGTAATAAAGATGAGTCCTGAAATGATTGGAGTACTAGGAATAGTTATACTATTAGTATTATTCGTATTAAAAGTTCCAATCGGTATTTCATTATTAATGGTTGGATTTATAGGCATTGGCTGGATCAGAAACTGGGATGTTGCGCTCATCCAATTAGGGAGAACGCCTTTTGATACAGCTAGTTCCTATAACCTTAGTGTTATCCCTTTGTTTATCTTAATGGGAATGATTTTATCTTATTGCGGGCTAGGCAGTGATTTGTATCGAGCTGTAGACAAATGGATCGGCCATTTGCGTGGCGGACTTGCGATGGCTACGATTGGAACGGCTTCCGTCTTTTCTGCTATTTCTGGTTCAGTTAACGCTACAACGGCAACGGTTGCTAGAATTACCTTACCAGAAATGGAGAAATATAAATATCACCCTAAATTATCAACGGCTTGTGTTGCTGCTGGTGGTACATTAGGGGTTCTCATTCCACCAAGTGTCACCCTTATTTTTTACGGGGTATTGACTGGAGACAATATCGGTCGATTACTTATTGGTGGGATTGGACCTGGAGTGTTACAAGTTCTTTTATTTATGATTACCATTTATTTGTGGATACGCCTTGATCCTTCTTTGGCTCCTGCAGCGGATCAATTAAAAAAGGCTTCTTTTACGGAAAGAGTACATTCATTAAAAAGCGTTTGGCCGATTATGCTGCTATTTTCAATTAGTATTGGCGGTATCTATCTTGGAATATTTACACCTACTGAATCTGCTGGCGTTGGGGCATTTGGTGCATTGATTTTTGCGCTGATCACTAGACGCCTAGATTTTAAGAAACTTCGAAAGGCTTTAGATGACTCTGTTCGTTTGACTGCAATGATTTTCCTTATTGTTATCGGTGCTACACTGTTTAGTCAGTTTTTATCAATCAGTAGAATCCCTGTAAAAATTACTGCTTTCGTCGGTCAACTTGATTTAAATCCTTATATTATTTTAGGTCTCATTCTTTTAGTACTGCTGATCTTAGGATTATTTCTCGAAGGTCTATCTATCTTTGTGCTCACATTGCCGATTATTCACCCGATTATTACTTCATTAGGCTTTGATGGAGTTTGGTTCGGTGTCATTATGGTCATGATCATTAATATCGGCTTATTAACACCTCCATTAGGACTAAGCTGCTTCATTATCAAAGGAGTCGCCAAAGATGTTCCTTTAGAAACCATTTTTAAAGGAGTCATACCTATGGTAATTGCTATGGTGATCTCTATTATTATTGTGATTATTTTCCCTCAAATTGTTACGAGCCTGCCAGATTTGATGAAACAATAAATTTGAAGTGTGAAGCATGGGGACGTACCGAGACTGGTTGAAGCATGGGGACGTACCTTATGCTTCCTTTTCTAAATAGACCATTAGCTTCCCCCTTGAAATAAAAATATTCCAAAGAAGCGAAGGGTACGTCCCTATGCTTCCCCCCACACAAAAATGGCCCCGTAATGCACGGGGCCTTTGTTAGGTATATCTGATGAGGCAAGTGAACCGTCGTTCTGCTCTATTCTAGTTCGTTTAGCAGGTTGAGGTTGACCATTCCTCCGATGTCATTGCTTGGTACATAGCCAGCTTCTTGACTGATATCAGCCATTTCCTGAATGACTTGTTCATTTACTTCAGTGGTCACAGACAGGCGTGAGAAAGCGGCTGCCAGTTCGTCCCTGTTGATTTCTTTCCCTGTCAGGTCCTTCAGGTGCTGAATGACGATTTCCTGGGCTTCTTCTGGATTGTTCTGAATAAATTCAACGGCGTTCTTATGGCCAGTCAAATATGCTTTAACCAAATCTGTTTTTTCAAGAAAATCAGCTCTGGCTGCTACGACTGTATTGGTTGACTCCTTGCCCCAGGCAAATTCGTCCCAATCGAGCAACAGCTTTCCTTGCGCCTGATTCTCAAGAACATATCCCCACGGCTCCTGTGTTGCAGCAGCATCAACTGATTTCTGGATAAAAAGCGGCGCAGTATCAGCAGGGGCTGCAGCAAACATTTCTACTGTTCCGCCATTTGTTGTTGGTTCCAGATTAACCTCTTGAAGCGCCTTTCGCAACATGACATCCTGGGTACTTCCGATAACCGGAATCGCTACTTTCTTGCCCTCTAGGTCCTCCAGCTTTTCGATATTGCTGTCTTCTCTGGCAATAAGGACTGCGCCGCCGTTAACAGCTCCCGAAATGAGGTGGTATTCTTTGTTTTTCACATAAAAGTTCAATAGCGGACCTGGTCCGACTGTACCGACATCGATTGCATTGGTGGCCATGGCCTCCATGAACAATCCGCCATTGCTGACCGTTCTGGTTTCGATTGTTACATTTTCACCCAATGCTTCTTCAAAGAAACCTTTCTCAAGCCCAACAATCGTCGCGATATGTGTTAAATTGGGGAAATATCCGATTCTGACTGTATCTCCCTCTGAACTACTGCCTGAGCCCTCATTATTTGCCTGGCCGCATGCGCTCAGCACACCCATGACCAATATGAAAACGAATAGGAATAGCATTTTTTTCTTCATGATTTTCACTCCTTATTTTGACTTTAATTATGCTCTCATCGAGCCCTTAAACCCCATTTTACTTCTACACTTCGTTCAAGCCTTGAAAACACAACGTTATCGACGATAGTTCCAATGATGGCAATAATGATCATGACCGAGATGACCAGATCCATTTGTCCAAGCGAACGACCCATTTCAAGCAATTGCCCTAGTCCGCCGCCTCCCCCAAGAAGCTCTCCGGCCATGAGCGCACGCCAGGAAAAGGCCCATGCGATTCTTAGTCCGGAAATCAGCTGTGGCACCGATGCCGGCAAAATCACCGTACGGATAAAGTGGAAACCGCCAGAGCCATACACCTTGGCAACACGCTGATATAACGGCGGAACATTTTTAAACCCGCTTGTCGCGTTTACCGTCATGGTCCAGGTCGCACCAATAGTCACAATGAACAAAATGGCCATATCATTCAGACCGAACCAGATAATCGCCAGTGGGAACCAGACGATGCTCGGGATCGATTGAAGGGCGGTCACCAAAAACCCAAGCGTATCTTCAACAATTTTATAACGCCAGATAAAATAGCCAAGGATTAACCCAACAACAATGGCAATCGAAAACCCTAGCAGGATGCGGCCAAGGCTTTTGCCGATGGCTGCGGTCATTTGTCCGTTTATCAACCCGTTCACAAGTGTTTCCAGCACTTGAGTCAGGCTTGGAAACATAAAGGCAGGAAGGCCGGATAACCTAGATGTGACTTCCCATATCGCCGCTATCGCCGCGATGAAGATGATTCGTCTTAAAGCTGTAGTCATCACCCATCTCCTCCTTCAACACCTTCTCTAACTCTTCCTCTAAAATGGATAATATCTTTTGTTCTGTATGGAGTGTGACTTCGTCCGGCATCACTCCGTCTTTCATGGTTGGGACCTTGATGATTTCTTTGATTTTTCCTGGCCGTGTCGCAAAGACAACAACCTGTTCGGAAAGAAGCACCGCTTCCCTAATATTGTGGGTAACAAAAAAGATGGTTACTTTTGTCTTTCTCCAGATTTCGAGCAACTCTTTATGCAGGACCATTCTTGTCTGCTCATCAAGGGCAGAGAATGGTTCGTCCATTAAGAGAATGTCCGGTTCCATCACGAGTGCTCTGGCAATGGAAACCCTTTGTTTCATTCCCCCAGAAAGCTGGTGTGGATACGAATCAACATATTTGCTGAGGTGAACCATTTTAAGGATTTCCTTCGCTTTTTGCTCTGCCTGTTCCTTCGGCATTTTTTTAAGCAGAAGGCCATAGGTAACATTCTCCAAGACGGTCAACCAAGGAAACAGACCCGCTTCCTGAAAAACGACAACCCGTTCTGGACCAGGCTTTTTAACCAATTTACCAGCCACCCGTATTTCACCCTTATTCGCTTTATCCAGTCCGGCGATCAAATAAAGCAAAGTAGATTTGCCACAACCGGAAGGACCAACAATTGAGACAAAGCTCCCCTTTTCAACATTGAAGTTTATATTATCCAGCACTTGGAGCTGTTCTTTTTTCTCAGTGATAAAACTTTTCTCAATTCCATCAATCGTCAAGTACATGTTGTCACCTCAATTTTAAATCCTAGTATTTTTATATGTTTTATGTATTTAATAATGATTAAAAATCTCGATTTTGTCAACTAATTTATTTTGAGAGAAGCATGGGGACGTACCCTATGCTTCTCTCCCTAAGTTTCTTATATAGGTTCTCTATTAATCTTTTTTCATATTTCATGGTCAAGGATTATTAAAACTTAAATAAAAGTTCAAAATGTTATCACAAACAAAACTAGAGATGGGGGGGATATTTAGTAGCTATTTTATTTTAAAAACCAAACTTGGCGGGATTCCCAAAATTCTAGCCACTTGACGTTGTGATATTCCATCAATACTCTTAATGTCCCTAAGAATCCTATCGCGCTCTAATCTCGGAAGGCTCTTCACCTGTGGAATATCGGTTGATTCTAGAATTTGTTTGATTTTCAGCCTAGCCTCCTCATCAGTAAGCCTTCTTCGCTTATAAGAAGAATCCTCCAGACACATATCCTCGTTTGTTTGCTCATTAAAGTCCCTGAATTTTTCCATCGAGGTATTGAAATCATCTGCGAACATCCGTAAAACCTTGTTACGTTCAAGCAAATCATCCGGAAAATAGGGTTGATTATAATACCCGGCACAGCTGCTCCATCGCCATTCATTCACCTTCCCAACCATTCCAGCCTTTACCGGATTTTGGTGAATATAGCGTACAACGGTAAGGAAATACTCATCACTCTCGACATTTTCACTAAGAAACCGATTTTGAAAGAGGTGGCCACACACCTGATATTTCCAATTATAATACATGGCATAGCTCACACCTATTCGCTTCATTGTCGCACCAAGTTCCTCCTCCCCCTCACTTAAAAGCAAATGAACATGGTTAGACATCAAACACCAGGCGTATACTTTAAATTCTAATTTTTCATGATATTTTTGTAAGATTTCAAGGAACTTGCTGTTATCTTCATCATCATGAAAAATCTCTTGCCGATTCACACCACGAAACATGACATGGTAAATACCACTCGCACTTTTTGTCCTAGCTTTACGAGGCAAACTTATCACCACATTTATAATATTATTTGAGATTTTTTTGTTAGCAGGAAACAGATTTAGAAGAAGGTGTTGTACAAAAGTGGATAAAGAAGAGGAATTAACGGGTTCAACTCTATCTTATAACAACTTAAAGAAACAATCATTCGTTTCACTGTAGGTATAAGAGAAGTTCATAGGCCTGACATATTTTCAAAAAAACGAGATAAAGTAGGAAGCAAAGAAAAAGAAGCAAAGGGTACGTCCCTATGCTTCCTTCTCGATTACACATTAAAGTATCTTGCATCTGGATGGGCAAAAACAATGGCTGAAACACTGGCTTCTGGCTCCATCATAAATCCATCTGTTAGATTGACACCGATCTGTTCTGGTTTTAATAATTTAAATAGTTTTTCTTGATCTTCTAAATTTGGACAAGCCGGATAGCCAAATGAGAAGCGTTGTCCATGATATTTTGCCGCAAACCGATCCCGCATTGTAAAATCTGTTGCGTCTGGGAATCCCCATGCATCGCGAATTTCCTGATGGATTCGTTCAGCAAATCCTTCTGCCAACTCTAATGCAGTTGCTAGTAAGGCATGGCTTTCTAAAAACTTCCCATCGTTTTTATATTGTTCTGAGATTTCTCTCGCGCCATGGCCTGCTGTTACAACCATTAACGCGACATAGTCCATCTCTCCGCTTTCTAATGGTTTTAAAAAGTCGGCTAAACATAAAAACGGTTCTTCTTGTTGGCGAGGGAAAGTGAATCTCTCTATTTCGGTTTTCGCATCTTCCGGATCATAGATGATCACATCATCCCCATCCGCTTGAGCTGGGAAAAATCGATACATACCGGATGGATTTAACACTTTTGACTCTAAGAAACTCGTGACCAAATCATATAAATCGGTCGCACGGCTATCCCCCTCAGCTAATAGTTTTTCAACGTTTCCTTTTAGCCCTAAATGATGACCAATTAACGTACGCATATTCACATAAGGTTGTAGATGTGCAACGGAATAATTTTTTAATACATGCGCTTTTAAATCTTTCGGAAGAAACACAGGTGCTTCTGTAACGGTACGAACTTTCTTTTTCGTTGCCTTTTTAAGTGGCAGTGCTGCACGTTTTTCATCAGCAAGCAAGCGTTTTTCCCTCGCCTCCTGAAGTTCTTGCACAAGGACTTTCCGTTCGTTTGGATCCATTATACGATTGGCTTGTTCTAAACCTTGCATCGCATCTTTTGAATAAATGACCGGTCCATCGTATCCTGCCGCAATTTTCGTCTCTGTAAAACGTTTCGATAATGCTGCCCCACCTACTAGAATCGGAACATCAATATTCGCAGCTTTGAAATCTTGTGCGGTTAACACCATTTGTTGGGCCGATTTTACAAGTAAACCGGATAATCCAACAAAATCAGGCTGTTCGGCTCTAATCGCTTCAATTAATTGGGCTGGTGTTACTTTGATCCCTAAATCCACTACTTTATAGCCATTATTGCTTAAAATAATGTCTACCAAGTTTTTCCCAATATCATGAACATCCCCTTTTACGGTTGCTAGAACGATTTTCCCTTTCCCAGTATCATCTTCCGCTTTTTCCATATATTGTTCTAAATGGGCGACGGCCGCTTTCATCACGCCTGCACTTTGCAATACTTCTGCAACAATTAATTGATTATCATTAAATAGACGACCTACCTCAGACATCCCAGCCATTAATGGACCATTAATAATATCTAATGGTGTGTCAAAGATTTTCTTTGCCTCTTCCAAATCAGGAATTAACCCTTCTTTTGTTCCTTCGACAATGTAGTAAGCTAGTCGTTCTTCTACCGTCGCAGGAATATTGGCCACTTTCTTTTCTTTTTTCATATCACGATAAAATTCTGTAAATTTCGCAAGCGTTTCATCATTTGTATTAAAAATTAAATCATTCGCTAACTGAATTTCTTCTTCAGGAATGGAAGCGTAACGTTCTAACTTTTCGGTATTTACAATCGCATAGTCTAAACCTGCTTGCGTACAGTGATATAAATAGACGGCATTTAACACTTCACGACCGACCGGAGGAAGACCGAAGGAAACATTACTTACGCCTAATACGGTTAAAACATTCGGGAATTTTTCTTTAATCCCTCGTATTCCTTCAATCGTTTCCTCTGCAGCACCAATATATTGTTCATCCCCCGTTCCAACTGGGAACACGAGTGGATCGAAAATGATATCTTCTGGAGCGAGCCCCCATTTTTCAGTTAACAATTGATAAGAACGCTCCGCAATTTGTAATTTACGTGCCCGATCAACCCCCATACCCACTTCATCAATGGTCCCAACAACGACAGATGCACCATATTTTTTTACAATCGGCATGACCGCATCAAACCGTTCTTCCCCATCTTCCAGGTTAATCGAATTGATAATCGCCTTCCCTTGTGAAAACTTTAGCGCCTCTTCAATTACATGTTCATCGGTTGAATCGATAACAAGAGGGACTTTTACCTTTTTCACGACTTCTTGCATAAAGTTTCGCATATCTTCTAATTCGTCGCGGTCTGGATTGGCTAAGCAAATATCAATGACATGCGCGCCGTTTTTCACCTGTGCTCTGGCAATTTCAGCTGCTTCTTCGAATTTCCCATCGATAATTAATTGCTTAAATTTACGTGAACCAATCACATTTGTACGCTCCCCAATAAATAACGGCCGCATCGAGTCGTCATATAATAATGGGTCCACTCCCGCTACGACATGTCCATGTATTTGTTCTGGACATTTTCGTGGCTCAAAATCTTTTACCGCATCATAGATCGCTTTAATATGATCAGGTGTCGTACCACAACAGCCACCGACAATATTTAACCAACCTTTTTCCGCAAACCCTTTTAATTTTATCGATAACGATTCAGGCGACTCATGGTAATGGCCTTCTTCATCCGGTAAACCTGCATTTGGGTAACAGCTAATATAGCTTGTTGACAGGTCGGACAACGAACGAATATGATCGGTCATAAATTCTGGACCTGTCGCACAGTTTAAGCCAATGGAAATCGGTTGAATATGTTCAATGGAGATATAGAATGCTTCAATCGTTTGTCCTGCCAGCGTCGTTCCCATCGGTTCGATTGTGGCCGAAACCATAATCGGCAATTTCTTACCTGTTTCATTAAATGCTCGGTTAATCCCAAGCGTTGCTGCTTTTACATTCAGCATATCTTGGCTCGTTTCTAGTAAAAGTAAATGAGCGCCTCCCTCAATTAATGCTTTTGCTTGTATATAAAAATTTTCAGATAGTTCATCAAATGAAATCCCGCCGGTTACCGATAACGTTTTTGTCGTTGGACCGATGGCACCTGCTACAAAACGAGGCCAATCTGAAGTTGAAAATTCCGCGGCCGCTTCAACGGCTAATTGCACGGCACGTTGATTAATTTCCTCAGCCTTTGCCCCTAAACCGTATTCATTTAAGACAAGTGGAGTTCCGCCAAATGTATTCGTACTAATAATATCCGCACCCGCTTCTAAATACTGACGATGAATCTTCGAAACGACATCTGGTCGGGTTAAAACAAGATTTTCATTACAGCCATCTAATTCTTCCCCACCGAAGTCATCTGGTGTTAAGTTCTCTCCTTGGAGCATGGTTCCCATTGCCCCATCAAAAATTAAGATTTTCTTTTGCAATTGTTCTTCTATCAAATGATTATACATTTACCTGTACCCCTTTGTTTTGCTTATCGAGTTGTTTAATATATTGCATTAATTGAAGAGTCATTTCGTAACGTAAGAATGGTGTAATTAAATAAATTCCATTAAAATATTTCACCGCCGTATCCAGCAATTCTTTTGCAATCGAAACACCTTCTTCCGCCTCTCGTGCTTTATCTCCTTCACAAGCTTTCATTCGATCAAGCACTTCATCAGAAAGTTTAATCCCTGGAACTTCGTAATGTAAAAATTCCGAAGCCCTAAAACTAGTTAAAGGCATTATACCAATATAGATTGGTGCTTTTAAATGTTTTGTTGCTTCAAATATTTCAACGATTTTTTCTTTCGTGTAAACAGGTTGAGAAATAAAGTAATCTGCCCCATGTTCGATTTTCTTTTCCAGTCGACTAACGGCACGGTCTAACACACGGACGTTTGGGTTAAATGCCGCAGCAACCGAGAAGTTTGCTTTTTTACGCAATTTTTTACCAGAAAAAGAAATCCCTTCATTTAGCTGCTTAATGAGTGAAATTAATTCCAATGAAGAAACATCGTAAACGCTCGTTGCACCTGGAAAATCCCCTACTTTCGTTGGGTCGCCTGTAACCGCTAAAATATCGTGAAGACCCAATGCATTCAATCCCATTAAATGCGATTGTAATCCAATTAAATTCCGATCACGACAGGTGATATGCGGCATCACACGAACGTTATGTTGCAGCTTTAAAATTGATCCCATGGCAAGATTGCTCACTCTCGGTGATGCTAACGAGTTATCTGCCATCATGACAATATCTGCACCTTCGTGATAAAGGGTTTTGGCACCATTAACAAAAGCATCTGTTTCTAAATGACGAGGTGTGTCTAACTCGACAATGATAGAACGTTCACGCTTTACTTTTTCATGCAACGGTTCTAATCGTCCCGGGTCTGGATCAGAAATCTTGATCCCTTGTTGAGGGATTGCTTCCTTTTTCTCAATTGGCTTCAAGTTCACAAGTTGTTTCTTAACGGCTTCTATATGTTTTGGTGTCGTCCCACAGCAACCGCCAATTAAGCGAACTCCTTGATCTCTTAACCTCACTGCCGCCCGCGCAAAATAATCAACTTCTGATTCATAAATAACACGGCCATCTTCAATATCTAATAAAGACGCATTTGGAAATGCTGATAGGATTGCTTTCTTTGGCAATTCTACTCCTTCAAACGCCTGAATGGTATGATGTGGACCAAGACGACAATTCACACCTACAATATCAGCACCTAAGTTTTCTAATTCATGGAACGCATCATTAAGTGACATTCCATTTTGTAATACGCCAGGTTCATGCATGGATACTTGTGCAATAATTGGCATTTCCGTCATTTGTCGCAGCATTTTTAACGTTTCTGTTAACTCTTCAAAGTCGTAATAGGTTTCAAGTAAAAGTCCATCTAAATTCTCATTGATGAAAACTTGTGCTTGTTCACGAATGGCTTCAAGAATTTCATCTAGTGTCGTATCAGTCGTTCGTACACCTCTGATTCCTCCAATCGTCCCTAGAACGAATTGGTTTCCCTCTGCTACTGCATTTTTAGCTAATTTCACGGCTGCCTCATTAAATTCAACAACACGGGATTGAAGTCCATATCGAGCAAGTTTAATCGCATTTGCACCATATGTATTCGTTTGAATCAAATCCGCACCAGCAGCAATATATTCGCTATGAATCTTTTCAATTAACTCTGGCTTAACAACGTTCATTTCTTCATGGCAATATTCAAGTCCATATGAATATAAGAGCGTTCCCATCGCACCATCAGCTGTTAACGCCTGTGTTTTTAAGGCTTCAAGTAACCCCACCATTCTAATCTCTCCCCTAGTATTCTGACTGACATCCGACTCTCTGCGATTAATTCAGTCTCTTTTGTATAAAATAAAGAACCTTCTTTATTGAAAATAGGCTCTGAAAAAACAATATCCCCAGCATAAATTGATTATCCTGTTATTGAAGTAACCTGAGTATAACATGAAAAAAACGATATAGCGTAACATTTAAAATCTATTCTTTGTTATAGTTTTAAACTATAGCCATGATGTGGTTGCAGCGTGAAGCGGCAGAAGCGTAGGGACGTACCCTGCGCTTCCTCGATACTTTTTTGCAAATCCAAAAAGAAGCACAGGGTACGTCCCTATATCCATCAAGTTAACTTGAAAGTAAAGGGAAATGGGCTAATATTTTTGGGCTTAACCTGAAAGTAGGCATACTCAAATAAGCCTTATCATTCAATTTTTTTAAACGTAATTTTTAAACGTAATAGGATTAAGCTGATCCCTTGGTAGCCTTCCCGATTGTCCTTTCATAGGAAACTTTCATTATATCAAATACAGTCAGCTTCTTTTTCCTATGACTTTTTTTTCCGTTTTTCTCTATCTGGGAATAGATCCTGTTTAGAATATCTAGGATGGAAGTCGGACTGAAGATTATCGCTTCAAACAGCGTTGGAATAAACTCCATGATGATTGAAATGGACTTGTATTCACTCGTTTCTCTTTTCTTTTTTCTCAGTAGATACTCCCTTGCCTGAAAGGCGATTGTCGAACTAATCAAAAGGGATATCAATGTTCCGTATAAATGGCATTCAAATCGTTCCATCTTCATCTTTTTCACTTTGTGGATCTGGAACAGGGACTTCCATGTCTTGAACAGGATCTCAATCTGCCAGCGAAGGGAGTAGAAAAGATGTATCTCTTCCTTTGGCACACTCTGACATGGTATATTGGTAATGAACATGTTCAATTTATAGAGCCTTTTGGTGGGGTGTGATAATTTCACACCCCTCTTTTTTTCGGTTTTCTCTCTCTTTTTTTCCCTTTTTTTGATTTGTTCAGGAGTCAACTTATAAAGGATTAGCCGGGGAATGTGGTGTTTTTTGGCCGTTACGTAAATATCGACAATCTCCCTGATTTCCCCTTCCTCCATCTCATCCATTACCTCGGCCAAATTCAATTTTATATAACTCCCATCTTCCTTCGTAAATAGCGTAGTGGGTGGCTTCAGGCGAGTGAGGTAGTAAGCGTCCTTTTGGCCGATCTGATATAATTCCTCGACGTTGAAGTAGCCGAGGTCCCGTATGATTAAATCATTTTTCTTTATCGTTTTAAGCAAGGTAGGGCCATATTTCTGATCACTGTTCCTTCCATTCTGGACTTCTAGGTGAAGGAAGCTTCCCGTAAGTAATTCATATTCTAATTGTAACTTTACACCTGATTTATTCTTGGTACAGCCGAGATAATCACCTTCATACATAGTGGGAATTTCGAAACTTGAGGAGTCAAGGATTCGGATTCGGCTGAAACCCATGGCATCAAGCTCTGAAATCTTATTTTTTAGAATCTGCCTGCTAAAAAGATGTCGGAAGATTTCTTTCATCATATTAACAGCGTTTTTGTTGAATCTTTGATTCAATCCTTCTGTGCTTAAAGAGACTTTCCGCTGAGCTGTAAGGAGCGCGCATAGCCTTGACAACGATTTGATGCCCGAGCCTTCATTAAAGAACGAACATAATGATACAAAATCCAGTGGCTCCAACTTACCTTTCCGCTGCTTAAATTTATGAGTCTTAGCCAATTCATCAAGAAAGTTGGAAGAGAAGATGCGACCTAGTTCATCAGACAAGAGTTTGAATTCGTCTTCAAATGTAAGATCAAACATTCAAAAAGCCCACCTTTCTATGGATTTATAGAAAGGATAGGCTATTTCCAAAGAATATGGTATTTATTTGCTTAACTTGATGGATATGGGGTACGTCCCCATGCTTCGGTCCGTCCCCATGCTTCGGTCCGTCCCCATGCTTCGGTCCCCATGCTTCCTTCACCGCGGGACTGACCTCGACCAAACGATGACCTCTTAGCGAAAGTTCACTCGATTTCTTCCGCTCTTTTTAGACTCATATAATGCCTGATCAGCTAAGGAAAATAATTTCTCCATATTTAAATTTACAGAATCAATAATTGTATTCGCTGTTGAAACACCTATACTCACAGTAACATAAGTACATACATCTGAATTTATATGAGGAATTTTTAACTCCTCCACTTGCTTACAAAGTCTTTCTGCTAAAGATATAGCTTCATCTTTATTTGTATTAGGTAGAATAATACCAAACTCTTCTCCGCCAATTCTGCATACACTGTCATTTTTTCTAACACCTTTAGCCAGTGTATCCGTGACTTTAATCAGACACCTATCTCCGTTTCTATGTCCGTACGTATCGTTATATTTTTTAAAATAGTCAATATCAATAATTAATAAAGAAAAGACAATTTGGTCTCGAAGATATTCTTGATACGTCTTTTTATATTCGCGACTAAAGTACCGACGATTGAAAATTCCCGTTAATGGATCAGTGTAAACTGTCTTTTTTAATGATTTCTTTTCTTCCTCTAACTCAATTAATTTCTGCTTATTTTTTGTGACGTCTCTAGAAATACATATAATCTCATCCAATACCTTATCTACGGATAGAACATTCTTATACTTTGATTCAATCCAAATATACTTCCCATTTTTACACCTAAAACGGTAAGTTACCGTTTTAATTTCAGCGCTTGTGTTACGATTCCCATTTAAAAATTTAATTTTTTTGATATCCTCATTATGTATGAAATCATATGGAGATTTTCCCACCATCTCATTAAGGGAATACCCCAATGAATGATAGTAATTTGGCGAAATGTAAGTATATTTCCCATCAAGGGTATGCAATGATATAAAATCAGTCGAGTTTTCAGTGATATGTCGATACAGTTGCTCATTTCTTTCCAACTGAATTTCAGCCAATTTTCTATCCGTAATATCTACGTGTGAAACAACTACTCCTTTGTTCTGGTTTATTTTTGTGAAACAACTACTCCTTTGTTCTGGTTTATTTTTATGGGAGTAACTCTCAATATAAACCAACGAAATTCACTCTCAGAATGACAGGGGTATTCATAGTTAAAATGTTCCTTTTTACCCTTTAGCACTTGCATAATTCCATCTAGAACGTCATCTGGGCAAACAGTAAAATAATTATTTCCTAAACCTGTCTTATGTAAATCTCCATCATTCTCGATTGAAAATTTCACCCATGATTTATTAATAGCAATAATATCCCCATCTTTATCCAATACGGCTATTTGATCTAATAATGAATCCAAAACCTCTAGAACAATAGGTTTCATAATATCTTATCCCTTTCCCATACTTAAATATTTGACTGGGCTTTAATCAATAAACTTAAAGGCAATATTCACCTATTATAGTTTATCGAATCAGTTTTAATGGATAGGTTTTTCTTTAAGTATTAACTTCTGCATTGCCATTAATATATTTACATGTCCTTTTCTTCGCAAGTATAGTTATATTTTAAAATTTCTTCAATGGAATTAGTCACACGAATAGACTTAGGGAAAAACGTGTCAACTGAACTGATGCTAGACTAAATAGTAGACACAGATTGTTATAATAAATATATCAACTATAACGGGGTGTGTCTGTATGGCAAAAGGAAGACAATTCGAAGAAGCATTTAAAATTGAAACCGTAAAGTATATTAGCGAAAACAATTAAGAGCTCTTCAGAAGGAAATTCGCGATCTAAAGGAGGAAAATGAAATATTAAAAAAGGCGATGCACTACTTCGCGAAAAGCCCTCGGTAAAATATGGATTTATTCATGAAAATCACTCCCGATTTCGAGTGGAGAAGATGTGCAGCGTTCTGGGAGTTTCCAAAAGTGGTTACTTCAAATGGTTAGATCGACCGAAAAGTGATCGGCAGGAGCAATACGAGAAATTATCACAAAAGATCCCCTTCAGACCCATTTAGAATTTAAACAACGTTATGGCAGTGTGAAAATCGCTAAAACTCTAAATAGACGGGGAGTGAATGTAAGTGAGCGAACGGTCTCTCGCATTATGACGAAGAACCAATGGAAATCTTGTACCGTCAAGAAATACAAGGCTACGACCAATTCGAAGCATCAACATCCAGTAAGTGAAAACGTCTTAAATCGACAATTTAAAGCTAGTAAACCAAACCAGTTATGGGTAACGGACATCACTTATATTCCGACCAATGAGGGCTGGTTGTATTTGGCGACCGTAATGGACTTGTATTCTCGTAAAATAGTAGGTTGGGCAATGGACAAAACCATGACAAAGGAATTGGTTACCTCTGCATTAAAGATGGCTTACAAGCGTCAAAAGCCAGGGAAAGATGTCATCCATCATTCAGACCGAGGTGTTCAATATGCCTCCATCCAGTATCAGAAACTATTAAAAAAGTACGAAATGATAGGCAGCATGAGCCGGAAGGGGAACTGTTACGATAATGCTTGCATCGAATCCTTTCACGGTATTCTTAAACGTGAGCTCGTTTATCAAACGAAGTATAAAACGAGAGAAGACGCGAAGAAATCGTTGTTTGAGTACATTGAGTTTTTCTACAATTCCAAGTGGATCCATTCGACGTTGGGATACTATACGCCGAATGAATTTGAGCAAATGTATGGAAATTCTGCAGCTTGATTTTACCTTCATAAAAAAGTTTAAATCGCTTTTTATTTAAACTTTTTTATGAGGGCCACCAAGCGAAAGCGAGGTAGAAAAATCTGTGTCTATTTTCTTGACGTAGTATCATATTTCCTATCCTACACTGGCCGGAAAGGATCTGAAAAACAACCGAATGTACAGGTCTAAAGTTAGAACAAATGGAAACGTATGTACCATCCAAAGATGGGGTGAGTGGTGTAAAGTAAAAAATCTACCTTCTAATCTACACTATACTGAACAATGGCGTAATCAAGCTCACAGGCTTAGAGGAAGCACCTCCGTCTAGAATGAAAAGCTACGTTGTAAAGAACTTGGAAAGCAAGGGAGGTTGAAACAAAGGCTAAAGGCTGTCACCTGAAACGGCTGCTATAAGATATCAGTCGATTTTGAAAGACCGTAAGGTATTTTGCTTGTACTCAAATGCAGTTCAATAAAATTATAAGGTAGTTATAATTGATTTTCCATATACATAAATTGACTTAATGTATAAAATCCGCGATTTTGCTGGTTATTCCTCTATACAAACAAGTTCCATAATACATACATTATTATTGTAATATTTTCACTAAAAGTACAGAAAGGAGGAATTTGATATGTCTTTTGTTCGTAGACCAGTTAGTAACTTCGCGTTAATTGTCGTGTTGTTCATTCTTTTAATCATTGTTGGTACGTCGTTTATCCATTGGTAAGGTGAAGTAGCGAACCTCGGCACCCTATTGTAAGACTCACCTCCTTATAGTTGCAAGAATATAAGGCAAAGGTATTTATTGCCTTTGCCTTTATTATCACCCTTTTTTAATTTAAAGCAGTAAACTCTAAAGGTTGTTACATAATTTGGTATTACATCTTTTCAAAAAACGTAAAATATAGTGGTCACAATGCCTTGTCTTCGAGAAGTATTTCTTTATGACAGGGAGGAGAGCCTAGAAGTTTTACTAGGAATATTGTTTTTTGATATATCACCTATAATCTTGTTGTGAATAACATATGGCATATGAATGTATTTTTCATTTTAGGAGGAAAATACCAATGAAAATGCCAGAAAAAACAGCCGCCAGAAATTTTCTTCAACAATCGTTTCCTCATTGTGAAGTTGCTTTTTTGGCAGGGAGTGGCGCAAGCGGAGAGTTGACTGAACATTCAGATTTAGATATCGTTATTCTGGATGAATCGCAGTCAGCATCCTTTCGACAATGTTTTTTTTGTTTTGGATGGAAAATTGAAGCGTTTGTGTATAACCGAATGTCCCTATCCTTTGCTTTTGAAATGAGTCGTCTAGAAGGTATTCCTTCGATACTCCGAATGTGTGCTGAAGGGATCATTCTAAAAGATGATGGATCAGCAGCAGAAATTCAAGATATAGCCAAAGAATATATAAGAAATGGTCCTTCTGAATTGACCGAGGAAAAGCTACAATATATGCGATTTACGATCACAGATTTATTAGATGATTTAAACAGCTATACGGATGACAAAGAAAAAATATTTGTTGTTTATAAGCTTTTTGATTTCGTTTCTGAATTTATATTAAGAGCAAATGGTCATTGGATTGGATATGGAAAGTGGCTGTATCGTTCTTTACTTCATTTCGATAAGGACTTTTGTGAACGGTATGTAGAAGTCTTTCATATCTTTATGAAGACGGGAAATAGTATGCCTTTAAGTACATTGATCGATAAAGTATTGGAACCATATGGCGGTAGGTTGTTTGAAGGGTACAAAGAGCCGTTATAGATGAGAGCTATATAGCAAACTATACGGGTATAATTTATAATATTTAACGTACTCAATGATATGTGGGTAATATGCTTGGGAATCAATTTTTAAACCTTGATGGAAAGCGCGGTAGGATGTGATAGTAAATATTTTGCCCTGGTGTAGAACTGTTAGAGCGTTTGTCCCGACGGAGGGATCTAGTCAGTCATTTAAACGCTTATCATTGACTACGTTTTCTCAATGATAAAAGGTACATTCTATCAGCATTTGCTAGGCCTTTTTTGAACTCATACTGTATATAAGGACCAAATACTTCAATAAAGTTTATTCCCTTTGAGTGATGTTAAATTAAGAAGATAAAACGAGGGAAACGTCCTTTTATATTGAAGTTTTCTAGTGTATATACACAAGAAGTGATAAGAGGAGAAAAACTTGGATAATTATAGGGAAATGAGGTGTATTTTTCTTAATAGAAAAAGTGGTTTGAAAAGTGAAGGATCTGATACGGATAGGGATGAAGCCTCTCAGAAAAAAATCAATCAAATGATGTCAGCGATAACTAAACAACAAGACAAACAATAAAGGGCAAGCACTCGTCATAGAGTGCTTTTTCTTATGGAAAAATTGCTATTTTAAGCAGGAGTTTACCATATATATAGAAGAATCGAAAACTTCCTTATATTATAACTATGATAAAATTAGGCAGCGTTTACCGATACTCATAGGTGGGGGATTTTTAAATGAGAGTTTTTTTAGACTTAATGTGGTTTTTTAAAACGGAAAAGAAAGCATACATAATCGGGATTTGTTGCTATGCTGCAACTAATCCCACCTCGAGTTATTGGTGTGGTTGTTGACGAGATCCAAATGGAGGTCTTAACGAGTGGAAGACTTCTCCAATGGGTGCTTGTTCTAATTGTTGCCGGCGTGGGTATGTACGTCCTCCGCTATCTTTGGAGAATTATGATTTTCGGTTCATCTACTTTCCTGAGTTTTATCATTTAAAGACGAAAAGGACTCCTGTGCCTTACGAAAGCGGATATGTAGCATTTTCCCGTACCATCCAGTTAGAATCGCCATAAGCGGCATTGGGATTAGAGCAATTAGTGTTAGTTTCCAGCTAATCGTTGTCGCCATTGCAATAATAACAAACCCTCCCGTTGCAAGTGAGTCGATCAATGTTAAGACGCCAATTCCAGCTGTCTGCTGAATTGCCTGCAAATCATTTGTTGCATGGGCCATCAAATCTCCCGTCCGTCGTTTTTGGTAAAAGGAAGGTGACATTTTCGTAAAATGCGCATAAAGCCAAATCAATAATCCTAGATAAGTTGTAAAGGAAACGAGACTCCCAATGGTCATTTCTCCATTGATCACAAATCTCGAACCAAATGCAATTGCGAGGAAAAATGAAAGCCCGACAATCAAAGAGATCGTTGGATCAAATAAAGAGTCAACCTTGGCAACTGAGATGTTTTTTTTCACAACATCTGCTGACTGTTTCCGAAAATCCTCGATATCTTCTTTTTCCTGACCAAATGTTTTAATGACTTTAATCCCGTTGAGATGCTTGCCTTTGGCCATCTATTTAATGTTGTCGAACGGGGCCGTGCATCCTTAGAGAGAGTTAACTTGTTACTTGGTGAGGAAATGGAAATTCAAGATCGTAAAGAGGCAGTAAAGACCGTTCCAGTGGGTGACATCGAATTCAAAGTCAAAGAATTTGCCTACCCTGGAGAACAAGAGCCTCAGCTGAGGGGAATTAATTTTAGTTTATCAAAAGGAGCTACCTAGGGATTGTCGGAAAAACAGGTGCTGGAAAAACGACACTGCTTAAACTTCTGATTCGTGAATTTGAAGGTTATGAAGGTGGAATTTCAATTGGAGGAAGGGCGATTCAGGACTACCAGCTTGATACATTAAGAGAAGCAATTGGCTACGTTCCGCAAGAACATGTCCTGTTTTCTGCTACTGTTGCTGAAAACATTGCCTTTGCAGAGACAAATACCCCTAAAGAAAAAATTCACGAAGCTGCGAGAATTGCTTATATTCATGACGTTGAAGCGTAGGGACGTACCCTGCGCTTCCTCGATACTTTCTTGCAGATCCAAAAAGAAGCAAAGGGTACGTCCCCATGCTTCCTTTTTAAACCATATCATGCTTTATATCGGAAATTAAGCTTGCAACAATCGCTTCTTGGTATCCTGCCTTTTTCACTTTTTTCATCATAACGATGAGATCCTTCCATTCAGGTGAAGACAGATTATCCAACTTCGACAATCTGTCTGAGATGTCCTCATTAGATAAACATTTATTATAGTCTTCTTTTTGCATTCTCCACAGAACCACTTGATCTTGATATCTTTTCTTTAATTTGTTTGCAATCACTAAGCCTTCCGGGTCAATATCACCGGAATAATAAAGAGTGCAATTAGATTCGATTAGCCTATCTAACAATTGCCAGCTCGCAATCCGAAGCTGCCCATGTGTACAAATAATCGGCGCATTTGGAACAGCATCCATTATCGTCGAACATACACTAGAGTTCTCCACAATCCATACACTAGTTCCTTTCGCAGGCCAGATTCTACCTACTTTCGTCAGCTCTTTCATCGGAACATTCATCACAGATTGCATTTGGACCGTTGCTTGCCAAACAGGATGGATCGTATTGTTAGTCGAGGCGAGCAGTCCTTGGCAAGTCACGAAATTCCACAAGTCATCTCTCATAATCCCATATTCAGCTAAAAGATCATTTAATTCCTCCCCAGACCTTGGCATAACAACATCTGCATTTCCACGAACTTGTTGATCAACATACAGACAATGGATAAGCAATTTCCCAGCGACTGCATTTGAATCAAAAAAATGCGGACTGCCAGTCGTTCGTTGTGAAAAGAAAGGCAGACGTTCATAATCTCCCTTTTTCGGTAGCTCTGTGAATGCCTTGGCAACGATAGTCAATTTTTTTTGCAATTCCTTATGATTCTGTTTGTAAAGCGACCAAATCCATCTTGTACGACCCAGCGATAGCCGCTTTCTTGTTTATTCATTCTTAAAGCCTCTTCCATTTATAGTTTGCTTAACAATAACTAAAGTCAGAGCACTGTAACCCACACCGTTAGGAATACGAGAATTAGAGAATTGATTCCTGCACGAGTTCATATTCAAGCCCCTAAGCTCATTTTTACATTCAAGCAACTATATAGTAGTTTACCATATTCAATTTATTTAGAATTCTTTTCATCTCAAAAAAGGGTCAGTCACTACAATCTGACCCCAAAAACCCTCCGTTATTTCTTCCGGTTCTATGGAAATAATGAATACATGCACTCACATGGAGTGCGACTTGATGGTATTGCTTCGATGGGCAAAAAGGTAGGGATTTAAATCCACGCACTCACATGGAGTGCGACCAAGACGGTTATCTCGTTGAGTTTATCATCCGTATTTCAATCCACGCACTCACATGGAGTGCGACGACATACTTTTCAACGTTCGTTTTCTTGTCATCATTTCAATCCACGCACTCACATGGAGTGCGACCGGTACAGTTGCAATTTAGCGACGAGCCAGGCAATTTCAATCCACGCACTCACATGGAGTGCGACAAGTAGGAACATTTGAGGATAAATCACAAGCTGAATTTCAATCCACGCACTCACATGGAGTGCGACAACACCAAAACAAGACAAATCCGAAAAAACGGTATTTCAATCCACGCACTCACATGGAGTGCGACTTACATGCTGTTTTGCTTGTTCGTATTCCATGATATTTCAATCCACGCACTCACATGGAGTGCGACGCATAACTATCTGCTTTCTGGCTCTCCTTTTGAGCTATTTCAATCCACGCACTCACATGGAGTGCGACAAGGGTTAGGAGTATTTCAGTATACTGTAATCATAATTTCAATCCACGCACTCACATGGAGTGCGACGTTCTGTATGCTTCGTTAATATCAGGACATTACAGATTTCAATCCACGCACTCACATGGAGTGCGACTGGGACATGGAAAAATCCATTGACCACTACGAAGGATTTCAATCCACGCACTCACATGGAGTGCGACATTAAAATTAGAAGTGTACCATTCGGAACTCCCATTTCAATCCACGCACTCACATGGAGTGCGACTATTCCATCAGCAAGATAAACCTTGCAAAGAAGGAATTTCAATCCACGCACTCACATGGAGTGCGACGAGGGGATTGTTTTGACAATTTACCTTGTACACGATTTCAATCCACGCACTCACATGGAGTGCGACGAAAGAAGGTGTTTCTATGCAATACGCCATCGACATTTCAATCCACGCACTCACATGGAGTGCGACGGAATCCATTAAAAAGGAGCGAAAACCATTGGGAATTTCAATCCACGCACTCACATGGAGTGCGACCCGAAAAACAACCAGCTACAACAAAGAGACGGACATTTCAATCCACGCACTCACATGGAGTGCGACAAACAGCGAGTTGCAAGCAAAAACATCCTTCCGAATTTCAATCCACGCACTCACATGGAGTGCGACGTTATCTGGGATAAAATGTTCAACAAATGGCGTGCATTTCAATCCACGCACTCACATGGAGTGCGACTCGTGCCATCACCTGCACCAAAAGCAGATAATGATTTCAATCCACGCACTCACATGGAGTGCGACGGCCAATCACGTATGGGTCGAGGACTGGGAACAGATTTCAATCCACGCACTCACATGGAGTGCGACACCCTTGTCACCACACCAGCATTTGCTTCCGTATATTTCAATCCACGCACTCACATGGAGTGCGACGCTCACCAACCTTGTCCATGTTCCATTCAAAAGATTTCAATCCACGCACTCACATGGAGTGCGACATATGAATAGCTTTTCCGTCATCGATAACATTTATTTCAATCCACGCACTCACATGGAGTGCGACAAGTTTTCAAGCTTAGAACATTCATCGTTCCAGAATTTCAATCCACGCACTCACATGGAGTGCGACGGTATGTAGGGATAGACCCATCAACTAAAACTGATTTCAATCCACGCACTCACATGGAGTGCGACTTAAAGCCCTTCTAAGTAACTCGTCAATCGCCTGAATTTCAATCCACGCACTCACATGGAGTGCGACTCAGATTTACGGCATACTCAAAGACTACGCGTGATTTCAATCCACGCACTCACATGGAGTGCGACGCGAAATCCCGTCCTCGTGGTAAACACGATCATTAATTTCAATCCACGCACTCACATGGAGTGCGACGATCACAGAAATCTAACCATAGTGTAACAGATTTATTTCAATCCACGCACTCACATGGAGTGCGACGGTAACTGTATAATGTTCGTAATTATTAACAACTATTTCAATCCACGCACTCACATGGAGTGCGACTGGGAGCGTTTTTCTTTTGTTGCTCCGCTGTAAAATTTCAATCCACGCACTCACATGGAGTGCGACCTAGCAACCGAGAAGAGTTCATGACAAAACGGATATTTCAATCCACGCACTCACATGGAGTGCGACTCCAAACCGATGAAGAGTTTAAAGAGTTGGTTTTTATTTCAATCCACGCACTCACATGGAGTGCGACGTATTTTAAGTAAATCACTTCATTCATTTTGTACATTTCAATCCACGCACTCACATGGAGTGCGACCGCTAGTTCCCTTTCTTGTTTAGTCAACTTAGTATTTCAATCCACGCACTCACATGGAGTGCGACCAGGGATTGGTTTTACGAGTTAGTAAAACGGTTAATTTCAATCCACGCACTCACATGGAGTGCGACATGCGTAACAGAAGAGTTATTTGTTAGCGATGGTATTTCAATCCACGCACTCACATGGAGTGCGACCCGCATGCAGTCGGGATTGTGGGCAGAGCGATTATTTCAATCCACGCACTCACATGGAGTGCGACACGCTTGGAAGGTTGTAGTCAGGGCGGGAAAATATTTCAATCCACGCACTCACATGGAGTGCGACTAGGAAAATCCCACCTTTCCCACTCGATAGCTATATTTCAATCCACGCACTCACATGGAGTGCGACCTGATTCAGCAACCCAACCACCGACATAATCATGAATTTCAATCCACGCACTCACATGGAGTGCGACGTTTGGACAGAACGGGGAGCGCATTTGTATTTTAAATTTCAATCCACGCACTCACATGGAGTGCGACTCGGACTATCAATTAAACCGAAAAAGATTAGCAATTTCAATCCACGCACTCACATGGAGTGCGACTATAAGGCTTGTTTTTCTTGCTTGTTTTTTCCTATTTCAATCCACGCACTCACATGGAGTGCGACGTTTATGGAGCATTACAAAATCAACCACGAACAATATATT
This sequence comes from Bacillus sp. B15-48, assembly GCF_016879755.1. GTDB lineage: Bacteria > Bacillota > Bacilli > Bacillales > Cytobacillaceae > Mesobacillus_B. Next base: position 427,507 of record NZ_WOFU01000003.1, read on the forward strand.
TCAATCCACGCACTCACATGGAGTGCGACGTGCTCCCTCCAAGATTGGTCGTACTGGACAATGTATTTCAATCCACGCACTCACATGGAGTGCGACGGAAATTAGCCAATCTAGGTGACGATATTCAGGATATTTCAATCCACGCACTCACATGGAGTGCGACTTTCCATCAGAATGTAGATCAGCTAATTCTAATAATTTCAATCCACGCACTCACATGGAGTGCGACTTCCTCGTCAAATTTGATGTCCTCTTCCATTGTGGATTTCAATCCACGCACTCACATGGAGTGCGACGGACATCGATAAACGCCCCTTTGTCGATGGCTTCAATTTCAATCCACGCACTCACATGGAGTGCGACGATCGCACACGAATCATTTTGCGGTAGGCATTGATGATTTCAATCCACGCACTCACATGGAGTGCGACTTTTCTGTGCGCTTTTTCTAGCTTCCATAATTCTGGATTTCAATCCACGCACTCACATGGAGTGCGACGTTTGGTCGCTCTGCTTGCACAGTGGGAAACGGAATTTCAATCCACGCACTCACATGGAGTGCGACGAATGAGGACCCGTTCGCAGGTGGTACAGATATTATTTCAATCCACGCACTCACATGGAGTGCGACAGGAGTAATGCAAAGGCATATCGCCAAACAGCTAGATTTCAATCCACGCACTCACATGGAGTGCGACTTTTTAGAAAACAGGAAAGTCCATCGGATGAGAATTTCAATCCACGCACTCACATGGAGTGCGACTTATAGTATGTGTATCCCCCATTTGTAACTTTTATTTCAATCCACGCACTCACATGGAGTGCGACCGCGAATTTTAATCAAAATAAGTCAATTTTTACTTTTTTTTGAGTAAAGTCGCCATTTTCCTTATCAAAACAAGGAACATTATTAATAATTGCGTAAAAATTAATAAATTACGCCTTATTTTTTGGTGCGAATGTCCCTGTAAAATTATGTGAGCTTCACATTCGCACTAAAGAATTAATGGCCCTTCTATATCTAATGATTCTTTGATACCAATATGTTCTACCTTGCTTTTATAATTGTTTCCCAATTGATAGAATCGTAAGCTATCTTGATTTTCGTCGATAATGTCGATTAGTTCAAGTTTTAATGAAGTAAATTGGGTTGCATCGACTACGCATTCAAACACTGAGTTTTGGACTCTTTGACCATAATTTTGACATACTTTAGAAACTTTACGCAGTCTTTTTTGTCCTGCACTTGTTACTGTACTGACATCATATGTTATTAAAACAAGCACCCTCTCACCTACTTCCAAAGAAATGGAGGATATTCATCCAAATCCCCTCTTAAATGCCTAGCCAATAATAAAGCTTGTGCATGTGGAACCAATCCCCATTGTATCTTTTCACCGAGATATGGATGAGTGATTTTTTCAAGTTTTTTATTTTGCCACGCAGTAAGAAATTTCTTTCTTGCTTCATCTGTCATAAGCACTGATCCATTTTCTTTTTTATAAAAATCATCTTTATTGACTACCTTCTTATTAATCAGAGACAGAACAAATTTATCTGCATAGACTCCTCTTAGTTCTTCCATAACATCTAAAGCTAGTGAGACTCTTCCTGGACGATCTCGGTGCAAAAAGCCGACATAGGCGTCAAGTCCTACTCCCTCCAAAGCAGAGGCCATATCATTAGCCAATAACGTATAGGCAAATGAAAGCATTGCGTTTACATTATCCAAAGGCGGTCTGCGAGAACGGGAATGAAAATAGAAGTCCTCTTTCTGCTGCAAGATCATTTGATTAAACAATCGATTGTAGCTGATGGCTGCTTGTCCCTCTAACCCTCTCAATCTTTCTAAATCATCACATGTTCTTATTTCTTGAATTAACGCTGACAGATGTCTTGAGATTTCCTTGAATTTTACAACTTCGATTCTTAACGGATAATCTCTCGTCATCCTCTCAATCATCCACTTATTGTTATAAATCTTTCCGATGATAAAATTACGCGCTATTTTAGCTGACATCGTTTCATCATCAGAAATGCGATATTGTTTCTTCCTCAGAATTACATTTCCTTTGCTTTTACCGATGACTCGGGCAAGAAAACGACCAGTCGCTGTTAAAAACACAAGGGAAATATTTCTCTCCGCACAATACCCCATCAAGGCCGGACTTGCTCCTGTATAACCGAAGGACACGATTGATTCCAAATTATGTAGTGGAAGCCGCCCCAGCCGATCTTGGTCCTTTAATATCACAACATTATCTCCATCCAAAGCTAAATAAACGTCAGATTGAGTGATGAAAACCGTATTAAGCAACTTTTTCATTCTGCAATCTTCCCTTCAATGTAGCTTCTAACAGACCGCTTATTCAGCATATTCGGCAAGCAAATGTGTTGCAGGGAACAACTTTTACAGAAAGCACCTGTTTTTACCTTGGGTGTGTGACGACGCTGGTAATAATCATACATTTCAAAAACAATTGATTTTACTTTCTGCTTATACTCATCAGTTAAGGGCACTTCGACCCGATGTTTAATTTCATTGTAAAACATATAACCGGTATCGACCTCACAAAGCAACATTTCCTCTAAACATAGGGCTTGTGCGGTCAGTTGTAAAATATCAGAGTCATCTTTTTTCGGCTTCCCTCGCTTGTACTCTACTGGATACGCAAGATACTTGCCCTCTATACCAGCTAGTTCGACTCCATTTTCAGCACGAATGAATTCCACAACATCACATACCCCGGTGATTTTCAGCTCTTTTGATTTCACCGGCATTGCACGGACGACAAGCTTATCGCCTCGTTTCTCTCGTATAAATGGCTGATCCACTTTGGAATGCAGGTGTTGACCTTCAATGGTTCTAACATTTTCTTCCCACTGCTGCTCAATATGAATAAGTGCCCATTGCCGTCGGCAAAAAAGAAAATGCTGAATACCTGATAACATTAAATAGCTATCCTCTTCACTAGAGGCCATTGATAATCTCAACTTTTAAACCATCTAATTCATTAACTATAATCGTGTAATCATCAATTGATTTTGGTGCTTCTACCTTAGGCTTCACCTCTAGTAAACGATGCACTTTAGCTGATGAATACTGGCCCATTTTTGAATTATGCTCCCACCAGCATACTTTTAGCACTTCCATACTCCCGTCTGGACGTGCGGAAGATGCATCATTCTCAAATAATGTAACAAGTGCGTTTTTTATTTTCTCTGAATCCTCGGTTGTAAATCCTGTCTTTTCCGCTAGTTGCGTATTGATACTTCCATAAAATTTATAAACACCAAAGTCGACCCGATGCTTCATCCCCATTGTGTCTGAACCCTTTTCCTTTCCAGGCTCAGAGTTAACACTTTTGGTAATCTGCATGCTCGTTATATCAATGGGATCAATACTTGTTGCCGTATGAATAGAAACAGGTCCCCTTACACCAACAGAGACACCTTTTCCAGTTCCTCCTTTAAAGGCAAAAACTTGGCCAAAGCTTCTGACATCGAACCAGGCTTTACAGGCTGCAGCAGCAAATAATTCACTTGGGTTTTCTTTCGATTTTAACGCTTGGCCCAACTCAGAATTGGCATCTGCCCTTTCCCGCAAGCTATTAAATTGATCGGCTTTTTTGTCATTTGATTGTACAAAGATCGATTCCCCCATATCAAGCAGGCGGTTTCGAATCTTCCGCTTAAGAGCGACATCAGAAATCTCCCCGTAGCCATCATAGTTTTGTCTCGGCCGATTGCCATTTAATGGATCACCGTTCGGGTTGGCTTTTGAAACAGATAATACAACGGCAAAATCAATTTTATGATCTAAGGTAGTCATTTTAAGTTCTCCTCTCAATTATCTTTCACTTTTTTCTGATACAAATCATGGCGCTGGCTGTAAAAGCCGAGTAAATATTTCCCTGATAGCGGGCGATTATTAAAATCCTCAGGTTTAATTTTTGAACCGACCTCATCGATCAACTTATTGTAATACCAAACCCTTTCACCTAAGCGGGCTTGATATGGCTGCAACGCTCCTTGGATTGTTCTCCACGTTCGTTCCGGATGCTGAGAAAAAGAATTCATATACCTTCTGGCGTTTGTAGCACGCTGGTCATTGGAATCCAGTGCATTTCTTTCAAGTACATCAGCAATGGCCAGCAGTCGTCCAAACAAATAATCACGATCATCATTTTCTTTATCTAACGGCACAGAATACCCCTCCTGTTTATTAATTAATGCACATGTGATACTGAGTGTTTTTTCCCATTCCCATCTTTCCATAGAGACCGGATTTGACGCACGGCGCAGAGCGCTTTTCACAATATCCCCAGGGATTCTCCGTTCATCGAGGATACACGGCAACATCCGCTCCATCAGGCCTTTGACAACCTTTTCATTTGCCTTCGGACCATAAGCAGCAAAAGCAATATCTTTTGTTGCCGGCGCACCGTAAAATTGCACAACTTCCTGATTTTGATCTTTCCGGTAGCGATGTTCCCAAGCACAAGTAGAATGCCAGTGTTTCAATCTATTAAAATACAATTCCTTATTAAAACTGCGGTAATATAAAACTGCAAGCCTCCCCGTAGTGGCGGAATCAATAATCAAAATATGGATATTTGCCTCAGTTTTGAGATCGTTCTTATAGCCATCGATGGCTTTGGCAAATTGATTGGCAAACTCTTCAAGTGTACCGGGCTTCATTTCCTTGCTAGCTGTAGCAGTTTCATCCATAGAAAAAATTGAAAAACTATCGTCTACGTAACTTGGAACATCCAACACATCATTAGCCCATACCAGGAATACTCTATTGTCAATAACTTTCCCTTGCTTATTAATTAGCCATTTAAGCGCATTATGCGCTTTTTGCGACACTTCATAACTAATGTTAGCTACCTCGTTCGCTTTGTTAAATCTTCCTCTAAAAGTAAAGCCGCTAGTATCGTTAGCAGATATTAGCTTCGCTTTATCTCCTGCATTTCTAATTTTATTTGCATGCCTATCGGTCGCTGGAAGCATTTTTCCTGTTACATAACAAAAGTCTTCGCTACCCAAAAGTTCTCCATAAAACTTAATAAAGGAGTTATACACCTCAATGTCCTTCCAAACCTTTAGTATGAGTTTTTCAGAAGAGTGAACAGTAAATCGAATGAAGGCGCTTTCTTGCCCGCCTGTTACCGTCGAAAATATCGGTGGTTTCTCACCAAGAAAGGCTTCAGCCTTTTTATCCCATGCATCAATCAAATTGCCGTCAGCACCAACATGTAAAATACCAGCACGTACTAAATCTTTAATTAATGTACGTTTATTCAAATAGCTGTAAATACTCTTTACCTGAGGGACTGCATACGGTGAATCAGCCCATTCCTTCAATTGGCTTATGTAATATGAAAAAGGCTCTTCTTTCTTAATTTTTCCTCCATATGCAACAAAGTCTCCTGCTACATAACTAAGCTTGTCATGGAGGGGGTAAGGAGCGATTTTGGAACCTGCCCGGCTAGCAGAGTCCTCTGTACAAGGGATGATTGTACTTCCACCGCTTTTATCAATTAGGGATGCTGAATGGAACTCCCCCTTTTCCGTTATCTCCACTTCTATATGTGCTGTTTGAGTAGTATGAGAAATCGGCAAAAGTGTGTACTCCTGATCATTATTTTTCTTCACAATCTTCCCGACCCAGTCAAGGTTCGATTCATAGGTTTCATATAGATTTAATAACCAGCTCATTTAATCACCCCCTATCTCTAATTGATTCAAAAGCTCGTCTGAAGATTCGACATTTGAGCTGTCAAAGAATTTCGGTTCCATATCTCGAAGTTTGCGAACATTCCTACATTCGTCAGGACGAATAAATTTAATTACTCCATTCTTCATGACAGGATTCCATAACCGTACTTCCATTTGATTTTTTCCTGTTTCATCAGGATAATTGATACCGTGCACCATTGTCCCAAAATATACTTCTTCTTTTTCATCATAGTAACCACTACCTGATCCAAATTCACATGGCTCCACATATCCTTGACATTCACGCGCGCCAAGAAATATATCTCTGCGTCCACCAACACTAAGGGATCGCTTCAATATATTGTGATGCTTGTGCTCGTTACGATCAAAAGCCATTTCCGGTCGATGAGGATTAAAGATAAAATGAGCCTTTACTTGGTAGCGTACATCCCTCAAATATGTATAGTTTGCCAATGTGTTTCCGCCCCCATATTCGATTGGACGAATGCCCTTTGACTCCATCTTAATTGGATTCATAACGCGGATTTCATCTACAATCATTAATAGAGTAGGCTTCCAGTAAATTGATTCGACTATCCCCTTCAAAGCCTGGTAAGTCGGTACATTATACGTCATTTTTTCTCCACCCATTTTTGTCAATGGATCGGTAAATAAGGCGTAGGGACCGTATAATTCAAATTCAATGGAATTTCGCATCAAATTCACCTCCTATCTTTTTTCCTATTGTAATAATTTAATAGTAACTTTTACCTATTTTAATTTCAAGAATTTCCCTGAAACACCAATAAATATATATGAATTTATGAACAATTTTTGAAAAAACTTAAATAACCAATGCAATTAAATCGAGATTTAATGCCAGTACCTAGCAACTTAAACAGTTATTAAAATATCGCATTACCGAAGCCACTCTCATTTTGCAAGTCTATGCCATATTCAGCGCTATATGCTCCATCTTTAAGAGCAAGAATTTTCCCATCTAATAATGAAACGAGTCCACTATTTTCTATAAGCATTTGCTTTTCATGACTAAACAAATTCACCGTAAATTGCTGTGCTTTTCTAAGCAGTCTACTTAAATCTGCTATTGAATAGCTACTATTTAACTCAGCAATGATTTCACTGCCTTCGCCGTACGGTACAATGGCAGAAGTGGTCAAGTCATCAATAACGCGAAAATGTTCTGCTGCTGTTCCATAGCTATTTAATATATATAACGGAACATCCTTTTTCGGATTTTGTTTATGAATAAAAGCCTGACGATAGCTATTGTCATTTCTTGATACCATCAAAAGCTCGGTCATTTCTTTCCTCAATTTTGGGACAAAATAGTTTAAATCTGAGGTAAATTCTAAATAAAACTCTTGGAAATATCGATCCATCGCGGCTTTCGACAGAATATGACCACCATGGCTATGTTTGTCACGCTTTAAATCTATTAAAATTCGTTTGGCAATTTGTTTGCCTATTTTAATTTCCTTTAGCCTACTTAAGTTCTCTTTTTCATGATCAATGACATAAACTGATCGAATTTCCATTTCCCCATGTCTATTACAGCGGCCTGCAGCTTGGGCAATCGAGTCAAGTCCAGCTAGTGAGCGGATTACACATTCAAAACTGACATCTACGCCTGCTTCAATCAACTGTGTACTGACACATATCAGTTTTTTCCCCTGCTTTAGCAGTTCCCTTACTTTTGCTAAAATATCATTTCTATGGGCTGCACACATTGACGTACTCAAGTGGAACACCGGGACATCTAATTCTTGCTCTTTTAACTTTTCGTACAAATTCTTTACGACCGATTTGGTATTTAGGATAACTAAAACACTTTGCAACTCCTCTATTTTTCCACATATGAATTCTGCCAATTTTTCATTTGTAAACGTTTGGTCTGTTGCTAAGTCAACAATGTCCACTCTTTTAAATGCATCAATCACATGATCAAGGCGGTTAATCATTTCCGCATCTGTATCAATGTCAAGCTTATGCTCAACAAAATCAAGGGCTGGCTGGGTTGCCGTACAGAGCACAATGCTTGATTTTCCATACTCCTTTAGAAAATTCAGGGCATCGTTAAAAAGGGAGACACACGGAATTGGGACTTTTTGCACTTCATCAAAGATAATAATCGATTCGCTTAAATTATGTAGCCTACGAATATTCCTGCTCCCTTTAGCATAAAAAACATTTAAAAATTGAACCATCGTCGTAAAAATGATTGGAGAATCCCAATTATCTTTTGCAAGTTTTAGTTTTTGTTGCTTATTCATGATTCCATCTTGATTTTCGTCATTATCATCTGCATCTTCTACCACATTAGAATGATGCTCTAAAATATTCGTCTCATCCTGAAGTATGTTTCTGACTTCCTCGGCATTTTGTTCAATAATTGTTGTATAGGGCACAACGTAGATGATGTGCTTTTTGTTAAATAGGCTGGCGTGCTTTAAAGCATAACGTAAACTAGCTAATGTCTTGCCACCGCCTGTCGGAATCGATAAAGTATAAATACCAGATGGCTTTTCTGCGAACTGATCGCATTGCTCTGACATTTCGCTTCTTAATAAATTAATAGGAGTGTTTGCAGTTTCATGCTGCTGGAAAGATTTAATTTTGGCTATTAGTTTGTCGTAGAATGTTTCAAAAAGGAGATGATGATCTTTTTGCGGTTCGTAAGGTGTATTTTCTTCAAATAGTCTCGTATTCGTTCGATCAGCATCTATCAAGATACTAAAAATCATTTTTGTTAAAAACATGTACTTCTGTTCGCTCGATTTCGTACGATTTTTCAACAAAAAGTCTTTTAATTCCAACGCAGCCTGTTCAACATAATTCAAGAAATCCTGTTCACTAATCACATGTTTAAAAAAATATTCTTTCGATGTTTCAAATTCTAACAGTTCTTTGTCACGAACTCTTTTTAAATAATCTGATTCAAGATCCGCATTAAAGAAGTCTTTTAGGTATGAGTGATGTGAAATAACCGCATTACCGACAATCTCAGCAATTTTACCTTTGTATTCTGTAATATTCGTTTCATGAAAAAACTTATATAACAACTTACCACCAGCAGTAGAATGATCTACACTTCCTCGTTTTGGCGGTGAATCAGGATTATTTACAGCTTCCAAAATGTAAGTTCGAAATTCATTAGTGTATTTACCAAAATCATGAAGCATCCCTGCAAGCCCAGCAATATGCTTCACACCCACCTTTTCTCCAAATGATTCAGCAAGAGCCCGAACTTCCAACAAATGCTCTTCAACTGTTTGTACTTGTCCATCACTTTCACGAATATGTGCAATATAACTCATCTTACACCTCCACTTTTTAAATAAAGATTGACAATCCAATATTTTCCTTTCTTTCTTTTTGTTATTTCTCCTTGAAACATTAATCCAAACCCCTCTAGGAATATTGTACCAAATCAAACAATTGAATTATAAAAATTGGTATAATTTTCGTAACAAAATATCTTCATATTTTCCTAATTGGAGGAGACCAATGCAAAAAAGAACATTGAAACTAATCCACATTGATTGGCAGGGTCCGTTTTCATTGAATCAGTTGAATCTCTTAACCGATGATTCTAACGACTATGGAATCTATCAAATCTATGGTAACCACTTAGTCTATGGAAAAGATGTTTTATTATATATAGGAAAGGCTGACCAGCAAACCATTGGGAAAAGAGTGTCACAAGAAAATTGGTGGAATACAAATGATTCTAAGCGCCTTAAAATCTATGTAGGCCGAATTGCAGGGGAATACACTCCTGAAGACAATACTTGGTCTAAGGAAATCGATCTTGCCGAGAAACTTTTGATTAATGTACATAAACCAGCCTATAACTCAAAAAGTCTCTCGTCCATACCCGATGTTGAGCTACAGGATATTCATATTTTGAATTGGGGAGATCACAGAGACCTACTTCCTGAAATTTCAGGATTACGATGGACAAGCAAATTAGACACTATGGAATACGATATATATAGGTATAACACTACCCAATAATTGTACACTGGCGGAAAACAGGATCATTCAAATAATTAAAGAAGTAAAAAATGTCAGGTAACAACCATAAATACCCGAAAAAACCCCTTATAAAACACAAAAGTGCCTGCTCACCTCAAGTTTGTCGCTTGGAAAGATGCGACATATTTCGGTGGTGACACAGGCACCGCTTTACGAAGAAACCCTCTCTTGTTTTTCGACTTGCTTTTCCCGGTTCTTTTTAAGGGATAACTTCCTAATGAATCCGGCTAATCCGGAAGGGAAGCCCAGCAAGACAACAATGTATAAAAACCCAAGAAATATGGTCCACCTTTCAAAAATAGGATAGTGAGCAGCAAGCTCTGATAGATAGTGCCTTAAAAATTCGATGATCCCGGCACCTGCTATAGCACCGGCTAGTGTTCCTAGGCCTCCAATCATCGTCATTAAAAGGGCATCCAAGGTCACTTCTATGGAAAACACATTCGTGTTGATGAAGCGGAGTGAAACTGCATAGAACGCCCCGCTTAACGACGCAGCAATCCCGGCTATGACACTTGCAATCAGTTTATAATGAAGGGACTTATAGCCCAATGCCTCTGCACGATGCTCATTCTGCGAGATTGCTTTCAACACCTTACCAGTGGAGGATTCGGTGAAGAGTTTTAACAGGATAAAAACGGCGGCTACACTTAAAAGGGTTATATAATAGAAGGAAGTACGGTCTTTAAACAAATCAGGAACACTAAATGTAAAACCGTCTCCTCCATATGTAAGCCCCCGCCACTTTTCTGCCAAAACCAAAAACAGCTGTGAAACCGCAAGTGTCAGCATTGCATAAAAATGGCTCTTCAGCCTTAAGGAAAGCAATCCAATCACATAACTGACCAAGGCTGATAATAAGATACCCAAACAAAGGCCCAGGAAAAAATTGGTTAAAGTCGGATCAAGCCGATTAAAAATCAATGCCGTACTATAAGCTCCTATCCCAAAGAACATACAATGGCCAAAAGAGACAATGCCGGTATATCCTAAAAGAATATCAAAGCTCATCGCAAAAATAGCAAAGATAAAGATTTGGGTTAATAAAATCAGCATACTCCGGGAATCGTTGACAAAGGGGAAAAGCAGCATGACGAGCAGAATGGCTACACCCCAATAAAGCGGCACTTTATGAAAAAATCCTCTCATACTTTACTCCCCTCTCCCATTAGCCCTGTTGGTTTCACTAATAAGACGATGGCCAACAGAAGCATATTTAGTGCGAGCGACAAATCCGGAATATAATAAGCCATAAAAGCTCCAGCAATCCCGACGATTAAGGAAGCTAGTGCCGATCCCTGCAAGCTGCCCATCCCTCCGATAATGACGACAATGAATGCCAGGATTGCATACTGCATTCCCATCTCAGCAAAAACAACTCCTGAATAAGGGGCCAGAAGGGCTCCCCCCAAAGCGGCCAAAGCAGCTCCCAGGAGGAAAACAAATGTAAACAGCCCCTTCACATTTATGCCAAGAGCTTGAACCATCTCCTTATCCAGAACACCAGCCCTAATCATAAGCCCAATCTGAGTGCGGCTTAGCAGCAGCCATAATAGCAAATAAAGAACCAACCCGACTACAATCACAAACAGCCTGTATTTAATCAATATGATTCCATCAAACTGATAGCTTCCTTCCAGCCATTGCGGTAGATTAACACGGATAGGGTTTGGGCCCCAAAAGAGTTTTATGCTTTCTGATAAAATTAGCATGCCACCTAAAGTAATCAAAAGTTGCCGGACATGATTCCCGTAAACGGGGCGAATAAGGAACCTTTCCAATAACCACCCCAAAACCATTCCGATTAGGATGGCTCCTATGACAGCTAATAGGAAGCTGCCTGTCTCGTTAAAAATCCAAGCCCCAGAAAATGCCCCCCAAACGAATAACCCACCATGGGCGAAATTCAATACATCCATCAACCCAAAAATCAAGGTTAGACCAGCAGCCAGAAGGAAAATAAGCAACCCTGTTGAAACACCATTTACCATTAAGTTAATAAAAACCTCCATATCAGCCCGCCTTTCACCTTACGCTATCCCGAGATATTTCTGGCATGTTTCCTTATCTTCTATTAAATCTTGCATCCGTCCATTATGAACAATCTTTCCATCATCCATGATGTAAAAGGAATCACCAATCTCGCTCGCCATCATAAAGTTTTGTTCAACGAGGAGAATCGTTGTTTTTTCTTTCATTTTTAGGATGGATTCCATAAGCTTTTCCACCATAATCGGTGACAGGCCTTTGCTTGGTTCGTCAATCAGCAGCAAGCCGTCTCCGTTGATATAGGCCCTTGCGATAGCGAGCATCTGCTTCTGTCCGCCGGAGAGCAACCCGCTTTTCTTATGCCAAAACTTCTTTAAATCCGGGAATAGTTCCAGCATCCATTCCATTTTTTCATCCGTATTTCCAGTGCTCTTTGCACATGCCAGACTTAAGGTTTCCTCCACTGTCAGCGTACTGAATATCCCCTGATTCTCTGGTACATACCCTATTCCTTTTCTGGATATCAGGTGTGTCGGGATGCCGCTGATTAATTGTCCGTTGTAATACACAGATCCGGTACTGGAAGCATTAAATCCCATGATGGAGCGAAGAGTGGTCGTTTTTCCCGCTCCATTTCTCCCAAAAAGGACCGTGATGCTTCCCTCTTCTACCGATAAAGAGACTCCCTGCAAAATATGATATTGCCCCAAATAGGTTTCAAGATTATCCACTTTTAATAGACTCACTGTGCAAGCCTCCCAAATACGCCGTTTGGACTCTTTGATCTCTAATGATTTCCTGAGGGTTGCCGCTGGCTAACAACTCTCCATTAAATAGAACGATTAGCCTGTCGGATAAATACATGACCATTTCCATTTTGTGCTCAATTAAGACGATCGTGTGCGTGCCTTCCCTTTTAATCGTTTCGATTACTTCCAGGATGGCAGGTATTTCTTCAATCGATATACCTGCTGTAGGTTCATCAAGAAGTAGTAATTCTGTTTTTAAAGCAAGGAGCATGGCGAGTTCGAGTTTCCTCTTTTCTCCATGTGCCAAATCTTTGGCTAGGACACTCTCCTTCCCTTTCAGCATACACTTCTCCACTACAGCCTTTGCTTCTTCCTGCTGGCGGGAAAAGAACGAAAACCTTGGAAAAATGGAGTAGAAATCTTGATTTGATGATTGTGTGGCAAGTCGGATATTTTCAAGAACGGTTAGTTCCGGAAAAATATTGGTGAGCTGGAAGGAGCGGCCAATGCCCCTTCTAGCCCTTAATGGAATCGAAAGCTTGGTAATCTCTTCGTTTTTAAAATAGATCTCCCCTTTAGTCGGGGCGACTTGCCCGCTCAATAAATTGAAAAATGTCGTCTTTCCGGCACCATTTGGGCCAATGATAGAGGTTAGTTTTCCTCGCTCAATTTCAAGGTTTATCCCTTTGATCACATCATGTTCACCAAAGGAAACAGACAAGTTTTTAGTGGCCAAAATAGGTTCCAACCTGGCGACACCTCCTTAATAAGACTTTGAAAACAGCCTTTTTATAATGCTCTTTCGTTATTTCAAATCGTCTACTTTCCATTTCTGACAGGTGGTTCTGTTTCCTCCATGTTTAATTCCCGAATCAGGACAGGAACTGGATGGTCAACAGCCTCCTGCTCTTCAAGAGTAACTGCATAAAGCGACTGTAAAGCCTGATGGTCTTCTGCCCGGAATTTCATTGTTCCTTTCGGTGTTTCAAACTCCATATTTTCCATCGTTTCTATCAGTCCTTCGACATCATTATTGCCACTCGTCTTCTTCAGAGCCTCCACAATCGCAATGGCCGCTGTCATTCCCCCTGCAGTAAATAAATCCGGTATCTCTCCATTAAATTTTTTCTTATGCTCTTCTACTAGCCAGTCATTCACTTCATTATCAGGAAGGGTATGATAATAGATAGAAAAGCCGCTCATCCCTATTAGGGAATCCATCGTCCTAAGTGAAGCAATGTCCTGGGCCGCAGTAGAAATTTTGATTCCCTGCTCCTCAAGCCGCATATCTTTTAACTGCTTCCAAGGTGCATTGGATCCTGCCCAGGCGATATAAAGATAATCGGGTTTTTCGTTAATGATACTTTGAATATTCGCTGTAAAATCAGTGGAGTTTGGATCCGCATATTGTTCATTCACAATGGTAGCTCCAAGTTTTTCTGCCCCTTCTTTAAAAGCAGCAACCCCTTCTCTCCCATATGCGTTATCTTGAGCGAAGGTGGCGATTCGAACATCCTTTTTGGCAATCGCAGCTGCCCCGGCGACTGCATCCTGTGAAGAATTTCTTCCTGTCCTGAAAATATACTTGTTCCAATTTTTCCCTGTAATGCTATCGGCAACCGCAGGCTCTACCACCATTATTTTTCCGTACTCTTCAGCCAAAGGCAGCACAGCCAGTGTATCCCCGGAGCTTGATGAACCTACTAGGAAATCCACTTCGTCCTCTTCCAGCAACTTTGTCGCTTTTCTTACGGCGACATCCGGTTTCGTTTCCGTATCCTCTACAAGGAACTTAATTTTTTTTCCTGCTACCTCATTTGTCCCCTCTGTTGCAAACTGTAATCCCAGTTCAAATCCGGCTACTGTTTGCTTACCGTAAGTCTCAAGAGGACCCGTTAAAGACGCCAGGACACCAATTTTAATCGTATCTTCCTCAGAATTCGCCGTGTTTCCTGAACAAGCTGTGGCCATAATCATTGTGAGCCCTATGCAGAGTATTAAAAATGTTTTAAGATATCTTGACTTCCTTTTCACAACCATACCTCCCGTTTTTAATATTCTTTTATTTGAACTGTTTGATTGGGTGATTGTTATCGCTGGTTATATGCTGCAAGGAGTTACTGAACATTTAAAATCCCGATTAAAATAAAAGCTGCCTATCCCCGCAGCCTCTTCATTTTTTCTCTCCTTTCCATCTAACGACAGTGGCGGCCCAGGTATAACCTGTTCCTGCACTGACTGTAACCGCAATATCACCAGGATTTAGTAGTCCTCGTTCCTGGGCGAAATGCAATCCAATGCAAGGGTCAAGGGCGGACATGTGGCCGTGATGGTCCAGGTAAATGGCTTTATCCGTGGTGAGTTCCAGTGATTGTAAGAGTTCGTTAAACATAGAACGTTTCGTATGGAGTGGCAGCAGGAGTTTAATATCTTGTGGAGTATATCCGCTCTTATGAAGTGCTTTTCTAACAACCTGTTCGAAGTTTTTGATTGATACTGGGTCTAGTCTTTCTTTCATAGATCTAGGATCTTTCACGTCAATGTAATGCCTTTTCTCTTCAACCGTTTCAGCACTCGGAAAATGTTTTGAGCCCCCGGCAGGTACCCGTACATCATCATGAAAGGACCCGTCTGTCAGGATTGCACTTTCCAGTATGTCACACTGTGAGGAATTTCTGGTTACCAGCGCAGCAGTTCCTCCATCTGCAAAGTTAAACATGAAGCGTGACCTTGGATTATCATAATCTACGATTTCTGATTCTTTACACCCTCCCGCCAGCAGGATGTTTTGGATAGATGGGTCAGCAGCAATCATGTCTTTTGCCACCTTTAAAGCAATCGGAAAACAGGAACTGACATTCATGATTTCAAATGCATAGGCATTTTTCGTACCTAATTCATGCTGAATCTTCGGCGCACTGGACCAAACGTAATAATCCTTATGGGGGCTGCCAAAATAAATCACCACATCTATCGATAAAGGATCAATCTGGCCCATTGCCTGCCTGCCCGCCGCGATTGCCAGGTCCGAGGCGTGGGTGTGATCATCGGCAACATGCTTTTGATACAAACCGAACTTTTCGATAATCACCTCTTTCGGTATACCCGTCTTTATTGCCAAATCGGCCGCATTTTCTATCCCAGGAGGAAAATAGACTCCCGTGGTTTCAATCCCAATCCCCATCAAATGACCCCTCCATCCTCAGGCACCATCATTTTGGCACTTCCCGTTAATATTCGTTTTTCATCCTGGTTGAAACACTCTGTAAGCAGCGTCAGAATCCTTTTATCATGATCAATCTCTTGTATCGTTGCCTTTGCCGTTATCGTATCTCCTATAAAAACAGGTGCCTTGAAGCGGATATTTTGCTCTAAATAAATCGATCCTTTCCCAGGCAGATGAACACCCAAAAGCTGTGATAATAAGCTGGAGGTTAACAATCCATGGGCAATGCGCTGTTTGAACCTCGTTTTTTTGGCATATTCACCATCTATATGGATTGGATTAAAGTCACCACTTATCCCCGCAAACAGCACAAAGTCTGTTTCTGTTATCGTTTTGCTGCAGCTCGCCTGCTGGCCTATTGTAAAATGAATCATCCCTTCACCCACTTCCAATTAATTGATTTTTTCGTATTTTTCCAGTGGCATTCTTCGGCAACTCTTCCAAAAACGTAACTTTTTTAGGAATTTTATATTTTGCCAGATATCCCTGACAGTACTGAAGTATCTCCTCCTCTGATAGAGCGCTTTCATCTTTCTTTACAATGAACGCCTCCGGAAGTTCCCCCCAAAGCGGATTAGCTGTGCCGACAACTGCTACTTCCAGCACATCTTTCAGTTGGTTGATGACTTGTTCCACCTCAAGCGGATAAATATTTTCCCCGCCGGAAATGATCATTTCTTTTTTTCTCCCAACGATGTAAAGAAACCCTTCTTCATCCTCTTTCGCTAAGTCTCCTGTTATGAGCCAGCCATCATTCAAAGCTTCTCTTGTTGCATCTGGCCGCTTCCAATATTCCTTCATAATATTGGGCCCTTTTACGATAAGCTCCCCAACTTCTCCTTGCTCGACCTCTCTTCCCTCTGAATCTACCAGCTTGTATTCGGTATATAATACCGGTTTCCCGATGGATCCTCTTTTACGAGGGGCATCTTCTCTTGTAAGCATAAAAAGGGTAGGCGACGTCTCTGTCATCCCAAAACCCTGACCAAATAAAAACCCTTTGTCATAAAAAGCTTCTATTAATTCACGCGGACATGGAGCTCCGCCATTGTAAAACCACCGGACAGAACGGAGGTCAGCATGCTGAAAAGAAGGACTATGGATCAATGCTTGATGAATCGTTGGTACTCCCATTACAATGGTTACCTTATGCTGCTCGATCATATGGATGGCCTTCTCTGGCTCGAACTTGCCAGGGATGACGATGGTTCCGCCCGTAAATAAGGACGGGAAAGCAAAGAGTCCAATCCCTCCAATATGAAACAACGGAAGCAGCACGATGCAGAGGTCCTCCGAAGTCAAGTCGATGGCAAGCTTGTTATTGACGGCATTCCAAAACATATTCTTCTGTGTTAACACGGCTCCTTTTGGCTTGCCGGTCGTACCCGAGGTGTAACAAATAATAAATGGAGCATGTTCGTCAATTTCTTTAAAATATGAACTTGTTGTTAAAAATTCCTCTTCCCGGCCTAGCCCTTCTAAAAACTCCAGGTGTTCCAAGCCGCTTTCCTGCATAAGTGACGCAGCAAACTCATTATTTTCTTTTTCCGCAAAAAGTATTTTTGATTCACTGTCATTTAGTTGAAAAATAAGTTCTTTTGCGCTTAGGCGAATATTTAATGGTACTGCTATGCACTCCAGCTTTGCTATCGCAAAAAGAAGAACGATGTATTCCTTCCGATTGTGCGACAAGATGGCAATTCGGTCCCCTTTTACCACTTTAAGATTTTCTTTCATCTTCATAGCAGCTGAATGAATCATTTGATGTAGCGTTCTATAGGATACCTTTTCTTTTTCCGTTATGACTGCTATCCGCTCCGGGTTTGTATACGCCCATTTTTCTATCCAATAGGCTATCCCTTTCACCCGAACTCCCCCTTTACTTTTTTATCCCCTGGAATATGAGGGTCATGGCAGATTCAAATACCTCTACCGGAACATCCGTTTTTTCCCAATATACCCACCTCATCCCCAAAAACTGGCCGATGGACATTAAACAGTACGCGATTGTCTCCTGTTCAAGCGATTTGAATTCACCTGCTTCTATTCCTTGTGACAAGCTTTTATGAAATCCTTTTGCAAGCTTTCCGTAATACCATCTGAAAAGCTCTTGATCGACAACCACCGCTTGCTGAACAATGCTGTATAAATTGGGGTGGTCTTTTACCCATGTAAAGAAAGCATAAAAGCCATTTCTTTGCGCCTCTTCATAGGTGACACTTCCTGCCATTCCCTCTTTTATCGCGATTCTTAAATTACGGCTGTAAGTCCTTATTAATTCGTCAAAGATATCTTTCTTCGAAGGAAAATAATTATAAAACGTACCCTGGGCAACTTTTGCCTCCTGTGAAATGTTCACAATCGAAGTTTCATAATATCCCTTTTTGCCAAAGACCTCCTCGGCTGCTTTCAACAGTTTAGCCCGAGTCTCCACCCCCCTCTGTGTTAGAACTTTTCCCTCAGTCACATCATTAACTGACATATGAATCACCTCTCAACTTAAGTATACTTAATTTTCTGATAATTACAACTATATTTTTAAACAATTTTGAATTAGGGACATTTTCCGCAAGCTTATGTTTCAATGATTATGGTGGAAGATTGGAACATTTTCTATTGAAAGTGCCTGTCCCACCTGAAGCTTACCGATGGTGATCTTTTACAAATTTTGGATAGCAACAGTGAATCGCAACCCATAAGTGGATGACACTTGTCAACCGAAAACCCTATAAAAAATGTCAGGTAACAACCATAAATAATGGTGCTACCTGACATCAAAGACCAACATCAAAATTTATTTATTTTGGGAAGCGCAGGGACGGAAGCGCAGGGACGTACCCTATGCTTCTATCCACTTTTCGATATTATAATTCACCAAAGGATTTGGGCTGCCATTGGACTTGGCCTGAATTTGTAAATTTAATCACCCAGAGCCATTGGTCTTTTTCTAATTGCTTCTTCATTGGTCTAACTTGGTAGGGTGTCATCCTTTCATTATCCACACTTAAATATTTCACTGGCTTTTTCTACAAACGCATCAAATGAAGTACCCTCGTCCACCCAACCGGTCAAATTAGACACTATGGCATACGATATTTAAAGGTATAACACTACCGAATCATTTTACACTGGCGAACTTTATCACTAGAAATGTTTGCTAACTAAATATCGGTGGACTGACCACAAAAACCCTCATCAAATGATGAAAGCCTGACTTAGTATCTTATATTCCTATTCTTAAGGTTTGCTAACCGGTTTTCCGCCCGGGCCTTCGTATTGGTGCTTTAGAAACATTACTAAACAATTTGGCCCTGTACAAAAAAAGGAATTGCTGAAGACACCCGAACTTAAACTGAAGCACCCGCTCATAACAAAAATATTAAATAGTTATAACAACATCTCCCTTATTTTGACCTGATTCAACATACCTGTGTGCATCATAAGTCTGTTCAAAGGGAAAGGATCGATCAATTACCGATTTTATCTTCCCCTTCTCTATAAGTTCTTTGAGAAAACTTAAATCTTCAGGCTTTTCATGAGACAACGCACAGATCACTTTCTTACTGCTAAACATCGAAGTCCATAGCATTTGATAAAGCTGTTTTATCTTAAAACTGGCTAAAAGATATTGTCCATTTTGCTTTAGCGAGTCTTTACAATCTGAAAACGAACTTTTGCCTAATATGTCAAAAATAAGATCATACTTTTCACCGTTTTTGTTAAAATCCTCTTTTGTATAATCAATGATCTTATCAGCGCCCAGAGATTTCACATATTCCAATCTCAAGGTACTGCATACTCCAGTAACTTCTGCGCCAAAGTATTTGGCAATTTGTATCGCTGCTGAACCTATCCCTCCAGATGCACCATTGATAAGCACTTTTTGTCCGTTGCGAACATTTACTTTTCGAAGTAAATTCAATGCTGTCATTGCCCCATAAGGAACGACAGCGGCTTCCTCATAAGTCATAGTTGCCGGCTTTGTTGCCAACATTCCTTTTTCTGGTATGCAAATATACTCCGCATAAGCCCCCATGCTTTGACCAAGATATCCGAAAACCCGTTCTCCTGGTTCGAATAATTTTGCATCTTTTCCTACTAATTCAATTTCCCCTGCAAACTCACTTCCCAGAATTGTTATCTTCGGTTTCTGCCATCCAAAGAATATTTTTGCAAAGCTCCAGAAGAGCAACGGCATGTTAAATTTATGAGGCGAGATTTCCTTGAAATTTCGGGCCACAATATCTCCGTAATTTACAGATGTTGCATATACTCTAACCGACACTTCATAGTCCTTGGGAATAGGTTTTTTCACATCTTTTAATTCCAAAACATCCGGCGGACCGTATTTTTCACATACTACAGCTTTTATTTCAAATCATCTCCTTTAATAACTCTAAGTGTCATAATTACCTTATTATACGTAATAGTCTAAGAAATCTTACTGAAAATTCAGTTACTTTTCTGTAAATGGATCTTCCGCAATGCTTCCCGATACACGAAAAGACGCGTTATTCGATAAAAGGATGCTTATCTACAGGATCAGCTCAAAAAAGTTGAAAAACTGCACCTTTTATCGTTGATTACATGTAGTCATAGATACACATTTTAAGGACATGACTTATTCTCCTATGGGTACAATTGACCCTAAAGGTGGTAGCATTTTTCCATCAGGCAACAAGCCTATCTATCCTACCGCGCTTTCGCTTATTGTCCTTAGAAAATCCGGGTCAGTTCCCCGGTGAAGTAAAGCGTTGATTTGTATAATTAAAGAAGTAAAGAATGTCAGGTAACAACCATAAAATAATGGTGTTACCTGACATCTAAGACCAACATTAAAATTTATTTATTTTTATTTTTCATAATTGCTTTCCAAAATTCTTTTGCTATTATCTGATAACCTTCTTGACTTAAATGGATGTCCATTGGGTTAGGCACATAGTCTTCTTCATGTTTTTTAATTACTTTTTCAGTTTGAACAAAAACATCCCCATTCTGATTCGCTACTGTTTCGATTGTTTCATTTAGAGCACCTAATAATGGTAATAACTTCGCCTGTTCTTCTTCTGGATAATGTGGAAATGGATTATAGTACCCCATCACATATACCTTTGTATCAGCGTTTAACTCATCAATTTTACTTAAAATTAAAAATAGGTTTTGTCCAATTTCTCTTAATACATTTGTCGCTTGAGTTGGATCCGCTTGTATTTCTTGTAAATGAGCCAATAAATCATTCGCACCAATATCAATTGTTACTAACTCTGCTTCTTTTATCGAATTTTGCACTTCTATATTTAGAGGGTTGTAGAGTTGATCAATTACATTTGTAGTTTTATAGCCTGATTCACCATAATTATTAACCTCGATGTTATATTGAGATTGCTCAAAGCGTTCAGAAAGAAAATCGACGTAGCTTTTATCCTCGGTACCATACGGTGTTTTCCCTGCTGCTAATGAATCTCCTAAAGCAACATAGTCCACATGTTCCTTATCTAAATCCTTGGCGAAGGCATGAAAAGGCAATGATACTAATAAAGCACCTGCAACCATCATACTTATTACTTTTTTTCTAACTTTCATCTTATTCTCCCCTTTAATAATCTAGTTTAAATACGTATAAAATATAAAATTCGTTATGGAGAACAGATTTCCCTTCATTGCTTTCGTATTTTTTGAATTTTTACACAACTTGTGTATAGTACCATCCTTCTATGAAAGGTGACACCAGTAACTCGCTACCGCCATTACGGGCTTTCACCGTCTAGTTAATCATCGCGATGTACAGCGCACAAAAAATAGAGAGTCCCAAAGGACCCTCTATTTTTTATGCTAGAAAGCAAGTTAGACAATTTTGGCTGTTAGGTTTTAGTACTGGCACGCCCCAAAAATCAGTAGAATCGTAGGGACGTCTCTCCTCCGCTCATTTTTCTTAATAAGAAGCACAGGGTACGTCCCCATGCTTCCCCGTTTACTTCGCTTTCCCTTGAATGGGAGCTTCTACTGTTCCCTCATTATGTCAAGATTCTTTGCCTCAAAATGATCGAGCAATGCACGCACTTCATCTGTTGACTCTGTGTTCATCAGTTGATTTCTTAATTCACTTGCCCCTCGAAATCCTTTGACATAGATCTTAAAAAAGCGATGAAGAGCCTTGAACGGACGCAGTCCTAAACTTGAATATTTATCGTGGAGATCGAGATGCAATCTTAAGAGATCAAGCAATTCCTTACTGCTATGATCTTTCGACTCCTTTTCAAAAGCAAATGGATTATTGAAAATACCACGCCCAATCATCACCCCGTCAACACCATATTGGCTAGCGAGCTTCAAACCAGTCTGACGGTCAGGAATATCCCCATTAATCGTCAAAAGTGTATCTGGTGCCACCTGATCACGAAGTTTCTTAATTTCCGGGATCAGCTCCCAATGAGCATCTACTTTGCTCATTTCCTCCCTTGTACGCAGATGGATGGAAAGATTTACAATGTCTTGTTTCAATATGTGTGTTAGCCAGTCGTGCCATTCGTCTACATCAGTGTAACCAAGCCTCGTCTTTACACTTACGGGCAACCCTCCTGCTTTTGCAGCTTGGATTAAATCAGCTGCAACTTCTGGACGGCGGATAAGGCCACATCCCTTGCCGTGCTGTGCGACATTAGGTACAGGGCAGCCCATATTTATATCGATACCGCGAAAGCCTAGTTCTGCCATCGCAATACTCATTTGCCGAAAGTTTTCAGGCTTGTCCCCCCATATATGGGCAACAATTGGTTGTTCATCCTCTGTAAAAGTCAAACGCCCACGCACACTTTGGATTCCCTCTGGGTGACAATAACTCTCACTGTTCGTAAACTCTGTAAAAAACACATCAGGTCTGGCTGCCGCGCTTACGACATGGCGAAAAACAACATCCGTCACATCTTCCATTGGTGCCAGTATAAAAAAAGGTCGTGGTAAATCACGCCAAAAATTATCGATCATCTTACATTCAAATCCTCTCATGATGGGATCCAAGACAACCTTCTCCCAAAATTAAAAAGCAGAATCTCCCTGCCTCCTTTACACTTATACCATGGTTAAGCACTTTTTATCAAACAGATTAGAACTGTTTATTTTCACCAAACCGAGGTTTGTATCGGAAATTTTAATTTAAACTCACAATCTCTGCAAAACCAAAGTATTTCCTTTCTTTTTCTTTTCATAGGTACTACTATGTTTCAAAAAGAGAATAGCCTCACTGTACTTAAATAATCTATAAAACAAATTTCTTTCTCGGTGCTCGCCTCAACCCAATTTTCCCCAAAAATATATTTAGGCTATCTAAACTTATATACAAAATAGCCCAGTTTTGGGACTGGGCCATTTTTGTATATTTTAATTAAAACAACAATGTGCCATACTCGACATGTCCAGAGTGTATGTGGCAACACACAGGTTGCTGGTGAGTCAACCTCTAATATATTTTGTTTGTTTGACTAACTTTGGATAACGGAATGGTTTTAACTTGCATATCTTCTGCTTTTTTCACTAATACATCATCGCCATCATCGGAATAAGTAATGACATCAACCTTGTATCCATTCGTTCCTTTGTTTATTTTCGCAACTTCGATATGGTTGACCAAAATATCTTCTACCTTGCTTTGGATGAGGAAAGGAAGCAAGAAAAATCGGGCTAAAGCCCCGGTCCTTTTATTCAATGTTATATAAAGGTGGATAGTTCATACAATAGGTTATGTTTTTTTGCTAGTACTTGGATTAACCGTGGTTTTAAGGCTGTTTTTTTGCTAGTACTTGGATTAAACCGGTTTTTGACCGGTTTTTATTGCTAGTACAGGGATTATATCGACCTTCTGACCTCATTTTATTGCGAGTACTCGGATTAACCCTTCATTTTACAGCGTTTTATTACGAGTACTAGCAATATATCAGGGAAATTTGGTGTTTTTAATACGAGTACTTGGATTAAAAAACGCGTTACCAGCATTATCGTTCAAAATGCTTATGTATAAAATGCATTGAAAGAACTACCACTATTTTCGAGTTTTTGTGGTCAGTCTCCCGAGGAAGTAACGCTTTACTTCACCGGGGGACTGACCCTAATTTTTCAGAAGGAGACTACCACAGTCATTCATGCTGTGGTATTTTCGTTATATGGAGACTAACATTTTACGACAAAATTTTTTCGAAAACAATCAAGCAAACGAATTCAATCCTGCCTGCATTACGGTTTTCCTCTATATTACAATTGCTTCTTTAATTTCTCAATCTCATCACGACTTAGCTTTGTAATTTTAATAATAAGATCGATGGAAAGCCCCTCTTTCAACATTTCAATGGCATCCTCTTTTTTCGCTTCTTTCCTCCCCTCAATTAATCCTTTCTCTCTCCATGAATTTGGTAGTTTAAAAATTTGTTCAGATTCTTGGTCTCCTAACTGTTTAATCTCTTTCATGAGCTTCTCCTCCTCACTTTTATTTAATGATAAATACGACTCGAAAAAACCATTAATTAGTTGAGCTTTTGCCGGATTTAACTCTAGCCTGACTAACATTCGCAAAAATTCTTTTTTTACTTGAACTTTTTCTTTTTCACTATATCCCATTTTACTTAATAAAGCCGCAGCCACAGGATTATTTGAATGAATATAATTTCGCCAGTTCAAGTTCTTTAACTCTAATTTTAGAAATCGAAGGGTCAAGACATGGAAGAATGGAAAAGTTATGGCGAATTCACTTGGCTCACTTCGTTTTTGATTATACGCAAAGATTGCAATTGGTAATACTGGCTTCTTATGTTTATTATAGAGCAAGCTGAAATACTGATACATGCGCTTTTCAAAATTTTTCTGAACATAGCTTTGTGGTTCAACATGAACGATAATGAGGGTTTCCTCGTTTTTCAACTTCGTTTCAATGACAATGTCGGCCGTTCTGCTTTCACCTTCCACCAAGTCTGTAAACATTTCTCCAGATAGAGGTATTAAAGATGAAAAATCAACAGCGTCATGGACTTCAGAAAAAAAACACTCTAGAAATTCAGCAAAAAAAGTGTGAATAAGTTGTTTGAATAACTGATCATGGTGGATGTACTGGTGCGGTTCTTCACGTACAAGCAACTCTAATGCCATACGAACACATCCTTTTGAGGAATAAAGGAGTAAACAGAGGAGTGGATCTCTATATCAATTATAGCCTATACCCAAACACAGAACGAGCGTTCTTTTTTAAAGAGATTGAGAGCAAATATAAAAGCACTAAATACATTTGGCGCTCCATGGGAACAGTTATGCTGATTCTAGCTTATCAGAAAAATCGGAATCGGTCCCCCGTTAAAGTAAAACGTTGTTTTGTCGAGGGAACTGACACCAAAAACTCCAATATTATGATTAACCAAAGGCTTTTGGCAACCAATGAACTTGGTATGAATTTTTTAATTTAATCACACGCAGCCATTGGTCTTTTTCTAATTGCTTAACCATTTGTCGAATTTGATACGGTGTTAACCCTTCTTCGTCCACTCCTACTTTTTCGCTGGTTTTTTCTAAAAACTCTTCAAAGGAATCACCCTCGGTCGCACACCTCGCCAACATACCGCTAACACCTAATAGGGTTAAATCATTCGTTCCCTCTTGCAAAAAATAGTTTGGAATATCCATCAATTAACTCCCCCTGTATTTTAGCCTCTACCGAAGACTTAATCGGTCTTCAACCGTTCATTGACCAGGAACCTCTTCTGTTTAATCTATATTCTTATATTTTCCACCGAACTCATTATTGATAAAATCACGTGTTAGCCGCATAATGCCCCTATGAATGATTGATAAACCTTAGTTTTAAAGCTGAAAACCGAGGTCAGTCCCCAGACGAAGTAAAGCGTTGCTTTCTCGGGGGATTGACCCAAAAATCCAATCTCCAATGGTTAAACTTTAAAAAGAAATAAACACCACGAATAATTATTTCTTACAATAGATTTGAATTCCAAATTTTCAATATAGCCGTTTATTTCTAACATAGTATTTCTTTTGCTTTTCCTCTCATTTCCTTAAATCGTTCTTTTAAAAGATTTCCGATTTTGTTATCGACATTAAAACGCAAAAGGATGTTCTTAATTTCACCCCGA
Organism: Bacillus sp. B15-48; assembly: GCF_016879755.1. GTDB lineage: Bacteria > Bacillota > Bacilli > Bacillales > Cytobacillaceae > Mesobacillus_B. Next base: position 453,378 of record NZ_WOFU01000003.1, read on the forward strand.
TGGAATTTGCCTTGGTCATAAATTTTATATCCCCTGCCGTTTAGTTTCAAGCTAATCATAAAACTGTCAGCTTTCTTGCCTTCTCGGGGATAAACTTGTACAAAATTAAGCACTGCCTCCTGGCATGTACAATCTGGATTCATACAATATGAGTCCGCAATAATAAACAACTTCCCCATATAATCTAAGTGGAAAAAATCATTATCGTGTTCGGGGAAAACTTCTGAATAACAAACAGTAATGCCTTTAGCAATCTTACTCAGCACAGCATGCATAGTACCGCTCCTTTTTATTACCATGATTAAACCGGTAACATTCCCATTTATTCAGTTTTCAATGAATTTATTCGTTCCAGCATTTGATCAGAAAGTGATGATGAAAAGTATGTTAGTGGATTAAAAAGGATGAGAATTAAGGGGAAAATTACAGGATTTGTTATCTATCATTTTGACCTCCTTTACGGAAAAATTATATCACACATGACAAAATAAAAATTTTGTATATTCAAAGCTTTTCTACAATTTTGTGAACAGCATGAAAAGGACCCGAATTCGCAAATCTAGTTTTGAGGTCAGGTCCTACTGGCCTGGAAAATCGGGGGCTGTCACCCAAATTCGGGTACAGTCCCCCGGTAAAGTAAAGCGTTACTTTGTCGGGGGACTGACCACAAAACTCCAAAAGGCTCTCACCATAGGATGAGAGCCTGACTTAGTATCTTATTTTACTGTTCTTGTAGTTTGCTAACCGGTTTTCCGTCTGGACCTTCATATTGGCGTCCCCACCCTGTGATGACGGAGAATAATAGGACTAGGAACAAGATCACGCAATAAATCATTCCTTTGCTGACTTCTGTTAGTACAAGCGGTTCAACAAAATCATAACCTTGCGTCAGCAAAGCACCAACGAAGACAAACACACTTAAAAACGGAACAACGAGCACAAGCGAGCTCGCAAAACCATCCAATAGATTAGCACGACGATATGGATGTAAACCGACACGTTTGCCAATCTCATTCTGTACTTTTCCAAATGTCGTCATTGATGCACTGGTCACACCACCGAATATCAAAGTCGTGAACGAAATACCTAACATCATCGCAATTTCAGCCCCACGAACTTGCTTGCACAATTTACTATTCAGGATGCCATTTGTGACTTTTTCAATCACACCGGCACCATTGAGCACACCCATGATCCCATAAACAGAAAGAACGAGCGTGACAGTTGCCATCATATAACTGACACCTCCAGTTAGGAACCCTGCCGGTGCACCATCCACAACAGAGATAATATCGCCGAACGTTAATAGATTAAAAGATAAACCAGTAATCGATCCTAAAAGAATCCCAACCGTAATCGCTTTATAAATATTACGAGTTATCGTTGCAACCATTAACATAACGACTACTGGGAAGAGCATGACCAATGTGATTGGGTTCATATTTTCAGCAAGGATACCCGGATGGTTCGCAGCAACCGTTCCGCCGCCGCCAAAAATCCAAAACAGAATAAAAGTGATAACACCTGCAACAAAAGAATACTTAAACCGCGAGGCAACAACGCCGCCCAATTCAGCAATCCCCTTCTTCTTTGTATATTCTTGCGTTCCTGCTGAGATGATTGTCGTATCTGAAATGGGTGCTAAGTTATCACCAAAAATAGCCCCACTGACAATGGCCCCCGCAAGGAAGGCAGGATCGCATCCTAACAATACCCCGGCTGGGTAAAAAATCGGGAAGCAGGTAAACATCGTTCCAATCGATGAACCAGTAGCAGTAGCAATGATACATACCGCTAAAAAGGCGAACGCCGTAAACAATCCTCCATCCACATCTAGCAAACTGGCAATCCATACGAAACCGCTCGATATATTCGTTGTTTTGATCAACTCAGAGAACATCCCGATAATGAATAGCAAGACGGCAATCGGTACAGCCTCTCGCACTCCATCATAAACTGAATTCCAATAACGCTCATAGTTTCCTTTTTTTACAAAAGTAGCACCGATCATTAAGGCAACGAAAGCACCCATGCCAAGCGCATACATTTCAAACGCTTTGAAAACGATAAAATACAATACACAGAAAAACAGAAAGATTGCAACTGGGATAAACGCAGTACCCCAGCCGCCTCTAAATTCAAGTCGCTGATTCATCTTAAAACTCCTCTTCTAAACTAAACTGTCTATTCTTTACTAAACTCTTTATTTTTTACTAAACATCCACTTTTACTTATTCCTCATTTAAATTCATCTTCATAATATTTCTGAATTTCGAACCAACGGTACGTTCTAACTCAAAAGGTTCACCTTCTAATATCGGATAGTTCCTTAAAAATTGGTTCATTTCGTCAATATCCGATGAATCAAGTTCAAAGGTAAAAATGTGAGAATTCGACTCTACATGGCTGCTATTTCTAACGCCAATAATAGACGCCCCAACACTTTCTTGACTTAATATGTATTTTGTCGCAATTTGAGCGATGTTAACAGAGTGCTTTTTAGCGATTCTATCTAACAATAACAGCAGTTCCTGGTAGCCATCCCAACCTAAAGATTCTTCAATCACTTGCAAATATTTCACATGTGAACGATTATCAGGGTCAATTTTTTCTTTGCCAATCCATTTTTCCGCTAACAAACCACCTGATAATGTACCATAGCATAACAAGGTAATGCCTTTACTTTTACAATATTGTAATAGCTCTTTTTCTACACGTCTATCAAAAACGGAGTATTGATTTTGACAAGATACAATGGGTATTCCGGCATCAACGATTTCGGATAAATGCTTTGTATCAAAGTTTGTAACAGCGATATTACGGATTTTCCCTTTTTCTTTAAGCTTCAACAGATGTCCCGCTGTCTCAACAGAGCCGGGCACATCGTAGTCCCACCAATGAAACTGCACGAGATCCAATACCTCTCGTTTTTGACGTTTGAGGCTTCGGTCAATGATTTTTTCTGTATACTCGTAATCGACCTCACTAAGTAAATTAATATCCGGTACATACTTTGTATGAATTTGAATATCATGTGGCGAAAGGGTGCTCCCAGATTTTAGTTCCGTTAAAAATTCACCGAGAAATTCTTCCGTACCCGTATAAATATCTGCACAATCAAATGTCGTAAATCCTCTTTCAGCAAGCATATGAAAGGCCTTCATGACATCTTGCATATCCAATTTTGATTTTAAGCTATGGCCTTCTGACAGCTGCCAGCACCCGTTAATCACTCGGCTAATCGTATAATCTTTAGCTAATTCGAATCTTTCAACCATTATTCATTCTCTCCTTTATGTAGAGGTTCGATTGTGCAATCCCCATGACTAAATTCTTTCGTTCCGATACGAGTGATTTTAAATTTTGCACCACAGTTTGGATCTGGGCAGGCAATGACACTATCAGACAACATCCAGTCATTTTTATGCAGTACCCGCTGCTTTGCAGGCAGTAATGGCAAAACCGCGCTTAAAGCATACATTGAAAATGAATTATTTTCTGGGAAGATAATGTCCTCCCCTATAACTAAGAAATAGGAACCTTCCTTATGTTTGCATACCATTGGTTTATCTGTAGCGATAACCTCTACTTTTAAGTTATAAAGTGTAAATATATCATCCATGGAGCCACCCCCTTTCAAAACTTGCACTTAATATCATACTCCTTTCTTCTCTATAAAGCTGAGATTTTTCCTTCTCATTGAAGACGAAAGGAGTTTCCCTGCAACTAATTTTCGCTGACATCCAATTGTTTTTATAATAAAAAAAAACACCTCTCCTTAAATAAATTCAAGGACAAGCGTTGACTTGCGGTACCACCTTGTTTGATATGTGTTATACATACCCACTCTGCAGAGTGCTTTCACACCCTTAACCAATAACGCTGGTTTTACGTCTAAGCTACTAAAATAATTCTTTCACTTCGCCCTCTGAGGCCCATTTGCTGTTCCTGCATCTGTCCGGCTTCCACCATCCCGGATTCGCTGAGAGATTGTTTAACAGCTTACTCCCTCGTCTACGGTTTAAAAAAATGATAGCAATATCATTTTCTATTGTCAACAATACTTTTTTTATAATTATATTTAATCTATATATTCAGTATTTATGTCCTTTATTCTTTCTACTATTAAGATTGTCATTTTCAGAAAAAAAATGGTCAGTCCACCGGTGAAGTAAAGCGTTGTTTTGTCGGGAGACTACCCCAAAAACCCTGGCCGACATTGTCGAAGAAACCTTTGATATCGGCATCTACAATGTAGTTGATATATTTCCGTTCCAAGTAGAAATTTAGAATTTTCAGCGACAGTTTCGCTTTGGTCGAAAGCCATAGGAAGAATCAAGGAAGTCTTGTTCATAGATGGCATTCAGTATTTTCGCTATCGCTCTCTGAACTATTTTATTTTCGTATTCTTGTATTCCTAATGGTTATGACTGTATCTAGTACTTAGAACGATTGTTTTTCCTTCCACAACCTGTCCATCACCATCGCCAAAAATGTTCCAACAAGCAGACCATTTTGGCCTATATTTTGCAAAATATACGGAAGTCCGCTGAAAATCTCTTTTGGTAAAAACAGAGGCGCAATCCCAAAAGATAACGAAAAGCCAATAATGATCTTATTCCGTTTTAATAATGGCTGCGTTGTAAGAGAACGAATCGCGATTCTAAGCATCTCAATAAGGGTTGTTAGTAGTGCCGCGCTAGCGACCGGTAAAGGTAGTGAGGCCAATAAGCTCACTATACTTGGAAATAACGAAAAGACTATTAAGAATCCGCAAGCACTTAAAAATGGACCTAGTTGATATTGTTTTGTTAATCGAACGAAACCGGCCGTAACAGGCAATGGCACGACCGCTATCGTGGAAAATGTCCCTGCAAGGAAATGTGAGATTCCTCCTGCCCAAACTCCGCCATTCATCCGTTTTTCCATCTGTTTATTTTCATTTGGCACTGATTCGTTCATGGCAGAGACTGCAGCAAAAGTATTTGATAATAATAAAAACGTAAATAAAATGGCTGTTAGTATAATCCCGCTGTTAAAAATCGGAAGACCCCATGCGAAAACCTCAGGAAACGCTATAATGTTCATTGAACTTTCAATTGGCTGCCCCCCTTTACCAAAAATGATAAAAAACCCCCAGCCAATCAATATCCCAAGTAATATCGCGTAAGTTTTCATCCAGCCCTTCCCTTTAAAAGATAGCAAGATAATCACGAAAAACACGAGGAACGATAGAAAAAAACTCACACCGTCTATTTTCCCTGTCAGGCTATTATGTTGGATCATTCCTCTGATAAACACATCGCTTAATTGAATAGCCAATATAAATAGAAACGTACCTGTGACAATCGGTGAAAAGAGAAAGAGAACATGCCGAACCCATTTGGTTACCCCAAGAAGGAATAAAAGCATACCAGAAATCATTAATCCTGCCTCCAGTATTTGCAACGTCTCCTTCATCGTATTTCCCTGCTGGACCCCCATGCTTGCGAAAATAACAAAGATACTTACCCATGATCCAGCAGGACCATCCGCAATTGGCAAGCGATGCCCCCATCTAGCTTGAATAAATGAGCTAAGACCAGCTAGAAAAAATGTTCTTTGCATTAACGTGGATATTTCCGCTTCTGACAACAGGAAGACACTCCCAATGACAATTGGGAGTGCGATTGAATTGGCAAGTAAAAAGATAAACCATTGAACTGTACTTAAAGACCTGTTTTCCATCTTCATCTTATTTCATTCACCTTTCATACATGGATACCATCACCCAAGGGTTTATGGTACTAGAGAATACGAGAACCTTTATTTGCAATCTGTTCAGGTTCCAATGCTATTTCGGAAGCACCTAGGAGGACATCTTTCCTCATATTCATTAGAGTCGTAACTGAATGTGAAGCCATACCCTAAAATTCCTTTTTCATCCGAATTATTTTGATTAATTTTATTAAAAAATAATCTGATATCTTTGTCTTCTGTCCATTCAGATAACTCCTGTCATATATTTTACTTATTATATGTTTTAATCACAATTGCATCATTGTACAATCCCCTCATATGATAGTGTTTTAATTGTGCAATATGTACAATGTTATATTTTTAAGGTTTGCTATACTTAGCTACGTTAAAAATATAAACAGGAAAAAGCAAAGGGACGTGCCCTTTGCTTCATTCCCGCCATTCCAGACGTTCCTTCTCTTCGATCTGCTTCTCAAGCGTTTCATCCCAGCGCCCAAGCCATGTATTCCAGACACGCGCGTAATAAATATCCTGTTCTTTATTGTACAGTTGGAATTCCAAGCACGGGATGTGTTCTACCTCCTGCTGGTCGAAACGATTCACAGCAGCGACGACGGTTTGATAGCCGTCTTCCGCTTCCACACCGTCGTGCCGTTCGGATAGAACCTGCAAAATCCGGTCCGCATCCATCAAATTCTCATCGTTTGCATACCGGTAAAGCGGCAGCTTTTTACCACTTTCGTTCAAAGGCTCGGTCATCTCCGGCCAAATTTCATCGTGCAACAAGCTGTAGAAAAGCTCTGCCGACTCTTCTTCCAATTCCTCTTCCATGATGCCGGACTTTAGCTGTTCATGCCCTTTCGATGTCAGCTTGTAGCTTCCTTTTTCAAGCCGGATCAAGCGCATTCTCTGCATTTTTTTTAATAAGTCCTCAATGAAGAGCTCTTCGACCAGCAGCAATTCGGCCAAATTGGCGGCTCGCCGGATTTGGGTCTGCTCAAATGTCAGCAGCATCATTTTCATGAGAATATCCATTTTCGACCGTTTGACACGATGAAAGGCCACAGAATAGGTGATCACCGGGATTCGCCAGACATCGGTTTTCATCATCTCGACAGCTGGATTTTCAAGTAATTTCGAGCGTAGCCGTTTTTTTAATTTATCCATGCACACTCACCTCTTCAAAGGTTCTCAGCCCATCCTGTTTTTTTGCGGTTTCCAAAACGTGAGTATACATTTGCCTTGCGCTCTTATGTTTCGTCCGCTCGGTAAACATCTTCGTGCTGCCGATCATCACTAGCAGCTCCCTTGCTCTCGACAAAGCGACATTCAGCCTGCGGTAGTCTTTGGCAAAACCGATATCATCCTGCTTATGATCATGATTGCGCACCATACTTAACAGAATCACATCCATCTCCATGCCTTGGAATCGGTCCACGGTCCCGGTACGGATTGTTAAGTGCGGCAAACGCAACTCCTGTTGGAACATGCGGTCGATCCTTTTCACCTGTTCTCCGTAAAAACTGATGACCCCGATGCTCTTTTTCTCATCAGCTTCCATTCTGCCCGCTTGCTTTGCCTCCGCGGTGGCCGCGTTTAACTCCGTCAGCAATTCGCCAATTTTTTTCAGTTCGGCCGGGTTGTACAGGCTTTTTCCGCCTTTCATTCTTTCTTCAAAAAATGCAGGTTCGTTCGGCATATCCAGCCAAAGAAGATGATGGTTCCGTCCAATCAGCTGTGATGACAGCTTGTGGTCCCGGTCCCGATCGGAGTCGAGTAAGCCGCATTGCAGCCGTTCGTTTTCCTGCCTGTAAAATGGCGTAATGGTTTCCATAATATTTTTATGCATTCGATATTGAATCGCGAGCATCGTTTTATTGCTTTTCGGCAGGTTTTTAAACAATCGCTCAAACAGCGATTCGCTCAACAGCTTTTTCAATTCAGCCTTCCCCTCAAAATCATCACTTTCTTCGGCCATTGCCTGCAAGGTTTCCTCAAGAGTATCGTCTCCCAAAAGAGGCGGCAGCTGATGATGGTCGCCGACCAGGATGACTTTTTTCCCTTTCAGCATCGGCAAGAGAAGCTCCGGCGGGGTTGCTTTTGAGACTTCATCGATGATGACCACATCAAAAACAGGGTAGCTTTCCATAAAATCTTTCCGAGCTGAGGCCACACATGTTGTTCCAATCACATTTGCATGCTTCACATAAAGCTTCCGGATTTCATCCAGGTCATGGTCATTTGCTTCTTCCAGCAAGGAACGCCACACCCCCTGGATGGATTGGAACAGCGGAAGTTTTTCCCGTTCCTGTTTCAGCGACTCCCGGTTAAAAGAAACACTCGCCAGCTGCTTTAATACTTCTTCGTGTTCTTGTTCCGGTTCTAAAGAGAGGATTTCAGTCAGCGGGCTTCGTTCAGATTCTTTTGTATTGATTATGTTGGAAAGCTCTGCAAGCCGTGCTTCAATCTCCGTTTGTTTCTCCTCTGCTTCCTGCAACTGACGCACTTCCTGTTCCCGCTGCTGGCGATTTCTTTCAACCCGAAGCCTTGCTTCCTCATACTGCTCTTTCCTTTTCTGGAGTTCCAACGCTTTTGCTTCTTTTTCACGAATTAATTCCCTCGCATTTGAAATGATTGCGGTCGGTATCGTCATTCGTTTATTTTCCAGAGCAGTCAGCTTGGCCGTCTGCTCGTCCACCTCTCGCTGATACTTTTGCAGCATCATCCTATTCTCATCCAGGATAGGCTTCAGCTGGCTAATCAGCTCCTCCTTCAACTGCTGAAGGGCTTCGTGCGCCATTTTTTTATCTGCATCTTTAAGTTTTAGCTGGTCCGCTTTTTGCCAAATATAAGATTTCCTCGCATAAAGCCCCTTAAGAAATCCTGCTAGCCTCTGCGAATGAATCATTGATTTTTCTTTTAGCTCACGTCTCAGTTTGTCTAAAATCTGATCGATTTCAATCGCTGTCGCGGGCACGGGAGGCGCATTTCTCACTTCCTGCTGCAGTTGTCCGTATTGCTCCCCGAGCAACTGTTCAAGATAGGAAATCGCGCGGGATACTTTCTCATGATATTCCTTCAGCTTTTCCACCTGTTTCATTCTTTCGCGAAGATGGTCGAGCTTGACGATTGCTGACTGTATCTGCAAAGACCGGGTGAAGTTTTGCTCCAAAATGATCCACTTCAAGCTGTCGATTTTTTTTGCAGTCGTTATTCGATCGGTTAGAGCACCCTTCTCTTTCGCCGCCTCTTTCCACTTCTCCCATTCAGCCGAAACCTGGTCTTTCAGTTGTTTCGTTTCATGGATTTCGTCCTCAAGCTCCTGAGTGGCCACACTTTCACGCAGTCGTACCATCTCTTGCTGGATGGCTTCCAGCTCTTTTCGGATCACTTCACTATCAGGCTTATCAACGAGAAAAGCTTCGTCTTTTTCAATGGTGTCATTCACCAAGCGAAGCGACTGTTGAAGTTTCTCTAAAAACTGATTAACTGCTTGCCTCTCTTGTTTTTCAACTTGAAGGTGCTTTTTATGATGATCAATAACGGCCTGAATTTCACTAAACTGTTGCTGGGCATTCTTTTTCGCTTCAAGCGCTGCTTCCACTCGTGCCAGCTTGAGCTGAAGCTGATTTTGTTCCTGCTCATTCGCCGCCCATTCCGCTTCAATCTGTGATTCCCGCCGTTTACGGGCTTCAAATTGGCTCGAAACTTCTTTAAGCGTATGGTCTTTCCAATACTGCCCGACATTTTCTTCAATGAATTTTTTGCCCTCTTCCTCAATGCTTTCCGTCCGTCCGACCCGGAGAATCCGGATATCCTTGTTTGCCAGCAATCGGCCGAGGGCATTGTCGACCGCCAAATTCGACTGCGAAGCAACCAGGGTTCGCAGCCCGGCCTTCGCATTTTGTAGGCAGATTTCAGAAATAACCGTCGTCTTGCCTGTTCCAGGCGGCCCTTGAATCACATATAAGTCTTCTGCACTCATAGCACCTGTAACCGCTGCGCGCTGAAACTCGTTCAATCGGTTGTGAAACTGCAGCTTTGCCAACGTTTTGATTTCTTTAACGGGAGGCTTGTTTTCAAATAAAAGACGTTCCAGTTCGGGGTTTGCCGCCAAACCATTTTCGAGTTGCTTAAACCCTTGCCGCAGCCTTTTCACCTGGCTTAACGTGGCAAAATTGCTGAAGATGACTTCCCTTGGGTGCCGATCAAGCCGCTGCGTACGGGCTTGTTCCTCCATATAACCGTGCAATTCTACTTCAACCGTGGAAGCCGAGCGATTCGCTTTCAGGACTTTGCCGATATCCTGGTCGATGCCCTTTAGCTTGACGCTCATATCTTTGAGCGATTTCCATTCCTTTTCATTCATCTGGCAGCCCGTGATTTTTACCCGGCTGAAATTATCATTAAAAATAAGCGCGGAGTAACGGGATGTGATATCAGGTATATCCGCCGACTGCTCCTGGATTTTCAGGTAGCCTTCCCAACTCGCAATCCGCTTTTTCACGTACAAGGAACTTTCCTGCGCAACCGGCATGTTGTGAATGGAGTTCAGTAACCCAACCGGCAAAGGTCCGCCGCTTTGAGCATTCAAGTCAAACGCGAGATCTGCCGGAAGCCGCCAATTGGACGCCACCGGAATATGCTTCGGCCTCGTTGTCACATTGGTGGCAACCAATCGATCCGGCTTCACCAAACAATGCAGCACAACAACAAAGCGATTGACCTTCTTAGCCAGTCTTTCGTTTCTCTCGAGATCAAAAAACAAGGCAGCCGAAACAAGGCCGTCTGCCGACTGCGGATACTTTTCGATATAAACATGAAAGGATTTCTCCAATAAAAAAAACGATCGCTCGTCCAGCCCAAGCTCTCGTACTTTATCCTTTGCCTTATTCGTCAAAGTCAACGGACAACGATATGGCGTATTTTGTGTTTTTATCATCTGTCCACCTGCTTTTTATAAACAAAACACTTTTTATCTAATCAATATATGACCTGGTTATTATATCATAATGTTTGGCGGATGGAGCGGGCGGTTTGTTGGACAATTTTGGGTCGGGGAATGGATGTATGTCTAGAAAAAAGGAAATAGAAGCACAGGGTACGTCCCTATGCTTCCCACCTATGCTTCCACAAGACAAGATCCATTCTTACACTTCTTCAGGGACAACGTACCTGTCCCTGTGTCCCTTCCCCCTATTTTCTGGTAATATAATGATAACTAAACCAATTGGAGTGCGGTTTGACACCAGGTTTGTAAATCAAGAAGAGGAGAAAGTCAAAAATGGGTGAGATTTTAATTGTCGATGATGATCTTAAAAGTATACAAATATTTAGGTCAGTTGTTTCAGAAAGCAAATTTAACTTTTTATCAATCTATGAAGCAGAATCTGCTGAAGAAGCGATGGTTTATTTAAAACAAAAGCAGCCTCAAATAATGGTTCTTGATCTCTCACTGCCGGATGAGGATGGGATGGTACTAGGGAAAAAAGCTCTTGAAATTTACCCGCATTTACCTGTTGTCGTTCTTACACAACTTCAAACTTTTGACACTATTCAAAACTGTATTAATGCCGGTTTTTCAGGGTATCTTTTAAAGTCAACATTTAAAAGTAATATCCTAGCACTTTTCGACCGTTTCTTAACAATCAGCTTTGTTCTAAAAGGGGATGAAATTTTAGATCGTACACCCACCACAAAAAAAGCCTTTGAATTAGATTTAGCTAACCCGATAGAAACGGCAACTAAATATATACAACTAAATTTTTTTGAACCACTAACATTATCAGAGGTTGCTAACCTCGTCTATTTAAGTCCTTCCCATTTCAGTCGTAAGTTTAAAGATGCGGTCGGTTTAAATTTTGTAGAATACCTAATAAAGTTTCGGATAAAAAAAGCAAAAAAGCTATTACAAATAACGCAATTGCCATTGGAAGTGATATCTAATCATTGTGGATTTTCTAGCGCAGCTCACTTTTCGGCAACTTTCAAAAAAATAGAAGGAGTATCTCCTCGTGTCTACAGAAAATTGTATTCCGAATTGACAGAAAATGTAGAATAGAGCAAAAATGTATAAGTGTTATCACAAAAATCTAAAACTAAACCACATGAAAGTTTCGTACTATAGTAAAAAGCAAAAGAATTCTTCTACTGGGAGGGGTGTGTGTGGAAATATCAAAATTTTAAAAGATTTTAAAATATTATTTTTTCAGACGGAGGACAAGTATGCAAATTTACAAGCGCAAAGAGGGTCAAGAACAGCCATATTGGGCGGCTGGACCGTTTAAAATTAGGTTGCCTTTTATTCACTACCGTTGGGAGTCAGCTGAATTTGTTCAAGCTTTAATTATGTTTGTGGTAAGTCTTGGGATGATTCCACTATTAACCGAATATTTAGGATTACCTTATGAAGTTACCTTGGCCTATGTATTTATTGGCGGAATTGGATTTATACTTCCTAGTTTGCTAGGAGTAGCGATGGTACCCGGGTGGATTACACCAGCTATTCCTGTTGTTCTCTTATTTTTAGGTGATTTTCAACCTGGTCCTGAATCCATTCAAGCACTGTTTGCCTTACAATTTATTGTCTTTCTCATTTTCTTTATTATGGGAATAACGAAGCTGGGCGAAAAATTAGTTGAACTTGTCCCTAATTCCCTTAAGGGAGGGATTTTAATTGGTGCAGGGCTCGCAGCATTAATGGGAGAAATTCAACATGGCGGGCGGTTAATGAATACGCCTATCTCTTTGATTCTCGGTAGTTTAATTGCCTTTTATCTCTTATTCTCGTTATCATTTAAGAATCTAGTAAAGGAAAATAAAATCGCAAAATTTGTGGCTAACTATGGTCTGGTTCCAGCTATGATCAGTGCGATGATTATCGGCTGGATATTTAGTGAGTATCCGCTGGCAAATATTGAATGGGGAATCACTCAACCTGCATTTAAAGAAATGTGGAGCTATCTGCCGTTTACGGTTGGTTTTCCTTCATTTCAGATATTTTTATTAGCAGTTCCTACAGCAATCATCGCTTATATTATTTCATTTGGTGACATGATTGTCGGTAAGACACTTTTACAGAAAGCTGAAAAAGTGCGAAATGATGAGGCAATTGATTCAAATGTGAATAGAGTACATATTGTTACGGCGATTAGAAATCTGCTCCACGCTTTTTTTGCCCCATATCCAGGGTTAGCAGGGCCACTTTGGACACCTGTTCATGCAACAATCATTGAACGTTATAAATATGGCCGTAAAGCAATGGACTCAATCCATAGTGGAATGGGTACGTTCTGGATTGCTGGTTTCATCGCATTATTAGTTTTGCCGCTTGTTAGCTTATTCCAGCCAGTTCTCCCAATCGCTTTATCATTAACGTTAATTATCACAGCCTATGTTTGTATTAGTGTTGGTGTTGAACAGGTTCATACTACAGCAGAGCGCGGTGTTGCTGGAATAATGGCTGTTGTCTTAGCGGTACACGGTGCAACATATGGCCTTATCGCAGGACTGGTCTTATATTTCTTAATTGAAAAAACTAGCTTATTTACTAGCAAGTCTGTTAAAGATGAAGAAAAGGCCGAAGAAAAGGCTAGCTAATTTTTGAGGCCACTGAATAAGGTCCCTTAAATTTAGCATCGTGTTAATACTTAGCTGTTGATTTCCGTTCCAGGCGGCTTCGTTTCTGTGAACGAGCGGTAATCCGCAGGAGTCTGCGCCGCCTTCCATTTCATTCACAGGCTCCTTAACCTTGATTAATTTTAAAAAGGTATGATTCCTTATATTTCTAGGGAATTATACCTTTTTTGCTGTATGAAAAACGTTGCCTGCCCCCTGGTCAAAGAATGATCTTTACAAATTGTACTAGGGGCAGGCTTGTAGTGCACCACGAGGGACGCGGTACCTGTACCTGTCCCCGCGTCCCGTTAGACCAAGACTTTTTGAGGGGCACCTGTAACCATGTCCGTCACACTTAATGAAACCGTATCACCTATTTTAAGAGAGCTGCGAATGTCGGTAACGAATTGAATTTCTTGCCCATTGATACTGACGTTACAATGCATTTCACGGCCTTGGAACAATAGATTTTTCACTTCTCCAAAGAGTCCGTTCCGATCTTGGGTGATTTGGAATTGTTCTGGGCGAATCGGACAAATATTAGACCGTTTGAAGGATGCATCGACATTTGGCAGATACCAACGGGCGGATGGTGCATCATTAACACGGGAACGGGGAATCGATGTATGTCTAAAAAAAAGGAGATAGAAGCACAGGGTACGTCCGAGACCAGTGAAAAAGTAGTGTTTTTTTGAGAAATAATTAAATGGAGGTAACTCCAGAAGGGAAATTTAAATTTTTATATTATAAAATGATACTAAATACTGGGTAATTCCAGTTATTTACTCTTATTAAGCGGATACTATCGCTGCTATCCGCTTAATATTTACTGCAATGGCAGCTAATTTAGATTGTTTAGACACGCTTAATAGACCATATCCCCTTGCTCGGGATAGGCCATGGAAACGTTTGAGTTCCGCATTTTCCCCTTCGATGGAAGCTCTTTTCTTATATTTTTCTTTAAACTCTTCTGTCTTTTGATATTGAGACATTTCGTAGAATTCTGCCGTATTCATACCAACGGTTAATATTCTACGAGCAGTGTTTTTTGCGCACAAATCATGTAAAGGGCATTCCTTACACTGTTTAATGTCAAAGTAATATTTATAGCCCTCTCTTACACCGTCCTTTCTTTTAGACGTAAAGTGTTTCTTTTTGACTGTTGTGTTTCCTTGACTGCATTGCCATTCGTCAGCGTCTTTGTTATATGAAAATTCTTCTTCATCAACACGGTAAACGGTAGAGCTGACAGGAATAAAAGGTTTAGCTTCTATCGCCTGGACTTCGTCCAGAATTGGCTTTCTAAAGTACGCTTTATCTCCATACACTTCTTTAACTTTCACGCCACCTTTTTGTGTTTGGTCGAGCATTTCTTTTGTATGACTACCATCTACATTAGAACCATCAGCTGTTCGAACCGAAGTAATAATACGTTCATCTGTGGTCATCATAATCTCTGTTTTATATCCGAAAAAAGATTGAGTTTTGCTTTTACGTCCTACCCTTGCATCTTCATCGACAATGGAACGGATTCCTTTTTGATTAATGAACTTTGGGTCATAAATAATGTCTTTTGCTTTTTGAATCCACTGATTGGTTAGTTCTTCATTGTCCGTGGTTTGCTTTTCAACTAACTCAATGACTTCTTCTAAATAAGATTGCATCACAGCTTTCGCTTCACGGTGATCGGCTATTTCCTTATAATTCGGTACTTCAGGCAAATTTTCAATCTGCTGTTCTGTTTCTTTTTCATATGTATAAATAATCATTCTGGCTAGGTGTTTCATTAAACGTTCAGGCGTTTTCTTAATCGTATTGGCCATAATGTGAGTGGCATCTAGACTGACACTACTCCCTTTTAGAATTCCTTTTTCTACACATTGTCTAACCATTTCCGTAAGGATATCATCGAGTGTGTCGTCGCCAAGACGGTGTTTTCTAAATTTTGAAAGTAGACTTTTATCTGGTAGGGAATCTTCTGGATTGATGCCAATAAAGTACATATAAGCTAGATTTAAGCTAGCTTCCATTCGAATCTTTTCATCTGATAAATTATATAAGTGTTGCAGAAAGAGGAGTTTACACATCATTTCTGGTTCTTTTGCCGGACGTCCGAATTCTTTGCAGTAGGTATCTTCTAATAAAATATTAATAAAACTAAAATCAACGACAGTAGAGATGACTTTAAGGATATGATTTTCTGGAATTTTATCGTATAATACAGAGTGAAAACTATATTGCTTTGGATCATTTCGAAGCATGAAAAAAACCCCCTAATGGTTTGGTATTTGGTCGTACTAATTATACCATTTAGGGGGTTTTTTCGTTATCAATAAAGTAATAGATTTAGTGATTGACTTTAATAAGTTTTCCGGAGGAAAACAGTAGACTTTTTCACCAGTCTCGGTACGTCCCTATGCTCCACCTCCTATGCTCCACCTTGATTAGTGCTTTTTTCCCTTTTAATGATTGCATCTTGAACATCCCTTCATAAAAAGTACGTTTCCCCCATTCTAACGATTAATTTTGGTTAGTACAAAGCATACGCAATCCCATGGGTGATGATGGAATAATTATGAAGAGATCAGCCATTGCAGACGCGAACTATTTTTATATATAAACCTTGTAATTTCACAAAAACAAATCTATTTCCCTGAAGTAAGGCTAGCCTCAAACAGATCAATAATGGCCAATAAGCGTTCGACCTCGCGAAAAGTGTGGTCCGCAAGCTATGAAAAAACCATCCTACCAATGAAACTTTCAGCTACTCAACCAAAGTCTTGAACTTTCCAATGACGGCTTCTGTTAAAATCCCTTCTTTATGGAAATGACGGGTATAAACACTTAAGATCATTTCATTTTCTTCGGTTACCTCGATTTCTAGCAATATCCTATTGATGATGTCCGCTAGCTCTCTCGGATTTCTATACATCGTATTCCATGCTCGAACTTGCCATGCTAATTCATCACTTAATGCGGCTTGCTCAAGATCTTCGGTTGGCACAGGTTCGTTCGCTTGTGCATAGGGATCTTCATATATGTCTGTGTAAATAAACTCAATCGGATTGCATTCTTCTATATCGTAGGTAAACCGCTCATTTCCAACTATAACAACCAGTTCCTTGGCTCCGTACCCAATCTTCCCGTTTTCTAAGATGATTTTATCCTTCAAGGATTGAATGGTACACGTCACATCGGGGGTTATGAACCAATAAGTTTGATCTACATTTAGTTGTTCCGTATATTCTGTTAAAGAGGTTTCCTCTAGCTTGTCTTCATCTCTCAATCTAAAAAAGAGACTAGGGCGATAATAATAGCGAGCATCCATATCCTCCATTGAAATTGTCCATTCATCTTCGGGACTTTCAAACAATACTCGGAACGCATATCCATTATTTGTTTTCTGTAATTCGTCATAAACCAACCATTGCCCAATCTCAATTGGTTGGTCGCTATCTTCCGAGACAATCTTTTTAAAAATAAAATGAATCAACGCTTTCGTTGAAAATCCACCGTCCGTATTTAGGTAAAGGTGAAGACTGCCCCCTTCCCTTTCGATGCGCTCAATCGTCGAATCATGCAAACTTTCCGCAAAGATTTCCTGAACGGTAGCTGGCAAGGATGTCACAGCCTGCATCGTCTGCTCATAGGCAGCATCCAAAATTTGTTCGAATTCCTTATCATTTTCTCTCATCCATTGTAAATAATCTTCGCGAACCGATTTTGGCAAGGTATGCTGATTCAATTGCCCATTTTCTACATAAGATATGAAACGACTAGGCAAAATCTGAAACAATTCACTTTTCACTTCTTCAAGCTCGGCTGTTAAACGCCCCTGTAGGTCTTCCCCCTCTTCCTCTGCTTCCCTTAAGATCATTTCCCATTCTTCATCCGACTCATGAATCGGCAGGAGATTACATTTCAAAATTTTTTCTTTCGCTTTTTTTGACAGATTCCACCTCAAGCCAACTCACCTCCCTTATTTTAAAAAAATTGCGCATCTCCAATGTCGACATACATCGCTTTGCCTGTAATTGCATCAATCGAACGGACATGACCAGCGGTTTCTGGGAAAGATGGACCATAGCTTAATGTATAGAGTGCTTTATAGTTTTCATCATACTCGCGGACAAATAATAACTCCATCTTAAGTAGGTCCTTGTAGATCCTTTTCGCTTCTTCTTGCGAAATCACTGGTTTGCTAGTAAGTTGCTGATAATCAGCCTCTTCTAAAACATTCAATTGAAAATGATTGACCTTGCCTGAATGATTTCCAATCCCAATGATGGATACACAGTCGTCTACTCGAACACCGTTAAACATGAGATGAAAATAGAACGTATAATTGTCCTCCAACTCATTCTCACCTTCGAAGATATCTTCTCCACCTGTTTCCTCTAGTTCTTCTACAAACGAATCCGCGACCTCTTCGCAATCCTCCTCTTCAAGAAAGGCTTCATCATCGGCTTCCTCGACATGGTCCTCTAGCACTTCGAGTCGAAACCGTTCATCTGTATCAGGAAAAAGTTTGAACATGACATCCAACGCTTTTTGTTTAGCGGCTTCAATTCCCATTTCATTGTCGTTCTGGTCAGCCTGTTCCCCGCTAGTTACTTGCAGAAGATGTCCACTTTTTTGATCAAAACAGAGCTTAATTATATGAGAATCTATTTCGTTCAGATCGCTATTCACAGGCCCGTTCGCATCCCGTAAGGACCAGATTTCAGTCCGCTTATTTCCTTCCTCGATTGCTTTCAATTTTTTATGCCTAGCTGTTAAACCGATTAACATATAGAGATCATCCTTTGGGGCACCCTGCGGAGGGATAGGTTTCCAGTCAATTTCCTCTCTCAGTACAGCTGGCTCACGCCCATCAGCTGGGATATCAAAAGCATGTTCATTCACGCTGTACGCGAGATGAATTTGATTGTCTCCGTTTTTAAAAATCTCCTGATCAAAATTTGTAATATTAAGTTCAAAGTTGAGATGGTCCATATACGTTTCAAGAGCCTTTTCTTCAGAAATAATCGTTTCAGGATAGATGATTTGATAGTCCTCTTTTTCATAAAAAAACTGTTGAACTCTTCCATATGTTGAAACGGAGACGGTAAATCCTTCGCTACGTAAAAACAGGCCGTATTGATCCTCTCTTTTTTCATAGGAAATCATATAAGAATTATCTAATTCAATCATTGCAGAAAGTTCATATTCCTGCTTTTTATCAGGATGAAAAGTTTCAATAAATTTATCTGCAATCGAAACAAGCTCCTGCTTAGGTAAATTCCCCGCCTCTGCTTCCCCCTCCATAGAAAAACTAGCTAACTCGCCTTGTTCATTCAGAGTGTACATGCCAATTTGTTCATTTGTATTTTTATCAAACAATTCATAAACACCATAATCGGCATACGTTTGATAAACCTCCACAGGTAAAAATGGCTGTAGCCTATGTAAAATTGACTCCATCTAATTCTCCTTTTTGTCAGTTATGTTTTTATGTTACAAAAAAAAGTCCGTTCCCCGGTGAAGTAAAGCTTTACTATGTCGGGGACTCACCCCAAAAACCCAAACCTTGTTATTTAAGGCACTAGTGTTCAATTGAGATAGTATGATTGCATGAAAGTTGTTATTTCTCTTTTAAAGGACTTATTTTACACTATAATTACAGTATATAAAAAATAAAGAATCGCGGGTGGCCTATGAAACGTATTCACTATAGTTGGTTTATTCTTTTTATTACATTTTTTTCTATTATTGTCGCCGGAATTGCCATCTCATCATCAGGTGTTTTTATCGATTCTTTCGAAACCGAATTTGGCTGGGATCGGGCGATGATTGCACTCGCTTTTGCCATCAGCCTTTTTTTATATGGGATATCAGGCCCATTCATGGCAGCATTATTAGAAGTGACTGGGTTAAAAAAAATGATGATAGTTTCAATGGTTACCTTGCTGGTAGGTCTCATGCTAACGTTAATCATGAACGAGGCTTGGCAGCTGGTTATCATTTGGGGCGTGATCATTGGACTAGGAGCGAGTCTATTTTTAACGGTCGTCAGTCCTTATGTGGCGAATCACTGGTTTGCGAAAAGAAGAGGTCTGGCCGTAGGAATTTTAACAGCAAGTACAGCGACAGGTCAGTTAATCCTCCTTCCTGTCTTAGCAACGATCATTGATCTTTATTCTTGGCGCCCAGCCATTGGGTTAATTATGGCTCTTAGTTTCATCATGCTGATCATCATCCTATTATTTATGAAAAACAAACCAAAGGATGTTGGGGTTCTTCCATATGGGCTCGAAGAGGAAATTCAAGAGAGCCATAAAGGTAAAAAGGAAAATCCGATTGTTATCGCTTTTAATGGCTTATTTAAAGCTGTGAAGGTGAAGGAATTTTGGTTGTTAGCGGGGAGTTTCTTTATTTGTGGGTTTTCCACAAATGGATTAATTGGTACACACTTTATTTCTTACAGTATTGGTTTTGGAGTCCCATTAGTGACAGCCGCTTCGCTTCTTTCTTTTATGGGGATCTTTAACCTAATCGGAACAACCCTATCCGGGTGGCTTTCGGATCGTTATGACAATCGCTGGCTATTATTTTGGTACTACGGTTTAAGAGGGGCTTCGCTTGTGTTGCTTCCTTATGCATTAATCGAAGGTTCGATTGCGCTGCTTGTTGTTTTTGCAGTGTTTTATGGATTAGACTGGATTGCAACCGTCCCGCCAACGATTAGTATCTCAAGACAAATTTTCGGTGTTAAAACAAGTGGCATCATATATGGTTGGATATTTGCTGCTCATCAGGTGGGCGCTGCGGCAGCTTCATATGGCGGCGGTCTAATTTATCAATATTTCAATACTTATACTTTCGCGTTCCTCATGGCAGGAGTTTTCTGTTTATTCGCATGTCTGTTTGTCATGAGTATTAAAAAACCACAATCAAGTCAATTAGCTAAAGAAGCAACACTGTGAAAAAAGGGAAAAAAGGGTCAGTCCCCCGGTGAAGTAAAGCGTTACTTCGCCGGGGGACTGACCCCAAAAACTGCGCTCTGTTTCATCAGATTTGTGCATTTTCTAAAATAATGGCAATGCCTTGTCCGCCACCAATACAAAGAGAAGCTAATCCATATTTAACATTTCTTTTCTTCATTTCAAGTGCTAAAGAATAGGTAATTCTTGCCCCGCTCGCCCCTACAGGATGGCCTAATGCTACAGCCCCTCCGTTCACATTCACCTTTTCCTTATCGACTCCTAACTCTTTAATGACAGCGATTGATTGTGAAGCAAATGCCTCATTAAATTCGAACAAACCAATTTCTCCTAAGCTTAAGCCAGCCTTTTCTAATGCTTTTTTGCTTGCTGGTACAGGTCCAATTCCCATAATGCTCGGGTCAACCCCCGCAATCCCCCATGATACGATTTTCGCAAGCGGCTTTAAGTCATGTTCATTCACATATTCTTCAGATGCGACTAACACAGCAGCTGCACCATCATTAATTCCGCTCGAGTTCCCCGGTGTAACAGTCCCATCATTTTTAAAAGCAGGGTTCAATTTTGCTAACCCTTCTACAGATGCACCTTCACGAATATGCTCATCCGTATCAAAAATGACTTCCTTGCCTCTTCTACCTTTTATCTTAACCGGAACAATTTCCTCTGCAAATCGTCCGCTATCTCTTGCTGAAATCGCCTTTTCTTGTGATTCCACAGAAAACTGATCCTGGTCTTCTCGGGAAATTGAATATTTTTCAGCTAAGTTTTCAGCTGTCATTCCCATGCCGCAGCCAACATAATTAT
Source organism: Bacillus sp. B15-48 (assembly GCF_016879755.1). Taxonomy (GTDB): domain Bacteria; phylum Bacillota; class Bacilli; order Bacillales; family Cytobacillaceae; genus Mesobacillus_B. The sequence goes on from NZ_WOFU01000003.1 coordinate 474,524, forward strand.
CTGTTAATGTTTCCCATAACATATCATCCACTTTTGGTGCCTTATTCGGTGAACCGAAGCGCGTACCTCTTAATACATGCGGCGATAAGCTCATATTTTCGGTTCCTCCAGCAACAACTACTTTTGCATCCCCAGAAGTAATGGACTGTGCAGCAGATACGATTGCCTGCATGCCCGATCCGCATAATCTATTAAGGGTAAGTGCAGATGATGACTCTGCCATACCACTTTTCAAACCGATATGTCTGGCTAAATAAGCAGAGCTGCTACTTGTATGAATAATATTTCCAAATATGATTTCATCTACATTAGAGGCTTGAATTCCGCTTCTTTTCAATGCCTCTTCCGTTGCTACTACACCCAAATCAATATCGGATACATCTTTTAATGCCCCGCCAAAAGTACCAAAGGCTGTTCTTGCTCCGTCAACAATATAAGTTGCCATTCTTTTTCCTCCCTTTTTTTATTACATGGCGCCGGCTACTTTAAATACCTCCTGTAATACCCTCTGCTACATCTGATGCTAAAAAAGCGCTAGGAAGCAACTTCTTCTCGTTCAATAAAACGATTCATGCTTGCCTTGGATACAGATTAGCCCTTGAGCGCTCTTTATCCGGCATCCCTTTATCTGTTAAACTATCAAGTTGCTTAACTAGCAATGCTATTCACACTGGACCAGGTAAACTTTGCTTGTCCAAAGGTTGCCCTTCATTTTCACTTATTACTTAGGAGCGCTAAATCATTCAAATACTCTAAGTCAAAGCCAACCTTTTCACTTAATTCTTCTATTGAAATATCCTGCAATATTTCTACGACTTTTACACCTTCATCCGTAAATGTAAAAACTGCGTAATCGGAAACAAATAAGTCTACTTTCCGAATTCCGCTTGTCTTATAGGTTAATTCCTTAACTAATTTAGAACTTCCATCTTTTGCAAACAGAGTAGCTGCGACAATCACTCTCTTGGCACCTGCCACCAAGTCCATCGCTCCACCCACGCCTAAAATCGGCTGATTAGGAACGGCCCAGTTGGCAATTTCGCCATGAACATCGACCTGAAGTATACCTAGAACGGCTACATCAACATGCCCCCCTCTAATCAAAGCAAAGGAATCCGCACTGCTAAAAAATGATGCGCCTTTTAAATAAGTAACCGGCTCTTTCCCAGCATTAATTAAATCAATATCTAAGCATTCCTCTGTCGGAGGAGGTCCCATCCCTAATAAGCCATTCTCCGTTTGTAAAAAAACCTGTTTATCACCTAAATAGGTAGTAACCAAAGTAGGAATGCCAATTCCTAAGTTAACAATCTGTCCATCTTCTAATTCTTCGGCAATTCTTTTTGCAATGATCAGTCTTTTATCTTGACTCAACATACTCACTCCCTACTTTTGAATATTTGCTTTGGATGACGTAATCCACATACGCATGCGGTGTCACAATATACTCAGGATCAAGCTCACCCACTTCAACAATTTCATCCACTTCGGCGATGACGATTTTTCCCGCTGTAGCCATCATCGGGTTAAAGTTTCTAGCTGTCGTATGGTACATTAAATTTCCCAGTCTATCTGCTTTTGCCGCCTTGATTATGGCAACATCCCCTTTAATGGCTTTTTCAAAAATGTATCTCTCGCCATCAATTTCTCTTTCCTCTTTTCCCTTGCTTATTTCAGTACCAACGGCTGTTTTTGTGTAGAAACCTCCAATACCGGCACCGCCGCAGCGTATCGCTTCCGCTAACGTACCTTGAGGCAGTAATTCAATTTCCAGCTCGCCCTTAGACCAAGCAATCACTGCTTCTTTATTACCCGTAAAATAGGAGCCGATGGCTTTTTTGATTTTTCCCTGCATGAATACTTTATGCAAACCTTGTCCACTGTCCCCTAAATTATTACTAACTACCGTTAAATCACGGACATCCGTTTCCAATAGTTCATCAATGATTGTCAAAGGTGAACCTGATAATCCAAATCCTCCAGCTAAAATAACATCACCGTTCTTGAAATACTTTCTAATTTCACTAGACTCAATGACTTTGTCCATTATTACCCCTCCAGTTCCTAATCAAGCGCTATGTTTTTTTGGTAATAACCCGCGTTACCAAAAATTCACATATAAAATTTAGGGGAATTGACTATTAAGTCCAATCCCCCGTAGTTCTCTTTTTCTCGTATTCTCAAAATAATCGAGGATCACCTAGACAATCCTTTGCTTAAGAATTGGAAGTCGTTAGATCTTTGCCAAATTGAATTCAAATTCAGTTCCCCAAGAACTTAGGCCTTCCCATGTTCTAGGTTTTAATGGTAACTCTTGATGCCATGGACGCGGTTCGAAAATATCGAGCTCTGGAATATACACATCCATGTCTGTATATAACTCAATTACATTTCCATCTGTATCATAATGATAAGTCGCAATATTATGTCCAGCCGTGTGGCGTGATGGCCCCCAAATGACAGACAGTCCTTGTCTCGCAAGAGTATCGGAGCTTGCATATTGATGACCAGCATCTTTTAATTGATAGGCGATGTGATGCAATCGCGTTTCATCTGATGCGACAACATTTAATACATGGTGTTCATAATTACATGTTAAGAAGTTTGCGAATTCTTCTCCGATTTTATCTGTACTCGTAAAACCTAAGGCATTACGGTAAAACTCAATCGTTTCAACAAAGTTTTTTGCATAAAAGGCAATATGTCCTAGTTTAAGAGGAAGAATACCTGACGTACCAAAACCAACGACCGGTTGATCGATTTCAGTAAATAACTCCACGATATTTCCTGCTGGGTCATTTAGTTCTAGGAATCTTGAAACCCCTGGTTTTCCGTCTACTACTAAAGTTGAATCAAATCCTTGAGCTTGTAATTGTTTTTGTACTTCTTCCAATGACAATTTCCCATCTAATTGATAACCGTAGCTACGAATTCCCTTTTGGTTACCTGGTGTAATCACAATATTATGATGATCCACTCCATTGCTCAAATAAGTAACTCCATCTTTTTCTTCTGTAATACGATATCCCATTGTAGTTGTATAATAATCGACCATTTTTTCAGGTTCTGGTGAAAAGAAATCTGCATATGCTAATCGAAATACTTTTACTTTTGACATCGTAAATTCCTCCTAAAATGTTTTAAATAAACGAACAATTAAATGATTATAAGCAGAAGTTTCAACATCTTTTTTCAGACATGTTATAATAATCGTTATAGGTTTTCCAAGGCCTATTTTTTCTTGGTTGGTTTTGTCCGCGAAACAATCCAACCTGACGCAGCGGTCCATGTTTTAATCTTTTAATTCATGGCTGCTGTGTTCATAAATGTTGCCATCTGTTTCTTTAAATCATCTACTAGTCCAGAAAGGTCGGACAACTCTCCTACGCTCCCGAAATAATAGAAATCAGGACGTACGATTACTGCTTCTATTTCATTTTGATAGAAATACTCACGATACTTGCCATTCACATCTACAACGACATCTGAATCATTCTCAGAATCGGCTATTTCTATAAAGGTAGCACCCATTTTTTCTAAAAACTCAACTTGCTCCTTATTTAAAACTGTTTTCGGGTTGCTAACTGGGCTAATCACCATCCAGCCAGTGCCAACAACGTCATCAAACAAACCTGTTTTCCCTTGATACTTCACTTCGCTTTGCAGAGAAAGCTCACCAGCTAACTTACTGCTTTCAGCTTGCTGAGAAAGGATTCCACCTTCTAAAATTGGAAATTTAGGGAATGGTGGTACTTCTCCGTTAATGAAAGCTTGATCTCTTTCTTCAGCCTTTTTCGGATCCGCTACACAAATGATATTGCCTAAATAGATGGCTGCTTCAACGAGTTTTTGATTATGAGGTTTGCGCTCTTCTGTATAGGTTTCTAAAAGACTGTCATTCACTGCTCCTCGTAAAATCAGATCAAGTTTCCAGGCTAAATTGGCTGAGTCACGAAGCCCTGAGCACATTCCTTGGCCCATAAATGGTGGGGTTAAATGGGCTGCATCTCCGGCAAGCGTTACTCTACCTTTTCTCCAATTATCGGCCCACCTAGCTCTAAACGTATATAACGCTTGGCGTTCTAATCTAGCGTTTTCCGGTGTGATATCCCATGGTTGTAGTAATTTCCAAGCATTTTCTTCCGTATTAAATTCTTCTTTACTTTCACCAGGAAGAATCATAAATTCCCAACGTCTCCTACCATACCCACCTGAAGCGACTGTCGTTGGCCGAGCTGGATCACATATTTGGAGATTCATTGGGCTAAACGTTCTTTCTTCTTTCGGGATAATATCAACAACAAGGAAATCTGAATTAAAGTCTAAATCTGTCATTGTAAGTTCACTATTTTCTCGAACAAGGCTTTGGGCTCCATCACAACCTACAACATATTTGGCATGAATCGTTGTTTCTTCTTCATTCAAGTCTTTCACAACGAGCTCAACATGATCATGTAATTCCCTTAATCGAACGGCTTCCATTCCAAGGTTGACACTTACATTTTCTTGTTCACGGCATGTGATATCCATCATTGCTTCTAGATCAGGTTGATTGAAAAGCATATCTGCTTGCCAGCCGGAAACTCCAAACTGTGACCAATCAATTTTTAATAGTGGGATACGATCCGCGTTCTGCCATTCATAAAAATCAGGAACAGGTTGTAAAACCTTCTTCAGTTCATCTGTCGGAACAACGGATTGTAGAAGTCTAGCAATCTCGTGATCCAACTTTATCGCACGCGGTAATGGATAAGGTTCCGCGTGTCTCTCATAAATCCCTATGCTCCACCCTTTAGACCCGAGTAATGTTCCTAATAACTTTGCCACTGGACCATAGCCGACAATCGCAACATCTACATTTTCCTTTTTCATCATTTTTCCTCCAAACTAAAAATGAACACAGCAATGAAAGATTTAATTTTTATTGCTGTGTATTAATTTTGTATGCGTTTGCATTTTTATAAAAATATTATAAATTCATTAAGTGAAATAATATGCTGAGATAAAGCGAAACTTCCATCAGAGGGGATTTTCTTCATCCCCCTCTGATGGTTAGTTGAGCCAATCGGGCATTTACTGGCAGTTTATCCCCCACTTGTCCTTACTCGTCTCGTCAGACTGAAGTCTTTAAGTGGGGATTTTACTGCCAGTTAATCTGCGATAAAATTATTCAAACCTAAATTTTATCTCAGCACCTAGATGAATCAATTAAGAAACAGTTACTTTACTTGGAACTACTTTGTTTACCTGTTCACCAAGATCGATAGTTCCATCGGCACTTTTAATACTGCAGCGGATGACATCCCCATCTTTTAGATAATTACTAAGCTTCGATTGACTTTCTAACATAGTGTTGTATCTCTCTTCATATGGAGTCGTTAGATCTGTCACTTTACTCAATACATCAGGTGATAGATTCATTGCAACGCCACCTGTAGTACCAGTAACGATTAAATCCCCTTTCGAGAAATCCATAATCTCGGATAGCTCTTCAATGGTTTCAGCCGGTTTAAATAACAATTGATCTGTGTTAGCTGATTGGCGTAGTTCATCATTTACCCACAATTTCACTTCAAGATCGTGAATGGATGCGACCTCCTCTTGATCAAGCAAGTAAAAATACGGTCCAGTCGGTCCAAATGTCCGGTAGCTTTTCCCTCTTAACCATTGCCCTTGAGAAATCTGTATATCCCTTGCTGAAACATCATTGAAAATAACTAATCCTGCAACAAATTGATGAAGATTTTCTTCTGTTACCTCTACTGGTCCTGTAATCTCGGTACCAATAATCAAACCTACTTCAATTTCATAGTCTAATAATTGTACATGGGCAGGGCGAATAATTTCTGAATAGGCTCCACAAAGAGAACTATCTGCTTTACTGAATAACAAGTTAAATGGAGGTTTTTTAGCATCCATTCCTGATTCAGCTCTATGTGAGGAATAGTTTGCACCTTGACAAACGATTTTTGTCGGAGTTGTAACTGGACTTAAAAAGGTTACCTCATTTAGTGAAACTTTTTCACCATTTTCTTGTTGATATACATTTCTTGCCTCTTCTTTTCCTTCTTCTAAAAATTGAGCAAGAGAAGTATACTTTTCATTTAAAACGAAGATATCTTCCCCTTTGACAACACCCCATTGCTCAACATTATCTTTTTCAAATCTTATAATTTGTAATCCCATTATAAATTCCTCCCGTTCTTAATAATCTATTTCATAAAAACTTACGAGTAATTAAATCTAAAATAAATATTATTTATCTGATTATTATAATAAATCATATTTATTTTCATGTCAACGTATATTAAAAATTTTCTAAATATATTATTTATTCCAAACCTTGTGTTTTTCAACTTGCGGTAAACCGAATTTTCCAGCTTCTTTTGATGTCACCCAAGAAGCTCATGCTAAGATACAGGAGTTTGGTGTAAGTAATGCTCTCATCAACATTTTTACATGATTGATCTTACCGTTCCGTTTATTTTCTTAGTAGTTGAACAACTTGTTTGATAGTTATTTAGATATTACCCTATCCCTTAAAAAAGTCAGCCTTGCGCTTTTCTAAGAAAGCAGAAATCCCTTCTTTTCCCTCTTTACTACTTGCTCTTTCAGCTAGTAATAAAGACTCCTTGCTCAATTGGGACTCAAGTGTCTCTTGTAGAGAATGATAGAATAATGTCTTTGTTTCTCCGTACGCATTCATTGGTCCATTTGCGAGTGTTTCCGCTAAAGTAAGAACCTCTTCCCTTAATTTTTCTTCAGAAGAAACATGATTAATAATTCCCCATTCACATGCTTCTTTTGCATCTAAGCCTCGATTGGTATACATTAACTCTAGTGCACGTTTCATCCCAACAATTCGCGGTAAGAAATAACTACCTGAACCATCAGGGGTTAATCCAATTCGATTATAAGCCATTACAAATTTGGCACTTTCAGAGGCAAATGCCATATCACAAGCACAAACGAGACTCATTCCAGCCCCTGCAGCTACCCCATTCACTGCCCCGATAAACGGTTTTTTCATTCTAACAAAAAGGGAAATCGCCTGATGCAAATAAGCTGTTACACTTTTCAAATGAGCACTAATTGCCTCTCCCTCTTGTGCAAAACTTTTTAAATCTCCTCCGACTGAAAATTTATTTCCAGCACCTGTAATTACAACCGCTCTTATTTCTTCACTCTCTGAACATAAAATCGCAATATCCATCAATTCCTTTGCCATCTGTAAATCGATTCCATTTCCAACTTCCGGACGATTTAACGTGACAATTCCAACATTATTTTTAATAGTTAACAAAACGGAGTTGTTTTCCATTTTAAACGCTCCTTTTCTAATTTGAAAATTAAACAAAAATTAAACAAGAACTGTATTGGGCTCCTGGCCACAAAGAATCCGTCCATATAACTCAAAGTTTGTTGAAGGAACAAGAACTCCGTGATTTGTTGCACCGCGTGCATCACGAACAATTTGTGATAGAAGGTTATTTTCCGCAATCAACGACCCGCCACCTTCCGATGCAAGAATATCGATGGCATCCCAGCACAATCTAACCGCATAGCCGGAATCCATTCGGACACGGGCTCTTGTATGAAGATCCATGTATTCACCACTCGCAGCCCATCGATCAATATCATCGGCAGCACGGTAGACATGCAGAAATGCGGAGTCAATTTTCATTGCCGCTTCGGCTACTTTTAGATGGGTAACGGTCGCTTCAGCTTGTGATGTATGCCAAGTGTATTGAATTTTCCGATTGGGTAGTTTTTCCAAAAAAACTTCCAATGCAGCACGGGCCATACCTAGAGGAGGCGATAACAAAACAAGGGCAAATACAGGTACCAAAGCCGAATGATAAAGTGTTTCTTCCTTGCTATAACCTGATTGATACTCACCAACAATTGCCTTTGAAATCGAGACTACCCTCCGTTCAGGAACAAAAACACCCCGAACCTCGAGACTGTTACTTCCGGATCCACGCAGACCCGTAGTGTACCAATCGTCCTTAATCTCGATATCCTTCATTGGAAGGATTGCCATCCCTTGATCGATAATTTTACCGTTCTCATCCACGATTGGAATACCAAGAACTGCCCAATTTGCATGTAGGGAACCCGATCCAAATCCCCAAAATCCATACTCAATCACATAACCTCCTTCAACACGACGAACCTCGCATTTTCTCGGTTCAAGTACCCCACAAGTACGTGCTTCTCCATCTCCAAAGACTTCCTGTTGCACATCCTTTGGGAACAAGGTAGCAACAAGCCAGTTACATACGTTAGTCAATGTCGTAACCCAGCTAGCAGAACCATTTCCACTTGCTATCTCAGAATTGACATCAATAAATGTACGGAAATTTACTTGGTGACCGCCAAAAACTTTAGGTACTCCCAACTTGAATAACCCTGCCTCTTTAAAAGCTTCAATTGTCTCTTCTGGAATTCTGCGAAGGTCATCAATTTCTTTTCCTTGTGCACGTAATTGTGGAACAAATCCAGCAGCACGTTTTACTAGTTGCTCGGCCTCATTGATTCTGTCTTTAACAACATTTTCATTTATCATAATATCCACTCCCCTTATAAAATTTAATTTTCAATATAAGAACATCACTTTAATTTCTTATTTCCTTATTACTAATAAATACGCACCGTTTTTTTAATAATCAGATAATTAACAGCGGTTTCATTTAGACTAATCATATTTACACAATGTCTATATTAATGCGATTTCTTATTTTGATGTTAAGGGTTGCTGGGATTTAAAGTAAACTAAAGCACTTGACGAAATCCCAGCTTTGTTACATGAATTTCGAATATTGTTCCTTTACTTAGTACTACTTGGTTACTTGTTCATCTAGGTCGATCGTTCCTTTATATTTGATACCAAATAACATCGAAAACCCATTTTTTCATTCCGCTCAATTTTTTAATTACCTGCACAAATAGTTTAGGAATGATCATTATAAATAAATTCTATTATTCTCATTACATCCAAAATTAAATTAGTCATTTCTGCCTGGGCTTTTTCCCCATCACGCGCAAGAACCGCTTCGTAAATAGAGCGATGTCTTTTTAACGCTTCCTTCGTGGGTCCATCAAAAGATGATTCCTCAAATTTTTCAGTTGCTTGTATAGTTTTTTCACGGCTAAGTAAAAGTGCTTTGCTAAGCGTTCTACCAGTATTGATGATTAGTTCATTATAAGAGGCATGTAAGATACTTTCATGGAAATCAAGATCGGCGCTTGCCCATGCCTCTTTATCTCCAATCGATTGCTCGAGTCGATAAAAAGCATCCGTTATTTTAACCATATCTTGATCCGTGGCCCTTTTAGCTGCTAATGATGCTACCACCGGTTCTAGCCCAAGTCTTACTTCTGTTAAATGCAACCAAAATTCCTTATTATTATTTTCAATTTCCCAAGTTAATATATCAAGATTCCACCATTGCCAATCTAAACGTGGCAGTACAATGGTCCCAGACCTTTGATTAGACCTTACAAGCCCCATAGTAGCTAAACTCTTTAGAGATTCACGGACAACAGTACGACTTACTCCATGAATTTCACTTAAATCTTCTACTTTAGGTAATATCTCACCTGACGCATACTCTCCAGTAACAATTTTCTTTCCAATAACTTCAACCAGTTCTTCACTTCTATTCTTCATAAAAAGCATTCCCCCTATCTCCAATCCATAATCTTACCATCAAATCATTATAATGGTAATCGTTTTTATAGGATAGAAGATGAAACGATTATAAATTCAATCCACTCCCGGAAACGCTTCCATTTATTATTTTTTACACCCCCTAAAAAATAATAGTTGATTATTCCCTCGTTATAAATATTATTTATCTGATTATTATAATAAATAATATTTATTAATTAGTCAATTATTTTTTTCTAAATTTTATAAATATTCTTTACACAGTAAAAAGTAAAAAGTAAAAAGGGGTCAGTCCCCCGGTGAAGTAAAGCGTTACTTCGCCGGGGGACTGACCCCAAAAACACAAAAACACTACTCTTATTCTAAAACTCCTTGTTCCTGATAATATTTTTCAGACCCTGGATGAAGTGGGATGTCCGCTAGCTCTGTAACAGCTTCCTCCAATTTCATCTGTTGAACAATTGAATGAGTCTTTTCTAGTTCTTCTAGGTTTTCCCAGAATGTTTTCGTTAGTTCATAAACGGTTTCGTCTGAAACAGAGGCATCTACTAACAGCAGCATTTTAATTCCCAATGTTTCGACGTCTTCAGGTTGATTATCATACGTACCTGCTGGAATCGTCACTTCTGCATACCATGGATATTGATCTTTTAATGAATTTCTTATATCCTCTTCAATTCCAATTAGTTTTCCGCCAGCTGTAGACGTCATCTCAGTTACAGCAGCAGTTGGAAGGCCCGCTTGAATGATTGCTCCATCCACTTGCCTGTTTCTCATCAAGTCAATGGCTTCTGTAAACCCAACATATGTTTCTTTAATATCATTAGGATAGTTGATTCCATATTCAGGAAGGATAATACTTGATTCCACTTCAGGTGTACTTCCTACAGCACCTGGAACAAAGTTTTTCCCTTTAATATCAGCAATCGACTCAATTCCAGAATCTTCACGAACGACAAACTGATTTGGGTTGTAATATAAACCAGCGATCACACGCACATCTTCATACTGACGACCTTCAAACGTGTTCTCTCCATTAAAAGCTTCCCAAACAATCCCTGCAGTTGCAAACGTAATCTGTGCTTCTCCATCTTTCATCATGTTCAAATTGTCGACGCCACCGTTCGATGCTTGCGCTGTCACACGAACGTCATCGACTTGGTTGTTCCAAATATTTGCCATTGATGCTCCTAACGGATAGATGGTACCAGTTGTCCCAGCCGTTGGGAACCTTAATTCCTGTCTTGAGTTGCCACTTCCATTTGATTCATTGCTCGAGCAGCCGGCAATTACCAAGATGCTCAAGAGTGAAAGAAGTAATCCTTTGTAAATGTTCTTCATGTTGTTCCCCCTATTTTTCTATTTATAATAACAACCACTCGTGAGGAGCATCTATCTGATTCCCCACGAATGATGTCTACCCAAAATCGAATCCATTTCAAACATTGTTTATTTAGCAACAGGTTCTGTCGCATCTATCTTTACGTTGTTTTTCTTCCTCGTAAAAAATTGCCACACAAGAAGTAAGATAAATAATCCTCCACCAATCATATCGGACATTAGTGTTGGATCAATCATTAAAATCGAAACCGTAAAGAGGAGGATTCTTACAACTATATTGATCCGCGTAAACAACCATCCTTGTAACCCGGCTGATAACGCCATGACCCCAAGAGTGGCCGATAAAGCAGCAATCACAAAGTCCGTTGTAACATGGCCATCAAATAATAAAATCGGATCAAAGATAAAGAAAAATGGCATGATAAATCCAGTTAACCCCAATTTTACCGCTGTATAGGAAACCTTCGTCTGATTTGTATTGGCAATCCCGGCAGCCACATATGAAGCGAGCGCGACTGGTGGCGTGATGTTGGACAAACAAGCGTAAATGAGCACAAACATATGAGCGGCAATTGGCGATACACCCAAGTCAATTAAAACTGGGGCAGAAACGGTCGCCACAATCACATAAGCTGCCACACCAGGCACGCCCATACCTAGTACAATACTCATCAGCATCACCAATAACCCGGCAACCAACAAGCTATCGTTTACCGATTCTAAAATCGTATAACCAAGTGTTAAACCAAGACCTGTTAACGAAACGGTCCCGATGACAACCCCGATTGTTGCACAGGCAACCCCTACACCAATCGCCCCTTTTGCTCCTTCCTCGAGAGCCTGAATGATTTTTTTCACACCCATTCGCGTCTCTTTTCGCAACCAGCTTGCGACAACACTGGCAATGATGGAGAACACAGCAGCATAAATTGGTGTGTATCCTGCAAACAACAACCCTATTAAAACGATTAACGGAATAAGTAAATGTCCTTGTGTTTTTAAAACTTGTACCACATTTGGAATGTTCTCTTTGGAAATTCCTTTTAAACCTAATTTCTTAGCTTCAAAGTGAACGATTAAAATCAATGTTAAATAGTAAAGAAAAGCAGGAATAATCGCCGCAAGCATGATTGTTGTATACGGAACACCTAAATACTCGGCCATAACAAAACCTGCTGCACCCATGATAGGTGGTGCAAATTGTCCACCAGTGGAAGCAACTGCCTCCACCGCGGCAGCAAATCGAGCTTTATAGCCATTTTGCTTCATGAGCGGAATCGTAATCGTCCCGGTTGTTGCCACATTCGCGATTGCACTTCCGTTGATCATTCCCATCATACTGCTCGCCAGCACCGCTACTTTAGCGGGCCCTCCTGGAGAACGACCTGCAATCGTTAACGCTAAATCATTAATAAATTGGCTAAAGCCACTTAATCGTAAAAACGAGCCGAATAAAATGAATAAAAAGACAAAGGTCGAGGAAACGCCGATGGCAATCCCGAAAATTCCCTGGCTTCCCCAAAACATGAATTCTGTCACACGTTTGATGGAAAAGCCGCCATGACCAAAGTCACCAGGTATGTATACGCCCAAGAAATTATAAAGAAGAAAAATTAGAGCCAGAATCGCAAGGTTTCCAACGACACGGCGAGCCGCTTCAAACACTAGCAAAATCCCAATTGCCCCAAACACATAGTCGAGTGTTACTAGGTACCCGCCCCTTAAGGCGATTGAACTATAGTTTACTAACAGATACCCAAATGAGATGATACTCAATAAAACTAAAACGAGATCGAAGAGTGGCGGTCTGTTTATTCGATTAGAAAGCGATTTGCGTTCCTTTTTGTTGATTGGATATAAAAGAAACGTAAAGATTAATAGAAAGATAATATGGATTGCTCTGAGACGCATCGCATCTAAAATCCCAAAGCCTGAAGTATATAATTGAAATACAGACCAGATCACGGAAAGAAAAACGATGATGAGACTCATTTTCCCAGCATAATTTCTAACCGTGTGATGAGCCTTTTCCTCAATAGGCAATGATTCTCCATTCATTTTCAACCTGCTGTAGCCTCCTTTGATGTTAAGTTAGTGGTTCGACGCGTTAAAGTATGTAAATAATTCAACCTATCTTACCGAATTTTGCACATTGTGTCAATTTTACTAGTTATGAAGATTGAGAATACTTTAGACGTTTTAGAGGACTAATCCCTTCGTATACTACTTTAAATCCTTTTTTACAATCACTTCGCATTTTACTTCTAGTGGTTGAATCACGGCCGACATATCTAAATCCTTTAAGCCTTGCTGCACAGCGGTTGCAAATGCTTGCTCTGCCATTTGACCAGTAAACTGCTCTAAACCTGCCTTTTCAAAGAGCTGATTAGCCAAGCGAACATCTTTATGAACATATTTCACAGCTCCACCTGGTTCGAATTGACGATCCAAAACATATTCCTCCATATGTCTCCGCAAAATCCGGCTATCTCCATAACTGACTTTTAAAACGTGATAGAGTTGTTCAGAATCCAATCCATAGGCGGCCCCAGTGACCATTGCTTCGGAAGCAGCGAGCGAATGAACAGCAACGAGGTACTGATTAATGAGCTTTGCAATGCTCCCAGAACCAGAAGGACCAAGATAGGTAATGTTCTCACCCAGAATGTTTAAGACGGCGGAAACCGTTGTGAATGCCTGCTTTTCTCCGCCAACCATAATGGTGAGCGTTCCCGCCTCAGCTCCTTCAGGGCCGCCACTCACAGGTGCATCTAAATACTGAATACCCTTTTTTCCCGCTTGAGCGAAGATGGTTTTACTCGTATCTGCTCCAACGGAAGTAAAATCAACGCAAAGCGTTCCTGGACGAGCATGTTCTAAAATTCCGTCTAAGCTTGTGTAAATTTGTACAACATCATCTGGCATCGATAAACAGGTACAAATGATGTCACTATCGTTCGCGAGGTCGGAAATGGTTTCTGCAACACTCGCCCCTAGCTTCCGCAGCTGTTGCGCCTTTTCTTTCGTGCGATTGTAAACCTGAACCTCATAGCCATTGTCGAGAAGTCTTTTGACCATTCTCGAGCCCATCACTCCAGTCCCGATAAAACCAATCATCATGCTAGTTTCCTCCATTCTCTCTCTCGAAAAGCCATTTGAAGCTTTCTTCACTTTGTTTTTTAGGCGTGTATTCTAAACCGATATAGCCATCGTATGTATCATTTAAATATTGGAAGATAGATTGATAGTCCAGCTTGCCTGTTCCGGGTTCATGTCTTCCCGGAACATCCGCTATTTGTACATGTCCAACTAACTCACGATATTGTTTAAATAACGAAAGCGAATTTCCATGAATTCGTTCGATATGATAGAAATCAAATTGAAGTTTTACATTTGGTAAATGGACCCTATCTATGATTTTTGTAGCCTGTTCTAAATGATTTAAGAAATAACCCGGCATATCAAAATCGTTAATCGGTTCCATAAGCAAAGTTATGTTATGCTTGGCAAACTCATTAGCGGCAAACTTTATATTTTCAATGTAGGTGTTAAGCGCTTGTTGATCTCCGAGGTCTGGTGTGACACCGGCCATACAATGAATCCGGCTAACTTTTAAAGCTTTTGCATACTGGATACCTGTTTGCACAGACTGACGGAACTCTGTCACGTGGTTCGCATCAACAGCTATACCACGATCTCCCACGTCCCAATTCCCCGGAGGCAAGTTATGAAGAACCATTGATAATTGGTGTTGCTCAAGCTCCCGCTGAATCTCTTCTATTGAATAGATATAAGGAAATTGGCATTCAATAAACGAAAATCCAGCTTCACGGGCCTTTTGAAATCGCTCCATAAACGGAACTTCTGTAAAAATGGTCGTCAAGTTAACAGCAAATTTATTCATCACAACCTCCTGTTCTTTCCTTAGTGTAAAAGGATAAAAAAATCTATTAAAACTGAGTTTTCTCTCTATTTAACATAAACTTCTGCCCCAATAATGACAAGCCTGTTTTTAGTGATTAGGCGAGAACCCTCGTGACTTTAGTCATGAGTTGTTAACATTTTATCGTGTCTAGTTATTTTTTTGTTCCTTATCTTAATTTTTAGGCTCTGTTATAACTGCATGTTGATTCACTGTGTTTGAAAAATAAACGGAAAAAATCCGCTTAAATTGGGAAATACCCTAATTTCCCTAAAAATAAAGGGAGTTTTTCCGGTTATATGATCAAAATCTTTTGATTTTGTCTTATTTAGAGCAGTTAACCGGAATATCTCCGCTTATATCTGCTTCTTAAGCCCCCAAGAGATACATTAACCGGAAATTCTCCGCCTATTAATTTTTATACAATGACATTGGGGTCAGTCTCCGCCATACTTACTCTCCCTTCGTAAAATACCCCGCAATCGCTGGAAGACTCTCGAATTCCTTCCTCATGTCCCGGAACGAAATGACATCATTTCCTCTAAAAAACTCAAAATCTAGTGAATATTCGTGACAGTTTAATGGGGGTTGCTGAAAGGTTTTCGTATAGAATTGGATGGCCTCTCGCTCACTGCTGGCAAAGATAAAGGTAAAATCCTTTGAGTCATTTTTAAAGAATAAACACCGATCTTACGAAATTTTAAGACATTGTTTTCAATTAGTTCCGCTACTTTCTGGTGATCGGCTTGATTAAAATCTAAGCGATCAATCTTGTCATCTAAAGAAATTTTCTGCTCAGCAAGTAAATGGTAGAGATAATGGGCGAGGGAGGATTGTTCATAAGTGATCGAATCTAGGTAAACGTCTTTTATAAGCATATGAGTACACCTCAATTGAAAATTTTTCTATCGTACGATTTTTTTGTTAAATCGCTATGCAAGGATAAGGTTTGGTTCTTTTTGGTCCTCAATCCTCCCTGTATGTTCATTGTAATTTACAGCGACCATTCCAACTGGGCCGTTTCGGTTTTTCGAGACGATGATTTCAAGAGAATGATTCTCGGAATCCTTATCATCATACGCTTCACGGTACAAAAACAAAATGACATCAGCGTCCTGCTCAACACTGCCCGATTCCCGAATATCAGACATCATCGGTCGTTTATTCGCTCTCGATTCGACCGAGCGATTGAGCTGCGCCAAACAAATGACGGGGCAACGATATTCTTTCGCCATCGTTTTCAGCGATTTGGATATTTCCGTTACTTGCATATGCGAATTCCCGCTGTAAGATTGACTAGATTGGATTAGAGTTAAATAATCGATAAAAACAATCAGTTTCTTGTCTGGAAATTGATGCATCAATTTTCGCGTTTTCGCTCTCATTTCGCCAATGCTTTGGCCAGCTCCATCAAATATTTGAATGTTGGTTTCCGTGAGATCGCCAATCACACCTGCCCAGTTATCCTTTTGCTTTTGAGTGAGCATTCTTTTTGGATCACGCATTTTTGCTCGGTTAATACCGCCTGTCGAAGCGATTAAACGAGAGGTGATCAGCTTTTCAGGCATTTCCAAAGAAAAGACGAGTGGTAGGAACCCGGCCCAACCTGCCATTTTTGCAAAATGAAGCATCACGTCGGTTTTTCCCATCGATGGTCTTGCTGCTAGAATTGTTACCTCCCCGTCTTGAAAGCCTCCGGTCACTTCATCGAGCTTTTGAATACCAGTTGTCGCACTATCTACATGAATTTTATCTTCCCAAGGTGCTTCATAGATTTCCGTCAACGCCTGTTGGATTGACGTATGATCCTCCAATTGCACTTGGTTAATTCTATCCAATTCGGCTACTACTTTAGCAATCTCCCAATCATTCATCGCTGCTCGATTTATAATATTACGCTTTTCCCGCTCCTTCCACAGTTCCAGAATGAGCTTCTCTGTATCTTCAAATTTCTCCACATCCGCAAATGATAACAGCTCCAGAAAGGTAAGACATTCCACCTAGTGATTCGAGGTCCGGCACGGTTGTAAAGTGAAGCAAATCAATCTTCTTGCCCGTTCGGCTTAACTCCAGCATTTCACGCATGATTTCTTTATGACGTGTACTTTCTAGCTGTTCAGGTTGAATCACGGTATCTTTAAGCAAATAATCCGCTTTCATCAGGCTACCTAAGAACGTTTTTTCAACGATACTCATGATTCTTCACCTGCTGTAAGATCGAGTTTAAATTCAGCTGGAATCGCTCTTCCGGCAGGGAACGATTGCGTTAATGGTCTGGATTTATGCTCAGGTTTTTGGTTTTCCTGATAGGAATCAATTTCTTCGACCGTCAGTAACGATTCATTTTCCCAGTTTTTGAGAATCCCAATAATATAGTTCAGCCTTCGCTTGTTATTGGCACAGGCAATATTCATCGCTTTTATAATCACTGCTTTTGGCTGTAAAAAGCAAGAATCCTCTAACCACGACAACAACTGCTCTTTTGCATTCACATTCGAAAAACCAAACCCATTGGAATCCCAAAATTCAATGATTTCTTTCACTTCTTCTGTTTTTTGAATACTTTGCGAGGGGTTCTTTGTATCTGAATTATTCTCTATACTTGGGTAAAAAGCTTTTTCTTTTTGTTTTTGTTTTTCTTTTTGCCCACGTATCGTAAAATGGCATGGTGACGTCTCGTTCAGTTCATCCTCTTCCGTTAAAATTGGATCGTATTCCTCTTCGGCTTTTTCAACAAACAACCTATCTTGTTTACAAAACGATTCATAGAGGCTGTTAATTTCCTGTTTGTGAATGGATTCCGCAACATATTCGATGAGCGATAGATCCTCCACCTCTTTTAATTCAGAAGAAATACAATCCATGATCGGTTTCCCGCCTTTATGGAGATTCTCTTTTCCCCAGTTTTTAATTGCGAGTTCTCTAGTTTCGGGATTGTAACGAATCAGCTTGTGATGCAGGGTGAATCGCTCCATTAACGCCTGAACACTCTCAATTGAATAGCCCAAATCAAATGCCATTTGTTTTTTCGTAATTTTATAGATTCCGATTTGGGTCGTTTGCGGATTCGTAAGCAGATAAAGGTAAAAGTATTTGTCCTCTGGGCTCATCTCTTCCATCACAACCGGATTCTTCCAAAACTCAGTACGCACCATTCGATATTTAGCCATCCTTAATCACGATCCTTTCAATTATGAAAATACCTTCTATCGTTCATATAGGGGGAAAAAGGGAAAATCGACAGAATCGTTTTACTGAATTTGTGACTGTTTTATGACCATTTATAAAAATAGGGTCAGTCCCCCGGTGAAGTAAAGCATTACTTCGTCGTGGAACTGACCCTACACTCCTTTAACCATTTCGCTGTCAATGTTTCTGCCTTTAACATCTCTTCTGGTGTGCCTTCAAATACAATATGTCCGCCTTGTTTTCCTCCACCTGGGCCCAATTCAATTACCCAATCGCTCGCCGCGATAAAGTCTAGATTGTGTTCGATGATGATAACTGAATTCCCTCTGTTTACGAGTTTTTGAAATACCTCTAAGAGCTTTCCATTATCTTTTATGTGCAGTCCTAAGGATGGCTCGTCTAATAAATAGATTTGTCCTTCTTTTTGTAAATGGCTGGCAAGTTTTAGACGTTGGATTTCCCCTCCGCTTAGGGAACTAGTTGTCTGTCCGAGAGTTAAATAACCTAACCCTACGTCTTGTAACGTATTCACTCTTTTAATAATCTTTGGCATTTTAAAGTAGTGAATCGCCTCGTCTATCGTTAACTGTCAACAACTCATGACTAAAGTCACGAGCTTGTGAAGGCAAAAATCGCCTTCTGGTATCAACAGCCCAATATACGCCCATTGGCATACCGATTTAATCACCTTCTTTAAGAGGTGAACTGTTTGACGAGGAACCAAGCAAACCCCGTATTGATGTATCACATGTGCTTGGCTATCGCTACATGCAACGGATTTTGTTCGTGTTGCTTGAACATTTTACGATGCAGAGCTTTTCCTGCATCAACCCTATATGTTCAGTTTTCAAAGAACAATTTCTAGTTAAATTATAGCATGTATGTTGTGCGATACAAAAAAATTGACTGACATGTCGGATATTTAATCTAGTACAAAAATCTCACGATTTTCTAGCACTAGACCGTATCCGAAGGCGATTCATCTCATGACTGAAGTCACGAGGGTTCTCGCCTAATTACTAAAATCTCGACGATATTTTTATCTTGAAATCGATAGGACAGTGCTTCGTCTGAATATCTCGTACCTCCACACGCTTCACATGGAAGCGTTACTGGATCTGCAAATGCTACTTCTGGCGTTAAGACTCCTTTTCCTTTACAAATCGGACATGCTCCGAAAGAGTTAAAGCTGAATAAACCTGCTGGTTGCCCTGTTTCTTTTGAAAGGATGGAGCGAACATCATCCATGATTCCCATATATGTTGCTAATGTCGAACGGTTAGAGATTCCTATCCTGCCTTGCCCGACCATAATGGTTTCTGGATAACCTTCTGAAAATGCACCGAACATTAAGGAGCTTTTCCCTGAACCAGATACTCCACATATAGAGACTAAGACGTTTTTAGGAATATTGACGCTTATCTTTTTTAAGTTACTCAAACTTCGCACCTAAATAATTAGGAACGATAGTTGATTTTGTTTGGTTCTTCTATATTTCAATATGATCCTTGACAATATGGTTTATAAATACAAAAAACACCTCATTCTTTGGTATAGTGGATTTGTCGAGAATACACTACCACACAGAAGATGTGTCCCCTATATGATAGAGCATAATAACCAAAACAATCAACTACCAAAAGAATTAAAATCAGTATTCAGTGAATTAGAGATATTTAAACATCTTCGAAAAGCTGGAATTACTAAGAAGTTTGGCTTCACAGCTACCTATTTGTTCCAACTTGTTTTTTGTTTAATCTTCCATCATAAAAGTTGGTTTACACTGTTAACATCAAAGAAGAGAGACTGTTATCCAGCTAAGGACGCTGTTTATCGTTTTATGAATCATTCCAAGTTTGCTTGGCGTCGCTTTTTAACCTTTTTAAGTGCTCATGCCGTCCAAAAAGTTGATGCGCTTACAGATGTAAAGCGTCCAAAAGTATTGATTATAGACGATTCCATGTTTGATCGTAATCGTAGTAAAAAGGTTGAACTTCTCGCACGTTGTATGGACCATTCTTCTTTGAAGAAACGTTTCTATAAAGGCTTTCGCATGCTTACCCTGGGCTGGTCAGATGGTTTTACGTTTATGCCACTTGATTTTACTTTACTGAGTTCAAAGAGCGCACAAATCAACGGAATTTCCGAGAACATTGACAAACGTACTTCAGGATATAAACGTCGTGTAGAAGCGTTAGAATCAGCTCCTGCCATTATTCCAAGTATGATTGAAAGGTCATTACAAGCAGGCGTATCAGCTGAATATGTGTTAATGGATACTTGGTTTACTCAACACCCCCTTATTCAATCCATCGTTGAAATCGGTATTGACGTAATTGGCATGGTGAAAGCAACCAATCAACGCTATTTAGTGAACAATCAAAGGCTATCTTTGAAAGAACTATATAAGGTTGCAGCTCCTGTTTCAGACAAAAAAGGCATTTTGCGATCGATTCATACAACGATGGCAAATGGTATTGAAGTCAAGGTCGTATTTGTTCAAAACCGCAATAAGAAGAGTGAATGGCTGGCAATTCTCAGCACTGATTATACGCTTTCTGAACAAGAAATCGTACGCATCTATGGAATGCGATGGGATATTGAGGTCTTCTTTAAGACGACCAAGTCTCTACTGCGCCTGCAAAAAGAGTTCCAGGGTATGTCATATGATTTACTTATCAGTCACACAACCATTGTGTTTTCCAGATACATTGTCTTGTCGTGGCAGAATCGTTGTAATACAGATCAACGAACATTAGGTGGAATCTTCTATGAACTTTGTGATGAAGTAAACGAACTTGATTGGGCTGTAGCTTTACAGCAATTAATCGAGCTTCTTGAAGGTACCCTAAAAAAATCAAATAAAACCATTCAAAAATTAATCAAAAGTCAACTTCAGCAATGGATTGACGGTCTGCCTAACTATATCAAGGCTTATTTGTCGATCTCAGTCTGCGAAGTTTGAGTAAGTTATTGTTACTAGCCCTTTTTATTGTAAAATAACCTTCTATATCCCTTGGATTTTTGTTGATTTTTAGCTTGTGGTTTAGGTTTGTTGCAGCTTTTGAGTTTTTTAGTCCTGCTAACTTTCCTTGATAAACCACTTCCCCTCCATTTACACCTGCTCCTGGTCCCATCTCGATGATTTCATCTGCTGCATTTATGACAGATAAATCGTGTTCGATGACAATGACGGTATTATGTTCGGCTTTTATCTTTCTCATCATTTGGATGACCATATTCACTTCTTCTGGATGGAGTCCTGCACTTGGTTCGTCGAAAATGTATGTAAGATTGTTGAGGCTGCTCCCCAAATGACGAGCAATTTTTTTACCCTTTGCGCTTCGCCACCGGATAAGGTGCCCATTTTTCTTGATAGACTCAAATAGCCTAATCCCATTTCAACTAGTTGGATGATATGCGGGATTGCTTGTTGGGCGATTGATTCTCCCATCGGATCTTTTATGTCCGTTAGTTCTTCCAGTAGTTCGGTAAGCTCTAATTGATCGTATTCTGCGATATTTAAACCATTGATTCTACAGGCCAATACCTTTGGATTTAGGCCTGAACCTTGGCAGGTTGAACATAAGAATCGAGTGGATACGGCTAAGACGTCATCTTCGGTTACTTCTTTTAGCTTTGAGATATCTCTATTAATATAGAGACGAGTAAAACTAGGCAATATCCCATCCCACTCATGTGGTTGAGGTCCGTTTTTTGTATGAAACGGTGCAAAGACTCTTTCACCTTCTTTGGGACCATTTAATAGTAGCTGGAGTTCGTCTTCTGAGTAATCTTTTATTGGTTTATCCGGATCAAATAATCCACCGGTTATCATCCATCTACCTTGCCAACCTGAAGGCGATAATGGCTTAAATTTCACTGCATACTCTCGAAGTGACTTGCTGCAATCAATCATTTTATCGAGGTCCGGCGCAATGACCTCCCCAAATCCACCACATTCTGGACATCTCCCAAAAGAACTTTGGCTCGAAAAGTCGTTGGCAGAACCGATTGATGGCTTTCCTATCCTTGAGAACAAAAGTCGAATCAATGGATGGATATCCATATAGGTGCCTACGGTTGAGCGGGAATTACCCCCTATAGGTCTCTGTTCTACTACTACAACCGGGCTTAAATTTTGCATAAGATTGGCATTGGGCCTTTCGTACCTTGGCATTTGATTTCTAACATAGAGAGGATAGTTCAAAATCATTTGTCTTCTGCTTTCTGTTGCTAATGTATCAAAAACAACAGAGCTCTTTCCTGAACCTGAAAGACCAGTAAATACAATGATTTTTTCTTTTGGAATGATTAAATCTACATTTTTCAAATTATTTTCTTTAAGTCCTCTTAAAATGATTTTATCTTTTCTTTCTGACATATTATCACCGTTTCTGTTTTATCACCTTTGCTCCCTTAAGTTTGCTACAAGTCTAGCCAACCTTGATCGAAGGGATACCTTTCAAGCTCTCTGGAGAACAGTGACAGGCATGCCCCGAAATTGTACAGTTATTTTGATGAACTCTGTCTTATGGAAATTATTTATATCATGCATCGAATTCCTTCATTAGACAAGGTGAAATACTGTTATCATTGTCTAACATTGAATAATTCTCCCACTTCCTCCATAATATGAAATAGAAGATAGGTTTCTAGTGTCGCTAAACACCTAACCAAATGTTTTCCTAATATAAAGTGAAACTTCAATCATTGGGGGTTTTCTTCATCCCCCACTTACAATTCTTATTGCTTTCGAATTCTTGAAGTAGGGGTCTTACAGCCAGTTAACCTGCGATAAACTCTTTGGATGGACCTTAGGAGGATTTAAAAATGTTATATTTTTTAGCTATTGTATTACCTCCTGTCGCTGTATTGTTGGCAGGAAAGCCGATTCAAGCGCTTTTAAACTTTTTTCTCACGCTGTTGGGGTGGGTTCCCGGTATGATTCACGCCGTCCTAGTCGTTCTCGATCACAAAGCAGACAAAAGAGCGAAAAAATACGGTCATCGCGGCTGACATGGATTAAGGGGACAGGTCCCTCGACCCGTTTCTTCACTTAACTCATGGGACGCCGGGAAACTACGGCCCAAGAGTCCAAAAGATAAAAGCTCAGAACCGTTCTGAGCTTTTTTTCTTGATTTATCCTCTCCGCACTTATTTGCTCTGTAGCAGAGTTCTCCCACTACCTACGACACCTTCGTTACACCCACACAACCACCCCCTTTCTCTTAATAGAGACAGGTCCCGCGTCCTAATTTGACTCATTTTCAATTTAGTAGATAAAAAAATCGCTCCGTTAACATTATCGAAAAATTATAATAAATGTTTAAAGTTACCTTCTGTTTTCACCCTAATTCTCAGTTCAAAAAATTTACTTTCCAATCATCACTCCCTATACTTAAAAGGATAATCATTTGTATTTTTAAAAAAAAGTGATTAGACACAGGAATACATATGGTAAGGAGGGACTTTGAAAATGAAACTAAGTATTTTGGATCAAGCTCCTGTTACGAAGGGAAACAAGTCGGCAGATGCATTGAAAAAGGCAGAAGAATTGGCAATCTTAGGCGATGAATTAGGCTATCATCGAATGTGGATGGCTGAACATCACAGCACAAATGAATTTGTCAGTTCAGCTCCAGAAGTGACGGCCGCGCACCTTGCTGCGAAAACGAAAACGATTCGAATTGGCACCGGCGGAGTCATGATGATGCATTATTCTCCGTTAAAATTAGCTGAGGTGTTTAAAACATTAAGCGCCCTTTCGCCAGGTCGGATTGACTTTGGCGTTGGTCGAGCTCCAGGTGGGGACCAGCGTTCCATCTATGCTTTATCTGAAGGACGTCAACCGCAAGTACATAATATGTATGAAAAATTCACGACCGCATTGCAGTTGATCAATGATGAAAAACCTGAGGATCCCCTCTATAACCAAACCATCGCAACACCCTCTCATGTCCAATTGCCAGAGGCATGGCTGTTGGGGTCGACTGGCAACAGCGCCATTCAAGCTGGACGTTTAGGGGTGGGCTATTCGTTTGCCCAGTTTTTCAATGGGGAAATGACGAAAGAGATTTTAGATGCATATAAAAAGCATTTCCAACCTACCGCTCTCATGGAGAAACCGGAAATCAATGTTTCATATATGGTCACAACAGCGGAGACAAAAGAAGAAGCAGAATTTGAAGCAGGACCACAAGATATTTGGCGTTTGCTGTTTACGAGAGGCAAGTTCGGGCCTGTGTTGACACCGGAAGAAGCTCGTGATTATCCACTAACAGAAATGGATCGAATGATCATTAAAGAAAACCGCAAAATTCATTTAGTCGGTGCTGTGAAAGGCATTGCAAACTTTTTACAAGAAGAACAAGCACATTATGGATATGATGAAGCGATGATTTGCAGCATTCCTCACTCACAAGAGAAACGCCTCGATGTTTATCGATTATTGGCCCGGGAATTATTTTAATAGTACGGCAAAGCGCATTTGATCTTTCTCAAGTGCGCTTTTTTTGTTAGTAACAATACGTAAAAGCTGGAGATATGTAAGTGTGGTATAGAATACTAAACTACATAATTGATTAAAGCTTCGCACAAAAAACAAATGCGTAATGATATACTTAATGCTTTTATATTAAAGTCCATTTTCATGTCTGCCTGAACAAAGACATGATTACTCTAGCTCTAGCTTACTAATCGTTTCATCATAAATTCTTTGTAGCTTTTCTAAAATCTTTTGTAGCTCCTTATTATCATATAATGAGTGAAAAACGTCGATTAACATTGGTTCTTCTAATCCTTTAATGGAAATGGATTCTGAGTGAATGCGAGTGTATTTAGCCTCTAGTGAAAGCCCTTTTCTATTGAATTCAATTCCTTTTTCCTTCATCGTTTCCAACAACATCACACGTTTATCCGCTTCAATTGGACCAATTTCTAACGTGAAATATAACGAGTCTGTGTCTGTGTTCATATTCATCCAAAATAAAAATGGACCATGATCCCACCACCATTTTTCTCTTGTTTCTCCTAATTTTTCTTTGTATGCATCAAATAGCGGGATTTTAAAAGATAAATTTCGGGATGACACACGATAATGATTTTCAGGAATATTTTTAGATTCCATCCACTTTTTAAATGCCGTTTGAACTTGCTTTCTCGTCTCATTTATTGAGGAACTATCCGCAGGGTCAGGTTGTTGTTCTTTTACCGGATTTTCATCCTTTAAAATGGCCGCCACTTGCTTTCTCAATAACGTAAATTCTGGACTATTATATAAATCAGAGATTGCCTGTGTGAGCTCGTCGATATCATCCCACTTATTAACGTCCATTTTTTGCGAATAAAATCTTGTATAACGAGCTTTTTCTAATTTTGAACTCTGTTTAATCGAAATTCCTATCCTTTCTAATTGTTCAAGCAATGAAAGACGTCCCGCATATTCCATCGGTCCTACTTCAGCAATCAGACGCAAACGACGATCATTCGTTTGTTCGAACCAAACGATTAATCCTTTCCCTAGCCAATAACTTGGTTCTCTTAATGGGATTCGGCTAATAGAATGCCATTCAGGCGGTAGTAAATTAGGGATAGTTGGATGAGCATTGTAAAGAACCTCTCCATTAAACTGTTGCTGGATGAACTTATCGAAGCTGTATGACAGGATATTTTGTCCATGTTTGAAAATGTAATTGATTGTGTCTTTATACTTCATCATGAATTCAAACTGATAACCTGATTCAAAATGCAATGATTTATTGAGGATAGAAGTTTCCTCAAACAGTGCATCTATTGTCAATTTATGATTGCGGTATATTTCAATTGCCTGTAGGATTTGATCTTGATTTTGATGGAATTTCTCTTTTAAAATGTGGTCGTAGTCTTCAATAAATTTATAAACGTTATCGCTTAATTGATCCTGATACAGCATAAGAATAGTATGTAAAATCGATTCAATCCGCTCATAAGTAAGGATCAAGTATTGTTGATTAGAAGGGTTTTCCCCATCCAATGTTAAGTAAATTGGAATGATAGTAAAATCTTTAAATGTATGTTGGATAAAATCTAAATAATCGTCCAACTGGTTTTTAGATTCTGTAGAATAAAACTTATTTTCTATTAAAATGGCAAATTTCAATTGTTGATTAACTATAAGCAAATCGATAAAGCGATTGTTATTTGTTTTCACTTCACGGTATACATAGCTATCCATCAATGAATGATTGAGGATTTCCGCAACGGTTTCAAATTGAACATTACTACTGTTTTCTTCCACCAGGATAAGATGTTCAATCATTTTACGTAAAAAATAATCACGTAAATGATGGTTTTCTTTTGGATTCATCAGCCAAGCCAAAATATTTGAATGACGAATTTCATGGTTCTCTAATTTTAAGATTTTTAATGTATTAAACGAATTCACTTGCTGGTTCAGTTGCTGAAAGGTCGTATCATTCTCTAAATCAAATAAATCTCTGATTTCCATCAATATTCACTCCAGTTGTTTAGGTAATAGGCGAGAACCCTCGTGACTTCAGTCATGAGTTGTTGACTATTGAAATTTCTCGAATTGATTACAATGGGACGGATTTTAGCACCTTGTTTTCTTTTAAAAGCTTCCCAATGTTGGTGTTTATCGAAAAAATTTGTCGTAGAATAGTTAGTCTCCATAAAGCGAAAATACCACAGCACGAATGACTGTGGTAGACCCAAAATTTTATCTTTCTTATCTTTTTTTAAAAAAAGCACCCAAATAATTGGATGCTTTTTATTATGAATTAAGCTGCTGATGTATGATTTTCGTCTTTTTTCCCCGTAATCACTGAACCAATTGCAAACATTTGACTTCCGTTAACGGCGATAAATAATGCCATTGCAAATAATACGATATCTAATTCATAGCCATTTAAAAAGCCCATAGCCAATTTAGCGGTGAAAATCGCTCCAAGCATGATGACAGCTAATAACGCAGCTACAATTTTTGAACCTAAACCAACGATTAATAATAATCCGCCAACCAATTCAATCACAGCTACCGCGTACGCTAAGCCTCCTGGAAGTCCAATACTTTCAAACCACCCTACTATGTTTCCGATTCCTGAATTAAATTTATCAAAACCATGTAGGAAAAAGGTAATCCCTAATACAACTCGTAAAATTAATGTACTCCAAGCTAATTTGTTATTCATTCCTCATTACCTCCAAATTTTTTTATAAATAGTCTTCTTAATCAACCAAATTGCCAAATACTATGACTTAAACTTCCATATCGATAACTACGATGCAGCAAAGTTGCTTTTTGCTCATCGTCCGCTGCCCCCATTGCATAAAAAATCGGGATAAAATGCTCATTGCCATATGGGGGAACTGCCAACTGGGCAGAAGGAGCAAGTGAGTCATAATTAAATAAAGACTCTGTATCCCAAGCTTTTAAATGTTTTTCCAGCCACTCATCAAATTGCAATGCCCATGGAGTGATTTCCCCATTGTCGCGCCAATCCAATGCCCGGAGGTTATGAACCGTTCCCCCACTAGCAATAATCATGACATCCTTTTTCCTAAGTTCTGATAGCGACTTCCCAATTTTATACTGCTCCTCAGGTGATAACCCTGGATTCACAGACATCGAAATGACAGGAATATCCGCATTCGGATAAAGCATTCTGAGTACAACCCAAGCTCCATGATCCAAGCCACGACTCGTTTCTGTTTGATAGGCAATTCCTTCGTTTGTGAATAAAGCTTTGATTTCTTCACTTACATTCTTACTTCCTATTGCAGGGTACTCGATTTGATACAGGGCATCTGGAAACCCACCGAAATCATAAATCGTAGAATATTGTTCGACTTCACTTACATTTTGAACCGGTGATTCCCAGTGGGCAGAAAACAGAACAATCGCTTTTGGTTTAGGAATATCTTGACCTAATTGCATTAAAAACTTCGTATATGCATTCTCCTCAATTGCCAAAAGCGGAGCACCATGGGCAATAAAATAAGCTGGAATCATCTATGAACAACCTCCCTTTCAATTGATTGTATTTTAAACTAGCTTTACCTTCCTTCAACAGGATGAACCGCTAACGAAAGACCTTTAGCTAAATTGTATTTACATAAGAATAAAAGATTCATATTGGGAAACCCAAGTACAAAAATAAATACCTCTTGCAAGGTTATTTGTTTTCTAATATGAATATTTGTTATCTATAAAGTAACAAGATGTGTATAGATTGTCAATGTTTTTTTTGCTAATATAGATATATGTTTCTTATTTGAAAACATCTGAGGTGACTAATATGGATATTGGATCAAAGATTCGTGACATCCGTAAACGAAAAAAAATAACGATTGCCCAAATGTGCGATGCAACAGGGCTTTCAAAAGGATTCATCAGTAATGTTGAGAACAATAACACTTCCCCATCAATCAGCACTTTGCAAACAATTGCAAGTTTTTTAAAAGTTCCTTTGCCTTACTTATTGTTAGAAAAAAAACAACAAATGCAAGTTGTTAAGAATGATGCAAGAACAACAACTTCCTATAACGGTTTGACGGTTGAACATTTAGCTTCAAAAGAGGGGTTACATTTGAGAATCGTCGAATTCCCTCCAGGAGCTTCAATGGGAGAACCAAACGCCCATCAAGGGGTTGAAACCCACCTCGTACTTGAAGGCAAACTTCTCGCAGAGCAAGGAGAAGATCATTACATTGTCGAAAAAGGAGATTCTTTCAGCTGGAATGCATGTGTTCCACACTATGTGAAAAATATTGGCGACGGAAAAGCCGTTGTGTTAATTGCTGTATATTCCGATACGGAATTAAAGGACATTTTGGGGTGAAGTGAAGCCTTTTAAAAGAGAACACCGGACGGTTCAAGTATTTCCAAGAGAAACGCAGGAACCGTCTCAGTATGTAATCGTTCACTTTATAAATAATTCACGATTCGTTCGGCCGCTTGTCTTGCGCCAGAAATATTTCTTGCAATTGGACCCATTTCAAGCTCTGCTAAAGCACCAACCACATATAAATCAGGCCCCCATTGTAAAGCTTTCGATACAATAGGATACCCGCACTCCGCACAAGGCAATTCCATTTTTTCAATCATCGGCTTGATCCAATCACTTCCTGGAAGGCTTGGCAAGAATCCGGTAGCTAGAAGAACGGTACCCGTTTTTACAATCATTTTGTCATCCTTATCATAAAGATAAACACGGCCATTTTTTTCTTCGCCGCGAACGACCTCTCCCTCTTCAACAGCAAGGGATTTACGTTTGACTCTGTTTAATACCTTTATATAGAGGTCATGGGGAATGGATCCCCTATTTCTGGCGTTTATAATAGCTTCCCTTCGATTTACATAATTTCCTTCTTTATGGAATGCGGTCTGCCGTTTTGGACCTAACCAGCCTGGATCGCTATCAAAATCATGGATTCTAAATGAATGCCGTTTTAACAATGTGACTTGACTCGGATACAGTTCACTCAACTTAAGAACCGCATGAATAGACGAGATTCCTCCCCCGACAATGGTAATAGGAAGCTCCAGTGAATCAAAATCGGGCATCGTTTTATCAAAAATATGATAAACTCGGGTTGGTGATTTCCTGTCGAGATCCATTGCCCAATCCGGCATATTAAGCTGTTCCCCAATTCCTATAGCCAAAACGAGTTTTTTGCCTCGTATTTCACGGCCGTTTTCCAATTGGAGCTGCCATCCATCCTTTATTTTAAATGCCTTCTGGACATGTCCATGAACCCAAGAGCTTTTTAACGATAGATCATTTACAAGATGCTCACAATGATCATTAAACAGTTCTAGAGATGGCCGCTTATATTTACCGTAAAAGGCGGTACTTTCCTTATAGTAGCCCTTTTTTACAAATGAATGGAGACTAAATGGAGCAACATCAATATGATGAACAGCGGGAGAACGTAAGTATGGCATCGAGATGATCTTCGTATTTCTCTTCCAATTTGCTAATGGTTCATGATTACGGTCTATGATGGCTAGTTTATCCACCTTTGTTTTCCCAGTTTTCAGCAAAAAGACAGCTAGGGTTACTCCTTGAATCCCTCCGCCAATAATCACCCACTCATACAACTAAAAACACCACCTGTAAATCTTGTTCGTTCCCATTTATTCTTTTGATTAAACCTTTTTCTTCCCGATCCCCGACAGGTTACGACACAAATATAAAGGACCATTGAAGATGACCTTCTCCATGCTGTTTTTTCAGACTGTCCGTACAATCGATCCATTTTACACGATTACATCTTTCATCGATTAAACGATCAATTTCGACTTGTGCCTCATCCATTACCTGCTTTATAGAAGAAATATCCAGTGAAAAATGTTCTGCTGCCGCTTTAAATGGGGAGTTATCAATCATAAGATTAATAAATTGCTTTTCATTAGAGGAAATTTCCTCTAATTGATTTTCCTTCGTTTCTATAAACTGATAGATTTCCCGCATTTTATCTGGGAGATTCAAGACGGCACTACGATGAAAAAATTCAATTAAGATTGGATTAATCGGCTTCAAGACGCTCCCTCCATCGTTTTCTATGTCATCCTTAAACCACCAAATACTTATACCTAGCACCCAACGTGAACTCTACCAGCTTGATTTTTTCACTCCTGGAATTTGCCCTTTATGAGCGTACTCTCTAAACGCAATCCGGGACATTTTAAATTTTCTCAAATACCCTCTTGGTCTTCCTGTCACTTCACATCTGTTCTTTAATCTCGTGGGTGAAGAATCTCTCGGAAGTTTTCTAAGGGCTTCATAGTCCCCTTTTTCCTTTAGTTCCCTGCGAAGGGCCGCATATTTTCCCACCAATTCCTCACGTTTTTTTGCTTTCACTACTTTTGATTTTTTTGCCATTCCCATTTCCCCCTTCACTTTTTATTTTTTTTGCATCACCGGGATAGTACGCTTATTTATTTTCTCGATGTAAAGTTTGCCTTTTCAACCGTGAACAATATTTCACAAGTTCAAGACGATCTGGATTTGTGGTTTCACCCCTTAACTACAAAACGAAACAATTACGATTTACATGATAAAAAAATTTGTTATTTCGTTTCACGGTGTAATGTACGTTTTTTTAGGCGTGGACAGTATTTCATCAACTCAATCCGGTCGGGATTGTTTCGTTTATTTTTTGTTGTAATGTAATTGCGATCCCCTGTCTCTGTACATGCCAATGTAATTTTCACTCTCATTTTTTCTTCCTCCTAATTTTCATCATTTCCTTTAATCTTTACTCAACCACCGAAAATGCTGGCAGTAGGTCTTGAAATTCGGACCAGTCCATCTTCATTTCTTCATCTGTTAATAAGCATTGATCCAATCCGTCCTCAAGTTCCTTTCGTTCCATCTTCACCCCAATTAGGACGAGTTCTGTCATTCGATCTCCAAATTCAGGGTCCCATCTTTCAAGCAATTCTGGTTCATCCTTAAGAATTTGCTCTCTTTCTTCATCCGGATAGGAAGCAATCCATTCCCCTGCTCCTTGGAAAATGATCGAAGGACCAGCTTGGGATAATAATCCTGTCATATTGTTTCGCGATGCTATCCAAAAGAACCCTTTTGCCCGGACAATATCTACAGGCCAATCCTCCAGCCATCGTCTCCATCGTTCCGGGTGAAACGGCCTGTTTCTCCGGTAGACAAAAGAGGAAATTCCATATTCCTCGGTCTCTGGCGTATGTTCCTCATTCAATTCCTTTATCCAGCCCGCACCTTGGCTTGCTTCTTCGAAATCAAATAAACCAGTATCCAAAATATCCGTTAAGGCAATTTGTGAATGGGCACTTTCAATCATCCTTGCCCCTGGATTTAACTTATGTAACACAGCCTTAAGCTCTTGTACACTGTCTTTATCCACTAAATCGATTTTATTTAGAACTAAAACATTCGCAAACTCAATTTGGTCAATGAGCAAGTCGACTACTTCACGAGTATCGGTTTCATCCACTTCCTGCTTTCGATCCATCAGGCTCTCACCAGAAGCAAAGTCATGCCAAAACCGGTTCGCATCCACCAAAGTTACCATCGTATCAAGTTTGCAATATTTTGATAGATTGATTCCCAGACTTTCATCGACATATGTAAATGTTTGGGCAACTGGGATTGGTTCTGAAATACCTGATGATTCAATTAGGATATAATCTATATCACCGGCTTGAACAAGCCTTTCCACTTCGATCATTAAGTCCTCTCTTAATGTACAGCAAATACAGCCGTTTTGAAGTTCAACTAGTTTTTCATCTGTCCTTGTGAATCCACCTTTTTTTACCATGGAAGCATCGATGTTAACTTCGCTCATATCGTTGACAATGACAGCAATTTTTTTATTTTCGCGATTTTTTAAAACATGATTCAGCAAGGTTGTTTTCCCTGCACCTAAGTAACCACTTAAAACGGTTACCGGGATTTTTTTCGTCATTTGTTCACCCCTCTAAGCGATAATTGTAATCATTACGATTTGTTGACTGTGGATTATAGCTGTTTCTCTCCAGATTGTCTAGTCCTAGAGATGTTCTAGAAATTACCCCATCCGCCAGTTCGGATAAGAGATCCGATACTTATAAGGAAGCTAGCATCGCAAAGATTTGTTAACAATTGAATGACTATATTCTCCACATGGTGAATTAAGATTTTTAATTCTCCTTTACACAAGTAAATCGAACTAATTACGATTTACATTTTATAAAATTTTTTTCCTATTATCAAGGTTTTTATGATTAATTTTAAAAGGAAAGTTTTTTTAAAATTGTCGAGAAAACAAAAAAGTACTTTTTCTAATGAAATAACTACTCAGTGTGGTTTGTTAAAATCGGATAGATATAGGGTTCGACGGGCTCCTCAATTACCTTCCATTTATTTGCCTTTATTAATGGTAGCTCTACCCCATTAAATGATGTTATATCCAGAGTTCCTTCTATTTCTAGCCATGTGTCTTGCTCTATTTCACTAGCCTGTTTAACCTCGGTTAAAAACCCAATAATACTTGCATCAGCAACACAATGTGTAATAAGAAATCTCGATAGAACAAGCTGATTCCCATCAAGTCCTTCTTCTTTATAAACAAACCCGCTAACTTTAATTTTCTTTCCAATGTATTCCTTCGGTTTCCTACTAATAGCATCATAATAAGAGGCATATATATCATTTTTCATCTGAATGACATCTACTACCTCTAACTTTTTCATTTCCTCATCATACTTCTCTTCAGAAAAATAGTTATTGTTAGGGTGAACCTCTTCATATTCCTGTAGGGAAATGGAATCCGTTTCAAATTCAAACTCCTCTGTTCCATTATTTCCATTTCCATTCCCCTGAGGAAGAACTGTTCCTTTTTTAGCTGCAATCGATGAGTCTAATATCGTTGGTGGAAATGCAAAGCCTGTCAATAATGGAAAAAGAAGAATCGAGTATTTTATTATTTTTTTTGGCCATGCATCAGAATATCCATGATCATGGGTACACCCAGGCGGACAGTGGTCATGTTGACCATCGTTATCGTCAAATATCCGAAAAAGCTGAACGAAGAAAAAAAGAATAAAAACACCCGCAGCAATCTGACTCATTACATCGTACTTTGGATTTATATACTTTGTTATTTCGCCGGAATAATGTAGCCCGATAAAGAAAATAGCAAAGGCTGCTAAAATGACTGCTCTGAGGAAATGTTGAAAATGTACACGTATCAACAGCGTTCACCACCTTAAAAGAGACTCGTTATACTGATGCATAAAAACACAATGGAAGTGATTAAGGTTAATAACGTGAATACAAATTTTACTTTAAATACACTCAACAACATAATCGTGTTTTTTAAATCAATCATTGGTCCATAAACTAAAAAAGCCAATATGGAGGTAGTTGGAACTAAATTTCTAAATGAGGCACCTATGAAAGCATCCGCCTCCGAACATAAAGATAAAAAATAGGCTAGTCCCATCATCACAATGGTCGTTCCTAAGACACCATCCCCCAAGAAAAACATTGACTTCGCTGACACATGACTTTGTACGAACGCAGCAACAAAAGCGCCAATGATCAAGTATTTTCCCATATCAAAAAACTCATCGATTGAATGTTTAATCATTCCTCCGATCCGATGACTAAAGGGCTCATTCTTCATTGTTACATCTGTTGCGTCAGTAATGTCTGATACAGAATGTTTCAATTGGTGCGACTTAAATAAATAGCTAATCATTAAAGCGATGATCAATGCTGCTAAAAAACCAATCCCCATTCTTAACCCAGCCATTTTACTATCATTCCCAAATGCCATATAGGTGGATAATATCACAATTGGGTTAATTAACGGACCAGTAAGAAGAAAGCCGATTCCTGCATGTATAGGCACGCCTTTTGATACTAATCTCCGCACAATCGGCACAATTCCACATTCACAAGCAGGGAATAAAGCTCCTACAGTACAACTCATGGATACAGCTAAAAATCGATTTCGTGGAATCAAACGGCGAATATGCTCTTCGGTTATAAATATTTGAATAAACCCTGCTATAAGGACTCCGACTAAAACAAATGGAATCGCTTCTATTAAAATACTTAAAAAAATCGTATTTAACTGCAGAAAAGAGTTCGGGATGTGAATGGCCAACTCTTTTCCAACTAATTGACTAATTGTTATAAAATAAATGACAATACTAAGTGCTAGTAAACTTGTAAAATCAATAAGATACGAATGAATCCAACGAATCATACAGATCATTCCTTCACATATTCCTTCATCCTATCGTCTTGTATCGTAACGAATGTTCCATATTCTAGCTATATGTGTTTAGCTTTTTATGTTTTCCGAAAAGAACACCCGTGCAGGGCAAAGCCTGTCTTTAGACATGGGATGAATTTTCGGTTGGTGATAGCCAGAACGTATGTTTGCATGGTATAATATTCCTGTATAAGTTGTTCTTTGAAAACTGGATATATGGGGTTGTGACAAGAAAGGCTTTGTCACGTAAAATATCCAAGCATCATTCGCCCTGCACTTGCTGAAGTAGCAAAAAACAAGCAAAGGAAGCAAGTACAGTGAGTTCAAATGTACAAGTTTGCTTCACCGCAGGAGGCTCACGCCATTGGTACTGCTAACCGTCGGTGCGACGGGGATAGCCTGCTAAAAAACTGAGGGATACCTCGGTGTTCGCAGGAATCTCGTTACTTTAGTGACGAGTAGTTCAAATGCCAAGCCTGTACACTAAAGAAAGGCATATCAGAGAATAAGAGGCCTGTATTCATGCCTTTTTCATCTATTTAAAAGCTTTGCATTTTAAATGTACTCTTAAAGCTATGAAGAATTTCTTCTGGGTTCAATCGATCGCCAATTAAGATGATAGCAGGTTGGATCGTTTGTGTTTCTCTAATGTTTTCTACTATCATTCTCCCTGACGAAAACTGAAAACTAAAAAAACCTTTACTCCCCTCTAATCGGACAATGCCTTTGCCTCTTACAATGCTTTTAGGCAGCCTTTTCAGCCACTTTTCCAATTTTCTTTTATTCATTTCAGGAAACTTGTCAATCTTTAAAGCTTTAATGGCAGAATGATGATGATGGTGATGCTTATGATGATGATTATGTTCACTATTATCGCTCTCATCGTTGTATACATGGCTGGTATTTAACACGTGCTCTTTTTGACTTTGAGATATATGAACATAATACCTTTTGAAAAAAAGTTCCTTTATTGGAATGTCTCCAAATTTTGTTTTATAAATTTGTACCTCAGACTTTACATCCTCTTTTATCTTATTTTCAATCTTTGTTAAGTTTTTTTCTTTAACAAGGTCTGTTTTATTTAATAAAACGATTGAAGCACTTGAAATTTGCTCCTTCAACAATTTACGCACTTCAGTAGTACTAGAAAAAATACTTTGATATTCCAAAAAATGGCTTGCATCGACGAGACTAATGGTTGAATTTAATTCAAAATAATCTAAGTATTCAGCACTCAACAGAGCCTCTTCTATCTCTAGTGGGTTGGCAACGCCTGTACCTTCAATAAATAATACATCAATCCTATTTTTTTTAGCTTCTGTAATAAAATAGTTTAATGTTTCTCTTAAGTCGTCTTGGATTGTACAACAGATGCAGCCGTTTAATAATTCTTTAAGATGATGATTTTTAAACAAATAGCTTTCAACGTTTACTTCTCCTAATTCATTTAAAATGATCCCTGGCCTTTGATGATTCCGATCACACTCTTTAATCATGTTTAAAAGAACAGTAGTCTTCCCACTTCCCAAAAATCCGCTAATGATATACACAGGTATTTTTTTCGCCAAAAAACTCTCTCCCCTTCTACCCTTAAAATACTTACATAAATCGTAATGGTTACTATTTATAGTTTAGTATATTGTCACTAATGGAAATTATTACTTTTAAGTGGAACACGGGTGGAACACGGGGACGGTTCTCATGTTCCGCCAAAATTTTCCATATTAATTGCGTCATTTAATCCCTTTATTAATAGCTTGAGGACTCGATTTCTTACATATCGCTAAGTTGATCGTTCTTAGTTGCCAACTATCATCTCAATTTTTCAAGTTCGTGGTAAATCAAAATACAGCCAGTACAATTTTTATTAGGGAAACACTTGAAGATCCCCCCTTATTTCTATTCCTTATGGTTTTTCAAAAAAATTAAGGGGAATAATGAAATATGAACCTAAATTAAAAGGGGGATATCAGAAAATGGAGCATTCAACCCATACAGGGGAACATAAACATCAACACAGCATTGCTTGTGGACATACAAAAATTCGACACGATGACCATATTGATTATGTCCACGACGGTCATTTACACCATGAACACGAAGGACATTGGGATGAGTGCAAGCTCCCCATTAGTGAAACGAACCCAGATCAATGTAATCCAATTAATTGCGGATGTGACCACGAAAGTGATTGTGGGCATGAATTGGTCCCTCATGGCAATCATATGGATTTTTTAGTGAATGGAAGATTACATCATGTTCATAATGGGCACTGTGATGACCATGGTCCAGTCGAAATCATTGCACAGTGATAGAGATAAAAGCCTACAATACATTTTGTAGGCTCTTTTAATAGGCAAACTTCCTTATAAGGAAGAAATATTAACAAATGGAAATACTTTATTATCTTAAGTCTTTCCGTATTTCCCTCACTACATGAGATATTTCCGGGATAATAATCTTTTCCATGGCTAACTTGACTGCTCCACTGGATCCAGGCATAGAAAAAATGGCTGTATTATTAAAAACACCTGCAATAGCCCTGCTTAAAATGGCTGCTGAACCAATATCCTCCAAATAACTCAGCGTGCGGAAAATTTCACCGAACCCTGGCAGCTGCTTCTCTATTAAACGTTCAACAACCTCAATGGTAACATCACGTTTTGCGATACCAGTTCCGCCATTCAATAAAATGACATCAATTTCGTTATCTAAACAACCTGTCTTTATTGCGTCATAAATGACATCATAATCATCTGTTACAATTTGATAATTCTGTACAGTATGAAAGGCGTCCTGCAGCAGTTGTATAATTAATCTTCCACTTTTATCTGTCTCTTCTAGACGTGTATCACTGACTGTTATAACTTTACAATTCACTTTTTTAGGTGCCTCTTTCCTATGTTGACTTACACTCATATATTTTTTCCTCTTTTCTTTTATTATTTTATAGAATTTGCTTAAATCCAAAAGACTTATAGGTTAATCAAATTCCTTAAACTTTTCCCTCCTTGAAAAGGCATTTTTACATTCCACATCAAGGTAGATTCGACTCGCTGTTGCTTTTTCTTGACCACTATATTTTCCTGTATACGCTGTGCCTTTTTGATCTAAACGAGCTAGGACTATTTGACAAATACGCCTCCCTGCTTTTAATTCAATAGGTACGCGGTTTGCATTGTAAAGTTCTAAAGTGATTTGTCCGTGAAATCCTGGATCCACCCAGCCAGCATTTTGAATAAATAATCCTAACCTTCCAATGGAACTTCTTCCTTCAACAAAGGCTGTGAGATCATTGGGCAGGTTAATATACTCAATCGTGGTACCTAATACAAATCCTTGAGGTGGAATGATAATCGTGTCTTGGCAAACTTGCTTATAGCTAATTGGTTTTTCTAGGGATATGAAAGGAGTAGAAGACTTATCAATGATCATGAAATGTTTTCCTAACCGTAAATCAATAGATGCTGGTTGAACTTGGGACGTTCTGAATGGGGTAATCAAAAGCTCTTCCTCTTCTATTTTCTTGAGGATTGTTTTACTGGTAAGAATCATAATAGTACCTCCCTAATTATTATTCTTCTATTTTTTTATCAAATCGGAACAATTACGATTTGCAGATGCCATATGATAACTTACCATTTTTTTCAAAAGAGAACAAGTACTTTTCTGAAAAATATAAAAACAGGAACACGGGGACGGTTCTGCTGTTTCTCCAAAATTTACCATTTTAATTGTATCATTTAATCCCTTTGTTAAAAAACGCCGAGACGGTTCTGTTGTCCCTTCCCTCACACTTTCACAAAAAAGGAGACGAACCGTCCCCCTGTTTTATTCCACTTTATATTCTTTTACATCCCCATCAAGGAATTGCACTTTTAATTCAAACTCTTGGAAGTCTTTGTCTAAATTAAAGCCGTTTAGCACTTCGGAAATCACTTCTTTGTTTTGTGTATCTTGACCAAAAGCGAATTGTTCAAAGATTGGTGTAACCTTTCAAATGCTTTGTCCCCCTTTACATTTTTGTTTCCTCGATCGTCCTTGATTTCAGCTTCCATTTCATCATGTTCATGTTCATTTTCATAATCCACGTCAAACTCTTGACCCTGACCTAATCAATATGTAAATCAAAATCAAAAAAGCCTCCGATTGAGGAAGCTTGCTGTGGAATTATTTTTTTGAAATAGAAGTTTCTAGTGGTGACTAGGCACCTTTACATGCTACTATTTCTGATAAATGCCCCTTTCATCACAGCATCATTGGAGGAGAAAAAATGAAGACAAACATAAAACAATGGAAAAGTGGGATGAAGAACGGAATTCCCATTGCAATGGGTTATTTTGCGGTTTCATTTACTTTTGGAATTCTTGCCAAGCAAGCTGGGTTTAATCCGTTTGAAGCAGTATTTATGTCCGTGACTAATTTAACCTCGGCTGGACAGTTTGCGGGGCTAACGCTTATTGCCAGCGCGGCAGCCATCGTCGAAATTGCTGTCACCCAGCTGATTATCAACTCCAGATATTTTCTGATGTCATTTGCTTTATCCCAAAAGATAGATCCTAACACGCCAATATTCCACCGATTAATCATGGCATACGGAGTGACGGATGAGGTATTCGGGGTCTCCATTACAGTCCCCGGAAAGTTGAGCCCTTATTATTTTTATGGCGTAATGAGTGCCGCAGTGCCGGGATGGGCACTAGGGACATTGTTTGGAGTTATTTCGGGGAACATTCTGCCGCCAAGAATGATCAGTGCATTAAGCATTGCATTATTCGGAATGCTTCTCGCCGTCATTATTCCGCCGGCAAAAGGAAATAAAATCCTTTCCGGACTAATTATCATTTCAATGGTACTAAGTCTGGTATTTGCAGAGCTTCCACTCTTCGCATCCATCTCATCCGGCGTAAAAATAATCATCTTAACAATTTTAATCGCAGGTATTGCTGCGTT
Organism: Bacillus sp. B15-48; assembly: GCF_016879755.1. Taxonomy (GTDB): domain Bacteria; phylum Bacillota; class Bacilli; order Bacillales; family Cytobacillaceae; genus Mesobacillus_B. The sequence continues at coordinate 514,351 of NZ_WOFU01000003.1, forward strand.
TGCCTTCCCGGTAAAGGAGGATACGTATGAGTAATGTGATTTTTTATACTTTGGTGATGGCAGTGGTGACTTATCTTATTAGGGTTCTGCCACTCACATTGATCAGAAAAGAAATCAAAAATATCTATATCCGTTCGTTTTTATACTATGTTCCGTATGTGACCTTAGCAGTCATGGTTTTCCCAGCCATTTTAGACGCAACGGCCTCCCCATGGTCGGCGCTCATCGGCTTTATCGTCGCCATTTTTTTTGCCTATCGCGGAGCCAGCTTAGTAAGTGTTGCCCTATTCGCTTGTCTTTCCGTTTTTTTCATAGAACTATTTTTGTATTAAGTGCAGGAACATGGGGACGGTTCTCCTGTTTATCCAAAATTTCCCATATTAATTGTGTCATTTAATCCCTTTATTAGTCGTTTGTGGAATCAATCTCTTACATACCGCAAATTTGATCGGTCTTAGTTGCCCACTATAACCTCAATTTTTCAAGTTCGTGGTAAATCAAAATATAGCCAGTACAATTGTTATGAAACGCGAGAACCGTCCCGGTGTTTCGTGCTAAAATAAATATAGAGTTTGTGATAGATTTTTCTTAAACGAACGGTGCAGGTGTTTAAAAACGATATACAATAGTATGGGTAACTGGAAGGATGTTTTTTTATTGCAATATGCTTGGTTAATAACCGAGTAAAATGACTAAAACTAACCAGATAGGTAACTCAACTTAGAATAATAATGGGGTGAATTTTATGAGTAAAGCTAAAGGAAAAGGCGGAACAGGGAGAGGAACAGACAAGAAGGGTTGGAATCGTTGGCAAGCTAGTGCAAACAAAAAAAAGAGTGCGAAACCTTATATAAGTAAAGGTGTAAAAAAAACGGTTGTTAAAAATGACCCCACAAGCAATAGTTAAAGTCACTTTTCCGAAAGTGGCTATAGGGTCTGTCCCAAACCCAATTAACGGATTCGTTGAGTAAGGGACTGACCCCTTGAGTTTGAAACGCGAGAACCGTCCCGGTGTTTCTAATAAAATCATGGGTGGGTTTAAGATTCGGGCATTATCCAAACGATTTCACGTAGGCGAACAAAGAATGTAGAATCATGCTCTTGAATGACAACATGATCTAGCTTTGCATCAACAACCATTCCGCTAACGGAACCACGTGTGGTATCAAGGACGGCTCTTTTTCCTATTAGACTGCGTAGCGTTTCATATACGAAAGGTTCTATGACAATAACTTGCATCGGTCCATTTTGTGCTATTTGCGGATTCACGCGATAGGGATACATAGGGTTCATTCTCTTTCCTCCAAAGTATGTGCTGTTTTACCTTATGAATTTATGACAGCATAGCTTGACACATTCCGAGAGCCATTATTTTCATGATTCGTTCACAGACTTCTTATATATATATAAGAAGTCTGTGAAGTTTAAAGAATGTATGAACCAATTTTTGGAGGAGGTTATTCGGCATAGGGTCTGTCTCCCACCCAATTAACGGTTTCGTTGAGTAAGCGACTGACCCCATGAGTTTGAAACGCGAGAACCGTCCCGGTGTTTCACACAGGGGATGCCGACATTATTTTTTCATTTTAGCTAAGACGCGATCATAAGCATCTAACGTCCGGTCAATTTCTTTTTTCGTATGAGCGGTAGCTAGGCTATAGCGGTTTAGTGGTTTGGTATAAACCCCTTCATTGAGTAAATAGAAATCCAAAGCTTTTCGCATCATGAAATTTGATTGCTGGTAATCACGATAATTTTTAATTTTCTCCATATCACTTATGACTACATTGAAAATGGTACCTAACCCAATGGTATGGACTCCAATTCCTTGATTGATAAACAATTCTGTGATGCCTTCTTTCAACATCGTTGTCATTGAAACGACTTGAGGCAATTCTTGTTCCAAAACCTTTACTGTCGCTAATCCCGCCGCCAAAATAGTCGGATGTCCATTATAGGTACCGCTATGGAATAGAACGTTGTCAGCGCTTGATAAGGAACTTTGACTACCGTCAAAAACATCCGCTTTCGCAGATGGAGAACTCACTTTCATGATTTCCGCTTTGCCGCCAAGAATTCCAATTGGAAAACCACCCCCAATCGCTTTTCCTAACGCTGTAAGATCGGGATGGATTCCGTAATATTCTTGCGCACCACCTAAACCAATACGAAATCCTGTTTTAACCTCATCAAAAATAAGCAGAACTCCTAATTCTTTCGTTATTTTACGCAATTCATCGATAAATTTTTTCTCTGCAGGAATGAAGCCCCCTTGAATCGGCTCCATAATTACCGCAGCAAGATCTTCCTTGTTCTTCCTCAAAATATCTGCGGTTGCATCGATATCATTGAACGGTAATATGATTGTATGGTCTTGATGATAGGAATCAATCCCTTTCGATTCAGCGACAGGGATTGGCTGCTGAGCTGGTCCTGCTTTTTGAACAGCTGGGTTTATGCTGAAAAGAAGTTGATCATAGCCTCCATGATAATGCCCTTCAAACTTCGCTATTTTATGTTTTCCCGTAAAAGCATAAGCAGTACGAATGGCTAACAGGGTTGCTTCTGTTCCTGAATTCGTATAACGGATCGACTCCATGCTTGGATAAAAACGTTGAATTTTTTGCGCCATTTCCACTTCCAACTCATGTGGCGTTCCTAATAAATATGTGCCAAGATCACCAAGTTGAGAATGAATCGCTTTGGCTACTTCCGGATGACCATGTCCTAAAATGAGCGCACCATAAGAAAGGAGGTAATCCACATATTCATTCCCATCCACATCATACAAATACGATCCTTTCGCTTTTTTCATCACAACCGGGTATGGAGCATAGTATTTGATATTAGCAGTCACTCCCCCGGGCATAAACCTTTTGGCCTTATTAAAAAATTGTTTAGATTTAGGTGTCTTTTGCTCAAACTCAGATAACGCTTTGTTTACTTGGTTTTGGGTCATAGACCCCACCCCCCATATTAAAAAGGCAGCTTTTTAAAATACGTTCACTTACTTTAAATATATGACCATAATCGGAAACATGGACTTCATTTTAGACATAAAAGTTTTGTTGGAAGATTGGAGCAGTAACACCCTACAACAGATTCAAACTAAACTTCGCCGCTAGCGACGAATAATAAACAATAGACATTCAATCACCGATAGCTTGCTCAGAGAAATCCCCCTAATACCCCAATGCGCATGGAGTAAATAATGAGTGCCAAGATAAGGATAAAAATAAGCCCTCGAATCTGAAAAATATAAAAATACGATTCAAGCGATTTCTATATGCTTATATGAAGATTTTATAAAGGCGATGCCTGATAATATTTACCGTATAAAAGGTTATATTCAATTCAAAGGAAATCCGGATACACTTCTCTTTCAATATTCCTATGGCATGCACCTTCACATTAATTCAGGGCTAAAGATGAAGAATACACTTGTATTTATCGGAGATGATTTAGATCATAACAAACTGCGCGATACCTTTCGAACTTAGAAAATCAATCTCTTAACCGTTCATTAGAATAATCTTCCATTTTTTGTTTGCATTTGATTTTCAAATAGGATAATATTAAAAATAAATCGGAATGATTACGTTTTAAATGCCCATATGCTAAAGAAAAATACAAAATCGATTTGAATTTTTTTATCATTTAAATCGTAATGATTCTTTTTTAACTAAGGAGGAACTAATTATGGCGACGTGGGATTTAAGTCATACGAAACATCATATTCTTCTCTGCAACGGCAGCAGTTGCAGTGAAGTTGGAGCTGAGGAACTAACTCAAGCCATTCGAAAAGAAATTTCAGACCGAGAGCTAGACGATATTATTCACACAACCCGTACGCGGTGTAATGGCAGATGTCATGATAAGTGTGTTGTCATTCATTATCCAAAAGGTACATGGTATAAGGATTTAGGACCAGAGGATGCTCCCCACTTTGTTGATTCACTTCTTACCAATGAAGATTATATGGAGAAAGTAAGCCATTCATTTCATGACAATCGTTTTGAGCGTTTACCTGGAATCATCACTGGGGTTTCTAAAGACAAAAATAAAGTTAGCAAAGTATCAAAAATACTATGAATGGAGACAAAACCGATGGCTAAAATGAAACCGAACAAAATTCCTGTCACGATTCTTACTGGTTATTTAGGTGCAGGGAAAACTACCCTTTTAAATCGAATCCTAACTGAAAAGCATCAACAAAAGATTGCCGTTATTGTCAATGAGTACGGAGAAGTTGGGATCGACAATCAGCTGGTCGTTGATGGTGACGAGGAAATCTTAGAAATGAACAATGGCTGCATCTGCTGTACAGTTCGTGGGGATTTAATTCGTATTCTCCGAACTCTTGTATTTTCAATGGAGGAAGGAAAAGTAAAATTCGATCGTGTTTTGATCGAAACGACGGGTCTAGCGGATCCAGCACCTGTAGCCCAAACCTTTTTTATGGATGAGTTGCTCTCCAACAAGTTCGAAGTGGACAGTATTATTACCGTCGTAGACAGCAAACATATCTCTAGGCATCTAGATGGTCACGATGAGGCTCAAGAGCAAATTGCTTTTGCTGATGTAATCATTGTAAATAAAACAGATTTAGTTTCTGACGATGATCTAAAATCATTGGAGCGAAGACTTACCAATATAAATCCTGCAGCTAAAAGATTGCATGCTCAAAATTGCAATATAAATATTAAGGAAGTTTTAGGAATCAATACATTTGATGTGAAGCAGAAACTTGAAGTTGATCCTAATTTTCTAGCAGATCATCACCATCACCATCATAATGATAAGGTTTCCTCTATTGCTTTTCGGGAAGAAAAACCATTAGACCTAGAAAAGGTAGATAATTGGATGGGTGATCTCGTTCGGGAAAAAGGCGAAGATCTGCTACGCTATAAAGGGATTCTTCATATTAAAGGGATGGAACATCGAATCGTATTTCAGGGACTACATATGTTGTTTTCTGGACACCCGGATCGGAAATGGAAAGAAAACGAAACAAAGCTTAGCGAACTTGTTTTTATTGGGAAGGACTTAAACAAAGAGGAATTAGAAAGGCAATTTAACAATTGTATTGCGAACTAACTTTTTAATCGATGTAACCTATCAGGTTAGTTTTTCATCACATTGGAGAAGGCTCATATTTAGGTAATAGGCGAGAACCCTCGTGACTTCAGTCATGAGATGAATCGCCTTCGGATACGGTCTAGTGCTAGAAAATCGCGGGATTTCGTACTAGATTAAGTATCCGACATGTTAGCTAATCTTTTTGTATCCCACATTATACATGCTATAATATAACTAGAGATTGTTCTTTGAAAACTGAACATATAGGGTTGATGCAGGAAAAGCTCTGCATCGTAAAATGTTCAAGCAACACGAACAAAAAAACGTTACATGTAGCGATAGCCAAGCGCATGTGATTATCAATACGGGGTTCGCTTGGTTCCTCGTCAAACAGTTCACCTCTTAAATGAGGTGATTGAATCGGTATGCCAACGGGCGTATATTGGGCTGTTGATACCAGAAGGCGATTTTTGCCTTCACAAGCTCGTGACTCCAGTTATGAGTTGTTGACTATGGATAGTAAAAGTAGCATACAGATGTGTAAAGAGATTATGCCTTCCCAATGTATCTTGGTTGATTAGATCATCAATAAATTCTAACTTTCTTTCAGTACCAAATTCATCGCCTACCCAAACCCATCATACATTTCTTTTTTTATTGATTTTAACAGTTTATTTATTAAAATATCAGGCAGGAGTCCTTCTGTTGGAGGAACAAGATTGTGCTTCTCACTCACACTATCAATAAATTCCTCTAATTTCTTATTCTCATACTTTTGGACATCTAGATTTTTTCCGGAAAATCATTCACTTCGCTCTACCACTTCTTCTTTTCAGGCCAGATATTCCCTAAATACAGTTGGTTTATCCAGTGACTACCTTTAATATGGTAGTCTTTCTATTTATATAAGCTTGTAAAAATATTTTGACCCCATAATCCTCATCAGTTTTTGTAACGACTATTGCTCTTTTTGTTTGGGTATTCATTTAAAATTCATTCCTTCCATTTCTTGACCGACATCAATTTTTTCTTCCTGGGATTCCGTTAAGATAAAGACAAGATAAAGCGAAACTTCCATTAGATAGAGGGGGTCTTCTTAATCCCCCACTGATGGTTAGTCGCGCAGAGCCCGATTGATTTTTCTAAGGCTGAAGCCCAAAGAAAAATCTTATCTCGCCAATCGGGCATTTACTGGCAGTTTCCCCCCTTATCTTACTAGTTAACCTCAAGTCTTGAAGTGGGGAGTTTTACTGCCAGTTAATCTGCGATAAAGGATCAGGAAAAAAGGAGGAATGAATGGAAATGTTGAACCATATTAAACGACATACCAATCATATCACGCTCATCGCCGGGATTTTAATTGGATTGGGATTCATTACAAAATTTATGAAGTATACGGAATGGAGCAATGGGCTTTTAATCGCAGCTACCGTGATAGCTGTTGTGCCGATCGCGATTAAAGCGTGGCAGTCTATTAGACTTCGGACTTTTAGTATCGAGTTACTTGTTACTATTGCTGTAATAGGAGCTCTCTATATTCAAGAATATGTTGAATCATCTGTTGTAACATTTCTATTTTTATTCGGTGCTTACTTAGAAAATCGGACGTTACAAAAAACCCGTTCTTCATTGAAGGAACTGGTCGATATGGCACCACAGGAAGCAATATTACTTCATAAAGATGGCAACAGGGAAAATATTAGTATCGATGATGTCAAGCTAGGCGATCGCATTGTTGTATTACCAGGTGGAAAAATCCCAGTTGATGGGGTCATTGTAAAAGGTCAGGGATCCATCAACGAGGCAGCCATTACCGGTGAATCGGTTCCTGTCAACAAATCCAATGATGGCCACGTATTCAGCGGCTCGATTTTAGATACTGGGTATATTGAAATCGTTGCTGAAAAAGTTGGTGATGATACGACCTTTGCTAAAATCATCGAGCTTGTTGAGGAAGCACAAGATTCGAAATCAAAGACGGAACGTTTCCTCGACCGTTTTTCGAATTATTACACACCAGGAGTAACCGTTTTATCAATTCTTGTATATATCATTACTCGTGACTTACATTTAGCCATCACTTTCCTAGTCATCGCATGTCCTGGAGCACTTGTCATCGGTGCCCCGGTATCAAACGTAGCTGGAATTGGAAATGGTGCGAAAAATGGGGTGTTAATCAAGGGTGGCGAAATCATGGAGACGTTCGCCAAGGTAGATACATTAATATTTGATAAAACTGGAACGTTGACAAAGGGGAAACCTGAAGTAACTGATTTTTATACTTTTGGTTCAATGAAGTCTAACGATATTTTAGGATTGGTCGCTAAGGCTGAAACGATATCAGAACACCATTTAGGTCAAACGATTGTAAAAGATGCAAAAAATAAAGGGTTTGATCTGAACATGTATCAACTGACCGATGGTGAAGCGATTAAAGGGAAAGGACTAACGGCCACTGTCGATGGACAAATGATTTTAGCGGGAAATCGAAAATTAATGGATGATAAAAGAGTTCACGTTGAACCAAAGGCAGCGCAATATGCAGTAAATCGAGAAAAAGCGGGTAACACGGCGATTTTTATTGCAATCAACGGCAAACTAGAAGCGATTATTTCCATAGCTGACCAAATCCGCGATGATGCTCAGGAAGCGTTAGCACATATGCGTGCCAATGGAATAAAAAGAATCATTATGCTCACTGGTGACAATCGCCATACTGCAGAATCTGTGGCAACACAACTGGGAATCGATCAATTTTATGCGGAGCTTTTACCGAATGAAAAGGTGGACTATGTAAGGAAATTTAAAGAAGAAGGTGCCATAGTAGCGATGGCAGGCGATGGGGTCAATGATGCTCCGGCAATTGCAACAGCAGATATTGGGATCGCCATGGGTGAAGGTGGAACGGATGTTTCAATGGAAACTGCCGATGTCGTCTTAATGGCTGATAAACTTTCACAATATGCCCATGCCCATGCCCTTTCTAAGTCAACAATAAGAAATATGCGCCAAAATATAATCATTGCTTTAGCAGTAGTCGTTATTCTTCTCATCGGTGTCCTAGGAGGGAAAGTCCACTTAGCAAGCGGAATGTTTATCCATGAAGGCAGCGTCCTAGTTGTCATCTTGAATGCCATGAGATTAATCAAATTTAAAACGAAGGCTGGTCAAAATGCAAAAAAAGCCGCTGAACAGATCAAAGAAAGCTTGGCAGCATAATGGTTTTTAAGAATTTATAATAACAGACATCCATGCAAAAATATTAGGCACATAAATGAATGAAATAACATTTTTCCACAGTTATTTCAGGGTAGATCTAAGAGGGTAGGAAATTTAATTTTCGAACCTCTTATTTTTTATAAGACTAGGAGATTGTGGAAAAGGAAAAGGCAAATTCATAAGTTTCTCTAAAATTGATTTATATCAAGGTTATGATTTTTAGCATGATCTAGAATGTAAGTATAGAAACAAAAGGAAATCAAAACAAAAATTCAGGAGGCTGCTAATTTGACGACAATATCCAATCGCTTTTTGGGAGCATAGAAACTAAAGGGGGAAATAATAATGCAAAAAGCCATTTTGCAATTAGAAACATTAACTTGTCCAACATGTATAAAAAAAATCGAAAGTGCCCTTGGGAAAGTTGGCGGGGTGGAAAGTGTAAAGGTTTTATTTAACGCCAGCAAAGCTAAAGTAGATTTTGATGACAATAAAGTATCCGCGAATCAATTAAAAGATACGGTTGAGAAATTAGGTTATGATGTACTTACAGTAAAAACAAATGAATAATAAATATGAAGGTTGCGACACCTAATTAGGTGTCGCAACCTTTTGGTTTAAAACAGGCTCATGACTCCAAATATTGAAGTATAAAGGGGTCAGGCAGCAGAATAAGGGCCTACTTTTCTGACGTTATAGCGCTGCAGAGCCACCATCAATCGAAATGACTGCGCCGTGAATATAGGATGCTTCATCACTTAGTAGAAATGCGACGACATTTCCAACTTCATGCGGCTGCCCTAATCTTCCCATTGGTACTGCATCCCCCATCGCCTTAATCGCATCTGCTGGAAATGCTTTTACCATTGGGGTTTCGTTCGTTCCTGGAGCAATTGCATTAATACGAATATTATCTCTTCCATATTCGCCAGCAATCGTTTTTGTTAACCCAACAATTCCATGTTTTGTTGCCGAATAAGGTCCCAATGTTGGAATTCCAACAATACCACCTAATGATGCCGTATTAACAATGGAACCGCCACCCGTTTTCAACATCTCATTTACAACATATTTCAAGCCATAAAAGGCACCTTTTAAATTCACATTGACGATGGCGTCAAATTCTTCTTCTGAACATTCTAATGTGCGTACACCTGAACCAGAAATACCGGCATTATTGAAAAACATATTAATCTTTCCGAAGTGTTCCACTGTTTGAGAAACATAACTTTTAACATCTTCGACTTTACTAACATCTGCTTCAATAAAAATCGCATCTGCACCCAATTCTTTACAAAGTTTTACAGTTTCTTCTCCATGTTCTTTCGATAGATCAACAACACTAATATTTGCTCCCCTTTGAGCAAGTTTTACAGCCGTTTCTCTTCCAAACCCACTTCCACCGCCAGTAATAATCGCTGTTTTCCCTTGCATTTACAACACTCCTCAATTTATGTATTTACTAAGACTCAGTTTGTGAAATATTTAACAATCTATCTATATTGTACTATATCATAGTTTTTTTACAAAATTAAATATTTAATACTAAAAAAAGTACCTGGCCATTGTACCTGACCCCCGACGCGGTAATGCTTTACCATAGTAGAGTCAGGCACCGGAATTTTTGGTAGAAACACCAGCTAAGATTGCTTGATAAGGTAACCATAATACTCGCCCGCTAAAACCCATTGTTGAACAACATTCTTAATATTTGTTATATTGGTAATAATTCCATGATTAGGATAATAACCACAACCTAGATTTTAAGGGGAAATTACAAAAGAGGTGATTGTTTGAAAAGCAAACTGAGCCAGTTGTTTGAGGAGAAAAGATGTGTTCACGTATTGTATTCCTATAATGGGTTAGAGAATTACGTAGAACAAGCGGTGAGTTATGTCCGAGATGGGATTAGGGCCGGAGATTATGTTATTTTTATTGAAAATGACCGTCTTTTGCCTATCATTCAAAAAGAACTGGAAAAAGTGTTAACAGACGAACAAAGGGAATTCATCCAATGGATAAATAATTTCGATTTCTATTATTCTAGTGGCAGTTATCATCCTCCAGCCATCACGAACTACTTTAATAAGATGGTAGAACCATATATTGAACATAAAACTCCCTTTCGTTCGTGGGCACATGTTGAGTGGACCACTATGCAAGACCCACTACATTTAATAGAAGATTTCGAGAAAATTGTAGACGAAGCAGTCCACCAGTTGTCGTTTCCATTAATTTGTGCTTATGAAGGGAAGCGAATGCCCGAGTACTTAGAAAAAATCCTAATGGAAACACATCCTTATGTGCTAATGGAGGATGATATTATGTGAGCAAATGGACGGTTCTTTTAGGGAACAATTGGAAGTTTTGCATAAAAAAAGGCACATGGAGTGAGATTTAGTTGCTCGATGTGTCTTTTTCATTTCCTCTACATTTTCCGCAGACAAAATCTCTTTCCTTTGACTCGTGATTCTGTCCGAATAAACACCACTTTCGGACAACTTTCCTCCTTGAGCTCAAGTTTCTGTCCGAATGAACACCGGTTTCGGACAACTTCTCTCCCTTGAGATAAAGATAGACGACGTTGCTCCACACTACATGACAAATCCGCCGTCGACATATAAGGTTTGGCCTGTCATGAACTGACTCCAATCAGAGGCTAGGAACAATACAGGCCCCGCGACATCTTCTGGAGTGGCAATTCGTTTTAATGGGGTTTGGGCAATAATTAATTCCTTTAGTTCTTCTTTTGTCGTCTGACTTGAATCTGTTGGATAGACAAGACCAGGCGCGACGCAATTGACGCGGATTCCAAATGATCCCAGTTCGGCAGCTAAATTGCGACTATAGCCCAATAAAGCAGTTTTGGCCGTATTGTATTCATGATAAGGCACAATCGGCCTTGCAACTAAGTTACTAATTACGTTAATAATGCTTCCATGACTTTGTTTTTTCATGATTGGCACAACTGCTTGACACATATAATGGGTGGAGCGTACGGAACCATCTAATTGTGTCTGGTAATCATCCCAGCTTAGTTCCCAAGACAATTTCCGATTCTCTGGATCAAATTGGTAAGGTGTAAAGGCATTGTTAACGACAACATCGATTTTTCCTGTTTCTAATTCCACTTGTTGAATCATCTGATTAATAGCCGACTCTGACGTAACATCTCCCTGTAACGCCCAGCCGTCCCCTCCAAGACTGGTACATTCCGCAGCCACTTGCTCCGCTCTTTCGTGGTTTTGTAAATAATTAATAATCACAAAAGCACCTTCTTTAGCAAATCACCGGGCAATCGCTGCGCCAATCCCACGGCTGGCACCTGTCACAAGGACCACTTTCCCTTCAAATTTCATCGGTTATTTTCCTCCAAAAATTCCTCTGTTACCACTTGAGATAGATCAAGTTTGTTTTTCACTAAGCCTAATTGCCGATACGTATCGGCCCCAGCTTGTAAAAGATTCACATCAATCGCTCCCAAGCCGCGATTCTTCGTATCATCTGAAAGTGTAGAAGCATTTCTCAGTTTAATAATTTCGAGATTCACTTCTTCGTCTTTCCCATCAATCGCATATTTTTTCGCAAGGGAGGCGGCTTCCTCTGGATTGTCCACCATCCACTGCGCACTATTTCGATAAGCGTTAATTAACTTCTCCAGTTCGTCTTTCTTTTCTTCATAAGTTTTCTCTGTGACGACAAAAACGTCACTCGGGACATTTAAGTAATCTTTTACCTCAATCACGTTGGCATCGCCCAAACCTTTTTGTTGAGCGAGAAACAGCCCTGTATCCGAAGAAGCATAGGGACGTACCGAGACCAGTGAAAAAGTAGGGACTACATAAAAATCAACTTAATTAGGGGGTACCAAAATGTCTCCCTCTGTAAGTAACGCGCCTTAGAAGCGATTCTAGAGCCTCGCTTTTCTATCTTCTTTTCTCATTTAATAAAATTTGGACTTTTTCACCAGTCTCGGACGTACCTTATGCTCTACGAAAAAAAGAAACACAGGGTGCGTCCCAAATATCGGAGTTTTGCATGATAAAGGCACATGGAGTGGGTTTTAGCTACTCGAAATGCCATTTTCTTTTTATATGTCAGTTGCCGTTCCTATCAAAAATAGAATCATTTATGAAGAAACCCTTCCATCAGATTACTTGGGTCTTACTAACACCTTTGTTATAATAAGGAAACACTTATCATATAGCGGAGGACACAGTTGTGGATACGATTACCCATACACTTTTTGGACTTTCTTTATACGGTTCTGTTCAGAAGGAAAAGATGAATCGCAGAACAAAGATGGCTTACTTATTCACGGCCGTTGGGGCTAGTCAAATCCCTGATATTGATGTCATTTCGCAAACTTGGGATTCAGAAGGGCTTTATCAAATGTGGCATCGCGGGATTACTCACTCGATTTTTCTAACTCCCCTATGGGCGATCCTCTTTTATGTTCTGTGCATCGTTTTCTTTAAAGTCAAAGATAGGCGAATATTTTTTCTCGGATGGCTGGCAGCTGCTATTCATGTGACGAGCGATGTTTTTAATGCTTGGGGCACGGGTTATCTTGAGCCGTTTTCGCAAATGCGCATTACCTTTGGAACAATCCCCATCATTGATTTTGTTTTCTGGGTGATTATTGGAGGTGCTTATTTTTTATCGAAAAAGAAGCCGGTTGCGAACAGACCTTTTTATTTCCGAGTCGCCTGGCTCCTCATCGCTCTTCATGTTGCCCTCCAAAGCTTGCAAGGGTACTATTTTCACCAAAAATACAGTCATGATTATGAGCAAGTTGCTTTATCAGCCGGTTTTATCCCGACTACCTTTCAGGTGATTACAAAACAAGAAGAGACTGTAACCCTCTATCAAGATGGGATGTTCCAATCGAAACAAACCTTGTATGTACTTGAATCCCAAGAGGATGCGGATTTAGACTATTTATTTTCAGAAAATCCAGCGGCCAAAACTCTTTACCAATGGTCACCATTTGTTGTCGTCGTTGATGATGATGAACAAATCGGTATTTACGATCCGAGATTTTATCGACAAGGACAATCGTTTCTTTTTGAAACCATTGAATACTAAATACAAAGAGTGCCAGACACCAACTAGAATCTTAAATGGTTTCTGGCGCTTTTTCTCTGAAAAACGGGGTCCCAGGTGCTTCGCTCCTTTGACTCGAACTTCTGTCCGAATGAACACCGCTTTCGGACTAACTTTAACTTTTCTCCTTTGACTCGGGGTTTGAAACGTCCCTAAATGTCAGACAAATTTGATTTAGCACAAAAAATTGGTTATAATAGAATAATATAGAAATTTTTCATCATTTCTAGAGGCATTTTTATAAAGCCGATATCCAAGATTAGCATAATCAGAGGAAGGTGGAACGAAAATGAACACGCTAGAAGTTCAAGTAAGGCAAAGTTTTAAAAGATCTGCATTAAAAAAATTAAGAAATGATGGGAAAGTCCCCGCAATTGTATATGGTAGAGGGATGAATACGGAATCTATTTCGATGAAAAATGCAGAGTTACAAAAAGTGATCAAGAAGGTTGGCAGAAACGGGATTTTTCCGCTGCATCTAAATGGAAAGTCGATAAATGTTATTTTAAGAGACTATCAATCTAATCCTGTTACGAAAGACCTCCTTCATGTCGATTTTCTTCAAGTGGACAAACACACAGAGATCGATACGAAGGTTAGTGTGATTTTAAAGGGATCATCGAAAGGCGAAAAAGCTGGAGGGATTGTTAAACAATTTCTTCATGAGTTGGATCTTACAGCAAAAGCGAATGACATCCCTGATACGATCGAAATTGATACCACAGATTTTGAAATTGGTCACAGCGTGAGAGTATCAGATATTAAAAAAGCGTATAGCAACTGCACATTCAAACAAGACGATGATGAAACGATTGTGATGGTCGATTATGTGAAAGCTCACACAGAAGAAGAGGAAGAGGCAGCTGAAGTGGAAACAACAGGTGTCTAGATTCCGGACCTAGTACGCCCCGAAGCAAAATAACGATTTTGCTGGCTGGCGCCGTACTGCACTCTCGATGCTCGAGATGGGTAATAACGAACACGAATAAAGTATAAATTAGAGGTTTTCCATTCGTTCCTTGAACTGTTGGAAAGCCTCTTTTATATTTGGTTTCCTTGTTCGTTAAAAGCGGGCGTGCTCATTTCATTTCCCCTCAAGCCCTCGCCGCCACCTCATGCCCCCCACACAACCATTGCTGGATTTTGATCGTTAAAAACAGCTGAAATGCTTCTTCACCGTTGGTTAAGTCGATGTGGATCATTTCGCTGATTTTTTGTAGACGGTACGACATTGTGTTTCGATGGATGTACAATTTGTCAGCGGCGGCGGAAATATTATTGCCACTCAAGAAATATTCATAGAGTGTTTGACAATAGTTCGTTTGATAGAGTCGGTCGTATTCTTGCAATTCACGATAACCACGGTGGCAAACTCCTTCAAGTATTTCCTGCTGTTCGATCGCAGAAAACAAATGATATAGAGCCACATCCTCATAAAAATAAAGCATGGAGTCGTCATGAACGCGATTCCATTTCAAAAGTTCCAACGCTTTGCCTGCTTGTTCATAATAACTTGCCAGCTCTTCTAAACGATGAAAAATATTGCTCATGCCTGCTTTCATCTGGTTCGTCTCTAATACTTTTGTTATATTTTCGATGTTTTTCTGTAAGCAAACTCTATCTTCACAATTGATCACGACAATAATATTGTTTTGGTAGCTTACTATTTTTAAGTCAGCGTTGCATTCTTTTAGGCTCGATACGAGGTAATCCAAAAACCAAATTGTGTCATCTTCTTTTGACAAGGGAATCTGAATGACAGCAAATAATGGTTTTAACTGCCACCTTGCTGTACGTAAGCGACTCTCCAACACATGTGAATCTCCAAGACGATGATTGAGGAGGTCGATGATGATGCTTTCATTGACTTGATTGAAGTCCTCGATTCCTTCCTTTTTCATTTCAAACGCAAGCACATCCTCAAGAAGATCCAGCGTATACATATCTTGCTTGTCAAACTCTTTATTGACTTGGTAAACACCAATATAGCCAACGACTCGGCCTTGGACCTCAATTTTTTTAATCATCCGTGGGATCTCTTTAGCAAGACCTTGACTAAAAATCAGCGGTGCCTCACTTTCCATCGTTTTCGCAGTAATTTTCTCCAATCTGAATTTTTCAATGGCCTCCTGACTGCAATAGCCATACTTTTTTGCATATTGCCAGATTGGATCAGTCATTTCATCTGTCTCGCCATGCATCGCTAAAACCCGGTAACAGGCATTGGTTAAAATAATCGGGTTGTTTAAAAGCATACTCGCAGCTTTAACAATCGCGCTGATGCCATTCCCATTAATCAGCGTGGAAAATAATTGCGAAGCATTTGTGAAATAGCTGTTATTTTCACAAAAGATGCCATGGATTTTATAAAATAATTCAGTTAAAGAAGTAGGCTCTTCCCAAATGACGTATTCGCAGTCAATTAATAGCTGCTTGTCCAAAGGAAGATCAGGAATCAGGATGAGTCCTATTTTTGAATGATGTAGGTTGTGATTTTGCAATTCGGAAACGTAGCAAATATAAATCGTCCCAGTTTGCATTGTGCCTGTTGGGGGAAGGATATTTGCCATTACATAAGTATTTGGAGCATTCAAACGGTTGTATACCTTCAGTTCCTTTTTGTTTGCGTGCTCAAGAAGCATTTCAAACGTTAACATCCAGTCAGTCCCCTTCAAAAGTATTGTGCACAATGCACGGATTAGAAGCTTCCGATTTTGTGGATTGCACGATGACCCGTAAAAGTTGAGTATGTTAAACTTTTCACATAAGAACAATTTCTACAAATAATAAGGAGTGGTTATTGTATGATTTCAACTGCAAAGACTAAATATCCGAAACTATTAGAACGTGGAAGAATTGGCAATCTTTATTTGAAAAACAGAATGGTCATGGCGCCAATGGGAACGTTTTCAGAAAATCGTGATGGCTATCCTTCGAAGGCACAAATCGACTATTATGAAGCGCGTGCCAAGGGTGGCGTAGGCATGGTCATCATTGAAGGACAGTACGTGACAAATAAAACAGACCCTTGGATTGATTATATCACGACCGCGGATACAGATGAACAGATGAAAGGCTGGTCTTTATTAGCGGAAGCCATTCATGCTCATGGCTCAAAAATGTGTTTACAGTTAAGCTGCGGACTTGGCCGCAATGCTTTTCCTTTCGATGATAGCCAAATGGTATCCGCCTCCGAAGTACCATCCTTTTATTTTCCGGATATGATGTGCCGAGCTTTAACGATTGAAGAAGTTCACGGAATTGTTGATTCGTATCGGCGCGCGGCGCGCCGAGCATTAGTAGCTGAAGCAGATGCAGTTGAAATTCATGCACATGCAGGGTATATGATCGATCAATTTATGACTCCTGTATGGAATAAACGAACAGACGAGTACGGTGGAAGTTTTGAAAATCGAATGAGATTGATTACGGAAATTTATCAGGCGATTCGTGAAGAGGTCGGTCCTGACTACCCAATTTTAACGCGGATGGCGGCTTATCATGATTTTGAAGACGGCCGAACACTCGAAGAAAGCATTGAAATTGTTCAATATTTAGAGAAACTTGGCTTAGATGCGATTGATATTGACCTTGGCTGTTATGAAAGAAAACAGTGGATTGTTCCATCAATTTATGCTGGTACTGCCTGTATGGCGGACGCTGCAGCTGCGATTAGAAAAGCGGTGAACATCCCAGTGTTAAATGCGGGCAATCATACACCTGAAACGGCTGAAAAGGGCTTGGAAGATGGGATGTTTGACTTCGCCATGTTTGGTCGCCCGCTCATTGCCGATCCAGATTTACCGAATAAAATTATCAACAATCGTACGGAAGATATCCGTCCATGTCTATTCTGTAATGAAATTTGCGTTGGTCGCCTCTATCAAAATCGAGTCATTTCTTGTGCGGTCAACCCTCAAGCTGTGTTTGAAGCGAATTATCCACTCACAAAAGTGGAAGAACCGAAACGGGTTGTTGTGATTGGAGGCGGACCTGGCGGAATGGAAGCAGCGAGGGTTGCGGCTGAACGCGGGCATAAAGTAACGCTTTATGAAAAATCAGATCGTTTAGGCGGACAATTAATTCCGGCATCCGCTCCAGCATTCAAGCAAAGATTAAGAGCGTTTGCTGACTGGGAACAGCGCCAACTTGAAAAACTTGGAGTGGAGATTGTCTACAATACGGAAATTAATGAAAACTCCTTCCAGCTTGAATTTGCTGATCATATTGTTGTTGCTCTCGGTGCAACACCAATCACGCCGCCAATTAAAGGAATTGAGCGTGAAAATGTCGTCGAAGTAACGAAAGCGCATCTCCAGCCAGAATTAGTGAAAGGTGAAAGAATTCTTATTGCTGGCGGTGGCATGTCCGGTTGCGATTGTGCGCTCGAACTTGCAATGGAAGGTAAGAAAGTCACGATTATCGAGATGAAGGAAGAAATCGCATCTGATGTATTATTAGACAACCGTAATCCACTGATGTTTAAACTAGAAGACTATAAAGTAGACATGTTAACAAGTCATAAAATAAATGAATTCACCGAAAAGGGAGTAAAGATCACGACACCAGCTGGAGCAGAGATTCTCCTTGAAGCAGATACAATCATCACAGCTTTCGGAATGAAACCAGAAAACACACTCGCTCATAAAATATGCGACAAATACCCAACCACCGACATGGTCGGCGACTGCGACAAACTCGGCCAAATCCAGGGCGCCGTCCGCAAAGGATTCTTCGCCGGCTGGGCCATCCAGTAAGGACGGGGGCGCAGTGCGCAAGGTGCATGGTTCTAATATATGGGGTCAATTAAGAGATTAAATATAAACAGAAAAAAGGCACAAAGAGCAGCTAAAACCGCTCAATGTACCTTTTTTTGCGCAAAACTTCTGATTGTCCCCTAAGAGAACCGTCCAATAGTTATTAAGGTTACAAACGCTCTTTACGATATAAATTCTTCGCAGGATGTGAACCTTTTGTGATCATATCTCTTATGATTTTTGCAAGGGCCCCACTGTAGACAAGCCCATTGTCTCCATAACCAAACAAGAAATAACAATTAGGAAATTCCTCATATTCTCCAATCAGAGGCAATCCATCATGGGTCCCTCCATAAAAAGCACCTAAATAGTATTCGGGATGGACATGAATAGCTGGAAAAAGCTTATTAAATTCCTCGATCAACTTGTCTTTTTTATGAATAATTTTTGAATCTCTGTCATCAGGATAAGTGGTACTATCATCCAACCCGCCAATGATAATCCGGCGATCCTTTGTTGTACGCATATAAATATAGGGTCGTGCGGTTTCCCAAATTAAAGTACGGTTATACCAATCTTTGAAGTCATCCACAGGATTGGTAATCACTGCATAGGAGCTAGTTAACAAACCATTTTTTTCTTTTTTAAATTCCAAACCTTCATATCCTGCAGCAATAATCACGTAACGTGCTTTAATTGAATGACCTGTATCGGTGTAAAAGATTGCCTCATCGTTTTCAAATTTATGCCCAGAAATTCTCGTCTGTTCAAAAACCCTAACGCCTTTTTTAATCGCCTCTTTTAAAAGGCCATGATTGTATTTAAAAGGGTTCAACTCTCCGTCATCATATGTATATAGAGCTAACTCTTTTTTAAAAGGGTATCGTTCGCTGATTTGTTTTTCAGTAAGCAAATCAGCTTTAAAGCCATGTTTTTCAAGGTAAAAATATTCTTTTTTAAGCTTTTCCACCCCTGCTTTGTCGCTTGCATAATAGAGTGTGTCCCTTCTGGTGAATTCCGCATCGACTTCCATCGAATGAGCTGTTTTTTCGATCTCATTCATTGCCTCTTCACATAATTTCGTATGTAAAATGGCTGCCTCTTCCCCAAAGCTATTCACTAATTCAAAGAGCATTTTATCTCCTAAATATTGAATAAGGGCCGTGTTCGTACTCGTACTCCCTGTTCCTATTTTCCGTTTATCTACGACCACAACATCAAGATTCGTATCACTTAAATAATGGGCACATTGAGCACCAGAACTACCACCACCAATAATTAAAACATCACATTTTATGTCATCCTCTAATATAGGATAGGTCGGTGTGTTCGGAAAAGTCGTGGGCCAATAAAACTTGCCACTTTGCAAGTCCAAATCCATCAGCTCCTTCTAGTCAGATATTTTGTAGTATTACCTACAGCATATTTAAAATCCACTAGAAAAAACCTGAATCGATTTTTACCAATTTTTAATGGATTTAACACATAGTAACAGTGATGAAAACAACCACATCAGGAGAAATTTAAAGAGTAGTGATTTTAAGAAGGAGGTTTACAATATGCCACAGCCACTAACTTCAAAAGAAGTAGAATATATTGTTGATTCTATGTCAAATGAAGATTTACTTATTAAACAAGCAATTGTTTCCTTATCACATTCACAAACACCGGCAGTGCAGCAAATGTTCCAACAATTGACCGGGCAACATCAACAGCACTATCAACAATTGTTAACGTCTCTACAGCAGCATGCTCCACTAGCACCTAAAATGCAGTAAATAAAAAGGAGGAATAAAAGTTGAATCAACAAACACCCATCCTTCAAGAAAAAGACATTGTCTATTCGTATTTAGCTGATTTGAAACGTTCAGCAAGAGAATATACAACAGCAGTAACAGAAGCGAGTTGTCCAGAGGTTCGTCAAATGTTTGAGCAACTTTTACAAGATACTTTACAACTTCAAAACCAAACGTACCAATTAATGTCACAACAAGGTTGGTATAACACATCTTCTTCTGCAGCAAGCATGGAAATAAATAAGCAGATCCAATCGTATCAACAAACTCAAATGCAAACCAATCAAATGATTCAGCAAAACGTAGGGATGAGATAACACCTTTTATATCCAAAGCTAATCGTTATAATATTGAATTCTAAAGAAAAGAGGGATTCTATTGCAAAATCATGATTTGCAAGGATTTTCACCAGATGAGTTTAAACTGTCTAAATCAGGGTTTGATGCGAACATGCCGGGACATAACAGTCACCATATAAATGAAATGATCCTAAGACAAGAGCCTAGAACAGCTAAAAAACAAGGATGCGGCATAAGCCTCCCATATGAGACGCGATTAGAAATGGGGTTAATGCTTGATGAACATTTATGTGCATTAAATGTGGCCCTCCATCAATATACAAAACATCATTGGCTAACAGAGGGAGCGGAATCTTTTGGTAGCCTGCACCATATTTTAGATGAGCACATAGAAGTGACACAAGACCATATTGATAAGGTGGGAGAGCGTGTAGCTCGGTTAGGGGTCGTTCCAACTGCACATCCGGTTACACAGCATGAAATATCTTATATCAAACATGAGGTTGAAGGTCGTTACACCATGCGTGACTTTCTCCGGAATGACCTTGAACACGAGATAAAGATTCAAGGTATGTTACGAAAAACCATTAAACGTGCCCACGAACTGAACGATTTTGGAACGGTTCAAGTATTAGAAGAAGTATTATTAAAAAGAGAGGATTTAGGCTACCACCTTTGGAGTCTGCTTGAAGACGATACACTTGTTCGTGGCATGAACCATCTGCTAGACGGGAATGGAGATATTGCTTCCAACCGCCATTTAAATAATAACGTTAACTAAATCAATGTGATGTTGGTATTAGTGCCTGAATAGAAATAAGTCTTGCTGAGTTCACTCGGCAAGACTTTAGGTTGTGATTCTTGTAGATGAAAAAGCTAATAAGACTTCTATTATTCCCTATCCCAAAAGCGCCGTTTCGAGATGGCAGTGACAAATTCTTCCCCGAAGTTTTGATTGTTGGCAGCAAAAAGCACTCCGGATAAATGATTTTCGTCTGATGGATGAAGATAATTCTGACCAGTTGTTGCAATACCTAGGGGTTTATAGTATTTGTATGCTCCGTTCACAAAATCAACCAAGTACCTGTCAAATCCCGTTTGATGATCTGAAGTGCCACCAACGACATAGAACGCATCAAAAAGAACATTATGAGTTGTAAGAAATGTTTTCGTCACTTTGAGTGTCGTGCCATCTGACCCAGAAAGCGTCCTAAACTTATCACTAACGATTTCTACAAAAACACCATGTTGGTTCAGTGTTTCAATTACACTCTTTACTTCTTGCCCATTGAAACCATGACCAATAAGTACCCCAACACATAGAGTATGAGGATAATGTGGTGTGTTCTCTTGGCTAAGGGCTGGTGATGAAGCAGTAACAGATACATGTTGGCCGGTAGGTGGATTTACTCCCACGTTATCTGCAATGATGGTCGCCATTTCTTGGTCGACATTCCCGTACATATCGACAACTTGTTGGCGTACAGATAGATTTTCTACCATCCCCAGTTCAAAACTAAAAGCTTCAATAATATGTTGTTTCTCAACAGTCGACATGCTATTCCAAAATAATCTCGCTTGTGAAAAGAAATCTTTGAAGGAATCACTACTTGCCTTTATTTTGGGACCTTCTACATACTCGGGATAATGCACAAAGCCACCACCCTCCGGAGCCGTAGGCGCTGGTGTATGATTCGCAATGGAGTTTCTATAATAGTTTACTTGATCCACATCGATCCGATGTCTACTAAAGCTATCTCGCTGGTTATTATGAAATGGACAAAGAGACCGGTTAATCGGCAAATCCGGATAATTCGATCCTCCAAGCCGGTGTTGTTGGGTAATTTTATACGTAAATGTCCTTCCCTGTAAAATCGGATCATTGCTAAAATTTATTCCCGGAACAAGATTTGTTACATCAAATGCCACTTGTTCTGTTTCGGCAAAGAAATTATCGACATTTCGATTCAGTGTCATTTTCCCGATTTTTTCTACAGGCACTATTTCCTCAGGCCATAGCTTTGTCGGGTCGATCACATCAAAATCAAACTTATATTCATCTTCTTCAGCAATCATTTGCACGCACAATTCAAATTCAGGGTAGGCTCCACGTTCAATCGCTTCCCTTATGTCTCGTCTATGGTAATCGGGATCCACTCCCCCAATAATTTGTGCTTCCTCCATTAACAGCGAATGGACACCAAGGACAGGTTTCCAATGAAATCTGACAAAGGTTCCTTTTCCCTCTTCATTTACAAATCGGAATATATTGACTCCGAAGCCTTCCATCATTCGCCAGCTTCTCGGAATCGCTCGATCTGACATCGACCACATCACAAAATGAGCAGACTCTTGATTATTCGCAACAAAATCCCAGAAATTATCATGGGCAGCAGAGGCTGTCGGCATATCATTATGCGGCTCCGGTTTAAGAGCGTGTTGTGAATCAACAAACTTAAAGGCATCATGAACCACAAAAACAGGAAATTGGAGTCCTAATAAATCGTAATTTCCTTCTTCAGTATAAAACTTAACCGCAAACCCACGGATATCCCTTGCCGTATCTTTAGACCCTTTAGCCCCTTGCACAGTAGAAAAACGAGCAAACACGGGGGTCTTTGTTCCAGGGTTCTGTAAAAAGCCTGCTCTTGTATATTTTTCCATTGATTTATATACTTCAAATTCACCATGAACACCAAACCCCCTTGCATGAACAACCCTTTCCGGGATTCGTTCCGTGTCAAAGTGCATCTGTTTTTGAAAGAAATGAAAGTCTTCCATAAGTACAGGTCCGCGCTCTCCTGCTTTTAAGGTGTTTTCATTATTAGCAACCTTTAGACCCTCATTTGTGGTTATTTTTTCACCTGTGTTTTGTATACGATGCTTATCTAGCTGCTCATTTTTCTTATTCTTCTCACTATTTTTGTTGTTTCTTGATGATGACTGATCCATGAACTTCACCTACCCAATCTTCTTTTGTTCATCCAACTATATATACATTCAGAGCTCCTGAACTTAGAACATCTTCTTCCTTTGAGAAAAAGGGAATGAACACTCTTTAGGAATTGAGTAATTCGGTAGAGGCTGCAGTTGTCAATTTCTATAATCAATATATAACGAAAGACTATGGTGGTTGCTTCCAAGGCTTCCAACTTAATTCTATTGGAATTTATTGCAAAACTTGCCTGTCTATTCTGACAGGTCCTTTGCTTTTTATCATTGATTTGTCCAAATGAACACCGATTTCGGACAACTTCTCTCCTCGGACTCGAGATTCTGTCTGAATGAACACCGTTTTCAGACAACTTCCCTCCTCGGACTAGAAATTTTGTCTGAATAAACACCGCTTTCTGACATCCGGGATTAAGGGCGAGTGATCATGAGGTTTTGGGCGATGTAAATCTGGGGATGATTTGGAAGATCATGAGTATAACGTAAAGGACAAAATGAAAAGGCTTTATCGAGATTTACGAGGCGCTTTCATGATAAAAGTGCTTACTACGCTCAATTCATACTTTACAGATAGGAATTATAAGGTTATAATATAATTAATCAAATAAAACATTATAAAATTAATCAGACAGATATAATCGTTTATTACCAAGTGTAGACGTTGAAAAAATGAAGGAGTGGTCCTGATGAGGAATAGTATTGAAAAAAGGCGGCAAAAACTTATCAATAAACTAATTTTTTTAAACGTATATAACAAAAATGATAAACAGCTTTATGAAATGACACTTTCAAAGTTAGAATATGAATATACGAGATACAAAACGCTTAACCACCCCCATGGTGAGTTCGGCTCTATTCAATGGGTGTAAAATAGATTGATTACGTGGTCCGTTTTAGATTAGACTGTATGGTGCTTTGAAAGCACCTACAGTCTTTTTTCTCAAAAAAAGTTTATCCATATAATCCAATTAAACGATGATAGCGAAGATAAACATAGCAATCATCATTAATTGGATTAAAATTTTAGCGATACTACTTCCTAAAAATCCGATAACGGTAGCAAAACCGATTTTTACCGCCTTTTGAATATCTTTTTGAAGAATAAACTCTGTAACAAAAACAGCTGCAAACGGCACAAGGATAATTCCGAAAGGAGGAATTATGAATGAACCTACAATCGTGGCAATTGTTGCGATTGTTTCTGACTTTTTTGACCCACCGTATTTTTTCACAAAATAGCTGTTCGCGATGATATCCGAAGCAATTAAAACAACGCTTAAAATGACCATACTAATCCAGAACCACCATGTTAATTCGTTTGGATTAATCAGAAACTGGTAAACAGTAAATCCTCCCCAAAGGACAACAATGGAGGGAATAAAAGGATAAATGATTCCTACAAAACTTAAAATAAAAAGGAGGATTGTTACTCCCCACCACACAAATTCCATCTAGATAACCTACTTTCTGTTTGTTAAAAAACCAATTCGGCTTCTAAGTTTTTTCATTCCTAAATCCAAAAAGCCATGCTCAAATTGATAAGCATGGTCTGGTAATATAGGTCCGTTTGTTTTTAAAATTGAACAACAAAACAATTAAACCGTAAAATGCATAGATGTAGAACACTTGTTTTTTCCTTGTAGAATATTATCTTAGAATCCATATTCTGGATGCTACCTATGTCCCTAGATTCATACGATGTACTCCATTTTTGTTTCTAACTTATCTAAAGAACACTTTGTCGATGTTATATTTTGATTGAAGTTTATTGATGATATACGTTTCGTAAATTTCTCTATCTGTTGGATCTTCGACGATACATACTTCAATTCTGTACACTTCATCCCTGTGATTTTTTATTGGTGAAACAGTATCTTCAAAATGCTTTTTAACTCTTTGTCGTAGTTTCCGTGCTTTACCGACAAAGAGAAGCTCGTCATTTATATTATAGAATAAGAAGATACCACCTTTGTCGCGTGGAATTTGGTGAAAATCGATGAATCCATAAATAGGCTTTATTACTGGTTCATTTTCGTTTCTTGCCTGTTGTCTCTCCGTAATTGTAATATCTGGTGTAGGTATTTCTATTTTAATCATTTCATCACGTCCTCTTTTTGGTAATTTTCATCGTACCACACTATCTGGATTAATCATATAATCATTTTATTTTTCCACAATATTGATAATTTAATTATTGGTAAGAACAACTTAGAGTCAGACCCTCACTGAAGCAACGCTTTACTTCACCGGGGGACTGACCCCAAAACTATGACCACACTCATTTATTATAATTTTGCTTCAATTTTAAATTCCTTTTTAAATTCTTCTATGTCTAACTCAAGTATATTGCAGTATGTTTCAATTTTCTCGAAGAAATTGAAATCTTCATTTACGGGGCGGTCTCTATTCTCATAATAATAATTAACCAATTCGTAGAGTTGTGCAAACGCTTTTACTTTTTCTGCTTTTCCCATGATAACCAACCATCCTTCGCTTGTTTTTAATGATATAAATTAAGTATAACGAAAAAATAGCAAAAAAACTTTTCATTTAATTAAAAAATATAAAGATAGCTGTAAATAAGATTAAATAACGTAGCTGGTCCTTCCGAATGAAGGCGAGCTACATTGCTGATGGTTATTTTCCCGTCATTGGCTGCTGTTAACATAATCCTTAGATTCAGCGATCACACCGACTCCAAACGCTTTGTGTTCAAACAGAAGCCTTTTAATCCATTGAGTTTGAGCGTTTTCGCACTCGATGATAACGATTACTTCTGTCAGCAAAGCGGTTTTTTTACCTACATTTATTTTCGTTAAAAGATAATCGATTGTAAATCCAAGCAATGCTCCAAAGGCTAAGCCGATCAGTCCCCAAATAACCGGCCCCCAATGGAGCGTAAATCCATATGTAGCTCCTAACACTGAAAAAACCGTCCCTAATACAGCAGCTAAATCAAAGAGGCTAAATCCATCTGAATGATGAATATTATCAAAAAATTTAGGGGGCGATGAACTTTGATCAAGCGGGATGGCAATAATCTGTTCCTTTGGGATTCCGTGCTCCTCTAATTTGATAATCGCTAATTCAAGAAAATCACAATGTTCAAATGAAGAAATCACATGCGTCATATCAAAGCTTCACTTTCCTTTTCATTTCCTGTAAAACAATTGAATTTTGATAGTGTTTCAGAAGATGTTGTTTTTGCTCTTTTTTATATAATTTGTTGTACTCGACAGATAATATATAGGCTTCATACGCAGCAAAACAATAAACCGATGGTAAAAATAAAACCCACTCCGCATTAAGAATGGCAACAGCTTGAGAAAAATCCCCCAACAACGTATAATGAATTCCTTCTAAAAGATGGGAAAAATAAATAATTACCGCCGTCCATGAAATCGCGAAAAAACCAGAAGCGATTCGATGAATATAGAGGCTGCCAAGCCCAGGATAAAGCAAAGACCATACAAGTGAAACCCAGGGACTCCGTTTTGTAAAAGAATTCACAGCAAATCCATTCATTTGAAAAGGAACATAGGAAGCCTTTTCGCTTTCAGCGAGGAGAAAATGTTTGTTAAGATCAACCGTCAACCGATAACTATCCCAAATACAATAAAGATAAACAGGAATATAAATAACCAACATTCTGATTTCAAGCACGTCTTTCGCCATTTGAAATTGACCGGTAAACGAGTACATCATCGCTTCATTCAGCCTTGTATTGACATTAATAATAATTTCCCAAAAAAACAAAATAAACCCTTTTAAATATTGCCCTAAATGAATATGACCAAATCCAGGAAAAGCAGCAGACCACCATGCTGTCACCCAAGGGTTGCGGGGATGAATACAGTTGATTCCAATTGTAGACGTATAATAATTATAACGCCGCACATTCCTCGTCGCATCTCTATTGTTCATACAATCCCACCCAAAAAAGGAAAATCAATCATAATGTAGTTTCTGTAATCTTTAGGGGATTATTCCAAAGGTTGGTCGGTGGGCAGTGCACTCGCACAGCTTGGGGTCAGTCCCCCGACGAAGTAACGCTTTACTCCACCGGGGGACTGACCCCAAAAATTACTCCACCAAAATTACTCCACCGGGGGACCCAAAAAATTCGTGTTTTAGTGGTTCGCGTAACAAATTTTATAAAAAGGAAATGGTGGGGAAGAATAAAAAGTAAAAACAGGAAGGTGTTTTATCACCATGAGAATCCTATTATTACCTGCTCTTTTATGTGTATTTTCTATCATCATTATGTCTGGATGCAATACTACAGATGAAGATAAGGTAGCAGAAGTGCCTGAAAATGTACCAGTTGAGGAAAGCGGATTGAAGAAACACGCGAATAAGGAGGAACCTTCAGAAGTTCCTTTTCTTTTTACGCACTTCGATTTGGACATTGATTATAGTCAGGATCAAGATTTTGACGTTGATTATGAAAATGAACATGATGAAATGGAAGCCGAGATCAAGGATGACCGAGGGGATAAGAGTGCAAAAGGGAATGCAGCCTTTGCGTTGTTAGAGCCGATGTTTGAACAGTTCACTTTTGATCAGAATACACCGGATGAAGAGGTCATTTCAGAAGTGATAAACAGCTTTAATTTAGATGATGATTTCCAGGAGTTCGAATTAAAAGTGAAGTTCCTTGACGGAGATATAAAGGAATATAAAATGGGACAATAGTTTGAGTGACTGTCATTGTTTGTCGAACGACTTCACATTGGGGTCAGTCTTCCGACGAAGTAACGCTTTACCTCACCGGAAGACTGACCCCAAAAATTATTATCAAGACCGTTTCTTTTCTCCATTTTCCGGAAAAAGAAAATATGAAATTACTCCTGATAATAGTGCAGCTCCTATTGCTATGATTAGTCTGACTCCTAATTGTAGTTCTGTATAATCCTTATAAAGCATCCAGATTGCGATAGCTAAAACGATAACCATGATTGGAATGACAAATGTAAATTTTTTCGATTTCAATCTTAACTCCCCTTTTTTTCTCTTTCCACTAAAATTGATTCATACTCACTCTTTGCTTTACGCAAAAAAATTCATACTCTCTTCTTAACTTTAACATAGAAGCTGATTGTTTTCTCCTTGTTACTACATCGGCTATGGGGCCTGTCTCCCACCCAATTAAAGGATTAGACTAGTAAGGACTGCCCCCCTGTTTTCGTCATTTTCAACAACTCCTAGCAGCTTGGGGTCAGTCCCCCGACGAAGTAACGCTTTACTCCACCGGGGGACTGACCCCAAAAATTTCAAAAATTCAGCTATGCAATTTCCCTTTTAACCAGGGACGAGGCCGATAGTGACCGACCGGAATCTGGATTAAGCTCGTTTGGCCATGTGAATTAAAGTTGTACATGTCATCACACGAATTTGCATCAAAGCCTAGTAATGGATGTCCTCCCATTTCAAGAGCTGATGCCGTTAAGAGCAAACGTTGGACGAGCATCCCTGCCTCCATTTGTTGAATTCGATACCCTCTGTATCCTAAATCCGCGATCAAGTGATCTTTATCCCCTGCCACATGAAAACAAAGTGGCACTTGGAACAAATTCACATTTGCAGCAGACATTCCGTACTGCAAACGGAGTCGATGATCATTTTGATCGATCTGATGTAACGTATGATCAGCACGCTTATAATAATAAGCACCGTCTGGAATCTCTTCAACATTAGTCAAACAACAATACAGTGAGACACGGGGCTCCTGCTTATTATGTGGTTCATCTAAGTCATTTCGATACAAGAAAGCGGACGTCGATTCCTGCAGCAAAGTAGCCAATTGCGATTGACTTATCTTACGTAAAACAAAATCCATATCCGGTGAAAACCGCTTTTCACAAACGGACGAAAGATCATATGATAATCGCTTCACCTGAGGAAGAGATACCACTTGATCCTCCCGATTTTCCTTCTCCCGCCTCTTTATCTGTCGAAACAATTGCGTCGATTCCAACATCGACGCTTCATTCATTGTCGTTAACATCGGAAACCTTTTGATTCTCTTTGATCGAACGAAGTAATTTGTTTGAAGCGGTAATAACTCTCGACACAGCTCGAAGGCGGAAATAAGCTCACCTCTGCCCCCCCCAATTCGTATGCCAACTTGTCGGTTCCACTGTTAGCGGAATCACTGCATACACACTCTCCTCTTCTTCCGATAGTCCAAGGAGGTGATTGACGGCCCGATCAAGATATTGAAAGTACACGCCCGAAGAAAAGCCAAACCGTTTTGCGACTTCCAGCAACTGTCCAATCAACACCCCTGCATCCAATCCTTGCAGACGGTAGGCAAAGTTATTGTATTTATAAAAGTTTTTCCAAAACATCGTTGACACAAAAACCGTACCAAAACAAGCGGACACATCACAGCGATTGCCAAGGGAACGGGCTATATATGAATCGAAATTCCCTTCTCGCAACAACACCAAACAATGATGTGCCGCATCATAATGGTACACTCCAACAGGCATATCCTCCATTTTCAGATACACATACAATTCGTTTGGATACAACGCCCCGCCAGAAGGAACAAAACGCCGATACGACTGCATAAGTTCTGGTGCATCATCTATGGAGGGCATGGCTGACTGAGACAATTGCGTGAGACCAAATACATACCAAAGAAAATGGCTGATTTTCCGAAGGTTTGGCTGTGCAGGTGCTTCCGATTTTTCAAGCGTCAGCGGTACTTCTAGAGATAATGGAAAAACAGGCAAGCCACGGTAGAGTTTATATGGAAGCGGAGCATCTTCCCAATCCACTTCCCAGTCTGGCGGGCTTGCCTTGTCAATGTCAAAATGGAGATTGTGCAGAAATGTCTCTAGACCCATCCTCCTACCCTCCTTATCGCTACTTATGGAAACGGATGTGGATGTGGATTGAGCTGTTCAAACGTCAATGGTTGCTTCGTATACCCAAGTTCCATTGGTACCCGCAGCACCCTCTCCAGCCCTGTTACTCTCGTAAGATGATGTCCGAAAGTCATTGGCAACATCCCCGGAATCAGTACTTTCACGCAATACAGTCCGTTTCGTTTCGTTTCCGATGTCGACTGATCCACCACAATCACGTCAAGGTTTAATTGACGAAACTTCTGGAGAATCTCCTGCAAATCATTCGTCAAATCTGCATGTGACGACTTCCACGTAAATTCCTCAGCAAATGAGCGTAAAGGACGATGATCGTCTAGTAAAAACTGCAGGCGCTCCTCCGCTTGCGGCAAACCGTACAGCATGCCATGATCATCCATTTTCGTCACCAAGGTAGGGTCGTGGAACATTCGCACAAACTCCTGCTGATTCTTCTCAAATTTGTCATCAAGCGTCAGCATCATCGCAGCCATTTCATGAATCGTGCTTTTCACCGCCCGTACCGGATCCAGATGAGCTCCGGCTGCACAAATGAGATTCAATCCTTTTTGCTTCCTGTTTTTTGCCAGCGCCCAAACGCTAGGAATTCCATGCTCCATCGTCGAATTATAAAAATAAAGATCGTATCCTCCAACAGCTCGAACTCGGTCAATCATCAATTGCAATTCTTGGTCATTAGCCGTAGAAGGGTCTAGACGTGGGAGCGGTAACTCCGCATACCAAGTCAGTAAGAACGAATCGCGTTCGACTACTTCCATAATCCCGTAGAAAATGGCTTCTTCCATACTGCCTCCTAACGCGCATCCGTTGGAAGTTTCATAGACAAATCCATTTCCACACCCCAAGCTATAATAGGAAAGCAACTCAGGAACCAAAATCGGACGCTCTTGCAAAAATGAATAACCCCATACCCAATTGATTGGACGATCAGGGTTAAACTGTTCAAATGGAAAACCTGGCCGTTCATACTGTTCCTTTGCGTGCACACCTACCTCAATAGGATGGAGTGCTTGATCTTTCAGATTACGGTAACGATCAAAAACCACTGTCTTTTTCCCACGAGGATTCGTACCACAAGACCGCTCCAAGCCCTCTAAAATGGCGGTTACCTCGCTAATGGCGTATGAATGAGTCCGCCCTGCCACACCTTCGTCCCCTGAGAATAACGGCAAATTAACACCCACATCAGCAAAAGGAGGGATAAGATCATACATTTTCCCATTAAAAACACCCGTCCGCTGATCCAAATAGTCTTTAACAAGCACTTTCTTTAGATCGTCCATTGAACGGCAGCGGTAACTACCGGGAATCTTTAAACTTGGTTTTAGTGAGATTTCCGCTGCATTTGGTGAATCGTCAGGTAATTGACTACAAACCGGACATAACGGATCAGGCAGAAAAGGATGCCAGGATCTGGTAAATGTTTTTAAATTAATTAAACAGATCCGTCCCTCCGAATACACCTGAACGCCTTGTAATATCCTCTGTACTTCCACCACAAGTAGGTTGGCAATCTGTAAAATCCCCGTGATCGATAACCACGCGTCACTCGACATTCCCCCATCCTCAGCTAGTCTCTGTTGTATCCCCCACATCTCTTGACGATCGCGTCCTGCCATAAGAAACCGGATATCCGCACATTGCGAGCACCCTTGTGTATCACCGCGAACAAATGGTCCAACGACACCTTCTCCAAATGAAACGAAGCCTCGGAGCCAAGGGACGCCACTTGGACGTAACACCTCTTCCGCTTTTTCATGAACAGAAGGATTCCAACCATCGTCCAAAACAAGAACTAAATCAGTCGCTTCAGGTACTGCTGCCTTGAAATCAACTTGACGAATGACCTGGTATTGAGCGGTCAATTCTTCACACACGCGGTCAGCTAGCCTACCTTCACCGACAACCACCAGAACTGCACTCACCGCGAATCCTCCTCTCGAAGCAATATACCGTAGACGCCAACCAGGTCTTTTTTCAAAAGTGGTTCCAATTCTAGTTCGAAAACGAACAGTTCCTTGTCATTCTCTGCCAAAACTTCCATAGCAGACTGTAAGATCTCGGTCTGTGGAGTTTCTTTCATTGAAGAGATGAAAAGGTTTTGTGGTCCCTTATCTTCTAGTAAAACGGATGAATCCGTCCGCGCTAGCGTTGATTGATTCTTTTCATCGATTAACGCCTGTTGTAATGCTTTTTTCAATGCCATTGTCGGATTCAAACCTACACTGACATACCAGCAATCATTGTTCCCTACCCATACCACAGGGAAGCCGGACACTTTCTTTCCTAAACCGATGGTCGGTGCACCCTGTATCGTTTTTAGCGCTCGTAAATAATACCGGCAATGTTCATCTTCAACATCATTAACCTGTACTTGAGAAATAACATTTTTCCCAATGGCGAGTTGTTTGTTTAATTCCTCTGTTAAACACTTTTGTAATCCGCGGCAAACAGCTTCTGCCATTGTTTCACCCGCTCCGACACCAATAAATTCTCCGCATTCTACGCTACTTCCCCCGGTTTTACGTTGTCGAGGAAGAGTTGAAACCAGCACATCGACCATCCGTGATCCATACGCTTCGATTCCAACTAGCCCCGCTTCTTTCCGGGCCTCCTCATGAGTGAGTTCTGAACAGACTATACTTGGTAACGTCTCTGCAGGTCCCTTTGACAACGGATCAACTGCCTGAACACGGCACTGTGCTAACGGCAACTGCTGTAAATCTTCTTCTCCTAAAATATGAAAAACACCTGATTCCGCCGATGTCAATTGACCAAAGTACAGAAGTAACCCGCTCGGTCCCTCTCTCCTTGAACTTAATTTAATCTGGAGATCAACGTCTTGAACCCATTTTGCTGTAGCACGTCCGGTCACTAGTGGATGAGGCATAAACGGATGCCACTTTCCTTCCAACGTATCTAAATCAAGCAAGAAAAATTGGTTCCTTTGTTCGGATTCAGTTACTCTCGTCATGTGCTTAAACAGTTCAAACACAATCGTATTGGCCAACATCGCTCCTGCTGTCGATGTAAAACTATGCGTTTGCTCGTTCTTTTCAAACACAGATTGGTGTATGCTTCGCCACGCAGATTCCCAACATCCTTCAGAATCTGGATGAACGAGAGGCCCTGCCAGCCCCACTTGATGCAGAAAGATTGCAGGAAGAAACAACTTTTTCTCTTCCCTACAAATCTTATGAAGTCCTCGTAGTTCGTCTACATCAGCCTCCTGCGACACGTACAAGATTGAATCAAACGTCTGGACGACTTCCCGCCAAGAACAATCTTCCGCTTTTTTTACGGTGACCTCCTCTACTGCGACCTCAGAGTCTGATTTACGAACATGTTTCACCAATTCTTCTAACCGTTGCCGATTGGTCGGTACTGAGTCTGTGATTAGCACATGGAGCTTTGGCAACCCAGATTCAAGCAAGGAAGAAACGAGCGAAATTAAAAAAGGTCCAGAACCGATTACCAACACTTTGGCTTGCCGATAAACTTGAAAACGGTATGCACCGGAATTTCCGAAACTTTCCAAAAACTCGATTTGAGAAGCATACTTTTTAACAACCTGATTCGCCAATTGATGCGGTTGGTCCTGACTTACATCCCGAACAAATCCGTTTTGATACAGCACCTCTGCAATTTCATACACACGATCTCGATATGGACCAGGCAATCCGTTTGTCAGATTCCCCAATGTGTGCTCCCCATTGAACATCGGAATCAGCTTAGTCACCCACTGTTCAATCGTACTTCCTTTCATATGAAACGAACTTAAATTATTTCGAAAATACACACCACCGTTAGAATCGGGGAGAAAAAAAGTGTCTCTTTTCACTTTTAAACGCATAGCAGGCTTTAAATTTTTCATTCCACACCTCTATCCATGAACTGTCCTCAATTGAATCACTTTTATTCTTCTTTCCACCTTTATCCTATGTACCCCAATTTGTCTCTTATGTATAAAATTAATAATAAAGTAGGGAAACCTTTCACAAGGCTCCCCCCTTATCAAACCGTACGTGCCCTATTAAGGCATACGGCTTACCAACGTGTTACATTGAATACTTTGCTATTCTTTGTGCATAGTTCATTTTGCGAACGCGGTCAGGTGTATAATACTCCCTTCCGCGTTCTTTTGCTTTTTGGACCTTCTTTTGTTGTTTCTTCTCTTGGCTCTTCTTCATATAATCAATGTAGGATTCTGGAGTATAGCCATATTGTTTTCCGTAGTAATATTGAAAAGTCGCTACCAATCCGATTCGAACGAAGAACTCGATATTCCATTTCGTTGTCATTGTCCACCCTTTTCTTTGACTTGGGTGTTTATGAATCATGCATACTCGTAACCTTCTTCTAATATAGCCATCAATTGCCTTTAATTCATTTCCAATGACATTAAAGTAGCAGTTGCTTTTTAATCCATATTCTTCGTTTGCCTTTATTGCTTCCCAAAGAGTTAGAAAGTAATTTACTTTTCCTCTAATTACAGGATTTACTTTCTCTATCCAAACCTCTTTACTATATGTAAAGGTCTTTCTCGTTTTGGTTTTTATCTTTTGGCGAAAGTCATCCCATGTGGACTCTTTAGGTTTAGCTATGAAGTATGGTTTTCCATCTTTCTTTCGGTTTCTCCAGTGTTCAAAGGTGAATCCTAAGAAATCGAAATCATCATGGTTAAAATCCACGACTTTGGTCTTCTCGATAGAGATTTCTAAGCCCAATTCTGCTAGTTTGCCTTTGGTAATTTGTTCGGCTCGTTTGATGTCTTCCTTTGTTTTCGCAAATAGAAGAAAATCATCCGCATAACGCACAAAACGAATTCCATTAAGGTCTAGTTCCCAATCTAATTCATTTAAATAGAGGTTCGCAAGAAGTGGTGAAATTACGCCTCCTTGCGGAGTGCCAGAATCTGTTTGATGGAATTTGCCTTCTTCCATATAGCCAGCTTTTAACCATTTCCAGATAAGGTCTAGGACGGTCCCATCTGCTATATATTTCTGAAGCACCTTCATCAATTTCTTATGTGGAATATTGTCAAAGAAGCCTTTAATATCGCAATCATAGATATAGTTATAGCCTTTTTCCACGTTCCACATTATAAGCTGCACTACTCTTTTAGCACCTCTATTTGGGCGGTAGCCACATGACCAGTTGTGGAAAATAAATTCTTCACATTTTGGTTCTATTACGTTTACTACGGCTTGTTGGACAATGCGGTCTTCAATGTTGGGGATTCCAAGTGGTCGCATTTTTCCATTTTTCTTGGGAATATACTGTCTTCTGACAGGTGATGGTGTGTATTCTTTCGCTCGAAGTTTCGCAAGAAGTTGATTGATATTCTCGTTCTCGTTAGCTTCGTAGCTTTGAATGGTCTCACCATCGATTCCACCAGCTCCATTGTTAGACTTTACCTTTTCCCAGGCAGCCATTAGTTTTCGGTCAAAGAGAATTTGTCCGTAGATACTATGCCATTTCAATTTCAGTTCTTGATTCAATGCTTATTCCACACCTTTCATTGTGTACATCCAGTTCGTTTTACCGAGGTAACGTGTTCTGTTTTCATTACACACCTCTATTAGAGTAGAACCACGAGGTCGCATCCCCTTCCGTTCGGAATGTGTTTAGTCACATTCTTACTTCCGTACTATGAGAGCGTCTGACTTCTTCACTCGTAATGTCAACTTCGAATTACTCTTATATGACACCACCTGAAATTGAGAGTGAAGACCTCACGGGGTCATTACACTTTCCTTCTAAACATACCCAGCACCTTCACTTGATAAGCTCCCTTTAATCGGCTGGCTCTTTGATTAAAGGACTCCTGTAATTTACAGTGAGGACTTCCCGTTATTCTCGCACAGTCGTCAACTTACCCGGCCGTATGTGCTTCACGCTTTCGCATTTGGGTCTGCTTATCCGTCTACGGTTCTCTCGACATTCCGCATCTCCTTCAGACATTACTTCACAATAATGCCCTAGATTAGACTTCATAGGTTGTGCCAGCACTCCTATGGGAGGACTTACACCTCCGAGAGAAATAACCTTCCAGGATTCGGGGACCGTTTTACCGCCGTAGCGTGTCCCAACCTATATAAGTTAGTTTCTGCAGTGGTCCTGCAAAGGTGCAACTGCCCGTCGCACAAGAAAAGCCCCTGTTCATGAAGGGGCTTTCTCTATCGATAACGGCGTTTTTATTTGGAAAGGCAGAATTATCAACCTCCGCAACGTCCGCCACCGCCACAGCGTCCGCCACAACGTCCGCCACAGTTTCCACCACAACGTCCGCCGCAGTTTCCACCACAACGTCCGCCGCAATTAAAGCAGTTAGAGCAATTAAAACAATTAAAGCAGGTAAAACAACTAAAACAACGAAAACAGCTAAAACATGAGAAAAAGAAACCAAGTTGTCGACTATCACCAGAATAGTGTTGATTAGGATCCCAAGGGACCGCCTCGGTTGCCTGGAAATCACCAACATTCAACATTTGAAGTTCATTTTGGAAATGATTATTCATCCTGCATACCTCCATATTTAAATTAAAAAAGTTCTAACGACAAAAAGGGGGGCAAAAACGAACACAGCTTTGTAACAAGAGGATTCGAATACTCTCTCCAACAAAATATGAACTCTCCTTGGGTATTGTTACCAATCCAAATGCCCATTTATGTTGTTTGAATTGGATGGATAACCGATAACTACAATGGAAAAAGGAACAAATTAACTTTTATCTAAAATAAAAACACCCCAAAGATAGCATTCTCACTAACTTTTGGGGTGCAGTACAATTAATTTGATTCTCAACGAGATTGAATAAGCCTGATTTTTCATTTGACATTGGAACAACCCCTCATTGAAGTAACGCTTTCCTCCACCGAGGGGCTGACCTCAATGTCCCAGAATCACAAGAGGCCATTATTGGATGAAGCAGGATAATAGCATATAATAAAAAAAGAGAGGCAGTTGCTTGAAAAATCGAAAGGGGGGAATAGGGTGAAAATTCCAAAAGAAAACCGTATGACACTTGAAGAATATTATGAGTTCAGAAAGTCAAATGATGAATTATGGGAGTATATAGATGGGATGGTGTATATGTCTCCTTCTCCTTCGACAAAGCATCAGCGTATATCCATGAGATTGTCATCCCAACTATTCAGTTTGTTGAACGGGAAATCATGTGAAGTGTTTTCTGCTCCTTTTAATATAGAATTGAAGAGCGAAACAATGAATGATACACAGGTTGTCATTCCTGATATATCTGTGATTTGTGACAAATCAGCGCTTGGAGAACAAAAATATGTTGGTGTCCCTACTTTGATTGTCGAAATTGTATCACCATCAAATCAATCACACGACTTGGTTGTAAAGTTAAACCTGTACATGCAATATGGAGTGAAAGAATATTGGATTATCAATCCACTTTTTAACATGATTCAAGTTTATCTTTTAAACGAAGATGGTCATTATGTACAAACAACTGTCTTAAAAGAAACTGGAAAAGCATATTCCTCTGTCATCGATGGCTTCATGGTACAGGCAGAAAGTTGTTTTGAATAGAAATTAGAAAGCCTACGTTAGAAAAACAATTTACTCCAAAAAGTTGACCCCCGACGCGGTAATACTTTACCGCAGTGGGGGTCAGGCACCATAATTAGATACTACTTTTCGTTCTTAACTTTAGCCTTTTCAACAGTAAGTTGTAGGCTAGTTACCATGTTGTTAATCGCGCTAAACAGAGCTTTTACAGAGGAGGTCATAATATCTGTATCAATTCCGCACCCCCAAAATTTTGCTCCATTAAGAGAAGTAATTCCTACATAAGATACAGCTTTTGACCCTGAGCCTACTTCTAGTGCATGCTGCTTATAGATTACATCTGTATAGTTGATTCCCAGATTCGTTTGAATTGCGTTGCTGATGGCGTCTAGTCTCCCATTCCCTTCGCCGGTAAATTCATATTCTTCATCATTCATTCGGATCGATACATTTGTTTCGTAATGATCATTTTGAATGGCTTGATAATTGATAAACTCGACAGGAGAAATAATATTTACATACTCGCTAATGAAAATATCATAAATTTCATTCGGTAAAAGCTCTTTATGCTGACGATCTGAAGCATTTTTAACCTCATATCCAAAGCTCTCACGCATTTCGACAGGCAAATCAAGTCCATAGGATTGCTGAAGGATATAGGCAACTCCGCCCTTACCGGATTGACTGTTAATTCGGATAATATCTCCTTCGTATTCTCTACCAATATCCATTGGATCGATCAATAGATATGGGACTGACCAATGTTGAGTTTCTTTTTCCTCACGCCATTTCATCCCTTTTGCAATGGCATCTTGATGAGAACCCGAAAATGCAGTAAAGACAAGTTCGCCACCGTATGGGTGTCTTTCATGAACCTTCATTCTTGTTAATTTTTCACATTTAGCAATAATCTCAGGGATATTTTCAAAATTCAAATGCGTATCGACCCCATGTGAAAACATATTTAAAGCAAGCGTTACAATGTCCACATTCCCTGTTCTTTCTCCATTTCCAAACAATGTTCCTTCAACTCTCTGCGCTCCAGCAAGCATGCCAAGCTCAGCATCTGCAACCCCAGTTCCTCTATCATTATGTGGATGAACGGATATAATCACATTGTCCCGGTAGTTCAAATGGTCACTCATATACTCAATTTGACTTGCGTATACGTGAGGCATGGACATCGACACCGTAGCAGGAAGATTGATAATCACCTTGTTATCAGCTGTCGGCTGCCAGATATCTAACACTTCGTTACAAACCTCAAGGGCAAACTCCATTTCTGTCCCCGTAAAGCTTTCCGGAGAATATTGAAATCGAAAGTTCCCTTCAGTTTCAGCAGCAAATTTCTTAAGCATTTTTGCACCGGTTACCGCGATATCAATAATATCTGCTTTCGGTTTTCTAAATACTTGCTCACGTTGGGCCACAGATGTGGAGTTGTACAGGTGCACGACTGCTTTTTTTGCACCTTTTAGTGCTTCAAATGTCTTTGCTATAATATGATCTCTTGATTGGGTTAACACTTGAATCGTCACATCATCTGGAATCAAGTTTTGTTCAATCAATGCCCGTAAAAATGCGTATTCTGTTTCTGAGGCAGCAGGAAACCCTACTTCAATTTCCTTGAAACCCACTTCCACCAGTAATTGGAAATATTCTAATTTCTCGTCCAGATTCATAGGGACGATCAAAGCCTGATTTCCATCTCGAAGATCGACACTACACCATGTAGGAGCTTCCGTAATATACTCCTTTTCTGTCCATTTCAAGCTTTTCACTGGGGGCATAAAGTACCCTCTCGCATATTTTTCAATATTTTTCATTAGGACTCCCACCTTTTCATTTATAATAGTTAGTAATAAAAATAAATACAAAAAGCCTATCATCTCTTAAGAGACGACAGGCTTAGCCTACGTGGTACCACTCTTTTTGATTCGTTATGGAAAATGAAACGAAACGAACCCACTTAAAGACTTTATTACGGTCGTCAACCGTTAAGACCTACCTATCGGCCTTACCACTCCTGGGCGAGTTGGGGAATTTATTAACTGTCTTTCACCAGCCGACAGCTCTCTAAATAATAAAGATTCCTTAATACTCCCGTTCACAGCGTTTAAACTATTCGATTCATCTGACTTTTTTTTATCTTATAATGGAATTTGAAAATAATCAAGAGATAACTTTTAATTGTTTTGCCATGGAAATGGTTTCAAATGAGAGAACAACCGATAATCTACTTCATTCCTATCATTTTTATGTATAGAGTGCACCCTCTAATTTCAAGAACCATTACAATTTCATGCTATATGAAACTTTTATAAAAAAATAACTCAGCAAGTGACAGGGGTTTTCACCAAGCCCACCATAATGGCGGCTTTACTACCATAAACCAGAGCATGATTGAAAGAAGAATAATATAAATCCAGGTGGTGCGGTTCAATTTGACAATTAGCATGTCCTTATTGTGGCCATCCTCCTCAAACTTTCGAAGAGTTGGTGAAAAAGCACGTGCCAAAAAAAATAGGGAAGCAAACATAACTACAAGTGTCATAATGATCCACGGAGTGCCCCATGTCCATGGTCCCATGAGGACGAGCAAAATGCCGGACCCTACTAAGACATGCCCGGAATGTTTCGAGAACCAGACTGCAAACCTAAAAATGTCGAGGTAAGCAGCAAGTTTCTCGTCTCCGGCCACTCGTAGTTTTTTTACCGTAGGTACGAGAATGAAAAAAGGTCCAATTGAACCAATCGCACTTAGTACGTGTAAATAAATGATAAAGCGGTACAATAAATCCATCTTATTACTCGGTTACAGCTGTGAACTCATGAACCCAAACTCTCATTTGCGGAAGCCAAGGCATACCAGGGTGGTAAGACAAGATGGACTGTTTATATTCCTCAACTGTGTTATAGCCTTCCTGTTTTGCATGCTCATCCGTCAACTCTCCCAACGATTGGGAGTAAACACGGTCAACCTTGAATTTCTTATCCTCAAGGACCATAATTTCCCCAACATCAGCATAGCGGCCATTTCTGCGGGTAGCTGTTTTTTTGCCTTCAAGTACCTTTTGTACATCCTCAGGCATTGTAACAAGACGTTCAATCGAACAAGTCTTCGGTGGTAATGTGTTTTGTGATTCATTGTTGGTCATAATAAAACCCCTTTCTAAAGTGATGTTATTAATGTACCATATTAACAAGGAAAATAGTAATAACATGAGGAGTGGTTGGGAAAAATTCTTAAGAATTGGATGGTTCGTAACATATACAAATTACTTATAATAGATTTTAATCTAAATATTAATGCGTACAGCAAGTACCTAAAAGTAAATTAGTAACGAGAGCTGATTGTTTAAGGAGTTGAGATGATTTGACATGGACAGTTGCTATTACCGTATTGATTGGAATTATTCTTAAAATGGCTATGAGTCCTCCAAGTATTGTTGTCGGATGGCTGGTAAGTAAATTTGCACTTCATCCAAAACTTCATTCAGAAAATGTGACTGTTACATTTAACGGAAAGCAATTAGAAGACGAAGAAAAAATTAGATTTACTGCCTATTTTAATGAAGCTACGTTACTAGAAAAACATTTTATCTTTCCAGGCAATGAACATTTGTTTTTACAGCCAGAAACCGACGTTACTCCATTTGTAATCACCGTAAAAAATGGCAAAAAGGATGTTAATTTCTTTGTTTATAATTATGTTGATCGAGTTGATGTAGTCAAGCAATCCAACAAGAAAGTTGAATCTTATAGTCTTAGATCTAATCATCTACAAACATTTACTTTATCAACTAAGGTGAATGTGATCAAAAGCTACATGTACAATTAACATTCAATAACATGATTTACGTACCAAAAAACTCCTATTGTAGAAGTGATGACCTTGTTATGTTCCTAAACAAAACAAGTATTCTACAAAGGAGTTTTTCAATTATAATTAGAAGTAAAGGCATCAATTAAATGTTTAATGATAAAGTTGCGGGTATCGTTAGCTGTTTTAAGCAGACCTTGCTGCACAACACCTCTTCGATAGGAGACAAGAACCCGCGGAGATAAGTAATTAAATAATTTATATATATGGATGTTTGACAACTTTGCGGCCCTTTGCCAAACGTTCGTCTTAACAGCTTACTGATGTAACTGCTAATACTGACCACTAAATGCTGCTCAACCTTTTGCTCCCCTCTTTCATTTGAAATGGCAAATTTAAATTCAATACTTAGTATGTACAAAGACATTTCAAATAAAAGAGAAAAGATGATTTAGCGAAAATGAAAGATTAAGTATTTTTTATCATGTTCATAATCTCGGAGAATAAATACATCATCGATTGTTCGTCCAAAGAATTCCTCAAAAACAGTTATATTATTCCTAAGGTTCAGCTTCATCTCTCTCGTATGACCATGCAGTATATCTGTATACCCACGTTGATACAGAAAACGATCGAAGGAGTGCATAACACCTTTACACTCGACAATACACTAGTTTTGTTCCGATTTCAAAACCCTAAATCGTTCTGGAGCTTTATGTTCTTTGGCATCTACGCGGAACATTAGGTGTAACAAGTCCTTTAAATCAATTTATGATCCCTGCTGAGGGAGTTTTAGCGAAAAATGAAGAAACTCAGCTGGCACATCAGTTTCGCGCTTTGCGTAACCTGTCAGTTTCTCATAAGCCATATTTACAAAAACTAATTTTCCTTTTAAATCGATGATAAAAGAAGCTTTATTAACGGGAAGGTAGGAGTTTATATTCGAATCTATGTACAAGTTTAGTAATCTGTTTTCCTGTAATTCTTCCATTTAGTAAGCCCCCCTTCTAAAAAAAATTAAAGCCAAAAAAGAGCACACATTTCCCGCTCTTTTTTGGCTTTAATTTCCCTTTATGTAACTGAATCAATTTCATAAATGCCTTTTTTAAAAAAACACAAACCAACAGAATTATTAGTTACCCAAATTTTTAAATTTACATCTGCTGAATTAGATGTTGATTTCCGTTCCAGGCGGCGCTTTCCGCGGGCGGACCGTGAGCCTCCTCGTCGCTTTGCTCCTGCGGGGTCTCACCTGGTCACGCTTCTCCCGCAGGAGTCGCCGCCTTCCACTCCAATCAACAGGTTCTTTATTTAGAGTTGATAATACCACAGTTACTAATTTAGGCAACTTGTTTTTTATTTAATAAGGTATCGATGCGATTAGCAGCTAACCTTGATGCATTATAAACTAACGTTACTAAATCAAAGTGAACTTTTGCGCGTTTCCCTGTACGATAAGGAACATTGTTTAGTTGAAAGTACAATTTGAGATATGCATTCACTCTTTCTACAGCTGTGCGGCTTTTAAAGATTGTTTTCCAAGCCCTCGAACCTCTTGCAGGTGCAGTATATCTCCTTAGATCTGTAGTGATTTTTACTTTATAAATCTTTTGACATATCCCTTCGTTAGCTAAAGGGCAGTCTTTGCATTCCTTTGGCCTTGTGTATTTGAGTGTTTCGTATTTTGGATCGAAACTATCATAGCGATACGAATGCTCTCGGAAACAAGTGGGAGCGAAATGTTTATCGAACCCTTCGGGCTCAGGTTCATTACGTTTGTTATAGGCAATAACGGACTGTTGGCCCATACGGTGAATTTGTTCATAAATCGGTTCGTAATCATAGCCTGCATCCATCGTTCCATATTTTATAGTAAGGGGGAGTTTTTCAATCCCTTTCAATAATGGAATGGCTGCTTTACCATCATTTAGGTTGCCTGAACTCATGATGGATTGAAGGATATACTGACTTTTTGTACCAACCGCAAGATGAGCTTTAAAACCATACCAGAATTCATTTTTTCCTTCGCTGTTTTTCTTAACACCCCATTCTGGATTTTGGGGAATTTCGGTACGAAGTTGTTCCAAAGAAACGTCCAACTGCTCTTCAATTTTCTTTTCAAAAAGAGGGAGATTGGCTTCAAGTTCTGCTTGTTCAACTAGCCATTGTTCTCTTTCCTCTTTTGTTTTACGCCCACGTTTTTTTGGCTCAGTTTTTGGTTTTTCCTCTTTAGGGGGAGCTTGATCTTTGGCTTCAAAGTGTGTGGCATCAATGGATACAGTATCATCCGTAATAAAACCTTCTGTAATAGCTTGATGTAGAATCGTTTCATTAGCTTCTTCAAGAGCAGTTGATTCACTAATGATCGTAATCATCCTTGAATAGGCTGATTACGAGGGAATACTATCAGAAACCAAAAAACCGCAATCTAAACGGAAAATCATATCATTTTTTAATCGCTTAACAAGGTCCTTGATAAATGGAATCCGTTCCGTTAATCGAGCAACAAGCGAGTAAATCATAGCCGTATAGTTCAGTTTGACTGGTCTACCAAAACGAGACTTCTTCGTTACCACAGCGAAGATTGGCTCAATGTCAATGGCTGAAAAAATAGCTTCAAACCGATGGGTAGGTTCTAAATCGTATAATTCTTGTAGGTCAAACAGGCTTCCTTGTCGTATAATAGGCATAGGGAGTCTTCCTCCAGTCTTATTAGTTTGTGTGGTGCTTACTAAATTCGACATTTTGGGGAGGTACTCCTTTTTTTAGTGCTTAAAAGCCTTGAGCCCGTTGGGCTCATAATTATGAAATTGATTCAACTAAATAATCATATCGAAAAGAAATTAATATGTTTGTTTTTTTATGAATTTAAAACAACAGAAGCATTCTTTCCTCTGTTCCATTTATAATGGTACCCTTTTACGTGAACCGATTCAATATTATTGCATTTATTTCCCATGTTCTTG
The DNA here is from genome assembly GCF_016879755.1 of Bacillus sp. B15-48. GTDB lineage: Bacteria > Bacillota > Bacilli > Bacillales > Cytobacillaceae > Mesobacillus_B. The sequence goes on from NZ_WOFU01000003.1 coordinate 558,781, forward strand.
TTATTAACAGTGGCGGTGGCATTACCGGGAAAAGGTAAAAGGGGTCCCCCCAGTGAAGTAAAGTTCACTTCCTTCGAGGGACTGACCCACTGGCCTTACTAATCAATTAAACCAGCTTCTTGTAAAAACTCCTTTGCGACAACTTCAACCATCATGCCTTCGTTATCCACTTTAGCATTCATCGCTCGCATCGTCTGTTCATCAATTTTACCTTCTAGCTGCCGTAATACCCCCTCTAGTTCAGGATATTTTTCGAGCGCTTCTTCTAACACTAGAGGAAGGGCGTGATATGGTGGAAAGTAAGACTTATCGTCTTCGAGTACTCTCAAATCGTAGATCTGTAATTGACCATCTGTTGTGTAGGAATTGATTACATCCACTTCACCTTCAGCAATTGCACGATACATCATCCCATGGTCCATTCCCTTTACACCTTTAAACTTTAAATCATATTCTTCTTGAAACCCTGGTAAACCGTCCGGACGATCAATGAATTCAAAAACAGCCCCAAGCGTAAATTGTTCGGAAACGTCCGCAAAGTCACTGAATGTTTCTACGCCAAGTCTCTCTGCTGATGTTTCGTCTAATGCCAGTGTGTACGTATTATTAAACCCAAATGTATTAAATGCCACAATATTATCCTTTGCAACAAGTTCCTTCGTTTTTGCTAAGGTTTCTTCTGCCGTTCCGGGAGATTCACCATAATACGTAATCACAATCGTACCTGTATAATCTGGTATCACATGAATACTGCCATTCATCAAGGCATTCCAAACAACATTTGAACCACCAAGATTTTCCTTATATACGACATTTATATCCGTCTTCTCTTCAATCAATTGACCCATAATATACGATAAAATGATGCTTTCAGTATTATTTCGAGAACCAATCGTGAGTGTATCGTCATTATGTAAGATGCACCCGCCTAGTAGAATAACCATAATAAAAGCGATAAAAAGCAAAATTAATTTTTTCTTCATCCTATTTCAACCCTTCTGGTGTAGACCAACGTTCAAGCCTGTTGAAGGAAAACTCAAGCAAAAGCGCTAATATAGCAGCAGGGATCGCTCCTAAAAATATTAAACCATCTATTCCCCGTGTAATGCCTAAGAATATAAAGTCTCCAAGCCCACCAGCTCCTATAAATGCTGCCAATGTCGCATTTCCCACGTTAATAACGGCAGCGGTACGGACTCCAGCCATTATAATTGGTAACGCCAAAGGAAGCTCAACCTTAAATAATATTTGTTTGCTCTTCATTCCCATTCCTTTGGCAGCTTCTAACGTTGCCTTATCTACATCTTTGATCCCTGTATATGTATTTCGAACAATCGGTAAAAGTGAATACAAAAATAGTGCTGCAATTCCTGTTTTCACACCAATTCCAAAGACAGGGATTAAAAACCCAAGTACTGCTAGGCTTGGAATGGTTTGCATAATTCCTGTTCCACCTAGTATTAACGGTACTAGCGATGGTACGCGCGTAATTAGAATACCGAGGAAAACGCCAAGTATAACGGCCATCAACATCGAAAAAAACACGAGTTGAATATGAATAAATGTCGCTTCTAGCACATCGGCCCAACGCATTTGTGTTTGTTGAACAATTTGTTCCCATAAACTTAAATTCTTCATCCGTTTGCCTCCAATTCTGTCCATTGACTGGACAATGCGGTAAGCAATGTTCCACGAGTCACTAACCCTACTACCCTTTTATCCTCATCGACGACTGGAATGATTCCGAGGGTCGCATTCGGCATCATTACAATGGCATCTTTGGCACTTTGCGAGTTCAATAGAAATGGTTCAGATGTTCGTATTATTTCCTCAATTGTTTTAATTTCTTCCATTTTCTTTATCACATCATAAGCAGACACAAGGCCCATCATATGGTCGCTCTCGTCAACGACAACTAACATTGTTTTTTTATGTTTGCGCATTATTGCAAGAGCTTTTTGGGGAGATCGACTTGGAAAAGAAGTTAATACATTTTCCAACATCACCTCTTCAACTGACATGAGCTCAGGGTTTTGAATAATTCGATGTTTACCAATGAACTCTTCGACAAAGCCATATGTAGGCTCTTGTAATAACTTCTCCGGAGTGTCAAGTTGAAGTAAACTACCATCTTTCATAATAGCAATTCGATCACCGAGTTTTAACGCTTCATCCATATCGTGAGTGACAAAGACGATGGTCTTCTTAAGTTTCTGCTGTAAGGAAATTAACTCTCCTTGAATTTGCTCCCTTGTAATAGGATCGAGCGCACCAAATGGTTCATCCATCAAGATTATCTTTGGATTGGAGGCTAGGGCTCTTGCAACACCAACACGCTGTTGCTGCCCACCTGATAATTCTTTAGGATATCGTTTGCTATACACCTCTGGGTCAAGTCCCACCATTATTAAAAGTTCTTTTACTCGCTTTTTAATCTCCTGCTCATCCCAACCTTTAAGGTGAGGAACAATCGCTATATTTTCTTCAATTGTATAATGAGGAAATAAGCCGATTTGTTGAATAACATAGCCAATATTTCGACGCAACTCGGCGGCATTTAACTTTGTAACGTCCTTCCCATCAATAGAAATTGTTCCAGATGTATGAGGAATCATTCTATTGATCATTTTCATTGTTGTTGACTTCCCAGAACCACTAGGCCCGATAAGAACAATTAACTCTCCTTCTAGAATTTCAAAACTGACTGAATCTACTGCTTTAAATCCGTCATTATAAACTTTACTTACATTCTCAAACTTAATCATATTTGCCCCCTAATTAAGCGATTCAGGGGTCAGTCCCCAAGTGAAGTAATGCGTTATTTTGGCGGGGGACTGACCCTAAATAGACTAAGACTCTTCATGCCCTCGAATGGTTATTTCTTTTTCTAATGATTTTAAATAGTCTGCTTCGTAGTCATATAATGGCGTTGGGTAATCTCCTGTGAAGTACGCCATGCATAAGCCGCCATAAGGAGCGTCAAAGTTTAATCCGACTGAATCTACCGTTCCGGCAACACTTAGGAATGCCAGGCTATCGGCACCAATGATTTCTCTGACTTCTTCAACGGAATGATCCGCCGCAATCAATTCCTTACGATTTTGAATGTCAATTCCATAGAAAGATGGGAAACGCAGGGGTGGTGAAGAAATTCTTACATGCACCTCTGCTGCTCCAGCGTCACGTAGCAATTGAACGATGTGTTTGCTCGTTGTACCTCGCACGATGGAATCATCGACCATGACGACTTTTTTATCTTTCACAACTCCCCTGACAGCTGATAGTTTCATACGTACGCCTAGCTCACGTAATTCTTGTGTTGGCTGAATAAATGTTCTAGCAATGTACTGGTTCTTCACTAATCCCATTTCGTAGGGAATACCACTTTTTTCAGCATAACCACTTGCGGCTGATAAGGAAGAGTTTGGTACACCGATAACGATATCCGCTTCTGCTGGTGCCTCCTCTGCTAGAGTACGTCCCATATTTTTACGTGCCGTATGCACGTTGACACCTGCAATATCAGAGTCTGGACGCGCAAAGTAAATGTATTCCATTGAACAAATAGACATCATTGTATCTTCGGTATATTTTTCAATTTGGTACCCATCATCGTTTACGGTGACAATTTCTCCAGGCTCAATGGAACGTATAAACTCGGCACCGACAACGTCCAATGCACAAGTTTCACTTGCTAGTACATACGCTCCGTTTGATATTTGTCCGATTGATAGTGGTCTAAAGCCATTTGGATCCAGAGCGCCAATCATTTCGTTAGGCGTTAGAATCAAATAGGCAAAAGCTCCTTTAACCTTATTCAAACTTTCTTTAACCCGCTCCATTAAGGTATCTCTTTCACTGCGACGGATCATATGCATCAAAATTTCTGTATCTGAATTTGAATGAAAAATTGCACCTTGATTTTCTAATTCTTTTCGTAACGTAGTTGCATTAATAAGGTTCCCATTATGTGCTAAAGCTATTTCTTCATCATGAAATTCGAATAGGAAAGGTTGGATATTTTGAATTCCATTGCTGCCAGCAGTACTGTAGCGGACATGACCAATTGCCGCTTCCCCTTTTAAACGATCAAATTGACGTTCGTCTTTAAACACATCTGTTAGAAGTCCTAGATCACGATGTCCTTTTAATTTCCCTTTATTACTCGCAACGATTCCAGCACCTTCTTGACCCCGATGTTGTAGGCTGTGCAATCCGAAATAGCTCAAGCGTGCAGCGTCTGGAATACCCCAGACACCAAATACGCCACATTCTTCGTTTAAGCTTTTAACTTCAGCAACCAAGGAATAGCCCCCTTCCAAAATGAATAACATCTTGTCTTTTTATCGTTATTCCTCCTCATTTAGTTCTTTAACTTATTTTTTATAGGAATGTTTTACATAGATAAAACCGCTTTTGAGTTGGTCTAATTTTTGGCTAAGGCGTAGGGTATCCTGGCTATCTAAGCCAGTTGCTTCAATAATTAGAATTAATTCTTGTTTCAACTGTTGAATCTTACTGTCTAGTCTACCCATCTCTTTTGACATCACACAAACTCCGCTAATTATTGTGCGTGATAAAACATCCTTTTATTCCATCTATTTATATAAGGAAAAATGGGGCAGTCCAGCAAACACAGGGACGTACCTTAAGCTTCCTTAAGAGCCAAAATTTCTATAGAAACAAGAAGAAGCACTGGGTACGTCCCCGTGCTTGCACCTGTGCTTGCAACAAGATTATAATTGTCTTTTTTTCTGTTCATCCGTTATAATATTGGTGAGAATACCATAAATTAAAAAAGGACTGAACATGCGCGAACATGTCCAGTCCAGCAATAGACGGTTCCAGTAAAGGGATCGGCTATTGGTGAAGGAAATAATCCACCCATTGGCGTCAACTCAAGGGTGGATTATTTTTTATGGTTAAATGACAGGATGGCTACGATTAGGCTAGCAAAAGCTATCGCAATCATCAAAGATTCAAATACTGTCATGCAGCATCCCCCCTTCCAGTTCGGGGATGTGCCGACCACCCTTGAGAAAACCTATTCTATTGCTCTTTAAGTTTAGCATAATCTTCCACAAAAGGGAACACCTGTTCTTTTCTGAGCTCAGGAATATCGGAAAAAGCATTTCACATGGGGTCAGTAATACAAGCACCTAGCCGTCTTCTAGGCATAAGCTGATAAAAACCGTTTAGGAGGTCTGGCGCTATGGAAAAAGAAAACATTCCTCGTCCGAAGCCAAGTTTATCACGGTCTTCGTGGCAACGATGGGAAATCATTGGGGTCCTTTTAGTCTTAGGTTCATTGGTACTGCTTTTACTTGCTCCAAATTCCTTATCGCAATTGTTTGATACGATTATTAAAGAGGTAAAACCAGTTGTTGTCGATATCTTCCTTACAAGTGAAATCGGGATTGCAATTATTGTAAGCGTTATCGTCGGAAGGATCCTCGAACGCTTAGGGTTTACGGACGGATTGATTCGAATCTTTGTGCCTATCATGAAATGGTTTAAGATCAATCCTTCGGTCGTTATTCCTAGCGTTTATAATATTCTTGGCGACATCAATGCAGCTGGGAAAATTTCCGGACCGATTTTAGTAAAGGCACGTGCCACAAAAGCAGAGCAGAAAATCGCCGTTGCAACGATGATTCAATCCCCGCAATCATTTGCCACATTTGTCCTTGGACTTATCGCCTTATCGGTTTTCAACATCAACGCATTTCCGCTTGTGATTTTATCGATTTTCGTACCTATTGTTCTCGTTCCACTGCTTCTTGCCAAAACCATTTATCGGGATACTAAAAAAGTAGAGCTAACTGAATTGCCACGTTTTACTCCGAATACGAGATTTCTGCAGACGATTTTTTCCTCCGCTAAAGAAGGGGCAGAACTTTTATTTTTAACGATTATTCCAGCGGTCGCTGCGGTTTTCTTTTTCATCGGAGTATTCAAATTCATTGGTGTTTGGAGCTTTATTGAATCCACTTTATCTACAAGTCTTACATTTTTAAGCATTGAACCAACAACAGGAATTATTTCCGTACTAGCAGCACCAACATTAGCTGTTGCTCAGCTTGCAGAACTTGCCAATTCCATTGATCCAAGGCTAATTGTTGGTTCCTTTGTGCTCGCAAATTCTGGTTTACCTTTATCGGTTATCTTTGGCCAAGTGCCAGTGACTTGGGCTGAATCCTCTAGTCTTACCGAAAAAGAAGTTCTGGGGGCAGCGGTCATTGGGATTATTATCCGAATCCTTACTGCTTGTGCACTTGGATATTGGTTAACTCCATTTTTGGTGTGATGTGGAATGTACTACATGATTCGCGGAAAGAAACTTGTTACTGTAAGTGAACTTGGTACGATAAAAGATGGTGCTATGTTAATAGAGAATGGGGTTATTAAAAAAGTTGACACTTGGGAGAATTTAATAAAGCATTTGCCTGAAGTCGAAGTGATCGACTGTTCCAACTACGTCATCACTCCCTCCCTGATTGACTGTCATACTCATTTGCTAGAATTTGCACCGACATCACTCTACCCAGTTACCCTTGAAACACATTTTTTAGCTAGTAAAGGAATTTTGTTTCAAGCGTTAGCTTCCGGGATTACCGCATTAGGAGAGCAAATCTGTGGTCATCCGCTTTGCGATTTTTCAATAGAAGATTACCGAAAAGAGGTAAAGGACTTTCCAATCGATATTTCGTTTGCAGCAACGAGCATTTCAATCGGATTCGAAGACATCGCTCATTTTACGTCCATCACGCAATCGCAAAATGTGAAACAGACTGATTTATCAAACACTAAAATAGTGAAAAAAATGGCCGAATCCAGCGATTATCCAGGCGAGAATATTTTTATCAATGCCACTCCTGCAAATTTTACAAAAGAAATGGTTCCTCGAGCAGGCGAAATGATCTATGACCTAAATGAACTAAAGAAAATGACCTCCATTTTTCACGAGTCAGGCAAGTCAATCGGCTGTCATGTCGCCGGTGAGGAAGGAATTGAATTGGCACTGAATGCTGGGTTCGATGTCTTGCATCATGCCCACGGGATAACCGACAGTCAGATAGATAAGGTAGCCGAGGCTGGTGTCCAAATTGTCGCTACTCCAATCGGAGGAACACATCTAGAGCCTAATTCGCCTGAAGATATTATTCGCTTAGTTAATAAAAAGATTCCTGTCTCGATTTCTACAGATGGGTATTTGCCTCCATATCCAAATGTGCCATGGCTTCCTTTTAAGGATTCTTCTTTAAAAGGCCCAGAGGTTCTAATGCAGATTGCCCACTCGGCGATGAAGCAAATGAAAGAGCAGTATGACGAAAATCAAGTGTTAGCCTTACTGACAGCCAACCCTGCGAAACTATTAGGAAAAGAAGCCGAATTTGGAAGTCTCAAACCTGGACTCAAGGCAAACTTCTTAGTTGCAGAAGGAATCCCAGGACTCGAAATTACCCAAGTAACAGGTATTAAAAACGTCTATTATCAAGGAGTAAAAGTAATCGAACGAAAGTGAAACGCGGGGACGGTTCTCGCGTTTCATTTTGGTGATTTTTGGCAAGAGGACCGTCCCCCTGTTTCGCCCAAGAAAAGTCTACAAATCCTCCTGTTACGCAATTTTTTTAAATTTTTTATAAATGTAATTATCTATTATTACTTTTTTAAAATTCTCTTTTGTATCACTTGTCCAATTGGGTACATCTGTTATGTTAATAATATTCCCGTTTTTAACTTCAATGATTTTCCCACTTTTTTCAGAAGCAAGTAGAAACATAACCTTATCATACAATAACTTTGTAGTAGTAGATGGGATTACATCAAATACAATATCCCAAAAATGAAACCATCCAGTCTTTTTTTCCGTTCTAAAAACCTCGTAAATTATGTCATCTGCCGACTTTATTTTTTCAATTGCATCTAATGCTTCTCTTGTTTTTGTATCCAATTTTCATACACCCCTTCATAGAGTTCGTTCATTTAAATACGATTAAATGAACATTTGGTTTCACTCATCTGTAAAAGGAGGCAGTCCCCCAGTGAAAGAATCCGTTACTTCGGCGGAGGAATAACCCCTTTAACCCCCTATCTATAAAATTGTAGTCAAGATAAAGCAACCTTCTATTCTATTTACAAATATGGTAATCTATGTAAATACGTATCTATTACATAGTTAGGAGTCATTTTATGTATGAATAGTCAACAGAGAATTAAGCCAATCATTGGAATTGCCTTCATTGTACTTGTTTGGGGTTCCGTTTGGCCAATTTATAAGGTTGCTTTGGAGTATACGCCTCCCATTTTATTTTCTGCATTTCGTTCGCTTCTTGGTGGAGTTCTTTTTACACTCTTTCTGCTGCCGCAATGGAGAAAAATTCGTTTAAAGGAAACATGGCCCATTTACACGATATCTACCATATTTAATGTTGTCCTCTTTTTTACCCTACAAACGATCGGATTGCAATATTTGCCCTCAGGACTTTTTGCTGTACTTGTCTATTTACAGCCTGTTCTCGTTGTTCTTTTAGCTTGGATTTGGTTAAAAGAGCCTTTAACTGTCATGAAAGTCGTTGGCATCTTAATCGGATTTTTCGGAGTCGTTTTCATCAGTTCAGAAGGAATTACTGGAAACATCTCCACGATTGGTGTGACGTTAGCCTTAATAACCGGAATTAGCTGGGCAATCGGAACCGTCTATATTAAAAGAACGAGCGGATTCGTTGACGGCCTTTGGTTGGTTGCTATCCAAAATCTGATTGGCGGAAGTACTATGACCATCCTCGGTCTAACGATGGAGGATGTGACAACGATCGAATGGAACGTTCCATTAATTCTTTGCATTTTATACGGGGCAATCTTCGGGGTAACACTTGCTTTTGTTGTTTATTACAAACTAATGCGTGCCGGAGAAGCGGGCAAGGTTAGTTCATTCACCTTCCTAGTTCCACTTATTTCCGTTTTGATTGGAACGGTCTTTTTAAAAGAACCATTCACCTTGTCCCTTTTCGTCGGCATGATCATGATTTTGGTAAGCATTTATTTGATCAATCGGAAAAGTCTTAAACCCAATACCCATACGGTTAAAAATAATCAAGAGATCCTAAAGGACGCGTAGCTAGATTCAGAAAATCGGGCCCCCAGTGAAGGAATGCGTTACTTCGGAGGGGGACTACCAAAAAAACCTCTGGCTTTTGAGCAAATTGAATTTGGAGAATGGAAATTAGTTGCCGTTGTCCATGATCAATGGACGATTTAGCTTAGGGTCATCCTTCCGCACTAATATAATTGTACGGAGAAGCTCCTATGCGTAGGGGCTTCTTTTTGGCTCTTTATTTAACCAGGCGTGGCAGCCAAACTAGATTTACACATATGCCTCTATAATTGGCTGCTTGTAGTTTGCACCAGCAGTTTTTTCCTCGTGATTGTGGATCAGGCTCTCCAATCCTTTGTGCTTCTTTGGATCACTTGCATTTCACTGATATGCTGCAAGGAGGTTAAGGAGTGGTCATTCAATCAAAGGAGAAATATGGAAAACAACTAGTCCATTCACCCTTCCATTTCTAAAAATTACTTATATACTAATAACAGCTAAAAAGAGGTGTTTGATTTGGGTATTAGACTTAACGATGTTTCTTTCCTAACATGGAATATTTATATGGGTGCTGATTTAACACCGTTGATCGGTGCTCCGGCAAACGAAATACCCGATAGGCTGACGGCAGTGTTTCGGCATTTTCTTGCGACAAACTTTCCTGTCCGTGTGAAGGCAATAGCTCGTCAAATCGCATTAGCGAAACCCGATTTTATCGGTTTGCAAGAAGCTGAACGATGGCAACTTGAAATTCCCAATCTTCCTATAGTTACTTTCGACTTTGTCAGTTTGTTACTAGCTGAATTGAGAAGCAGAGGGTTACATTACGAAATAGCAGCTGAGAATCGGAATTTTTTGGGACGGCTTCCAGATAGCAATGGAAATACGATTCAAGTGTTGGACAGGGACGTAATATTAAATCGAAAGGGACGTCATGTAAAAATTATCAATCGACAGGAAGCAAATTTCAATACAAACCTAACAGTACCACTTGGTGGACAGCCATTTGTGATTCTGCGGGGATGGTCTTCTATCGATGTAATGCTGCGTGGCCATATTTTCAGAATGATTAACACGCATTTAGAACCGGCTTCTGCAGAAATTAGAAATGCTCAGGCACAGGAAATTCTAGAAGGACCAGCCAATACAAATTTACCATTGATTATCACAGGTGATTTAAATTCTCCCCCTGACGGTACTGCGTACACTATGTTCATCAATGCAGGATTTCAAGATGTATGGAGTGGAGTCGGTGAGGATTTTGGATTTACTTGTTGTCAGGGCCCTGATCTGCTGAATGCTGTTTCTCAGTTAACTAGAAGAATTGATTATATCTTGTTTAAAAACGATTGGGTCCCAATAAAAGCGGATGTAATAGGAGATTCTCAAAGTGATAGAACCAAAACCGGTCTATGGCCTTCTGATCACGCAGGAGTATCAGCAACATTTGACATTGGTGTCAGTCCCCCGCATTGATATAACGAAGCATGGGGACGTACGGAAGCATGCGGGGAAGCATGGGGACGTACCTTATGCTTCAGTTTACTAATTAGATCAACCATTTTCCGTTTAATTTTATCTAATTTAATGAAGCGAAGGAGACTTCCCTTTGTTAAAACAAACTCCACTCCGCTTCCTCAGGGGCTATGGGACACCAAAGCAGAAGCATGGGGACGTACCGAGACTGGTGAAAAAGTCTATGAAATATTAGTAATGCGCTCAAAAGACACAAAATATGGTAGTTATAGTTTAATCGAGTATCTATATACTGTGTTCCCGAATTCTATTTAATACTTTTTCACTGGTCCCGGACGTACCTTATGCTTCAGTTTACTAATTAGATCAACCCTTTTCCTTTTAATTTAATCTAATTCAAAGAAGCGAAGGGTACGTCCCTTCGCTTCCCCTGTGTTTATCATCCAAAATGATTATATTCAAACAGAAACCGATTTTATATTCATTTTACCTTCTTTTCTGGAGGGTAATATACTCACCCTCCTTTAGGACTGTAAATGAATCGAACAATATTACTTCATCTTCATGAATGAGGTTTGAATAATTGGGTCAGTAATCTAACAAAAAAATAATAAAAAACCTGAGTGTGCATCTCAGGTTTTTTGCAATTTGCTCACTTTTCGCCTATATTCATACTAAGTTCACTCAATATTTCTTCGTTATGCTCTCCAAGATTTGGTGCATAATATTTGGTGGCAGCAGGGGTTTTTCCAAAATTGACAGGGAATTTAATATCCCGTATTTCACCTTCTGTTGGATGCTTTACGTTCCTGAAGAATCCTAGCTGTGTTAAATGCGGGTCTTCTAAAAGATCCTCTGGTGTATTTATTTTGGTACATGGGATATCCCCTTTTTGGAGAACATCTAACCATTCCTCCGTTGTTTTTGTTGCAATAATTTCTTCGACGCTTTTATAAACAAAATCAATATACTTAGTTCGTTCATTAATATTACTAAAACGTTCATCGTTCTGAAGATCACTGCGCCCAGAAACCTTGAAAAAGGATTGCCAATGTTTATCATTATAAATCATGACACCAATAAAACCATTTTTTGTTTTATATGGCTTCCTATAAGGTGAAACAACTCTTGAATAATAAGTAGGTCCTTCTGGAGGAGTGAACGTCTTCCCATATAGATGTTCGATCATTGTATAAGATACCATGGTTTCAAACATCGGAACTTCAATTTCTTGACCTTCACCAGTTTTCTCTCGATGATATAAAGCAGATAAAATCGCACTGAGCCCAACGAGTCCTGTTGTTTTGTCAGCTAAAACAGTGGCCAAGTATTGTGGAGTACCTGTCACTTCACCTTGCGCTGCAGCGATCCCCGATTCACCCTGAATAATATCATCATACGCTGGTCTTTCTCCATAAGGACCTTCTTTACTAAACCCATACATCCCACAATAAATCAACTTACTGTTTCTTTTTCTTAAAATGTCATAGGATAACCCAAGTCTTTCCATCGATTGTGGTCGCAATGTATGGACAAGGATATCCGCATCCTCAACTAAAGCTAGTAATGTTTCACGTCCTTCATCACTCTTTAAGTCAAGCGATATACTACGCTTATTCCGATTCAAATGAAGAAATAGGCTCCCCATTCCTTTACTTCTATATGGTCCTAAATAACGTGTCGTATCTCCTGTAGGATTTTCTACCTTGATTACGTCAGCCCCCATATCACCTAGCATTAACGTACAATAAGGCCCCATTACTACAGATGTCAAATCAAGTACACGAATACCTTCCAACGGGCCGCTCATTCCCATTTCCCCCTTTTCATATGGTTTAATCTGCTTATCAATTTCCGGCAACTTGACTTTCAGCTGTTTTCTTAAGCATGAGTCCCAAACGCTTTGTTTTCACCACAAGTTCCCCTAACTGATTGTACCCACGATGTTCGAACCAAACGATTCCAGTATTCTGTCTAGATTTTGATTCTCTTTTTCCAATGATTTCAGTTTCCGCTCTAAGCGTATCACCGATTCTGACCGGTGCTGGAAAAACTGTTTCTTCAAAGCCCAGATTGCCTAGTGTCGTACCTTCAGTCAAATCTCCCACGCCTACACCTACTACAAATGATAAGGTAAAGAGAGAGTTTACAATCCTGCTACCGTACATGGTTTCTTTCGAATATTCCTCATCTAAATGAAGTGACTGAGTGTTATGCGTTAATGTAGTGAATAATAAGTTATCCGTCTCTGTTACCGTTCGACCTGGTCGATGTTTATAAACATCTCCGACTTTCAGCTCTTCATAATATTTTCCGCCAAGCATACCATTTCCCCCTAACCTCTTATTTTTGGATGACCAGCCCTAATCGTTGGGCATTTGCTAACACTTCTTTTGCTGTTTTTACATGGGCATAATCAATATGTTCCCCTTGATACATAATCGCTGTTTCACCACTACGCTCCGCTAATTCAAACGCTTCAACCATTCCTTGATAATAAGCAATATCCTCTTTCGTCGGGGAATAAATTTCATTTACAATTGAAACATTTGACGGATGCAGGATCAGTTCCCCATCAAATCCTAGTTGTCGATTGAATTCACTGCTCCTACGTAAACCCTCAAGATTATGTACATCTTGCCAAAGTCCCCCATATGGTATAACGCCCGCTGCACGGGCAGCCATGACCACTTTAGATCGCATATACAATGTTTCTAACCCTTTTGATGTCCATTGATAACCGAGTGCCCTGGCTACATCTCCATTCTTCGCGGCAAGACCTGCTATTCCAATGACACGGTCACAACAAGCAATTTCATATGCGAACTGCATTGATTTTGCTGTTTCTAAAATTGGTAAAATACCTATATCGCCTGTTTTTAAGCCTTTTTGTTCTTCGAGGGCTTTGACTATATCCGTTAATTGCTCAATCTCTTCTGGCCCATCAATCTTTGGAAGAACAATTCCCCTTAACCCTGCTTGAACAATTGAGCGTAGGTCATCTTTATCAAAACCATCATGTACTTTATTTATACGTACAAATACGTTAACCCCTTTTGAGGCTAGTACAGGGATAGCCTTTGATACATATTGTCTCGCTTCGCTTTTGGCCTGAATGGAAACACTATCCTCAAGATCCAAGATAATCCCATCTGCTTGGTAACTTGTTACTTTTTCAAACCAATTCTTTTTAATTCCCGGAACAAATAATAAAGTTCGATATCTTTCCATCTTTAATTCCCCTTTCTATGCGTTCTTATATCCAAGTGAATAAGAAAGATCATCTGCCGCCTTTTTTATACAACTAACATAGTAAGACTCTTTTTCATGTTCATAATCAGATACTGGCATGACGCAAATAATACTGCCAATCACTACACCACTAGCATCAAATACCGGGGCACTTATACTTTGTGCTCCCTTTTTTCGCTCATTTGCAGTAATCGCAAAGCCTTGAGCTTTGATCTTTTTCAATTCTTCCTGGATCTTTTCCCTTTCTAACTCTGATTCTACGTTTTCCGCTAAAACGGCATGTATTTCATCTTCAGATAAATAAGCAAGGATACTTTTCCCGCTTGAAGCCACATGAATAGGCTCCAAAGTTCCAATTTCTAAAACGAACTGAAGTGCATGCAAACTCTTTATACTCTCAACAAATGAAAGCTTCCTTTCCTGTGGAAAATAAAGAGCAAAGTATACAGAATGTTTTAAGTTTCTAGAAAGTTCAACTAAGAAGCTGCGGGCATACTTTTTCACATCTATTTGGCTGGAAATAATAGAAGCCATTCGGATGAAATCAGGCCCTATTCTATACTTTGCAGTTTTTTCAGAGTATTCAAGTACCTTTTCCTCTTTCAACAATGAAAGTAAGCGGTGAACAGTACTAACCGGCATCTCAAGATGTCTAGAGAGTTCATTTACTCCCCACTCATATTGTTTATCAGTAAAAGCACGTAGTATTGCGAATGTTTTAGAAACTACATTTTGTTTCATTTAAAACCTTCCTATCTTTACAGCTTTATCTAGCTAGTATTATTGACTCATCATTAAACCTGGGAGCCATAAAGTAATAAATGGCAAAAGAATTAATAATAGTAAAATAAATAAATCCGTAATAACGAACCACTTTACCCCTTTAAACCCTTCAGCTGTCTTGACACCTGCTGCTCCTGTTGCAACAAAAATATTCATTCCTACAGGAGGAGTAACTAGTCCAACTTCAACCGTTTTGGCCACTAAAATCCCAAACCAGATTGGGTCAAAGCCAAGAGAAATGATAATCGGGAAAGTCAACGGCAACGTTAAAATAAGGATAGCAATTTGGTCCATAAAGAAACCAAGAATCAAATAAATTAGAATGATAATAATTAAAATGATATACCTAGAAACTTCTAATCCTTCAATCGCCAGAACTAGCTGTTGAGTAACCTGGGTCATCGTCAAAAAGTAACTAAATATATGTGCTCCAATAATAATAGTCATAATCATTGTTGTTGATCTAATTGTATCGTTAAGTGCTACACCAAATTTTTTAAAATTGATACGACGCATGAGTATAATAACAATTAAGGTAATAAACGCACCAAGAGCCCCTGCTTCTGTCGCTGTAACAAACCCACTATAAATCCCGCCTATGACTGCTAAAATAATAAGAAGCATTGGCCAAACATTTTTTAATGACTCTAGTTTTTCTTTGAATGTTAGCTCTATTGAGATTTTTGGAGCCAGTTCCGGCTTCATTTTAACCATAAAAACAATAACAAATATATAACCTAAGGCAGTGATAATCCCCGGAATGATCCCCGCGATAAGGAGTGAACCCACACCAGTTTCAGTTAAAATCCCGTATAGGATAAGAATAATACTTGGTGGGATCATAACAGCAAGTGTTCCAGAAATACTAATGACTCCCATTGTTAATGCGGTATTGTAATTGTATTTTCTCATTTCAGGTGCGGCTGCTTTTGCCATCGCAGCGGCAGATGCCTGACTCGAACCCGAGACTGCTCCCATTAATGCCCCTGCGAAAACAGTAGCAATAGCAAGTCCCCCCGGCAATTTACCAAGCCAATTGTATGCAGCTGCAAATAGATCTTTCATAATTCCACTAACGGTCATAAAAGATGCCATCAAAATAAACATTGGAATTGCACTCATGATAAAGCTCTTAACACTGTCGTAAGGAGTTGTTTGAATGATTCCTAAAAAAGAATCCCAGCCATTGAACAACAGAATCCCGATTGACCCTGATATTCCTAGTGCAAATGCAATTGGCATCCCAAAGGCAAGGAATAATCCTAATAGAATCAGTGGCAATACTATGGTCATCAGTCATTCACCTCTTCTCGGTCTTCGTTTTGCGGAGGAATTCCTACGAGTAGCATAATGGCTAAAAGAATCTGTCGAATCATAATCAGAAATGAACCAATAGGAATCCAAATATAAGAAAGCCATAAGGGGAAATTAATGAGACCAGATGCAATTAAGTTGTTCTGTATAGCATCCATCGTGATCATTAAACCTTTATAACCGATGAAAAACATCAACGCAGCAGAAATTATGTAGTAGAAGCTATTCAAGTAGTTCTGAGATCTTTCGGTCAACCGTGAAAATAAAATATCTAGACGGATGTGTCCATCTATCCTTTGCACATAACTCATACTAAGAAATACAAGTATGACCATTAAATACATCTCCGTCACTTCATAGGCACCAGTAATGGACTTACTGAATATATAACGGCTTAGTGCATCAAATGTAGTTAATACCATCATAATGACTAAAGCTAGTTGTGAAAGCCTCAAAAAAAAGGTCTCTAGTCTTGTGAACCCTTTTTCGATCATATGCATCTTTATCACCATCCCTTTTTATAAAGAGCAGCCAATATTTCAAAGTGATTGGCTGCTCTTATTATTAATATTAATAAGATGTTAGTTTAAGCTTTCTCTAATTTCACGATATTTTTCTATTGTTTCATTGGCATTAAAGCCTCTTTTTTCTAGACCTTCTGCCCAACGATTCCACACAGGCACAAGGGCTTTATCCCACTCAGCAGACTCTTCCTCACTAAGTTCATAGATTTCAATTTTGGAAGAAAATTTCTCAGCTAGTTCTTCATTTTTCTCATCAAGGAATTTTGAAAGGTGTTCGACTGTCTCATCTCCCGCTTGTGCAAATGCTTCTTTTACATCGTCAGGAAGTGATTGGTATACATCTTCGTTGATAGAGTACACAACAGTGAAACTTCCTAAATTGGCGCCTTTTGTTGAATACTTTGCAATCGATTCAATCTGATAAGGTTCAAAACTTGTAAACGGGAATGTTACCCCATCAACCGTTCCACGTTCCATTGCAGTGTAGGCTTCAGTTGCTGGCATAAAAACAGGGGATGCTCCAAGGTGATCAAAACCAAGTTCCATTGTGCCAGTCACACGGGCTTTCGTTCCTTTTAAGTCCTCGATGGAATTTACAGGTTTCTTCGCACTTACATACTGGTACTGTGGCAATGCAACGGCGTAGATCGGACGAACTCCATTCTTTAAGTATTCCTCTTCAGTTAAATACTCCTTTACCAATTTCCAAATGACTGCGGAACCTTCTTCTGCAGAATCATAAGCCCCTGGTAAAGTAGCAACCTCAACGAGGGGTAATTTATCTGTTGAATATGAGGTATATCCAATATCGACAGTTTTAGAAAGTGTCAAGTCAAGATAGGCATTTGCCTTCCCAATTTGTTCAGCAGGATAATGCTCAAATTCAACCTTCCCATCGGTTAACTCCTTTACTCGATCCATGAAGAATACTGCTCCTTCCGAGGATAAGTAGTTGGACGTTGGAAGTGAATCGGCGATTTTCAGCTTAATTACTTCTTCGGCCCCTTCATTCGTACTTTTTGCTTCACTACTTCCACAAGCACTTACAATCGCAATTAACATTGCACAAATAAGAAATGCCCAGACTTTTTTCATTCTTTTCCCTCCTAAACTATTGAAATATATCCCTTTCAACCTATTTGGATTCAACTTTCACTTTTTGCGGCGAATATATTAGTACAAAACGCAGGTTCGTATCGCCTGCATTTCTGATATCATGCATGGCCTTCTTAGGAATCCATAGAACATCCCCTTCTGATAAGACTGATTCTTTCCCTTCAATAATGACATGAGCCTTACCTGTTAATATGTACATGATTTGTTCGATATCGTCGTGAAAATGCGGATCTGCCAACCCTCCAGGTTCCATTTCACCTATAATGACCTCCATATCTTCAATGCCTTCCTCTGGACCGACAAGCCGACGATTAAAAGTTCCTTCATGTCCAGGTGGAGAATAAGCCTCTACATCCTTCACGTTTTTCCAAAAGACCATTTTTAAAAACCCCTTTCAAAGATTTAATGGAACTGCCTTGATCGAACTATACTTCACATCAGTTGAACGCGCTTACATTGAGCAGATAAATCAATTCATCTATTCAACTATGTGGAATAGCATTCCATTTGTTAAAACAAATTTAACATACGGTATTTTATTTTACAATATATTTTTTGAAAATTTACCAAACTCACAATTTTAAAATTAGTCGTAAAGTGTTAAAGTTCTATTACTTTAAAATGAAAGGAAGAAACCAACATGCAAGAGAGAGGTCATGCCATTGATCAGTGAAGTAGGCTTTTCCATCAACATTATACTGTCCCTGCTATACCGCACCGAAGCCATGCTGGATTCATGTCGTTCAATATATACAAAGCTTGCTTGAGAGGGTGAAAGATAGGCCACCTTTAAGGGCAAATGCACAGTATAAAAGAAAAACCTGAGTTCTGGATAAAGAACTCAGATTATTTCTCGGAATAGCCCTATGAAATAGAATTACTTAAAGTGTAACAGAAGCGTAATTCCCATTAACAACGGATTCATTCTATTCTTTGGGTAACGAACATGCCTGTAAAGAATGACTAGGCAGAGATTTATTCATCTTCTCTTGAATATATCGAGCTGCGTTTAGTCAGCGATCAGATTGTACATTTGTTTGTATTCCCATTCCATTAAGCATATAAAGTAAATCATCTGTTCCAAATTTCCAGATGCACCTGGAGCGTATGGACATCCCCCGAGTTCTCCAAGTGAACTATCAAACTTTGTGATTCCCATTTCTAGTGAGGTTAGGACATTTGCCATGGCGCTTCCCCTCGTATCATGAAAATGCATCGCCAACTTGTCAGAAGGAAAACGTTTTAACAAGACATCTAACACCTGTTGAACTTGTAAAGGGGTCGCAACACCGATTGTGTCGCCAAGAGATAATTCTCTTACCCCATTTCAAATAATGTTTCAGATACCCTGATAATATTTTCAATGCTCACATTCCCCTCATAGGGACAACCAAAAACGGTTGATACATACCCTCGAACGGACTTACCAGCTACAAGTGACTCTTTCGCAACTTCTTGTAATATAGGAAACGTTTCTTCAATAGATTTATTAATATTCTTTTGATTATGGGTTTCTGAAGCAGACATAAAGATCGATGATTCATCAATATTCGCGTCTATTGCTCTATCTAGTCCCTACGGTTCAGGACAAGCGCAGCATACGTCACTCCAGGTACACGCTCTATTTGTTTCACTACTTCCTCCGCATTTTCGACCATAGCCGAAACATTTTCTTCCAACGAAAGACCGCCTACATAGTAGTCAAGGTCTGCACCTGTTTGTTCAGCGATTTCAGTCGCTGCTGTTTTTGTTCGCTCTTCATCCATTCCAGTCACCAATACGCTCGCACCTGCCTTAGCCATAGTTTTGGCAATTTCTTTGCCTATTCCGTCATTAATCATGAATTGCATCAGTAAATCCACCTTTACAAGAGGTTTGATTTATTGATTTTGATGCCTAAATCGTAGAATTCTAAGTGAAATTAGTTAAACCCTAATGGTTTGCAATTTTTTCCGTTTCCTGCTATGATAAAGAAGAATTATTTTTGTTCGGTGTAAAGGATCGTATGAATATAGACTTTTCGTCTTGATGATACTTTGGGCAAGAGTAGTAATACATTGTGTGGGAACGCACTAGGAGGCAACAAAAATGGAACAAGGTACAGTTAAATGGTTTAATGCAGAAAAAGGTTTTGGCTTTATCGAACGTGAAAATGGAGACGATGTGTTCGTACACTTCTCTGCTATCCAAAGTGAAGGCTTCAAATCATTAGACGAAGGTCAAAAAGTAACTTTTGACGTAGAGCAAGGTGCTCGTGGAGCTCAAGCTGCTAACGTTCAAAAAGCTGCTTAATCTTATTCGTTTATACAAACAGGCTCTTTATATAGAGCCTGTTTTTTTATGTTCTCTGTATTAACACTTAATAAAAATCCTACTCAACATTCGAGTCCCCTTCGCTTCTCAAAAACGGCCCAAGTGCAAAAGTAGCGAAAGACATTCTAGATGATTTAATCGAAGCCAACAAGACTACTGTCCAGAATTAAACTAAAGGGTGGAACAAGGAACTTATCCCTACTGTCCCTCACGTTAAGCTGAGGTGGATTGCCTGCCAATTCTTCGATAATGTATTTTGGATTACGCGGTCACGTTCTGATTTTCCTTTATATAAAGAATAGAAGGACTTGACTAACATCAGCATTTGCGAATAATTAAAGGCTAGTGGGTTCCAGCCATTTAACCACATTTTCATGACGTTTCCGGACATCGTTAAGGAATGACCAAGCGTCAGCATGCTGGACAGTTTATAATCGCGCTTCAATGAAGGTGTTGTTGTTGGCTTTGTCAGCCAATGATAGGCCCGAATGATCACCTCCACACATAGTGGTGCCAGTGACATCACAAGAAAATGATTGAAATTATAACCACCAACAGAATACATTCTCTCTGCTACTTCATTTAACTTCATCTTTCGAACCGTTCCGCGATCATTAATATCAATATGTGTATCAAACGTAATCGCTTGTGTCAGTGTAAAAAATGGCGGCGCGACACTTCTTTTCGTCCCGATATCGGTGATAAAATGGCTCAGCGTCTTAATTACCGCCATAAAAATATTCGTTCCATGATAATTGGGGTTATTTAACACCGCCAGTTTCCCGCTTTGATCAAAGACTGAAATCGTGCCACTCATACAATCCAACACCCCAAAAATCAACTGTAAGATTGGGTCATGTCCAGGTGTTTTTAGCCTATGTAGATTTCCATTCATTTTCAACTTGTCAGCTTCCTCGATTATCCGCGAAAAGTGATTAATTTTCACAGCGTCATATGGAGTCGTTGCCCACTGTTCTAATACTTTCATTTTTTCATTGTTTTTCGGGTCTAACGAGCTCATCGCCTTGTTCACCCATTTGCCAACTTCACTTTCCTGCCCAGCCGGAATATATTTCTTTGCTCCCTCTGCGGGGAATTTCACAACAAACAAATAAACTAAAAATCCTACTAAAGCTCCCAATCCAACAACTGAATAATCCCACTTATTCCATTTCAGATTGCCAAATTCTTGATGAAATTGATCCTCAATTTCCTTGAGCTGCCTCGTTGTCAGCATTTGTTTTATCGGATCGGTCGTTAAATCGAGGTCATATTTCTCTATATAACAATCAATATTTTGCTGATACGTTTCCCAATTTTCTCCTGTTAGAATCGGCACTCGTTCAATTTTCGGAACTCTCTGTTTTATTTCAATAAGCTCGGCATTGGAAAGTTGAATCAAACTTGATTCTGTTTCGTTCGTTAAGTCTACCTCCTCACGCTTTAAACCTAACATGGAAAAAAGCTCCCCCATTTGAGCGTCCGCGGCATCTAAAGCATGAGATTGCTCCTTCTGTCCCTTGTCAAAATCATTTGTTACACCCTCAAGCTCAGCTAATGTTTTTGATGTTTTCTTTAATTGATCGGTTTGAGCCAGCAATGCTTTTTCAATGTCCTTCATTTTCTACTCCTTCCGATCTAACACCTGTTGGAGATCGATGCCTTTTTCCTGTAACGTTTTCAGTGCCCGAGTAATCACGGAAAGCTCTTTTCCTAGCTTTTCGATTCGTTTTTTATTTACTTGCTCTTCAAGTGCTAAAGCTACTACTTTTTCCGAATAAAAGTTCACATCTTCTGCTAGATTATTGATCGTTTTTTGATTATTTTTAATGATTTCTTGGATAAAAAACTCTCGCTTTTGTGTTTTAGAACGTTCAGATCCACCTGTTAACCATTGAATCCCTTTATACACCCCTACACCCGCAATCACAACGACCCCAATTCCCGTCACCATCGAAGAAAGTCCAAGGACCCCGCCAAGACCTAATGCGGCAAGTCCAGATGTTAACCCAGCCGCACTCAATCCGACAACGCTTCCACTCATATAAATCGCAGCGATTGGGACCCCGACAGAAGCCGCTCGTGCGGACAGCTCTTTCGCATTTTTAATGATTTGGTCATCCTTTACTTCGCCACGCATAATTTTTTCATCATTGATAATTCCTTGTTCAATTACTTCAATTTGTTTTTCATCTATATTATATCTTTTCGACATTTCCACAATCGTCTCGACGGTCATCACCAAGACATCCTCTTCCCGAACGCGGTGAACACGAATCATGTCCTTTATGAGCGAAATTCTCAGAGCTGCTTCACTTCCCTTTGGAATCTCCCTTTCCATGAACCCAATCAGTTCATCCAGTGTGTGTTCTGGTTCTGCTAGATAAGAACGGATTTCATGACGCAATTCCGCACCAAAATTCAACTGCGACATTAAGGTTTGTATTTCAGAAAGAGATTTTCCATCAAGCTCTCCATTTTCATTGATCACAAATTGGACAATCATCTTTACATAGTTTACTTTAACATCGAACGGCATATCTTCGAGAATCACAATTTTATCGGATTCATCAATCATTCCTGTTTCTTTGCTTTTTAAAACTTCCTGTAAAAATAAATAAAACTGTTCGCCATCTAGGTAGTTGTCATTTACATTGATCGTGAGCGGCTCGTCCGCTCCGACGTCAAGATGTAGCTTATATTTGATTTTATCGGGTTTATTTTTTTGCGGAACACGAATCACTTCTTTTTCTACTTTTTCAAGCCGGTTAAAAGAAATGCTCACCGGTTTTTCCAACATTTCTTTATAATAAAACGATGCTCGTGTAATCATAAACCCATCTTTTGCACTTCCAAATGCGGTGCTATCATAGAGTGCAATCACATTTGACTCATTCACATCATTTCCATAAGCGCTGATTGCGTTTTTTAATTTCTTTTCTGGAATCGAATCCGTCGTAAACACTTTCCCTAACGACCCGATTATTTTTGGGG
Organism: Bacillus sp. B15-48; assembly: GCF_016879755.1. Lineage (GTDB taxonomy): Bacteria > Bacillota > Bacilli > Bacillales > Cytobacillaceae > Mesobacillus_B. The sequence goes on from NZ_WOFU01000003.1 coordinate 581,650, forward strand.
CATAGTCTGTAATTATTTTTTCAAAGTCATTTCCTTCACAGCTTTTATCCATCACCATGTCCATCGCACACACCCACTTCATTATGTGATAACATTATATTAATATAAAAATGAAGGTCCAACGAAGCATGGGGACGTACCTTATGCTTCAGTTTACTAATTAAATCAACCATTTTCCGTTTAATTTAATCTAATCTAATTCAAAGAAGCGAAGGGTACGTCCCTTCGCTTCCCTCGGTGCCTTGCCTGACCCCCAGTACGGTAACGCTTTAGCTCACCGGGACAGGCCCCAAAGCCCATTTAATCACTTTATGGCCTTACTCACTTTTAATTTTTTCCCCTTTATTGTTAAATTCTCCATGGCCTGTAGGACGAGTGATCCCTTTCCATTAAGAATATCCACATAGGTCAATTGGTCTTTTATTGTGATAATCCCAATATCTTCTGCTGTTACGCCGGAGATATTGGCAATCGTGCCCACAAAATCTAAAGCACGAAGCTTCTTCTTTTTTCCACCGCTGAAATGGAGTTTTATAATATCTTTGTTCACTCGCGCGGTCTTATTATTATGAACAACACGGCGTCCACTGATTTTTTCCACAAATGCAGCTCTTCCGCGATCAACGTCCTCCTGTTTAGGAGGTTCTATTTTGGTGAGTTCAAAGTCAATGTATTTTTCAATCGCGTTCATGAATTTTCCTTCATAAGGGGTAGAAAAGGTAATCGCTTTTCCTTTATTACCAGCTCGCCCTGTTCTACCTGTTCGGTGAACATAACTCTCTTTTTCCATTGGAACATCATAATTGATCACCAACGTCACATTATCAACATCTATTCCCCTTGCTGCTACATCTGTGGCCACAAGATAACGGAAATTCCCCATTTTAAACCCATTCATAACGGCAAAGCGATCTTCTTGTTCTAAACCTCCATGAAGTCGTTCACAAGCATAATCCGCTGCCTCCAATTCAGCAAAAACGGTATCGACGTGTTCTTTCGTCCTGCAAAAAATGATACAGCTATCTGGATTCTCAACGACTGTAACATTTTTAAGAAGAGACATCTTCTCGTCTTCTTTTACTTGAATTAAAAAATGTTCAATACTGTTGGTTGTCACGCCTGTAGACGCAACCCCAATGTGAATCGGATCTTTCATATACTGATGACAAAGGTTTTCAACATCTTTGGGCAGTGTTGCCGAAAAGACCATTGTTACTCTTGTTAACGGGAGTGCTTTAATAATCGCTTCAACTTCATCAATGAAGCCCATATTCAACATTTCATCTGCCTCATCAATGATTAAATACTTGATTTGATCTAAAAGGAGTGTTCCTCTTTCAATATGATCGATGACGCGCCCAGGCGTTCCGACCACTACATGTGTTTTTTGTTGTAGTTCTTCTTTTTGTTTCGCAAAAGGCTCTTTTCCATAAAGGGATATCGCTTTTATCCGTTTGAACCTTCCGATATTGGTCATATCTTCTCGAACTTGTACAGCAAGCTCCCTAGTTGGGGTAAGAATGAGCGCCTGGGGTTTTTTCTCCTTCCACTCAACCTGATCGCAAATAGGGATACCAAAAGCTGCAGTCTTGCCACTACCCGTTTGAGACTTTACTACAAGGTCCTTATTTTCTAACGCCAATGGAATAGCCTTCCTTTGAACCTCTGTCGGCGTTTCGTACTTCAACAAAGCAAGTGCTTTATTAATTTCATCGCTTAAATGATATTCCTCAAAACTTACATCGCTCATGTTTGGCCCTCATTTATTAGTTTTTTCGACAATATGTATAAGATTCTCTTTCGAAAAAATTATATTCGTCATTACTAGAGTCCATTATACGTGAACTTCCCAACAAAGCGACTTTTATTTTCAGGAAGCACGGGGACGCAGTAAGATGGGGGATAAGCATGGGGACGTACCTTATGCTTCAGTTTACTAATTAGATCAACCATTTTCCGTTTAATTTAATCTAATTCAAAGAAGCAAAGGGTACGTCCCTTCGCTTCGTTCGATTAGCTATCAAGTGTGACGGCAAAGAAAACCATTCAACTCCTGCACAAAAAGCACATGATAGACGAAAAGATGCCTATCTCCATAAAAACGGTTGGAAAGTTCTGCGGTTTAGTGGTCGACAGATTAATTATGAATTAAACAATGTAGTTAAACACATCAATAAGGAGTGCAGAAAATGTGAAATTGAAAAGAAAAGTTAAAAAAGGTGTTAAAGTTATATTTTCATCAGCATCTTACTTGTAAGTTGATTTACGTCAACAGTAGACTATATAAAACAAAACCCTACAAACGTTTCAACGAGGTTATTTATGATTTCCTTACGTTTTCTAGTTGCACTTAGGTTAGCGTAGGGACGTACCCTACGCTTTCCTCCCGACCCATAATTTCTTTTCCAATATAGAAGCACAGGGTACGTCCCCATGCTTCTCAGGAAGATAACTCTTAAAAATGGTTTTGAAATGGAAAAAAGGGGGCACCCGAATGCTGACCAATCGAAAAAATGCGCACCCTAATGGGCTACGCATTATTTGAATAAGGTTAAAATAAATGTACTGCCTTGTCCGACTTTGCTTCGGGCTTCCATCTTCCCACCATGGGCCTCGACAAATCCCTTCGCAATCGAAAGACCAAGGCCTGTGCCACTTTCTTTTCGCGACCTTGAGGGATCTCCTTTATAAAACCGTTCAAAAATAAACGGCAAAACATCCTCAGAAATTCCTGGACCATTATCACGGACGATAACCGTGCAAGATGCATCTGTTTCAGTGAGCGTCATTTCGACCACTCCGTTTTCTTCGGTATGACGAAGGGCATTGCCGGTTAAATTGACCATCACTTGAGTCATGCGGTCGCGATCGATTTCAAGCAAGCACTCTTCGGGAAGTTGTTCACAACTTAGAGTGATGTTTTTTTCCTCGGCCATCCATTGCAAACTAGCGCAAACTCGCTGAATCAGTTCGCTAATATTGGTCTGTTTTTTAGTAAGCGGCAAGGTTCCGGCTTCAGCGAGGCTGATTTGCTGGAGATCACTGACCAAGCGATTGAGGCGGTAGACTTCATCGGTTAGTTCAAGAATCACTTCTTCACTTGGTTCAATTGCTCCTTCTTGAATCGCTTCTAATTTCCCTTGGAAAATCGCCAATGGGGTTCGCAACTCGTGCGCGACATCAGCGACAAGTGCCTGTCTCGCTTCTTCATTTCGCGCTAACTTTCGCGCCATGTCATTAAAAGCCGCTCCGAGTTCATAAAATTCATCCTTCGTACGAATCTTCACTTCGCTCACCTTTTGACCACGAGCAAGTTGCTTTGTTGCCGTCATTAATTTTCTTAGCGGATTGGTGATTGTACGCGCGATCCAGAAACTGATGAAGAGCGCCAAGCCTGCGGCAATCAAACTGCTAATAACGATCGCCCGATTCGACGTTTGGATGAACTCCTCCTCTAGCGTTTGCCATCCGTTTTGCTGAAGAACAAGTGTCCCTTGATGTTCACCGCCAACGATCAACTCGACCGCTTGTCCGCGAAAGTCTTCCCCGTCTTCACCGATTCTTGTCTGGGTACTATCAGCAATCACTGTTCCTTCTTTGTCCAGTAAAAGCAGATCTGCACTCGTCATCATGGCACTCATACCGAACCCGATGCCCGAATTCATTCCGCCTCGACCATGCATCCCTCCCATTCCTTGTCCGCTGCCATCTGGCATGACCGGTACCTGATTATCATTATCGGTCATTCGCCATCCTTGTCCGCTGCTCAGATTGGCTTCAAACAACACCTGCTGAACATTGTCCCATGAGCCCGTTTGTTCATAATAATTTTCAAGGCTTTGTTTCATCCGCTCTAATAATCCAAAATGAGACTTATCGATGTAGGTTTCAAATGTGTCCTCGATACTTCCTTTTAAAATAAAAGCTTGAACAGCTCCCATCGAAAAAACGATTAAAATAAAGGCAAAAATCAGCTTATGCTGGAGTTTCATTTTTTCTCACCAAAGCGATACCCAATGCCATAAACCGTATGAATATAGACTGGCGCGGCCGGGTCTTGTTCAATCTTTTTTCGCAAATTGCTCACATGTGTATCAATCGAACGCTCATAATGAATATAAGCCTCCCCCATAACGAGATCTAACAACTGAAGACGACTAAACACGCGACCAGGCTTACGGGCTAGTGTGATTAAAATTTTATATTCGGTTGGCGTGAGACTGATCAGCTCATTATTCACCTTAACTTCATAGGTTGATTCATTCATTTCAATTGGTCCCCGTTTCAGAATCTCGTCAGGCTCATCGAGTTCGATGGAGCTCGGACCACTTCTTCTTAAAACGGTTTTTATCCGGGCAACGAGCTCACGCAAACTAAAGGGCTTCGTGATATAATCATCGGCTCCCATCTCGAGTCCCAACAGCTTATCAATTTCCTCTGACTTGGCCGTTAGCATGATTACAGGCATGTTTCGATCGTGCATGCGGATTTCACGCAATGTTTCGATGCCATCTTTGTTCGGCATCATCACATCAAGCAGAATAAGGTCAACTGGGTTGGTTTTGACTACTTTCAACGCCTCCTCACCATCCTCCGCCTCAACGGTGTCATATCCCTCATTTGTTAAATACGCCGTTAACGTATCCCGTAATTTTTTTTCATCATCAACGATTGCAATCCGCTTTGCCATCCTGCTCATCTCCTTCTTCTGCTTCTATTATAACAACCGCATTGCCATTCGCTTAGTGAAAAAATATGAAGAGTTTTCTACGGAATAAACAGGTTTATAGAAATCGGGGCGATTGTGCGGCTTGCTTTTAAGAAGGCTTAAAAAAAGTGCTCCAAATGGAACACTTTTCTCAGGTAAATCAGGCAGTGGTTTAGAAGCTCCCGGCATTTCTATGCATTCTACCACCCTGGCTCATCCCCATATGGCCAGCGCCGCGGCCATTCCTTGGACCAATTTCATCTTGGTTCATCATTGCTTCCATCCTTGCTTCGTGGTTGGTCAACATCGCTTCCATTTGCCCTTCAGAAATCTGACCAGTTTCAATGAGGGGCTGAAGCTTTGCCTTATGTTCCTCGACGATCACATTAAGCAACTCCTCGACCTCGATTCCTTTTTCGGCAGCTAAGTCTGCGATCGATTTACCTTCAGAACGCGCCGCATATAGGTCTTCTGCTGTCATCCCAAGTTCCTCGGCAATCACTTCATGCATGCTGCCCGCAAAAGCTTGTCCTCCCCCCGCGGCGCCGCGGCCCATGCCCATGCCCATGCCTGCATTTTTGCCATATCCTGCGCCTTTGCCAATTGTTGGCTCACCAGTGATTGGGCAAATATAATCCACATTTGTCTGTTGTACATTATCATTCCCATTCACCGCTTTTTGACTTGCGGGAGATGCTTGAATGCTTTCCGCTGTTGATTCACCAAGCGGAGCAAACATCGCACCCAAGGTAAAGGCTCCGACAATGACCCCAGTTACGAATAGCTTTTTGGTTTTCATTTTCCTCTCCTCCTTGTCTTTCGTCTTTCTATCTTCACTATTATCGTACCAAGTATATTTCCAGAAGCTTTTGAGGAAATGTTAAGATTTTGTCAAGATTAGGATTGATAGTTTGTTTTTTTCCGAAACAATGAACGTAACAACTGGATTCGCTCGCCTTCTTAAAATGATCGATTTGAGCACCAATCACGCTTCAAGCAAACAAACTTTACCCACTACCGTGCTGGGGGGACAGGCACGCGGAATCAATTCGAAAAGAAACGGCAGAAAGAAACGGCAGAACCGTCCCGGTGTTTCTTTAAAACCCGCCCAATCCCTGTACAAACCAAATTAATCCGATAGTAATAATTAGTGCGGAGCTGGTAGAGACAAAATATGGGAAGGGTTTGTATTTTCTTGCCCACACGAATAATGGAAAGACCAAGGCAATAATGGCAATCTGACCAACCTCCACGCCAATGTTGAAAAAGAGCAAGGAAGATGCAATGGTACTGCTAGAAAGTTCCATTTCTTGCAATATCCCAGAAAATCCAAATCCGTGGATGAGTCCGAATACGAGGGTAATGAGCCATCGTTTCTTGGACTCCCATTTGAAAAGGTTTTCTACAGCAACATAAATAATACTTAAATAGATAGCTGACTCTACTAATTGGTCGGGAAGGGAGACAATCTCTAAAGTGGCAAGACCCAGTGTAATACTATGTCCAAGGGTAAATGCTGTGACCACCTCAATTACTCTTCCAAATGAAATGGCGGCGGGGAGAATCAGACATAGAACAAATAAAATGTGATCATAACCAGTGAGGATATGATCGAACCCAAGAAGGACATAGTTCCGTGCTTGCCGAAGCCAGTTATGTTCCCCAATCACCATTTCCCGTTCTGCAATTGTGAAGGTGAACTCTTGAGTTCCCTTATCTCCATTAACGGTCGCAAAATTTATATGGGAACGGTTGATGTCATCTACAAGCAAGTCATATGAAATGCGAGTAGAGTCCCCTTTACATGGATATAAAAGTTCGAAATGAGCCAAAGGATGATTAGTATTCGCGATACTTACCTTTGTATCAATGTGCTGAGGTTCGCAGATTAGTTCATCACGGTATACTCTCACTCCTGAGGTTATGTATTTCATCAGGTTCTCTTCGTTTTCTAATAATCTCTCTTCCAACTCTGCCGTAGAAAAAGAGGAATCAAAAATATCAAAAAAGCCGAACGCTTCGGCAAGTTCCTGATAATCTAGGGTTAGGTTTATTTGGACTTCTTCCGTTCCTTCTTGAATGTCCATATAGCCATAGCTAGTCACATGTGCGCTTGCATGGTTGGGTAAAAAGCTAGAAAGTAAAACGGTTAGTAAAAGTACGATCATATGAATAGAAAATAATCGTTTCATGGTAGATTCCTTCCTTTTAGTACTTTATTACAGAGTGCAAACCTCTACAGCACTTTTGCCTCTGATGTCAAACACATCGTAAATGGAGATGGAACATTTGCTCCACCTCCATCATTTTTTCGGATCAATGCTGATTTTGTTGGTATTTAGTTAGCCTTTTTAATTTCTTTAATTTGCTTTTCTCCTGTCTGAGTTTTATTGATCTCAAAACCGTCGAACAATTCCCCAGTTGCCGTGTATGCCTCAAATGAGAGTTTATTTCCGTCCACTTTAACTAGTTGGTAAAGTTGAGTATCTTTGATCGAGTCTTTCACTTTAGCTCCATTGTCATCCCAGTTTTTAGTAGTGAAGTCATACATCTTAGGACCAGAAACAGATACGACAAATACAGTATCACTCTTTGAGCTCATTGCTTTTGTTCCTTCTGCGACATTGCTAACCATACCGCGTGCATAGCTGTGATCATGCCCTTGTAGTACGAGGTCAACACTATATTTTTCAACAACAGGCAGCAATTTATCTCTGACTTCCACGTTGTCACGCCCTGGAGAGTTTGAGAAAATCGGGTGATGGTAGGTTAGAACCGTCCACTTATTTGGATTATTCTCCAATACTTCTTCAAGCCATACAATTTGCTTATCAAAGTCTGCTCCGCGAAGATTAGTATCAAGAGAAATAATCCGCATCCCTTGATAGTCAGTGTAGTATACATTTTCTTGCATATCTGCTGGTCCATTTTCTGGTAGGGCAAACTGTGGACGCCAATATTGTGAAAGTCCTTTTTCCGCCCCTTTTACGATTTTTGAGTACTCATGGTTTCCTGGAGCCGGAATACTAGGGACCATTCCGTTGATCCATCCACCAGCTTCGTGCCATTCACCCCATTGCTCATCTGAATCTCCTTGGTTAACTAAATCACCAGCATGGATAATGAAATCTGCCTCAGGAAGATCTGAGTAGGCATTACGAATTACACGAGACCAGTGTTCTTTAATATTATTTTGTGCATCACCTAGATATAAGAATGAGAATGGGTCAGCTTTGTCAGATCCAGTAGTGAACTCAAACCATTCGCTCCAATTTGCGCCGTCACCCACGCGATATAAGTATTTTGTGTCTGGTTGGAGATCTTCGAAATTAACGGTGTGAAACTTTGAAGTGTATGCTTGATTCCCATTCACTTCGCTGCTGCTTTCAGCATTAACCGTAATCGCTTTACTCTTAAATGCAGGTCCATCTTCTGCAACAGCAATCTGGGCTTGTGGAGTAGCGACACTTACATCCGTACGCCAAGTAACCGCTTGAGTTGTAGCTGTGTCTCCTTTCCAGTTCAGAATAATCCGATCTGGGACAGGGGTAGGCTTGTACGTCTCACCATCGGGATACTTTGTTGCGCTTAAATCAGCAAGTACGACATTCATTGCAGGGACTGCACCAACTAGTAGAGCAGATAATAGAAGTGTGCGAGACTTCGTGTTGCTAAACATTTTTTTTACATTCATTCCTTTTCAGCTCCTAATTATTCAAAAGTTTGTACAAATAAAGAATAACTTGCTAGTTTATTAATCGAATGAAGTAGATGTAAGTTATTTGTAAATATTGTAAAAATAGTAATTTGCTACTATAAATTTTAAAATTTAGTTTAATAGAGCTAGATTCGTTATTCGTCAGTCAAAGAATTCATAGGGCTTTTATGGTAGTTCATGGATAATTTTGACGTGGTGTAGAGAAATAATAAAAACAAGAGAAAAATGCCTGATATGTAAGTATTTTTTTGTTTTGTTATTATTAGTGCTTTGTAAAGTACAGAAGGGCGGTTCTCCTGTTTGACTGAGTCATACGCTTTGCATTGAGGATATTGGTGATTATGGACTGTTTCTATGAATCTCATCTTTATGAGATGAAAGGAGAATCGATTGGTATCTACCGCAAACAAGGAAGTAGATGATACGTTCACGTGCCATTGGACGATACAAAAGAAAAAAACGAGGTCAGTCTCCCAGCGAAGTAAAGCGTTACTTCGTCGGGGGACTGACCACGTAGCCACCATAGCGTGGAATGGTAGGCAGATTAAAAGAAACGGCAGAACCGTCCCCGTGTTTCTCATACCTGATTATTTATAAAAGAAATTAGGTGATTTTATTTCATTTTTATAGGGTTTATGAAAAATATGCGTTGCAGCCGGAGATAGTGGTGGGATCAGCCAAGTCCAGTCACCTGTAACAGGTCTACCCTTTGTCATTTCCCGCTCTTCAAATAATTTGAACTGCTGAGCAGCCGTGTGATGATCAACGATACTTACATCATCCTCTTTGTATGAATAAAGGACAGCAGCATTTAATTCGACCAATGCTCGATCTTTCCAAAGTGAACTGTTTCGGCTAATATCTAGCCCCATTAAAGAGGCAATTTGGGGAAGTATATTGTATCTTTGTTCATCCGCAAAATTTCTCGCGCCAATCTCGGTCCCCATATACCACCCATTAAATGGTGCTGCTTGGTAGTCAATCCCACCAATTTCTAACCGCATGCTTGAGATAATCGGAACAGCATACCACTTTAACTGTAAATCTTCAAAAAAGTCATATTCAGGATGACGGATTGGAATTTCAAGTATCAGCTCTTCCGGAATGTCAAAAACCTTTGGAGGCTGATCTCCAATTTGAAGGACAAGGGGCAATACATCAAAATGAGTTTTTTCTCCTTCCCATCCTAAACGCTGACATGTTTTTGTAAATTGAAGGGAGGCTGGGTCACCAATGATTCCATGTTCTGTTTTATAGCCTGCATAGCGTATCAATTGATGATTATGAATTTGAATCGAGCTTCGTTGTGTTTGAGGAAAAATCGAAATGGTAGGAAGAATCCGGCCGTTGTTCGTCGCGTACTCAATATGTTCAAGTAAGGCCTCCTTTATTTCTTCCTCCGTTTTTACTTGTCGTTTATCCTTCACATATAAGCTTTCCCAAAACAACCTTCCGATGCAGCGATTACTATTGCGCCAAGCCATTTTTGCTCCATATTCAAGTTCTTCATAGGTGTGTTCGTAATACCCTTTCTCTTGAATGCATGCTTGGATTTCTCCCAACCTTATTTTAAGCTCATGTTCTGGTTTATTCGTTTCATTGTAAAAAGTACGGATGAATTCTTGTGCTTCTTGCCACATCTCTTTTTTCAACATACATCCCCCTCAACCTTGGTACAAAAATGATACCATAATCACAAATAAGGGTCCAAAAACTTCCCATTCTTTATAAGCTATCCCTATCTTAGCGAACCTTCCCTCTATCCAATTACGATTAAAATTTTATAGCTTCGGACTTTAACAATTATATAGATCATCATCAAAAACCAGCTCCGATTGGAGACTGGTTTAGAATAGATTATGAGCGACTATCCTTATAGACAAACGCTTCCAATTTAAGTGCAATTTTTCACAATATCATTTGAAGAGGTTTATTCATACCCCTTTTCGCTGTTATTTAAAATTATGGGAGAAAAGAATACCAAAGTGGATTACACTCATAAGTCAATTTCAAATACTTTTTGGACAACTACGTAGTATAAACTTAGATGTTATTTAGAATCTCGTTAATGATGTTTAATTCTTCCTTAGATAAATTAATTTCGCTTGCTTGAACGTTTTCACGGATACGCTCTTTTCGTTTACCTCCCGGAATGACTGCGTCAACACCCTCTTGAGCAAGTAACCAAGCTAGCGCTAAGTTAGGAAGAGTTGTTTCTTTCTGAACAGAAAATTCTTTTAATTTTTCTACTGTTTCAAGTGTTTTATTGAATTGTTCACCTTGGAATAAAGGAATTGATTGACGCCAATCTTGAGGGTCTAGCTTAGAATCTTCTGTGAATGCGCCTCCAAGCAACCCAAATGCCAGCGGACCATACGGAATAAACGAAATATTGTTTTCAATACAAAACGGTAATAATTCTACTTCCGCTGAACGATCTAGCATATTATAAGGTGATTGTAGAACGGAAATATCGCCATTTGCATTTGCTTCTTTTAATTGCTCAAGTGATACATTCGAAATCCCAATTGCACGAATTTTCCCTTCCTCTTTTAATCGAGCTAACTCACCAATCGATTCCACAAAAGGCGTTTCATTATCTGGGAAGTGTAAATAATACAAATCCACATAGTCTAATTGCAACCTCTGTAAACTTTTCTCAATTGCTTCTCGTAAATATTCAGGGCGATTATCTGTTTTTACTGAACCATCTTCAAACCAATGTTGCGCTCCTTTTGTCGCGACCACATAATCATCACGCTTAAATTCTTTTAATACTTCACCAACTAATTCTTCAGAACGACCAAGACCATAAATATCAGCTGTATCAATAAAGTTTACCCCAATATTTAATGCTTCTTTTACAAGTTCTTTTCCATCTTCTTCATTTATATTTTGAAACAAATTATGCCCACCAACTGCATTTGTACCAAGTCCGATTACTGATGCTTCAAGAATAGATTTTTTTAATTTTGTATATTTCATTGTCTGTTCCTCCCTAATATTGATTAGTTCTATCATAGTTTCTAAAAATAAAACTCACAAATTTCTTTGAACAAGTTTCAAATAATGAAACTGTTTTTGTATTTTTTGAGTGAAAAAAGTATCTATACTATTGGAGACTGATGTGGTGAAATGGCACAAAATGAAGGATCGACATTAAAAAAGGACTTCTATTGTTAGAATTAGTATAACAATAAAGGCATTAAGTTAAGAGAAGTGGCGGACGAACTCAAAGCGTAGGGACGTATCCTACGCTTCCTCCAGAACCATAATTTTTTTCCAATAAGAAGCACAGGGTACGGTCCCCATGCTTCCCCGTCGGTGGACTGACCCCATAGCCACTGGTAGGGAGATTAAAAGAAACAGCAGAACCGTCCCGGTGTTTCTTAATTTTGAACATAATTCCAGTTCTGTTGTTAAATACTAAACCTGCCAATGAATTTTTGGATAGGGTTAGGTGGAGATATGTTTAGAGTGAGGAGAGTACGGAAGCAACCTGATAAAAGGTATGAAACGGTAGAAAAAACGATAAATGAAATATTTGCAAAAGCGAAGAAATCAAGCGATTTTACTACGATTACTCCATTGGAAAAGAATCATCCCTTACAAATCTGTTTTTATCAAACATTGATTGATCCGAATATCTTTCAACAATCTGTTTTGCCTTCTTTAAAGGAAAATGCTTCTGAGATAAAAAAGCTTTCTGATTTAAAAAAGTTTGTTCCCATTGAAGATATCAAAATCATAAAAGATCCCATTGAGGTTGATAAAGCCCTTTACGACGGGCATGTTGTCGTCTATTTTAAAGACAAAATGGAGGAATACGCTCTCCTAGATATTAGTTATCCTCGATTGGGGCAACGAGAAACAAATGATACCCAAAATGAATTTAGTGTGATTGGACCAAAAATTGGTTTTATTGAGGACCTTTCGACAAATCTTCATTTAGTTAGAGAACATCTGAGTACTTCGGATCTTATTTTTGAAGAAATCGTCGTTGGTACAAGATCGCAGACGAAGGTCGTAGTTGCACACTTAGATGGGGTGACCAATAAAGAATATGTAAATACGGCAAAACAGCGGCTTAAGGATCTAGATACCGATGTCTCCTTTGACAATACACAACTAGAACAATTGATTTCTGACAATAGCAAATCGCCTTTTCCTACATATATAACGACAGAACGTGTAGACAGGGCGGTAGGAGCACTTGTGCAAGGGCAAGTTGTTCTCATAAGTGATAAATCTTCCTATGCTATAATCGCACCGGCAACGTTAATGGAGTTTTTTTCAAACCCAGAAGATTTTTACTTGCCAACCATCATTGCGTCGTTTTTTAAATTGATTCGGGTCTTTGGTGTGTTGTTTTCCATTTTTGCAACTGCCTTTTATGTTGCGATTCTAACTTTTCACTTTGAAGTTGTACCCAAGGATTTATTAGGTCCGATTATTTTTTCGCGGGCGAACGTTCCTTTCCCGCCGGTCGTAGAAGTATTATTTTTAGAAGTGACCATTGACCTGTTGCGCGAAGCAGGAGCGAGACTGCCAACGAAAATTGGACAAACGCTTGGGATTGTTGGTGCAATCGTCATTGGTCAGGCGACAGTTGAAGCGGCGCTTACGAGTACTATTTTACTCATTATCGTCGCACTTGCAGCGCTCACTTCCTTTACAACACCGATTTATAAAATGTCTAATGCGGTCCGGCTATTACGGTACCCTTTTATCTTGCTTGCAAGTTTTTGGGGCGGCTTAGGGATTTATGTAGGACTTATTTTATTAATCGCCCATTTAGCTCGATTAAAATCATTAGGAGTCCCATTTCTACTCCCATTGTATCCGTACCGAAAGGGTGGAGTTGCTGCTTCCTTTATAAGATCGCCTTATACTAAAATCGATAAGCGTCCGTGGTATTTGCGTCCTTTAAGTGTAAAGAAATATTCTCCGGTTGAGAAAAATGACCCTGATGAAGGGCTGAATAGTGAATAATTAATAGATGAAGGCTGGATATAAAATGAAAAAAGGACGAAAGAGTCACATTTTCTTCTTACTATTGGTATGTGTCGTTGTACTTATTGGCTGCGCCAGAACAAAAATTATTGACAAAATTAGTATTATCCATGCGTTTGGGTTCGATCAAGCAGACAATGATGAAATCATCGGAACAGCGTTATTCCCTGATTACACAAAAAGCAAAGCTGCTGATCAAATTCATTTTTTAGAAGAACAAGCAGCTACTGCATCTTTGGTTGTATCAAAAATGGCAGCACATACGAGTACACCAATTGAAATCCCTAAAATTGGGGTGTTATTATTCGGGAATGGCTATGCTGAAGCTGGCGTCAGCGATATGGTCAAACGACTAGTAATGACCCCTCAGCTCGGAACAAATATCCAAATTGCTGCCTCTACTCATTCGGCAAAGGAAACGTTAAACACATTTAAAAACGAGAAATCACTTACGTTAGCTGAACGGTTAGAGCATAATATGCAAGGACAACACTTACCGATCATGAACCTGCATGTTTTTTTAAATCACTTTTATGGGGAAGGAATGGATGCTTATGTTCCGATGCTCACGATCGATGCAAAAGATCAGATTAGTATTGAAGGGCTGGGGATATTTAAGGGCGACAAATTAAAGCTTCATTTAAATCCAGAACAATCGACTATATTCTCAATTATTAAGGATAAACGGACACGAACAACATATAAAATCGAGCTTGATAACGAGAAGAACCGGGGAGAAATTCTCATTGTACGAACCGAAAAAACGAAAAGTCATTGGGATTGGGATCAGGAGAAACAGCAATTAAATCTGCGTGTAAAATTAAAAATGGCCCTAACTCAGTATCCAGATCGATTTGATGTTGAAAATCCGGACGATGTTAGGGAAATCACGAAAATAGTTGTTGGGAATTTAGAAAAAGGGATGAAAGACTTATTAGCAACCTTTAAGGAAAATGAAGTCGATCCAATTGGAATTGGTAATATCGTGCGCTCAAAGGATATAACTTGGGATGTAGAATCCTTTTATAAGCAATATCCTACCTTGCCGATTCATGTAAATGTAGATTTAGAAATTATACATTCTGGCCTTGAAGGCTAATTTTAGGATGGGTTTTTGATGAACTCAATAGTAAAAGAAAATAAAATGGTATCACCCTATTTTCTGTTTTTTTTGATCCATTCCGCCCAAACTGGGATTTTTGTTTTATCCTTTCAGTCAAAAATCAGCAAGGGAGCAGGCCATACTGCCTGGATTTCTATACTCGTATTAGGTTTGATGATGCATGTGATTTTCTTGATGATGCTAACTATTTTAAAACAATCCAGTGCTGGAGATATCCTCTCTTTTCATAGGGATATTTTTGGAAAGTTTATTGGTGGGATGTTAAATCTCATCTTGGCGGCCTATTTTTCGGTAGCAAGTATATTCACCTTTTATTCCTATATCGATATTCTCCAAGTTTGGGTTTTTGATGCGATAGATAGTTGGGAGTTCACATTGCTTCTTCTTGTTCCTGTTTTTTACATTGTGGCGGGAGGATTTAGGATTATAACGTCCATCGCTTTCTGGGGTGTCATCATTCCTAGCTTTATGCTGCTTTCATTATTATATTTCCTTAATTATGTTGAGTTTTCCTATCTCCAGCCGCTCTTTCAATATGGAGTGAAAGACCATTTCACCTCTGTTAAAGAAGCCGCCAAGATTTACCTAGGATTTGAGCCTGTACTCGTATTTTTTCCTTTCATTAAAGATAGACAAAGTTCTCAAAAATGGGGACACTTAGCCTTATTATGGACAACTTTTCTATATACGTTGCTTACTCTTCTTACGTTTATGCTTTTTACCCAAGGAAAGCTGGAACAATTAACATGGCCTACTTTAACGATGATTAAAATCATAAAGTTTCCCTTCATCGAACGATTTGAGTTTATCTTTGTTTTCACGTGGCTATTAGTGGTGATGCCGGTGATCTGTATTTATTTATGGTGTGCGATTCGGTCAATTAAATTGACGATCCCAAAAATAAAACCGACGTATATTTTAATTGCCTTACTTATTGTGTTTTATTATGTGAATAGTCAACTTATCGGAATAGAAGTTTCGCATCTTCTAGCCCGAATCGTTAGGAATAGTGGACTCATCTTCCTCTTCGCCTACATACCATTCCTGTTTACAATAGCTGTTGTGAGGAAAAAGTTAAAAAAAGGAAAAAAAGGTTCAGTTCCCCAGTGAAGTAAGGGGGGTTTTGGGCAGTCCCCCGGCGTAGTAAAGCGTTACTTCATTGGGGGACCGGTACCAAAATCCCGAAGTCCTGAAGTGGGGTTTTACTGCCAGT